>NZ_RJKN01000001.1 GCF_003751265.1 Pseudokineococcus lusitanus
GGGCCGGTGCGGGTGGTGGCCCAGGTGGTGAGGCGGTGGAACAGGGCGGTGATGTCGGCGACGGGGCCGGTGGCGACGAGCTCGGCCGCCCCGTCACCGAGCGGCTGGACGAGAACCCGGCGGCGGCACGTCTCGTACCGGACCCGGCGGTTGGTCGCGTCGACCTCGAGCCGGGCCACGAGGGCCCGGACCTTGCGCTTCACGCCGGGCGGGTCCAGGCGGGGCAGGTCGTCGGCGAGGTGGGTGTCGACCCAACGGGCCTGCTCCGGGGTGAGGCCGGCGGTGCCGGTGACGACGGCGTGCGCCTGTGCGGGGCAGATCGTCCCGGCGCTCAGTGCGGCGCCGGTCTCGGGGAGCACGGTCGTGAGCGCGAGCGCGTCGGTGACCAGCCGCCGAGCACCCGCGACCCCCACGCGGAGCGCGAGGGCGATCTCGGTGACCACGGCCTCGGCGGGGTCCCCGCCGAGCCGGCCGAAGCGGGCGAGCTCGACCGGGTCCCCGTCGACTGGCACACCCAGGGCCGCGGCCGTCTCGTCGACGAGGTCGGCCACCAGCCCCAGCATCGCGGCGTGCTGGGCCGCCGCCGCGGCGTGGGCGTCGCGGAGCTGGTCGAGGACTGCTCGACCTGCCCGCCGGGAAAGGGGAAGGTGGTCCACCGGCACGTCCGTCAGGCCGGCCGACGCCGAGGCGTCGGGGGCGGCACCGGCAGGAGCACCGGAAGGAGCACCGGACGGAGCACCCGACGGAGCACCGGACGCGTCGAGGTTGTCGGCCGCCCGCGGGGCGTGATCGCGCGGGCGGTCCTCCTCGTGCTCGTGCTGCTGCGCCACCTCGACCACCCCCTCGACCGTCGTCGTCCGAACGTGTGTTCGAATGCTAGTCGAGGGGTCCGACAATGGCCCGGCAGACGGCGGAGACGGCCGCCTCGCGTCGTCAGCTCCGCAGGTGCGGGGGGTCGGCGCGAGAGCTGTCGGAGCCGAGGACAGCGGTCACCCGACGAGCGGCGGCGCAGAGGGGGGCGGCACGGACCGGCGGGAACCGCGGTCGACTCTGACGGCTCAGGCCTGACGGCTCACACCTGACGGCTCACACCCGACGGCTCACACCCGACGGCTCACACCCGACGGCTCACACCCGACGGCTCAGCCCCGACGGCTCACACCCGGCGGCTCAGCCCCCGGTAGGCGGCGACGTCGTCGGGCGCCCCCTCCAGCTCGACGCGGGCGACGCCCTCGCGGCCGAAGGAGTGGAGGATGACCTCGCCGACGTCCCCCCGCACGCGGACGGTGCCGGTCCCCTCGCGAGCCCGGCGCACGACGGCGCTGCCCCGGTCGGTGACGAGCTCGACGCCCACGGGGCAGCGGCGGTGGATCAGCCGGGCGCGCCCGGACAGGGTGCGCCACAGGGCGTCCGCGACCTGCTCCGCGAGCACGCGCGGCTCGACGTCCGTCGCGGGCGCGCCCCCGGGTCCCGCGCGGCGGACATCCTCGGTGTGGACGAAGTGCTCGCCGGTGTTCACGGCGGCGTCGAGCGCCTTGACCGCGAAGGGGGACAGCCGCGGCGGGCCGGCCGCGAAGACGGCGACGAGCGCGGTGAACGGACGCCGCAGCACCGCGGCGCGCACGGACTCGGCGTGGCCCGCGAGGGCGGGCACGACCATCCCGAGCGCCGCGTCGGGCCGGCGCTCCCGCATGACGAGGTGGGCCGCGAGGTCGCGGGCCGTCCAGCCGCTGCAGAGCGTCGGCGCGTCGGGACCTGCGGCCAGCAGCGCGGCGACCAGCGCCGCCCGCTCGACGTCGGACGGGGAGGCGTCGGCGGGCGTCCCGCCGGGGCCGTCGGGGGCAGCAGTGCTGTCGGCGCTCACGGGGGACATCGTGCCCCGGACCCCCGGGGCGGCGACCCGAGCGGGCCGGGCGGTCGACATGACGGCCACGGCCGGAGCGACGGCCACGAGACGGCCGGGCGCGTCGACCACGTGCACCGAGCCGCGCCCCGAGCCGTCCGACGACGCCCCGACGACGCCCCGACGACGTCCCGGCGGACGCTGCGGCGGACGCCCCGACGGACGCCCCGACGGATGCCCTCCCGCCCCGCCAGAGGGCTTCCGTCAGGGGGTCGTGCGAAGGTGTGAGCGCGCTCCCGCACCGCCCCGCGCCCCCGTGGCCCGGCGACGGCGGAGGGAGGCGCGCCCGCCCCCGGAAGGACCGCCGTGCCCCGCCGCGCCCCCGCGCCGTCTCCCGACCAGCCCGACCAGCAGCCCACCGCCCCTCCCGCCGACCCGGGCGTCGCCCCCGCCGGTGCCCTCGGCGACCCCGGGGACACCGCGGTCGACCCGGTGGACGGCCGCACCGACGGCGCGGCCCCCGGCCCCCGCGGTCGTCGCGCGCGTCGCGGGCGCGGGCGTCGTGGCGGCACCGGCACCGGCCGCCCCCGCAGCGCGACCGCGCAGGGCCTCCGCGTCGTCGGCCGCGGCGCGAAGGACGAGCCGTGGCTGCTGGGCCTGGCCGTCCTGGTCTCCGGCATCTACGGCGCGGGCACCGCCGCCACCGGCTGGCTGCTGGGCCGCTCCACCGACCGCGTCCTCGTCCCGCTCTTCCGCGGCGAGCCGGGCGTCGACCTCGGCGACGTCGTCGTCGCGGGCCTGCAGATCGCCGGCGTCGTGCTCGTCACCGCGGTGGCGGTCGCGCTGCGCCGCATCGTCGCCGGCCGCGTCTACGCCAACCTCGTCGCCCGCTACCGCCGCCGCCTGTCCCACCAGTACCTCCGGCTGCCGCTCGCGTGGCACCACCGCCACCCGGCGGGCCAGCTCCTCGCCAACGCGGCCTCCGACGTCGAGGCGGCCTTCCAGGTCTTCCAGCCGCTGCCGATGGCGCTCGGCGTCGTCGTCATGGCCGTCGTGGCGGCCGTCGCGATGATCGCGGCCGACCCGGTCCTCGCGGCGGTCGGCCTGCTGGCCATCCCGGCCATGGCGGTCGCCAACATCGCCTACCAGCGCGCCATGTCGCCCAAGGTCGTCCGGGCCCAGGCGCTGCGCGGCGAGGTCTCCTCGCTCGCCCACGAGTCCTTCGACGGCGCCGTCGTCGTCAAGACGCTGGGCCGCGAGGCCCTCGAGACGGAGCGCTTCGGCGCGGCCGCCGACCGCCTCCGCGGCGCGAACGTCGCCGTGGGCCGCACCCGCGGCGCCTTCGACCCCGTCGTCGAGGCGCTGCCGTCGCTCGCGAGCCTCGCCGTCCTCGTCACCGGCGCCGTGCGTGCCGCGCAGGGCGAGGTCGGCGTGGGCGAGGTCGTCCAGGTCGTCTACCTCCTCTCCGTCCTCTCCGCCCCCGTCCGCGCGTTCGGCTGGGTGCTCGCCGAGCTCCCGCGCGCCGCCGTCGGCTTCGGGCGCGTCGAGGCGGTCCTCGCGGCCACCGGCCGGATGCGCTGGGGCACCGAGCCCCTGCCCGCGGGCGGCCTCTCCCTGCAGATGCGCGGCGTCACGCTCGCCCACGCGCCGCAGGTCGACGAGGACCTCGGCGCCCTCGTCGCGGCGGCCCACGACGACGACGCCGGCCGCGTCCCCGCCCTCCGCGGGGTCGACCTCGACGTCCCGGCCGGCTCGACGACGGCGCTCGTCGGCCCCACCGGCTCCGGCAAGTCCACGCTGGCCTCGCTGGCCGTCCGGCTCGTCGACCCGGACGCGGGCACCGTCCGGCTCGGTGGCACGGACGTGCGGGCGCTGGCCGAGGGGTCGCTGCCCGAGGACGTCGCCCTCGTGCCGCAGCAGACCTTCGTCTTCGACGACACGGTGCGCGAGAACGTCACGCTCGGCGCGGACGTCGACGACGCGACCGTCCGTCGGGCGCTCGTCACCGCCCAGGCCGCCGAGTTCGTCGACGCCCTGCCCGACGGCGACGCGACGCGCGTGGGGGAGCGCGGCACCTCCTTGTCCGGCGGCCAGCGGCAGCGCCTGGCGCTGGCCCGCGCCCTCGTCCGTGCGCCCCGCCTGCTCGTCCTCGACGACGCGACGTCCGCCGTCGACCCGGCCGTGGAGGCGCAGATCCTCGAGGCGCTGCGTCGGCCCGCCGCGCCCGGCGCGCCCCGCCCGACCGTCCTGCTCGTCGCCTACCGCCGCGCCACCATCGCGCTGGCCGACCGGGTGGCGTGGATGGAGCACGGCCGGGTCGTCGACGAGGGCACCCACGACGAGCTCATGGCGCGCCGCCCGGCCTACCGGCAGCTCGTCACCGCCTACGAGGAGGCCGCCGTCGCGGCCCGGGTCGTCGCGCCCCGCCGCGCGCCCGCGGACCAGGAGGTCCGATGACGTCCACGACCACGGGGCCGCCGACCGGCCCCGCCACCGCCCCGGCGCCCGGGGCCGCGCCGGCCGGCACGCGGATCGCCCGCGAGGCCGACGACGGCGTCGTCGCCACCGTCCGCCGGGGGCTCGCGCTATCGCCGCTCATGCGCCGCGGCCTCACCGGGACGCTCGTCCTCGGCGTCGTGGCGACGGCCGGCCGCGTCGTCGTCCCGCTCGTCGCCTCGCGCGCCGTCGACGAGGGCATCGGCGGCCCCGGCGGGCCCGACCCGTCCGCGGTCCTCACGGTGGCCCTCCTCGGCGCGGGCGTCGTCCTCCTCACGGCCGTGCTGTCCTACGCCGTCAACCGACGGCTCTTCACGGCCACCGAGGCGGGCCTCGCCGAGCTGAGGACGACCGCGTTCCGCCGCGTGCACGACCTCTCCGCCCTCACGCAGGGCTCGGAGCAGCGCGGGGCGCTCGTCTCCCGCGTGACGAGCGACGTCGACACCATCTCGACGTTCCTCCAGTTCGGCGGGCTGCTGCTCGTGCTCTCGCTCGGCCAGCTCGTCGTCGTGACGATCATCATCGGCGTCATCTCGTGGCAGCTGCTGCTCGTCGTCGTCGCGTGCCTGCTGCCGGCCGTGCTCCTCGGCCGGGCCCTCCAGCCGCGGCTCTCGCGGGCCTTCGCCGAGGTCCGCGCCCGCGTGGGCCGCGTGCTCGGCGGCATCTCCGAGACCGTCGTCGGCGCCGACACGATCCGCGCCTACGGCGCCGAGCGCCGCACGCAGGGGCGCGTCGACACCGCGGTGGAGGACCAGCGGCAGGCCCAGGTGCGCGCCCAGACGCTCGTGGCGACGAGCTTCTCCGCCGGCGTCCTCGCCGCCGGCCTCGTCGTCGCGGCGGTCGTCGTCGTCGGCGCGTGGCTCGGCGTCTCCGGGGGCCTGACGCTCGGCCAGCTGACCGCCGTCCTCCTCCTCGTCCAGCTCCTCACCGGGCCCGTCCAGCAGCTGACGGAGGTCCTCAACGAGCTCCAGAACGCCGTCGCCGGCTGGCGCCGCGTGCTCGCGCTGCTCGACACCCCCGTCGACCTCGCCGACCCAGGCCCCGCCGGGCGCGACCTGCCGCCCGGTCCTCTCGACGTCCGGGTCGAGGGCCTCGGCTACGCCTACCCCGGCGGCCCCCCGGCCCTCTCCGACGTCGACCTCGACCTGCCCGCGGGCACGCGCGTCGCCGTCGTGGGCCGCACGGGCTCGGGCAAGACGACGCTCGCCCGCCTGCTCGTCCGGCTCCAGGACCCGTCCGCGGGACGCGTGCTCGTCGGCGGCGAGGACCTCCGGGAGGTCCGGTCGGCCAGCCTCCGCGGCCGGGTCGCGATGGTCCCGCAGGAGGGCTTCCTCTTCGACGGCACCGTCGCGGAGAACGTGGCGCTGGGCCGCGAGGGCGCCGGGCGCGCCGCCGTCGAGGAGGCCGTCGCCGACCTCGGGCTGCGGCCCTGGGCCGCCGGCCTGGCGGACGGCCTCGACACCCGCGTCGGCCAGCGCGGCGAGGCCCTGTCGGCGGGGGAGCGGCAGCTCGTCGCCCTGGCGCGGGCTCGCCTCGCGGACCCCGACCTCCTCGTCCTCGACGAGGCGACCTCGGCCGTCGACCCGGCGCTCGACGTCGCCATCGGCGCCGCGCTCGAGCGCCTCATGGCCGGCCGCACCTCGGTGACCGTGGCGCACCGGCTCTCGACGGCCGAGCGCGCCGACCTCGTCGTCGTCGTGGCGGACGGGCGCGTCGCCCAGACGGGCCGGCACGCCGAGCTCGTCGACGCGCCCGGCCCCTACGCCGGGCTGCACCGCGCGTGGGCCTCGCAGCTCGACCCCGCGGCGGCGTCGCCGGGGGCCGCGGGCGGCACCGCGGGCACCGCCGCGCCGGTGGGAGGATCCGGGGCGTGAGCCCGACCCCCGCCGGCCCCGACGCCGCCCCCGCCGCCGCGCCGGCCCCGCCGCGCCTGGACCCGGCGGTGGCCGCCCGGCTGAAGCAGGACCCGTCCGGCCTCGTCGCCGCCGTCGTCCAGCAGCACGGGACCGGTGAGGTCCTCATGCTGGCGTGGATGGACGAGCAGGCCCTCGCCCTCACGCTGACGACCGGCCGGGCCACCTACTGGAGCCGCAGCCGCGGCGAGCTGTGGCGCAAGGGCGACACGTCGGGCCACGTCCAGCACGTGCGCTCGGTGGCGCTCGACTGCGACGGGGACGCGCTGCTCGTCGTCGTCGACCAGGTCGGCGCCGCGTGCCACACGGGCACCGCGACGTGCTTCGACGGCCGCGACCTCGGCGCCGTCGTGGGCGGGACGCCGTGAGCGCCGGGCCCGACGGGCGGCTCGGCGTCACCTGGCCGTCCCCGGACGTCTTCCGCGAGCTGGCCGCCGACCGCCGCGTCATCCCGGTCACGCGGCGCGTGCTCGCCGACGGCGAGACCCCGGTCGGGCTGTACCGCAAGCTCGCCCGGGACGCCCCCGGCTCGTTCCTCCTCGAGTCCGCCGAGCACGGCGGCCGCTGGGCGCGCTGGTCGATCGTCGGCGCCCGGTCCGGCGCGATGCTCCTCGGCGTCGACGGCGAGGCCTCCTGGGTGGGGGAGCCGCCCGCCGGCGTCCCCACCTCGGGCGAGCCGACGGCGGTCCTCGCCGAGGTCATGCGGACGCTCCACACCCCGCGGCTGCCCGGCCTCCCGCCGCTCACCGGCGGCATGGTCGGGGTCCTCGGGTACGACGTCGTCCGCGCCTGGGAGCGGCTGCCCGTGCCCGCCGACCGGCCGGACGAGCTCGGCGCGCCCGCCGTGATGATGGCGCTGGCCACCGACGTGGCGGTGCTCGACCACAGCGACGGGACGCTCCTGCTCGTCGCCAACGCGGTCAACCACGACGGCACGGACGAGCGCGTCGACGAGGCGTACGCCGACGCCGTCGCCCGCCTCGACCGGATGGTCGGCGAGCTCGCCGCGCCCGCGCCCTCGACCGTCGCCGTCCACGACGGCGGCGCGCCCGACGCCCCGGCCCCGGACGTGCGCGAGCGCACCCGGCGCGAGGACTACCTCGAGGCCGTCCGGGCGGGGCAGCGCGCCATCGTCGACGGCGAGGTCTTCCAGGTCGTCCTGTCCCAGCGCTTCGAGCTGGACTGCGCCGCCGACGCCCTCGAGGTCTACCGCTGCCTGCGGGCGACGAACCCCAGCCCGTACATGTACCTCTTCCGCGGGCAGCGGCCCGACGGCAGCCGGGTCGACGTCGTCGGCTCCAGCCCGGAGGCCCTCGTCAAGGTCGAGGGGGGCCGCGTCATGGCGCACCCCATCGCCGGCACCCGGCCGCGCGGCGCCAAGCCCGAGGACGACGTCCGCCTGGCCGACGAGCTGCTGGCCGACGCGAAGGAGCGCAGCGAGCACCTCATGCTCGTCGACCTCGCGCGCAACGACCTCGCCCGCGTCTGCGCGCCGGGGACCGTCGACGTCGTCGAGTTCATGGCCGTGGAGCGCTACAGCCACGTCATGCACCTCGTCTCGACGGTGGTCGGCGACGCCCGCCCCGGGGAGGCCGCCCTGGCGGTCCTGCGGGCGGCCTTCCCCGCCGGGACGCTCTCCGGGGCGCCCAAGCCGCGCGCCATGGAGCTCATCGACGCGCTGGAGCCCGTCCGCCGCGGCGTCTACGGCGGCGTCGTCGGCTACCTCGACTTCGCCGGGGACCTCGACATGGCCATCGCCATCCGCACCGCCGTCCTCACCGGCGGCGTCGCGCACGTGCAGGCCGGCGCGGGCGTCGTCGCGGCGTCGGTGCCGGAGAGCGAGGACGCCGAGTGCCGGGCGAAGGCGGCCGCCGTCCTGCGCGCCGTCGCGGCGGCGACGACGCTGAGGGCGCCCGGCACCGCCCGACCCGCTGCCGCCGCGGGCGGCGCCGCGTGAGCCGCGCGACCAGGGCCCGCACCGTCCTCCTGCTCGTCGCGCTGGCCGCGCTCGTCGTCGTCGCGGGCGCGCTGCCCTGGACGCGGGCCGAGGTCGCCGGGGCGCTCGCCGGCGGCGGCGAGGTCGTGGCGAACGGCGGTGCCGCCGCCCCGCTCGTCCCCGCGCTCGGCCTCGTCGCCCTCGCCGGCGCGGCCGCGGCCTCGACGACCCGGCGGGCCGGGACGGTCGTGGCGCTCGTCGCGGCCGCGCTGGCCGGGGCCGGCGTCGTCGCCGGGTCCGCCCTCGTGCTCGCCGACCCGCTCGCGGCCACGACGGCGGAGGTCGGCGCCGTCCTCGGCGTGACGGCCGGCTCGGTCCGGGCCGGGGACGCGGACGTGGCCGCCACGGCCTGGCCGGTCGTCACGCTCGTGCTGGGGCTCCTCCTGACCGCCGCCGCGGCGGCTGGCGCCGTCGTCTCGCCGCGCTGGGCCCGGGACCGGCGGCACGAGGTGGTGACGGCCGGCGCGGGCAGCGACGGCGACGACGACGCCCCCGCGGCACCGGCGGACCCGGCGGCCGAGCGCGTCCGCCGTCGCGGCGAGGCCTTCGACGCGTGGGACGCCCTCTCCCGCGGGGAGGACCCCACCGGCGGGGGAGCCGGCCCGCGCCCCTGACCCGGCACGCCCGCACCGGGCGGCGGGAGGGCCGCGCCCGGGGGCGGCTGGCATGATGGCCGCGCTGCCGTCGCGGCGCCCGACCCGGCGCCGCAGGCAGGACCAGCACCGAGCACGACGAGCACGACGCACCACCGCACCGGCCCCGCGCGGGCCCCCCACGAGGAGGACCGGCATGGCCGACCAGCAGCAGCAGCAGACCGACCGCGGCCCGGTGCTGCCCCCGCACACCGAGGACCACGGCCACAGCCTCGCGGCCTGGGTGGGCGTCTCGATCGTCGCCCTCGGCGCTCTCATCTCCTGCCTCGCGACGGTCTTCACCATCTGGCCGGCGTTCTGGGCCGGTTTCGTCGTCATGGCGATCGGGCCGGCGGTCGGCAAGTTCCTGGCCTCGAAGGGCCACGGCGCGTCGAAGCCCGAGCAGTCCTCGGACGCCCCCCACGACACCCCGCACGACCTCCACGGCCCGCGCTGACGCCGAGCGCCCTGCGCCGGGTGACGACCCGACCGGGACGGGGGCACCCGTGACACCCGTGGGTCCGAGGGCGGCGCGCACGACGGCGGCCCTGGCCACGGGCCTCGTGGGCGCGGCCGGCCTCGCCGCCGTCGCCCTCCGTGACCCCCACGTCCCCGGGAGCTGGGGCACGTGCCCGGTCCTGGCCCTCACCGGCCTGCCCTGCCCGGGCTGCGGCGGCCTCCGCGCGACGGCGGACCTCCTCGCCGGTCGTCCCCTCGAGGCCCTCGGCAGCAACGCACTGGCCGTCGTCCTCGTCGTCGGCGCCGTCGCCGTCTGGACGGTGTGGGCCCTCGCCGCCGTCCGCGGCCGGCCGTCCCCCGTGCCGCGGCTCGTCGCGGCGGTGACGGACCGCCGCGTCGCCGTCGGCGCGGTGCTGCTCGTCGCCTTCACGGTGCTCCGGTGGCTGCCCGCCACCGCCCCGCTCCTCGGCCCCTGACCCGCCCGACCCGAGGCGCCCGACCGGAGCCGCCCGACCGGCTGAGGGTCGTTCGATCAGAGCCCTGACGCACGGAGGCCCCCCACCCGGTCGGGTGGGGGGCCTCCGTGCTGCGCGGGACGTCAGCCGCCCAGCGCGTCCTCCAGCGACTGCTCGATGCAGGCCTGCTGCTCCGCCTGCGTCGGGAGGTTCACGCACTCCTCCGCGTTCTGGCCGAGGAAGGCGGCGCCGAAGGACCAGGCGACGACACCGGCGATGCCGAGCAGGAGGGCGATGATCGAGAGCACGAGGCCCGCCAGGGCGGCGCCGCCGTTCGTGGCCTCGCCCCGCTTGGCGCGCTTGCGGCCGAGGACGCCGAGCACGATGCCGGCGATGGCGATGACCGCCGTCAGCACCCCGAGGAAGGGGACGATGCCGAGGCAGACGGACAGCAGCGCGACGATGCCGACGACGAGCGCCGCGACGCCGAGGCCGTTGCGGGGGGCGGCACCGCCCCGGTGGTCGCCGCCGTAGGCGGGCCGGTCGTCGCCGAAGCCGGGCTGGTCGCCGCCGTAGCGGGCGGGCTCCGAGCCGCCGGCCCCGTAGCCGGGGGCCGAGCCGTGGCCGGGCGTGCCGCCCTGGCCGGGGGTCGAGCCGTAGCCGGGCGTCGAGCCGTAGCCGGGGGCGCCGTCGCGGCCGGGCTCCGAGCCGCCGTAGCGCGGCTGGTCGTTCGGGTCCTGCGGGGGAGTGCTCACGTCGTCTCCTGGCGGGTCGGGCCGTGGACGGCGCCGTGCGCCGCGCCCACCGGTCGGCGGGTCCCCGGGACGCTATCGGCGGGAGGCCCGGCCCGCCCCCGGGCGCGCCGGACGGGCCCCGCCCCGTCGGGCCGACCGGGGCGCCCCGCCCGACGCGGCCCGTCGCCGTCCGCCGTGGCCCGCCGTGGCACGCCGTGGCACGCCGCGGCGCGGACCGGGGCTGTCCGGGGCTGCGACTAGAGTCGGCGGCGCACGACCCCCCGGCCGTCCCTGCCCCCGGCGGACCGGTGCGGGGCGGGCACGACCGCACCGGCCGGCAGCAGGGAGATCTCCGTGACCGTCCTCGACGACATCCTCGCGGGCGTCCACGCGGACCTCGCCGACCGCCAGGGGCGGACGACCCTCGACGAGCTCAAGGAGCGGGCCGCGCGCCGGCCCGACGCCGTGGACGCCGTCGAGAGGCTCCGCCGCGTGCCGGGCGACGAGCACCGCGGCGGCGTCAAGGTCATCGGCGAGGTCAAGCGGTCGAGCCCGAGCAAGGGCGCGCTGGCCGCCATCGGGGACCCGGCCGGCCTGGCGCGCGACTACGAGGCCGGGGGCGCCGCCGTCATCAGCGTCCTCACCGAGCGCCGCCGCTTCGGGGGCAGCCTCGAGGACCTCGACGCCGTCCGCGCCGTCGTCGACGTCCCCGTGCTCCGCAAGGACTTCGTCACCACCGCCTACCAGGTGTGGGAGGCGCGGGCGCACGGCGCCGACGTCGTCCTCCTCATCGTCGCCGCGCTGGAGCAGCCCGCCCTCGTCTCGCTCGTCGAGCGCGTGCACTCCCTCGGCATGACGGCCCTCGTCGAGGTGCACGACGCCGAGGAGACCGCCCGCGCGCTCGACGCGGGGGCGAAGGTCGTCGGCGTCAACGCGCGCGACCTCAAGACCCTCCACGTCGACCGCGGCGTCTTCGCCACGCTCCGCCCGCTCGTGCCCGAGGGGGTCGTCGTCGTCGCCGAGTCCGGCGTGCGCGGCCCCCACGACGTCTTCGACTACGCCCGTGCGGGCGCCGACGCCGTGCTCGTCGGCGAGGCGCTCGTCACCGGCGGCGACCCCCGGGCGGCCGTGGCCGACCTCGTCGCCGCCGGCAGCCACCCCTCGACCAGGGCAGGACGCTGATGAGCACCTCCACCCCCTCCCGCGGGCGGCTGGCCGACGGCCTCCCGCTCTCGTCCGCCGCCGGGCCGTACTTCGGCGAGTTCGGCGGCCGCTTCGTCCCGGAGGCGCTCGTCGCCGCCCTCGACGAGCTCGACGCCGCCTTCACGACGGCGTGGGCCGACCCGGCGTACCGGGCCGAGCTCGCGGAGCTCGAGCGCACGTACACCGGCCGGCCGAGCATCCTCACCGAGGTGCCCCGCTTCGCCGCGCACGCGGGCGGCGCGCGGGTGCTCCTCAAGCGCGAGGACCTCAACCACACAGGCTCGCACAAGATCAACAACGTGCTGGGCCAGGCGCTGCTCACCAAGCGCATGGGCAAGACCCGCGTCATCGCGGAGACGGGCGCCGGCCAGCACGGCGTCGCCACGGCCACGGCCGCCGCCCTCATGGACCTCGAGTGCGTCGTGTACATGGGCGAGGAGGACACGCGCCGCCAGGCGCTCAACGTCGCCCGGATGCGGCTGCTCGGCGCCGAGGTCGTGCCCGTCACCACCGGCTCGCGCACCCTCAAGGACGCCATCAACGAGGCGATGCGCGACTGGGTGGCGAACGTCGAGAGCACGCACTACCTGCTCGGCACGGTGGCCGGCCCGCACCCCTTCCCCACGATGGTCCGCGAGCTGCACCGCGTCATCGGCGTGGAGGCGCGCGCCCAGGTGCTCGACCTCGTCGGCCGCCTGCCCGACGTCGTCGCGGCGTGCGTCGGCGGCGGCTCGAACGCCATGGGCATCTTCCACGCCTTCCTCGACGACGAGGGCGTGCGCCTGCTCGGCCTCGAGGCCGGCGGCGACGGCGTCGAGACGGGCCGCCACGCGGCCTCCATCACCGGCGGTGCGCCGGGCGTCCTCCACGGCACCCGCTCGTACCTCCTGCAGGACGAGGACGGCCAGACCGTCGAGTCGCACTCGATCTCCGCGGGCCTCGACTACCCGTCGGTCGGCCCCGAGCACGCGTGGCTCGCCGCCACCGGCCGCGCCGAGTACCGCCCGGTGACCGACGACCAGGCCATGCAGGCCATGCGCCTGCTCAGCCGCACCGAGGGCATCATCCCGGCCATCGAGTCCGCCCACGCCCTCGCCGGGGCCCTCGAGGAGGGCCGCCGGCTCGGGCCGGACGGCGTCGTCCTCGTCAACCTCTCCGGCCGCGGGGACAAGGACGTCGACACGGCCGCGCGCTGGTTCGAGCTCGTCGACGCCGGGGACATGGTGGAGGCCGAGGACGTCCGCACCGCGCGCGCCGACGAGGGCGTCCACGACGGACCGGACCTCCCGGGCTCCGCGGCCCCGGCCGGCCCCGGCCGCCGCGACGAGGGCGTGCCCGCGTCGGGCCCCGGCTCGCGCGCCGACCGCGGCGACGCGCAGGGCCCGGCGTGAGCGCGCCGACCGTGCCCCCCGCCGTGCCCGCCGCCGCGGGCACCAGCCGCACCGCGGCGGCGCTCGACGCCGCCCGCGCCCGGGGCGGCGCCGCCCTCGTGGGGTACCTCCCGGTGGGCTTCCCCGACGTGGCGACGTCCGTCGAGGCCGCCCGCGCGATGGTCGGCGAGGGCGTCGACGTCGTCGAGCTCGGGCTGCCGTACTCGGACCCCGTCATGGACGGCCCGACCATCCAGGCGGCCGCCCAGACGGCGCTCGACCGGGGCACCCGCCCCCGCGACGTCCTCGCCGCCGTCGAGCAGGTGGCGGCCACGGGGGCCGCCGTCCTCGTCATGACGTACTGGAACCCCGTCGTCCGGTACGGGGTCGACGCCTGGTCGCGCGACCTCGCGGCCGCCGGGGGAGCGGGCCTCATCACCCCGGACCTCGTCCCCGACGAGGGCGCGGACTGGCTCGAGGCCTCGGCGGCGCACGACCTCGACCGGGTCTTCCTCGTGGCGCCGTCGTCCTCGCCGGCGCGGCTCGCCAGCACGGCCGCGGCCTGCCGCGGCTTCGTCTACGCGGCGTCGACCATGGGCGTCACCGGGGCCCGGGCCTCGGTCGGCCCGGCCGCCGAGCAGCTCGTCGCCGACACGCGCGGCGCGGGCGCGGAGCGCGTGTGCGTCGGCCTCGGCGTGTCGACGCCGGCGCAGGCCGCCGAGGTCGGCGCCTACGCGGACGGCGTCATCGTCGGCTCGGCCCTCGTCCGGGCCCTCGGCGACGGCGGCGTGCCCGCGGTCGCCCGTCTCGCCGCCGACCTCGTGCAGGGTGTGCGTCCGTGACCACGTTCCTGCCGCCGGGGCTGCTCTCCGCCGCCGCGCCCGTCCTCGCGACGATCCCCAGCCCGTCGACGGGCGTCTGGCACCTCGGGCCCGTCCCGGTCCGGGCCTACGCCCTCTGCATCCTCGTGGGCGTCCTCGTCGGCGTCGTCGTGGGCGAGCGCCGGCTGCGCGCCCGCGGCGGCCCGCCCGGGGCCGTCGTCGACATCGCCGTGTGGGCCGTGCCCTTCGGCATCGTCGGCGCGCGGATCTACCACGTGCTGTCCTCGCCGGACGCCTACTTCGGCGAGGGCGGGGAGCTCGTCCGCGCCCTGTACGTGTGGGAGGGCGGCCTCGGCATCTGGGGCGCCATCGCCGGCGGCTTCGTCGGCGCGCTCGTCGCGATCCGCCAGCTCGGGCTGCGCGTCGCCGTCGTCGCGGACGCCCTCGCGCCCGCGCTCCTGCTCTCGCAGGCCATCGGGCGCCTCGGCAACTGGTTCAACCAGGAGCTCTTCGGCCGGCCGACGGACCTGCCGTGGGGCCTGGCCATCGACCCGCAGAACCGCCCGGCCGAGTACGCCGACGCCACGGCGTTCCACCCGACCTTCCTCTACGAGGCGCTCTGGTGCCTCGTGGCCTTCGGCCTCCTCCTGCTGCTCGAGAAGCGCTTCAGGCTGGGTCACGGCCGGGTCTTCCTCACGTACGTCCTGCTGTACGTGATCGGTCGCGGCGTCATCGAGACCTTCCGCGTGGACCCGGCCGAGATCGTCGGCGGCCTGCGCCTCAACGTGTGGACGTGCGTCGTCCTCGGGCTCGCGGCGGTCCTCGGCCTGCTCGTCAGCGCGATGCGCCACCCCGGCCGGGAGGCGTCCGCCCTCAAGGAGACGACGCCGGGGGAGGCCGCCGCGGCCGCCGAGGTCGAGGCCCTCGACGCGGGCGCCGACCCGGAGGAGGCGGCCGACGCCGGCGAGCGCGCGGCGCTCGAGGCCGAGGACGCCGAGGTCACGACGACCGGCGGGACCGGCTCCACCGGCACCCCGACGTCCGGCGCGACCGCGCCCGGCGGCACCACCACCGGCCGGCCCCCGGCCGGCGGGAGCCACGACCCCGCTCCCTGACCCGCCGGCCCCGCGAGGGGCCGGCCGCCCGGACCACGGCGGCGTCGTCCGCCCCCTGGTCGCACGGGCCGGACGCGCCCGTCCCCGGTGTACCTTCACGCGACCCGGGGCCGACGACGTCCCCTCCCGTCCCCCCGCCCCACCGCCCGGTGGGGCACGTCGACCGCCCCCGGGCGGTCCCCGTGAGGATGGTGCGACGCCATGACCACCCCCCGCCCCAGCACGCCCGACGCGACGACCGGCACCCCGGCCACGGCTCCTGACGCCGCCGCGCCCGCCGGCGCCCGTCCCGCCCACGCCCCCGGCGCGCAGACGCCGCCCGCCCAGGGCCTCTACGACGGCGCCCACGAGCACGACGCCTGCGGCGTCGCCTTCGTGGCGACGCTGCGCGGCGAGCCCGGCCACGACGTCGTCGACCACGCGCTCACCGCGCTGCGCAACCTCGACCACCGCGGCGCCGTCGGCGCCGAGGTCGACACGGGCGACGGCGCCGGGATCCTCACGCAGGTCCCCGACGAGCTCTTCCGCGCCGTCCTGGCCGAGGAGCACGGCGTCGACCTGCCGCCGCGCGGCGCCTACGCCGTCGGCACGGTGCACCTGCCGACGGACCCGGCCGAGCGCGCGGAGGCCGTCCGCCACCTCGGCACGATCGCCGAGGAGGAGGACCTCGCCGTCCTCGCGTGGCGCGACGTGCCCGTCGCCGCCGACCTCGTCGGCGCCACGGCGCGCGCGACGATGCCGCACCTGGCCCAGGTCTTCGTCGCCGGCCGGTCCGCCCGGATCACGGGCACCGCCCTCGAGCGCCGCGCCTTCTGCCTGCGCAAGCGCGCCGAGCGCGAGGTCGGCACCTACGTCGCGTCGCTGTCCTGCCGCACCATCACCTACAAGGGGATGCTGACGACGGGCCAGCTCGAGCCCTTCTTCCCCGACCTGTCGGACCGGCGCTACACGACCGTCCTCGCCGTCGTGCACTCGCGCTTCTCGACGAACACCTTCCCGTCGTGGCCGCTGGCGCACCCGTTCCGCCTCATCGCCCACAACGGCGAGATCAACACGGTCCAGGGCAACCGGAACTGGATGCGGGCCCGCGAGAGCATGCTCGCGTCGTCGGTCATCCCCGGTGACCTCGAGCGGCTCTTCCCCATCTGCACGCCGGGCGCCAGCGACTCGGCCTCGTTCGACGAGGTCCTCGAGCTGCTCCACCTGTCCGGCCGCTCGCTGCCGCACGCGATGCTCATGATGATCCCGGAGGCCTGGGAGAACGACGAGCAGATGGACCCGTCGCTGCGGGCCTTCTACGAGTACCACTCGATGTTCAGCGAGGCGTGGGACGGCCCGGCCGACGTCGTCTTCACCGACGGCACGCTCGTCGGCGCGGTCCTCGACCGCAACGGCCTGCGCCCCTCCCGCTACAGCGTCACCGACGACGGCCTCGTCGTCCTCGCCAGCGAGACCGGCGTCCTCGAGCTCGACCCGGCCACGGTCGTGCAGCGCGGCCGCCTGCAGCCCGGGCGCATGCTCCTCGTCGACACGGCCGCCGGCCGGATCGTCGACGACCGCGAGGTCAAGGCCGAGCTCGCCGCGGCCCGGCCCTACGACGAGTGGCTGCACGCCGGCCTCGTCACGCTGGGGGACCTGCCCGAGCGGGAGCACGTGGCGCACACCCACGCGTCCGTCACCCGCCGCCAGCAGACCTTCGGCTACACGGAGGAGGAGCTGCGCCTCCTCGTCGCGCCGATGGCGCGGGCCGGCGCAGAGCCCATCGGCTCCATGGGCACGGACACGCCCATCGCCGTGCTCTCCACCCGGCCGCGGCTGATCTTCGACTACTTCACGCAGAACTTCGCGCAGGTCACCAACCCGCCGCTGGACGCCATCCGCGAGGAGCTCGTCACCTCGCTCGTCACGGGCATCGGCCCCGAGCTCAACATGCTCGACAGCACGCCGGCCCACTGCCGCCAGCTGCTGATCCCGTTCCCCGTCGTCGACAACGACGAGCTGGCGAAGATCGTCCACGTCAACGCGGACGGCAACCTGCCCGGCTTCCGCACGGTCCGCGTCAGCGGCCTCTACCGGGTGGACGGGGGCGGGCGGGCCCTGTCCGAGCGCCTCGACGAGATCTGCGCCGAGGTCAGCGCGGCCATCGCCGACGGGGCGCGCTTCGTCGTCCTGTCCGACCGCGACTCCGACAGCGTCATGGCGCCCATCCCGTCGCTGCTGCTCACCGGCGCGGTGCACCACCACCTGCTGCGCGAGAAGACGCGCACGCAGGTCGGGCTCGTCGTCGAGGCCGGGGACGTCCGCGAGGTCCACCACGTCGCGCTGCTCATCGGCTACGGCGCCGCGTGCGTCAACCCGTACCTCGCCATGGAGTCCGTCGAGGACCAGGTGCGCTCCGGCGTCGTCACCGGCCTCGAGCCGGCGGACGCCGTCCGCCGCCTCATCTACGCGCTCGGCAAGGGCGTGCTCAAGGTCATGAGCAAGATGGGCATCTCCACGGTGGCGTCCTACCGCGGCGCCCAGACCTTCGAGGCCGTCGGCCTCGCCCGCGACCTCGTCGACCGCTGCTTCACCGGCACGACGACGCAGCTCGGCGGCATCGGCCTCGACGTCGTCGCCGAGGAGGTCGCCCGGCGCCACGCCACGGCCTACCCGGTCGGCGGCGTGCAGCCGGCGCACCGCCGCCTCGAGGTGGGCGGCGAGTACCAGTGGCGCCGCGAGGGCGAGCACCACCTTTTCGACCCCGAGACGGTCTTCCGCCTCCAGCACGCCACCCGCTCCGGGCGGATGGACGTCTTCCGCCAGTACACGCAGCGCGTCGACGACGCCTCCGAGCGGCTCATGACGCTGCGCGGGCTCTTCCGCCTCCGGGACGACCTGCGCCCGCCGGTGCCGCTCGACGAGGTGGAGCCGGTCAGCGAGATCGTCAAGCGCTTCTCCACAGGAGCGATGAGCTACGGCTCGATCTCCGAGGAGGCGCACGCCACCCTCGCCGTCGCGATGAACCGCCTCGGCGGCCGCAGCAACACGGGGGAGGGCGGCGAGGACGTCGCCCGCCTGCTCGACCCCGAGCGCCGCAGCGCCGTCAAGCAGGTCGCCTCGGGCCGCTTCGGCGTGACGAGCATGTACCTCACCCACGCCGACGACCTGCAGATCAAGATCGCGCAGGGCGCCAAGCCGGGCGAGGGCGGCCAGCTGCCGGGCCACAAGGTCTACCCGTGGATCGCGCGCACCCGCTTCTCGACGCCGGGCGTCGGCCTCATCTCGCCGCCGCCGCACCACGACATCTACTCGATCGAGGACATCGCCCAGCTCATCCACGACCTCAAGAACGCCAACCCCTCCGCCCGGGTGCACGTCAAGCTCGTCAGCGAGAGCGGCGTCGGCACGGTCGCGGCGGGCGTCAGCAAGGCGCACGCGGACGTCGTCCTCATCTCCGGGCACGACGGCGGCACGGGCGCCAGCCCGCTGACCTCGCTCAAGCACGCGGGCGGCCCCTGGGAGGTCGGGCTGGCCGAGGCGCAGCAGACCCTCCTGCTCAACGGGCTGCGCGACCGCATCACCGTGCAGGTGGACGGCCAGCTGAAGACGGGCCGCGACGTCGTCGTGGCGGCGCTGCTCGGGGCCGAGGAGTACGGCTTCTCCACCGCCCCGCTCGTCGTGTCCGGCTGCATCCTCATGCGCGCCTGCCACCTCGACACCTGCCCCGTCGGCATCGCCACGCAGAACCCCGAGCTGCGGGCGCGCTACGGCGGCAAGGCGGAGTTCGTCGTCAGCTTCTTCGAGTTCGTCGCCCAGGAGGTCCGCGAGCACCTCGCCGCCCTGGGTTTCCGCTCGCTCGACGAGGCCGTGGGCCGCTCCGAGGTGCTCGACGCCCGCCGCGCCGTCGACCACTGGAAGGCGTCGGGCCTCGACCTCGCGCCGGTCCTCCACCAGGTCGAGCTGCCCGAGGGCAGCGCCCGCCGGCGCACGCAGAGCCAGGACCACGGCCTCGAGAAGGCCCTGGACCACCAGCTCATCGCGATGAGCCGGGACGCGCTGGAGCACGGGACCGCCGTCGAGGTGGCGTCGCCCGTCCGCAACGTCAACCGCACCGTCGGGACGATGCTCGGCCACGAGGTCACCAAGCGCTACGGCGAGGAGGGCCTGCCGGACGGCACCGTCGACGTCACCCTCACGGGGGCCGCGGGCCAGTCGCTCGGCGCCTTCCTCCCGCGCGGGATCACGCTGCGCCTGCTCGGCGACGCCAACGACTACGTCGGCAAGGGCCTGTCGGGCGGCCGGGTCGTCGTCCGGCCGCACCCGTCGTCGCCCGCGGTCGACCCGACCGACGTCGTCGCCGGCAACACCATCGCCTACGGCGCGACGTCGGGGGAGCTCTTCCTGCGGGGGACCGTGGGCGAGCGCTTCTGCGTCCGCAACTCCGGCGCGACCGCCGTCGTCGAGGGCGTGGGCGACCACGCCTGCGAGTACATGACCGGCGGCACGGTGCTCGTCCTCGGGCACACGGGGCGGAACGTCGCGGCGGGCATGTCGGGCGGCACGGCGTACGTCCTCGACCTCGACCGCGGGCGGGTCAACGCCGCGGCCGTGGCCTCGGGGGAGCTGGGCCTGCACCCGCTCGACGAGGCCGACCGGGTCCTCGTCGCCGACCTGCTCGTGCGCCACCGCGACGAGACGGGCTCGGAGGTGGCCGCGGCGCTCCTCGCGGAGGGCGACGCCGGCCTCGACCGGGTCACCAAGCTGCTGCCGCGCGAGTTCTCCCGCGTCCTCGCGGTCCGGGAGCAGGCGCGCACCGAAGGACTCGACCTCGACGGCGACGCCGTCTGGTCCCGCATCGTGGAGGCGACCCGTGGCTGACCCGAAGGGCTTCCTGACCCAGCGCGAGCGCGAGCTCCCGCGCCGCCGTCCCGTCGACGTCCGCCTCATGGACTGGCGCGAGGTCTACGAGCAGCGGGACGAAGGGGCGCTCCTGCGCCAGGCCGGCCGCTGCATGGACTGCGGCATCCCGTTCTGCCACCAGGGCTGCCCGCTGGGCAACCTCATCCCCGAGTGGAACGACCTCACGTGGCGCGGCGACTGGTCCGAGGCCGTCGAGCGGCTGCACGCCACGAACAACTTCCCCGAGGTCACGGGCCGGCTGTGCCCCGCGCCCTGCGAGAGCGCGTGCGTGCTGGGCATCAACCAGCCCCCGGTGACGATCAAGCAGGTCGAGGTCGCCATCGCGGACCGTGCCTTCGACGAGCGGTGGGTCGTGCCGCAGCCGCCGGACCGCCTCACGGGGCGCACGGTGGCGGTCGTCGGGTCCGGGCCGGCCGGCCTCGCCGCGGCCCAGCAGCTGACGCGCGCCGGGCACACGGTCGCCGTCTACGAGCGGGACGACGCCATCGGCGGCCTCCTGCGCTACGGCATCCCCGAGTTCAAGATGGAGAAGGACCTCCTCGACGCCCGGCTCGCGCAGATGGCCGCCGAGGGCACGCGCTTCCGCCCCGGCACGCCGGTGGGCGGGACGGCGCGCGGCGCGGTCTCCGGGCTCGCGCTCACCGCGCGGTACGACGCCGTCCTCCTCGCCGTCGGGGCCACGGTCCCGCGTGACCTGCCCCTGCCCGGTCGCCACCTCGCCGGCGTCATGCCGGCCATGGACTACCTCGTGCCCGCCAACCGTGCCGCCCGCGGCGCGGGGGAGGGCGAGGACGGCACCGCCGTGCCCGCGCACCTCGACGCCCGCGGCAAGGACGTCGTCATCATCGGCGGCGGCGACACCGGGGCGGACTGCCTCGGCACCGCGCTGCGCCAGGGGGCCCGGTCGGTCACCCAGCTCGCCCACGGCGAGCAGCCGCCCGCCGAGCGGGCGGCGTCGGAGCCGTGGCCGGTCGACCCGCGCCTCTTCGAGGTCACCTCGGCGCACGAGGAGGGCGGCGACCGCCGCTTCACCGCCTCGACGACCGAGTTCGTCGAGGGCCCCGACGGCGCCCTGGCCGGCCTGCGGCTCGTCAAGGCCGAGCGGCGCGGACGGGAGGTCGTGCCGGTCGAGGGCACGGAGGAGGTGCTGCCCGCGCAGCTCGTCCTTATCGCGACCGGGTACACCGGCCCGGAGCGCGGGCCGCTCGTCGACGAGCTGGGCGTCGCGCTCGACGAGCGCGGGAACGTCGCCCGCGGCGCGTCGTACGAGACCTCGGTCCCCGGCGTCTTCGTCGCCGGCGACGCGGGCCGCGGCCAGTCGCTCATCGTGTGGGCCATCGCCGAGGGGCGGGCCGCCGCGGCCGCCGTCGACGAGCACCTCACCGGCCGGCCCAGCACGCTGCCGTCCCCGGTCCGGCCGACGGACCGTCCGCTCGTCGTCTGAGCGCCACCCGCGCGACGTCGTCGGGACCCCGTCCCGACGGCGTCCCGACGATGTCCCGGGGCCGCGCGGCGGCGTGGTCGGCGAGGCCGCATCTGTAGTCTGCGTCACATGCGCCGTGCCAAGATCGTCTGCACCCTGGGGCCCGCCACGTCCAGCGCCGAGCAGATCCGCGAGCTCGTGGACGCCGGCATGGACGTGGCCCGCCTGAACCTCAGCCACGGGTCCTACGCCGACCACGAGAACTCCTACCGGAACGTCCGTCGGGCGGCCGAGGAGTGCGGCCGCGCCGTCGCGGTCCTCGTGGACCTGCAGGGCCCGAAGATCCGCCTCGGCCGCTTCGGCTCGGGCCCCCAGTCGCTCGCCGTGGGCGACGTCTTCACCATCACCACCGAGGACGTCGTCGGCGACGCGCAGATCTGCTCGACGACCTACCCCGGCCTGCCGGGCGACGTCGACCCGGGCGACCTCGTCCTCGTCGACGACGGCAAGGTCACCCTGCGGGTCACCGCCGTCGAGGGCCCCCGCGTGACGACCGAGGTCGTCGTCGCGGGCGTCGTCTCCGACAACAAGGGCCTCAACCTGCCGGGCGTGGCCGTCAGCGTCCCCGCCATGTCCGAGAAGGACGTCGCGGACCTGCGCTGGGGCCTGCGCCAGGGCGCCGACCTCATCGCCCTCTCCTTCGTCCGCGACGCGTCCGACGCCGCGGACGTCCGGCGCATCATGGACGAGGAGGGCGTCCACGTCCCCGTCATCGCCAAGGTGGAGAAGCCGCAGGCCGTGGCCAACCTCGAGGCCGTCGTCGACGCCTTCGACGGCGTCATGGTCGCCCGCGGCGACCTCGGCGTCGAGCTCCCGCTCGAGCAGGTCCCGCTCGTCCAGAAGCAGGCCGTGGACCTGTGCCGGCGCCAGGCCAAGCCGGTCATCGTCGCCACCCAGGTGCTCGAGTCGATGATCGCCGCCCCGCGCCCGACGCGCGCCGAGGCCTCCGACTGCGCGAACGCCGTCCTCGACGGCGCCGACGCGATCATGCTGTCGGGGGAGACGAGCGTCGGGCAGTACCCCTTCGAGGCCGTCCGCACGATGGCCCGGATCATCGAGAGCACCGAGCAGCACGGCCTCGACCGCATCCGCCCGCTGGGCACCAACCCGCACACCAAGGGCGGGGCCATCACGCGCGCCGCGCTCGACGTCGCGGTGAACCTCAGCTGCCAGTACCTCGCGGTCTTCACGACGACGGGCGACTCGGCCCGCCGCATGGCGCGCCTGCGCAGCAAGATCCCGCTCATCGTCTTCACGCCCGAGCCGTCCGTGCGCACACAGCTCGCGCTCACGTGGGGCGTGCAGACGTTCTTCATGGACTACGTCACGCACACCGACGAGATGGTGCTCCGCCTCGACGAGATGCTCCTCGCCGACGGGGTGGCGCAGGAGGGCGACCTCGTCGTCGTCGTCGCGGGGGCGCCCCCGGGCATCCCCGGCTCCACCAACGCCCTGCGCGTGCACAAGATGGGCGACGCCGTCGGCGGCCGCGCCCAGGCGTACCGCGAGGTGGCGGCCGAGCCGGCCTCCCGGCCGGCCGGGGCGCCGCCCGCCGGCTGACCCGTCGTCACGACGACGCAGGGCCCGTCCCCCTCGGGGGACGGGCCCTGCGTCGTCGTACGGTGCCCCGGGTGGGACTCGAACCCACACTGGGTGGATTTTGAGGCCACTTCCTCTGCCGATTGGGATACCGGGGCCGGCGGCGCCCCGGCCGGGCGCCGTCCCGCGGGCGCGGCGGCGCCGTCCCACGAGGCGCCAGTAGGCTAGCCGACGTGACCACGCAGCCCCCCAGCCCCGACGGCGACGACGCCGCCACCGCCGCCCAGACCACTGCGGCCCCCGTCGACGACGCCCCCTCGGGCCCCCGCCGCCGTGTCGTGGTCGCCGAGGACGAGGCGATCATCCGCCTCGACGTCGTCGAGACGCTGACGGAGGCCGGCTTCGACGTCGTCGGCGAGGCCGGCGACGGCGAGAGCGCCGTCCGGCTCGTCGAGGAGCAGACCCCCGACCTCGTCGTCATGGACGTGAAGATGCCCGTCCTCGACGGCATCTCCGCGGCGGAGCGGATCGGCCGTGCGGGTCGCACCGCGGTCGTCCTCCTCACCGCCTTCTCGCAGAAGGAGCTCGTGGACCGGGCCCGCGACGCCGGGGCCATGGCCTACGTCGTCAAGCCCTTCACGGCCGCCGACCTGCTGCCCGCCGTGGAGATCGCCCTCAGCCGCCACACCGAGCTGCGGGCGCTCGAGGACGAGGTGGCCGACCTCTCCGAGCGCTTCGAGACGCGCAAGCGGGTCGAGCGGGCCAAGGGCCTGCTCATGCAGCAGATGGGCCTGTCCGAGCCCGAGGCCTTCCGCTGGATCCAGAAGACGTCCATGGACCGTCGACTGACGATGCGCGAGGTCGCCGACGTCGTCCTCGAGCAGGTCGGCGGCAAGGGCTGACCGACGCCCCGCCCCGCCACGGCGCCGTACCCCGCGAGGGGTGCGGCGCCGTCGTCGTCCGGGGGCGGGGACGCAGCGGGCGAGACGCGACGGACCGCCATCCGAGACGGTGGCGTCGGGTCACAAGTGGGTGACGACATGCCCCGGTGCGCTCAGGTCCTCCCCGAGGTGGCCTGCGGTCGACTACTTTTCCGGCACCCACCGAGAACTCGTCGTCGGCCGAGCGCCGGCGGCGGGACGAAGGAGACCCCTGCATGAAGCGATCCACTCTCGCCTGGCGCACCGTGGCCGTCGCCGGTGTCGCGGCCCTGGCCCTCGCCGGCTGCGGCGGCGGCGACGACGGCGCGGACGAGACGCCGGGCGGCTCCGGCGAGCCGACCGCCTCCTCCTCGGCCTCGCCCTCGGAGGACACCGACGCCGGCGGCGCGGACTGCGAGCCCCAGACCCCCGAGGCGGCGGAGGGCGACGGCGTCCTCACCATCGGCTCGGTCCTGCCGCAGACGGGCAACCTCGCCTTCCTCGGCCCGCCCGAGTTCGCGGGCGTCCAGCTGGCGATCAACGAGATCAACGAGGCCGGCGGCTTCAACGGCCAGGACGTCGCCTACCAGGAGGGCGACTCCGGCGACACCGCCACCGACATCGCCTCCCAGACGGTCGGCAGCCTCCTCTCGGCGGGCACCGACGCCATCGTCGGCGCGGCCTCCTCGGGCGTCTCGTTCACCATCCTCGACCAGATCACCGGTGCGGGCGTCGTCCAGATCTCCCCGGCCAACACGTCGCCGGACTTCACCTGCGCCGAGGACAACGGGCTGTACTTCCGCACGGCCCCCTCGGACGTCCTCCAGGGCCGCGTCATGGGCGACCTCGTCGTCAGCGACGGGTACCTCGAGGTCGGCATCATGGCCATCGACGACCCGTACGGCACGGGCCTCGCCGACAACGTCACCTCGACGCTCGAGGCCGGCGGTGCCTCGGTGGCCGGCGGCGAGCCGATCATCTACAACCCGCAGGCGCCGAACTTCAGCGCCGAGGTCTCGCAGCTCGCGCAGACCGACCCCGAGGCCATCGTCCTCATCGGCTTCGACGAGTCGCTGCGCGTCATCCCCGAGCTGATCTCGCAGGGCATCGGCCCCAACGACGTCCCGCTCTACCTCGTCGACGGCAACCTCGCGAACTACAGCGACGACGGCCTCGAGCCGGGCTCGCTCATCGGCACCAAGGGCACGCTGCCCGGCGCTGCGGCGGGCGACGAGTTCCAGGCCCGCCTCACCGAGGTGGACCCGTCGCTGCAGGACTTCAGCTACGCCCCGGAGTCCTACGACGCGGTCGTCCTCGTCGCCCTGGCCGCCCAGGCCGCCGGCGACGACAGCGGGGCGAGCATCGCCTCCGAGCTGCCGAACGTCAGCCGCGACGGCACGAAGTGCACGGTGTACGCCGAGTGCCTCGAGCTCCTCACGGCGGGCGAGGACATCGACTACGACGGCGTCTCCGGCCCCGTGGAGTTCTCCGACCTCGGTGACCCGACCGAGGCCACCATCGGGATCTACGAGTACGTCGAGGACAACAGCTACGAGAACGTCGACTACGTGACGGGCTCGCTCAGCTGACCTGAGCCGCAGCACGACGGAGCCCCCCGGTCCGCGAGGACCGGGGGGCTCCGTCGTGCGTGATGGCTCGTGCCCAGGGGCACCCCGCCGGGGCGTCGGTGGTCGGCGCGGACGTCCCGGCCCCCACGGCAGCCGCCCGGCCGTCCGCCGTGGTCCGGGCACGGGGACGCCGCCGCCGGACGGCGCCACCGGACGGGCCGGGGACGGCACCACCGGACGGGCCGGGGACGGACGCAGCCCCCGGACCCGACGGGTCCGGGGGCTGCTCGGGGCGTCGTACGGGGCGTCAGGCCTTGGCCAGCGTGCCGAGGTAGAGCTCGACGACCTTGGGGTCCTGCGCCAGCTGCTTGCCCGAGCCGGAGTAGGCGTTGCGGCCCTGGTCGAGCACGTAGCCCCGGTCGCAGATCTGCAGGCAGCGGCGGGCGTTCTGCTCGACCATGACGATCGAGACGCCGGTGCGGTTGATCTGGCGGGTCCGGATGAAGACCTCGTCCTGGAGGGCGGGGGAGAGGCCGGCCGACGGCTCGTCGAGCAGCAGCACGCTCGGCTCCATCATGAGCGCGCGGCCCATGGCGACCATCTGCCGCTCGCCGCCGGACAGCGAGCCGGCGCGCTGGGCGCGCCGCTTGCCGAGGGTGGGGAAGAGGTCGACCACCGCGTCGAAGCGCTCCTGGAAGCGCTTGGGCGCCTGGAAGATGCCCATCTGCAGGTTCTCGGCGATCGACAAGGACGGGAAGACGTTGTTCGTCTGGGGGACGAAGCCGACCCCCTTGGTGACGAGCTTGTCGGCCCCCATCCCCGTGATGTCCTCGCCGCCCAGCCGCACCGTGCCGGAGCGCACCTTGACGAGGCCGAACAGCGCCTTGAGGAGCGTCGACTTGCCGGCGCCGTTCGGCCCGATGATGGCCACGAGCTCGCCCGGCGTGACGTACAGGTCGCAGCTGTTGAGGATGTTGACGCCCGGCAGGTACCCGGCCACGAGGCTGTCGGCGCGCAGGACGGCGCCCTCGGCCCCGGCCAGGTGCTCGGTGCGGTCCTGCGGTGCGGTCTCGCGCGCGCTCACCGGCCCGCCTCCCTCTCGTGCTCCAGCTCCGCCTCGGCGGCGGCCAGCTGCTCGGCCTCGTCCTCCTCGGTGAGGGGCGCGTCGTGGTGCCCCCCGAGGTAGGCGTCGATGACGGCCGGGTCGGCCATGACGGCGTCGGGCGGTCCCTCGGCGACGACGGAGCCCTGCGCCATGACGATCACCCAGTCCGAGATGTCGCGGACCATGTCCATGTCGTGCTCGACGAAGAGCACGGTCATGCCCTGCTCGCGGAGGTCCTTGACGTGCCCGAGCAGCGACTGGGTGAGCGCGGGGTTCACGCCCGCCATCGGCTCGTCGAGCATGACCATGCGCGGCTCGGTCATGAGGGCGCGGGCCATCTCGAGGAGCTTCCGCTGGCCGCCGGAGAGGCTGCCGGCGAAGTCCTCGCGCTTGGCGTCCAGCTTGAAGCGGCGCAGGAGCTCGTCGGCCCGGCGGGTGTTGGAGTCCTCCTGGCCCTTCCACAGCCGGCGGAACATCGCCGACGCGAAGCGCTCGCCCACCTGGCCGGCGGCGCCGAGCCGCATGTTCTCGATGACGGTGAGGCGGCTCAGCGCCTTCGTCAGCTGGAACGTGCGGACCATGCCGCGCCGGGCGACCCGGTGCGCCGGCACGCGGGAGAGGCTGCGGCCCTCGAAGGTCCACGAGCCCTCGTCGGGGCGGTCGAAGCCCGTCAGCAGGTTGAAGAAGGTCGTCTTCCCGGCGCCGTTGGGGCCGATGAGGGCCGTGATGGCCCCCCGCTGGATCTCCACGTGCTCGACGTCGACGGCCGTGAGGCCGCCGAACCGGCGCACGACGCCCTCCGCCACGAGGACGGGGTCGGGCTTGGGCGCACCGGGGACGCGCGGCACGTCGCGGAGCGCCGCGCGGGCGGCCAGGGCGCGCGGCCCCGGCCCGGCGGGCGTCCCGTGGTCGACCGGGGCGCCGTCGACGCCGTCGAGGTCGTCCGGGGACGCCGGGGAGGGGGCCCCGGCGGGGTGGCTGCCCGTCGCCAGCGGCGTGGGCGGCGACGGCGGCGTGGGGTCGGGCCCCGGGCCGTCGGCGGTGGGCTCGTACGTGCGGTCGTCAGCGGGCATCGATCGCCAGCTCCCTCCGGTCGCCGAAGATGCCTTGCGGCCTGTAGATCATCAAGAGCATGAGCGCCAGGCCCACGAGCATGAAGCGGAACTGGCCGACCTGGGTCGAGGTCATGAGCCACGACGGCATGTAGCCGGCGTTGACCATGTTCACGAGGACCCCCTGGGTGAGGGACAGGACGACCCAGAAGATGGCCGCGCCGACGACCGGGCCGAAGACGCGGGCGGCCCCGCCGAGCAGCAGCACGGTGTAGACGAAGAAGGTCAGCTCGGTGCCGTAGAGGTCCGGCTGCACCGAGGCGCGGCCCACCGCGAAGACGAAGCCGGCGAGGGCTCCGATGACGCCGCCCAGGACGAGCGCCTGCATCTTGTAGGCGTAGACGTTCTTGCCGAGGCTGCGCACGGCGTCCTCGTCCTCGCGGATGCCCTTGAGCACGCGCCCCCAGGGGCTGCGCATGAGGAGGAACACGACGAGGCAGGACAGGGCCACGAGGACCCAGCCCACGAGGAGGATCCACGTGAGCCGCTCGCTGAACTGCCACGGGCCGAAGCCGTACGTGTCCCGGGGGAGCGGGTTGAGGGCGTAGAAGCCCTCCGCGAAGCCGGTGAGGCCGCTGGAGCCACCGGTCTGCTCCCGGAGCGTCGAGCTCCGGACGACGAGCCGCACGATCTCCGCGGCCGCGATCGTCGCGATGGCGAGGTAGTCCGCGCGCAGCCGCAGGGTCGGGATGCCGAGGAGGACGGCGAGGAGCACCGCCCCCACGAGCCCGACGGCGAGGCCGACGAAGAAGGGGAAGCCGGCGACGGTCACCGTGATGGCGAGGCCGTAGGCGCCGATGGCGACGAAGGCCGCCTGGCCGAAGTTGAGCAGGCCGGCGTAGCCGAACTGCACGTTGAGGCCGATGGCCGCGAGGCCGTAGATGACCGTCTCCAGCCCGATGGCGGAGCGCGCGGCGTCGCTGAGGATCGAGGACCAGTCCACGGGTGTGCTCCGCTCAGCCGATGCGCGACGCCCGGCCCAGGATGCCCTGCGGCCGGACGAGGAGGATGAGGATGAGGACGAGGAGCGCGCCGACGTTGCGCAGCTCCGTCGGCACGACGAGCGTGCTGACCTCGAGGAAGATGCCGACGACGATCGCGCCGAACATGGCGCCGAACGCCGTGCCGAGGCCGCCGAGCGTCACTGCGGCGAAGACGAGCAGCAGGACCTGGAAGCCCATCTGGTACTGCACCTGCTGGGCGAGGCCGAGGAGCACCCCGGCCAGGCCGGCGAGCGCCGCGCCGACGACCCACACCGTCCGGATGACCTTGTCGACGTCGATGCCGGAGGCCGACGCGAGCGCGGGGTTGTCCGAGACGGCCCGGGTGGCCTTGCCGAGCCGCGTCCGCACGAGCGCCAGGCCGACGGCCACGAGGACGACGACCGCGAGGCCCATGCTGAAGAGGTCGATGGGCCGCAGCGTGAAGAGGCCCAGGTCGAGGCCGCGCTGCCCCTGGTAGTCGGCGTAGGTCTGCGTCGACCCGCCGAAGACGTAGAGGTAGAGGTAGCGCAGGAAGAGCGCGAGGCCGATCGACACGATCATCATCGCGACGAGCCCCGTGCCGCGGCGCCGCAGCGGGCGCCAGACGACGCGGTCGTTGAGGAAGCCGAAGAGGCCGGAGAGCACGACGGCGAGCGGCGCGGCCACGAGGAAGGGCAGGCCGGCGACGGCGTTGAGGAAGTACGTCGAGATGGCGCCGAAGGTGATGAGCTCGCCGTGGGCGAAGTTCGTCAGCCCGGTGGTGCCGAAGATCATCGACAGGCCGATCGCGGCCAGCGCGATGATGAGGCCGAAGCGGAGGCCGCTCGCCAGGAGCTGGGCGACGCGCTCGGCCGTGATGCCGCCGCCCGACGCCTCCTGGGCGCCCTCCTCCGTGAGCTGGAAGACGACCGGGTTGGCGCTGCCCGAGGTGACGGACCGCTCGACGGGGTTGGCCTGCGGCAGCAGCCCCTCGGCCGGGCCCGTGAGGCTCTCGGGGTCGATCCCGACGCTGTAGGTGCCGGGCGCCGGGACGACCAGGCGGACGGCACCGCCGTCGTCGGTCGTCCCGGTCACCTCGGTGCCGTCGGGGCCGGTCGCGGTGACCTCGGCCCCCTCGACGTCCTCGCGGTCACCGGTGCGGACGCGGACCGTGATGGTCTCGCCCTCCTCGGCGCCGGCGGTGGCGGTGGGCGCCGGGGTGGCGGCCGCCGCGGGCGTCGCACCCCCGGCGAGCGCCGGGGCGAGGCCCAGCAGCAGCGTGAGCGCCACGAGGGCGAGCAGCCCTCTCACGGCGGCGAGCGACGGCAACCTGGTCTCCCCTCGGCAGGGCGGCACGCAGGGGCGCCGCTCGGCACGTCCCGGCGGACGGCGAGCGGTACTCAACCACGCGGCACCCGCCGTCGGGGCGCACCTCGCCCAGGTCGTCGGTCGCGGTGCGCGCCGCGGACCCCCCTCCGGCGCACCGGGAGCCGGGCACCGGTGACGGACGGTGGTGATGCGTGACCCGACCGTGACCCGGCCGGGTGGCAGCGCTCCCACCGCCCTGGGCGGGAGGCCGGCCGCGGTCTACGCTCCCCCCGCCGGGGGGCCGACGACGAGGTGGTGGCGGTGGGCTGGTCGAGGACGACCGTGCGCGTGGCACGCGCCGAGGACGCAGGGGCCGTGGCCGCCGCGCTCGGGACGGCCGGCGACCGCCGGGACGGCGGCGCCGTCGCGCCGTCGGCGGTCGAGGCGACCCTGGCCCGGGCGGACGTCACCGTCCTCCTGGCCGAGGTCGGCACCACGACCGTGGGGGTCCTCGTCTTGCGGCACGGCGAGACGCTGCCGCTCGGGGCCGCCGCCGCCTCCGTGCACCAGATGGCGGTCACGCCGTCCCACCGGCGCCGCGGCGTGGGGCGGGCCCTGCTCGCGGCGGCCGTGCAGCTGGCGGAGGCCGACGGCGCGCAGCACCTCGTCGTCTCGGCGCCGCCCGGCGGCCGCGAGGCGCACCGCTTCCTGGCCCGGCTGGGCTTCTCGCCCCTCGTCGTGCAGCGCAGCGCGCCCGTGGCGACCCTGCGCCGCAGCCTCGGTGCGCCGGCCGTCGGCGGCGAGGTGGCCCTGCGCCGCGCCGCCGTCGAGCGGGTGCTCCTGCGGCGCCGGCGCGAGCGCGGTCTCGCCGGGACCGCCTGACGGCGCGGCAGGACCCCGGCGCCCTCAGGCGTCGGGCAGCGGCACCAGCTGGCAGGTGAGGCGCGCGGTGCACACGCGGCGCCCCCCGTCGTCGACGAGGACGACCTCGTAGCTGACGACGCGGCGGCCCACGTGGAGCGGCCGTCCCGTCGCCGTCACCCACGTCGAGCGCGCCGGCGTGACGGCCCGGTGGTGCGTGGCGTTGAGGTCGACGCCCACCGCGGCCGTGCCGGGCCCGCCCGCGAGGGAGGCGCCCATGCTGCCGACCGTCTCGGCGAGGGCCGCCGACGCGCCGCCGTGGAGGAGGCCCGCGGGCTGGGTGTTGCCCGCGACGGGCATCCGCGCGACGACCTCCTCGGCGCCGAGGACGAGGAACTCCGTGCCCGTCCGCCCCGCGAGGGTGCCGGCGCCCATCTCCGTGGCGAGGGCCGCGGCCGCCCGCGGGTCCTCGGCCGCGACGTCGTGCAGGCGCCGCCACCGGGCCGCCGCGCCCTCGGGCGCCGCGGCGCGGGGGGAGCGGTCGGGGGCGGTGCTGCTGCCGGGCTCGCTGTCGGTCACGCCGCCTAGTCTGCCGCCGTGACCGACAGCGACCTCCTCCGCCCCGACGCCGCGGCCGACACGTCGCTGACCGGCCCGGCCGCCGACGCCCTCGTCGACCCCCCGGCCGACCCCCTGGCGGACCCGCGGCTCGACGCCGTCGGGGACGGCCCGCGGCCGCGCCTGCTCCTCGTCGACGGCCACTCCATGGCCTACCGCGCCTTCTTCGCCCTGCCGGCGGACAACTTCTCCACGAGCACCGGCCAGGTCACCAACGCCGTCTACGGCTTCACGTCGATGCTCATCAACGTCCTGCGCGACGAGGCGCCCACGCACGTCGCCGTGGCCTTCGACGTCTCGCGCCAGACCTTCCGGGCGGCGGAGTACGCCGAGTACAAGGCCGGCCGCGCCAAGACGCCCACGGAGTTCGCGGGGCAGGTGCCGCTCGTCAAGGAGGTCCTCGCCGCGCTGCGCATCACCGTGGTGGAGAAGGAGGGCTACGAGGCGGACGACGTCATCGCGACCCTCGCCACCCAGGCCCGGGCGCGGGGCTTCGAGACGCTCGTCTCGACGGGGGACCGGGACGCGCTCCAGCTCGTCGACGAGGCCACCACCGTCCTCTACCCCCGCAAGGGCGTCTCCGACCTCGTCCGCATGACGCCGGACGCCGTCGAGGAGAAGTACGGGGTGCGGCCGGCGCGCTACCCCGACCTCGCCGCGCTCGTCGGCGAGACGAGCGACAACCTGCCGGGCGTGCCCGGCGTGGGGCCCAAGACGGCCGCCAAGTGGCTGGCGACCCACGACGGCCTCGAGGGCGTCGTCGCCGCCGTCGACACCATCTCCGGCAAGGCGGGCGCCTCGCTGCGCGAGCACCTCGACCAGGTGCTGCGCAACCGGCGGCTCAACCGCCTCGTCGCCGACCTCGACCTCCCGGTGGGCGTCGACGACCTCGCGCTCGTCGCCTGGGACCGGGAGGAGGTCCACCGCGTCTTCGACTCCCTCGAGTTCCGGGTGCTGCGCGACCGTCTCTTCGCCACCCTCCAGGCCGCCGAGCCGGAGGCGGAGGGCGGCTTCGCCGTCGAGGTCGCCCGGCCGCGCGGCGCGGACGTCGCGGCGTGGCTCGACGCGCGGGCGGCGGGGCGGGCCGCGCTGCACGTCACGGGCCGCTGGGGCGGCGGCACCGGCGAGGTCACGGGTCTCGCCGTGGCGGGCGAGGGCGGGGCCGCCTGGTTCCCCCTCGGCGGCGACGACGAGCCGGACCCCCTCGACGACGAGGGGCGCGCGGCGGTGGCGGCCTGGCTCGCCGACGCCGACCGGCCGAAGGTGCTCCACGACGCCAAGGGCCCCCTCCTCGCGCTGGCGGGCAGCGGCCTGCCCGTCGCCGGCCTCGTCGACGACACGGCGCTCGCGGCGTACCTGTGCCGGCCGGACCAGCGCTCCTTCGACCTCGCCGACCTCGTGCTGCGGCACCTGCACCGCGAGCTGCGGCTCGAGGAGCCGGCCGGCGAGGCCGCCGCCCCCGCGGACGCGGACGACCAGCTGGCGCTCGACGTCGACGGCACGGGCGCGGCGACGACGCCCGACCCGGCGCCCGCCGCGGCCGTCCGGGCCGCCGCCGTCCTCGAGCTGTCCGGCGTGCTCGCCGGCGAGCTGGCCGAGCGGGGCGGTTCGGCGCTGCTCGCCGAGCTCGAGCTGCCGCTCGTCGGCGTGCTGGCGCGGATGGAGCGCCGCGGCGTGGCCGCCGACCGGGCCCACCTCGAGGCGCTGGAGGAGCAGTTCGCCGCCACCGTCTCCGAGCAGGCCGAGGCGGCGTACGCCGTCATCGACCGGCGCGTGAACCTCGGCTCGCCCAAGCAGCTGCAGGAGGTGCTCTTCGAGCAGCTCGGCATGCCGAAGACGAAGCGCAACAAGACGGGGTACACGACCGACGCCGAGGCGCTGGCCGACCTGCTCGTCAAGACCGAGGACACGGAGGGCAGCGAGTTCCTCGTGCGCCTGCTCGCCCACCGCGACGCGAGCCGGCTGCGCCAGACGGTCGAGGGCCTGCTCAAGACGGTGGCGCCCGACGGGCGGATCCACACCACGTACCAGCAGACCATCGCGGCCACCGGGCGGCTGTCGTCGACCGACCCCAACCTGCAGAACATCCCCATCCGCACGGAGGAGGGCCGCCGCATCCGCCAGGCCTTCGTCGTCGGGGAGGGCTACGAGAGCCTGCTCACCGCCGACTACAGCCAGATCGAGATGCGGATCATGGCGCACCTGTCCGGCGACGAGGGGCTCGTCGAGGCGTTCCGCTCGGGGGAGGACCTCCACAGCTTCGTCGGCAGCCGTGTCTTCGAGGTCGAGCCGGCCGAGGTGACGCCGGCCATGCGCAGCAAGATCAAGGCCATGTCGTACGGGCTGGCCTACGGCCTGTCCGCCTTCGGGCTCTCCCGCCAGCTGCGCATCGCCGTCGACGAGGCCCGCGGCCTCATGGACGACTACTTCGAGCGCTTCGGCGGGGTCCGCGACTACCTGCGCGGGGTGGTCGACGCGGCCCGGACGACGGGGTACACCGAGACCATCCTCGGGCGGCGCCGCTACCTGCCGGACCTCACGAGCGACAACCGGCAGCGGCGCGAGATGGCCGAGCGGATGGCGCTCAACGCGCCCATCCAGGGCTCGGCCGCCGACGTCATCAAGGTGGCCATGCTGGGCGTCGAGCGCGCCCTGGCCGAGGAGGGCCTCCGCTCGCGGATGCTGCTCCAGGTCCACGACGAGCTGGTGCTCGAGGTCGCCCCGGGGGAGCGCGAGGTGCTCGAGGCGCTCGTGCGCCGCGAGATGGGCGGCGCGGCGGAGCTCTCCGTGCCCCTCGACGTGTCCGTCGGCGTCGGCACGTCCTGGCACGAGGCCGGCCACTGACGCGTCGGCCCGCGGCGGGCGCCCCCGCCGCGGGCCGGGCCACGGCACCCGTGCGCCGCGGCCGCGGTCAGCCCGGCAGGTCGCAGACGAGGACCGCCGTCCCGGGGAGGTGGCGTCCCCGCAGGGGGCTCCAGCCGCCCCACACGACGTCGCGGCCGGCGGGCCAGCGCGGCTCGACGAGGTCGACGAGCCGGAAGCCGGCGGCGACGACCTCGCGGACCCGGTCGCCGAGCGTCCGGTGGTGCTCGGCGTAGAGCACGGCGCCGTCCTCGCCCGTCTCCGCGTACGGCGTCGTGTCGAAGTAGCTCGACGTCGCCGTGAGCCCCGCCTCGCCCGGGTCGTCGGGGAAGGCCCAGCGGACGGGGTGGGTGAGGCTGAAGACCCAGCGGCCGCCCGGGCGCAGCACCCGCGCGACCTCGGCGTGGACGCGCTCCGGCTCGGCCGTGAAGGGCAGCGCGCCGTAGGCGGAGGCGGCGACGTCGACGCACGCGTCGGCCAGCGGCAGGCGGGCGGCGTCCGCCTGGAGGAGCGGCAGGCGCGCGTCGGCGGCCCGTCCCTCCCGCAGCATCCCCCCGGACAGGTCGAGGCCGACCACCTCGGCGCCGGCGTCGGCGAGCCAGCGGCTGCCGTGCGCCGCGCCGCAGCCCACCTCGAGCACCCGTCGTCCGCGGACGTCGCCGAGCAGCCGCGCGTCCGCCTCGCGCAGCCCCTCCGGCCCCCACACGAGGTCGCGCCCGCCGAGGTGCCCGTCGTGCTCGGCGACGTACCCGGCGGCGGCCTCGTCCCACCACCCGCGGTTGGCCCGCACGCTCTCCGCGGCGTCCACCGCCCGGTGACCGGCCGCCGCGAGGGGCGACCGGCCCCCGGGGGCGTCGGCGCGGTCGGGGGTCCCGGTGACGTCGGTGCTCACCGGCGCATCGTCGCGCGCCACGGCCCCCCGGGTGCCGGGCGGGGTGCGGGACCCGCGTCGGCGCCGACCGCCTGGCGTTACCGGCGGACACGCGGGCGCCTCCTGCTTTGACCCCCCGTGACGGCCGCGCGTACTCTTGGCAGGCGCGCGTCCAGCGCGCGGCGAACGTCATCCTCGCCCCCCGCCGCCGGCCCTGCCGCGGCGCCGGGCGCCGATCTCGCGGTCCGCGCCCGTGCGCGCACGTCCACCGACCGCAGAGGCGGTGCCGCGAGCCACGCGGCCCCGCCGCGACGCCCAGCCCGTAACGGAGCCCGACGACTTCATGACCACCACCACCGAGCGCACCGCGCCCCAGGTCGCGATCAACGACATCGGCACGGCCGAGGACTTCCTCGCCGCGATCGACGCGACCATCAAGTACTTCAACGACGGGGACATCGTCTCCGGGACGATCGTCAAGGTCGACCGGGACGAGGTGCTCCTCGACATCGGGTACAAGACCGAGGGCGTCATCCCCTCGCGCGAGCTGTCGATCAAGCACGACGTCGACCCCAACGAGGTCGTCGGCGTCGGCGACGAGGTCGAGGCCCTGGTCCTCCAGAAGGAGGACAAGGAGGGCCGGCTCATCCTGTCCAAGAAGCGCGCCCAGTACGAGCGCGCCTGGGGCACGATCGAGCGCATCAAGGAGGAGGAGGGTGTCGTCACCGGCACCGTCATCGAGGTCGTCAAGGGCGGCCTCATCCTCGACATCGGCCTCCGCGGCTTCCTCCCCGCCTCGCTCGTCGAGATGCGTCGGGTCCGCGACCTGCAGCCGTACGTCGGCCAGGAGCTCGAGGCGAAGATCATCGAGCTCGACAAGAACCGCAACAACGTCGTCCTCTCGCGCCGTGCCTGGCTCGAGGAGACGCAGTCGGCGGTGCGCCACAACTTCCTGCAGACCCTGCAGAAGGGCCAGGTCCGGTCGGGCGTCGTCTCGTCGATCGTCAACTTCGGCGCCTTCGTCGACCTCGGCGGCGTGGACGGGCTCGTCCACGTGTCCGAGCTCTCCTGGAAGCACATCGACCACCCCTCCGAGGTGGTCGAGGTCGGCCAGCAGGTCACCGTCGAGGTCCTCGACGTCGACATGGACCGCGAGCGGGTCTCCCTGTCGCTGAAGGCGACGCAGGAGGACCCGTGGCAGCAGTTCGCCCGGACCCACGCCATCGGCCAGGTCGTCCCGGGCAAGGTCACGAAGCTCGTCCCCTTCGGCGCGTTCGTGCGCGTCGAGGAGGGCATCGAGGGCCTCGTCCACATCTCGGAGCTGGCCGTGCGCCACGTCGAGGTGCCGGAGCAGATCGTCGGCGTCGGCAACGACATCTTCGTCAAGGTCATCGACATCGACCTCGAGCGTCGTCGCATCTCGCTCTCCCTCAAGCAGGCCAACGAGGGCGTCGACCCCACGAGCGACGAGTTCGACCCGTCGCTCTACGGCATGGCGCAGGAGTACGACGAGGCCGGCAACTACAAGTACCCCGAGGGCTTCGACCCCGAGACCAACGAGTGGCTCGAGGGCTTCGAGACCCAGCGCGAGGAGTGGGAGCGGCAGTACGCCGAGGCCCAGGCGCGCTGGGAGGCCCACAAGGCGCAGGTCGCGGCAGCCAGCCAGGCCGAGGCCGAGGCCGTCACGGCGGGCGACGCCACGCCGACGACCTACTCCTCGGGCGGCCCCGCCGACCGCGGCACCTCCTCGGGCTCCGGCTCGTCGAGCAGCTCCTCCTCGAGCTCCTCGTCGTCGTCCTCCTCGGCCCCCGCGTCGGAGGGCACCCTCGCCTCCGACGAGGCCCTGGCGGCGCTGCGCGAGAAGCTCACCGGCGCCGGCAGCTGACACCAGCCGCACGCCCCGCACGACCGCACGACCGCACCACCAGCACGGCCCGCAGGGGCCCGGCGCCACGGCGCCGGGCCCCTGCGGCGTCCTCCGGCCCGGCGGGGCCGGGGGCACCGGCCCCGCTCCGACGCGCCCGTGGCCGGCGGCTCGTAGGGTCGGCCCGTGCTGCGGGTGGGGCTGACGGGCGGGACGGGCGCGGGGAAGACGACGGCCGCGCGGCGGCTGGCGGCGCGGGGGGCGGTCGTCGTCGACGCCGACGCGCTCGCCCGCGAGGTGGTGGCGCCCGGCACGCCGGGCCTGGCCGCCGTCGTGGCCGCCTTCGGCGAGGGCGTCCTCGGGCCCGACGGCGCGCTCGACCGGCCCGCGCTGGGCCGCGTCGTCTTCGCCGACGCGGACCGCCGCCGCGAGCTCGAGGCGATCACGCACCCCCTCGTCCGCCGTCGGCGCGACGAGCTCGTCGCCGCGGCGCCGGACGACGCCGTCGTCGTCGACGACATCCCCCTGCTCGTCGAGACCGGCCGCGCCGCGGAGTGGCCGCTCGTCGCCGTCGTCGACGCCCCGGCCGAGGTCCGGGTGGCACGCCTCGTGGCCTCGCGCGGCCTGCCCGCCGAGGACGCGTGGGCGCGGGTCCGGGCGCAGGCCGACGACGACGGGCGCCGTGCCGCCGCCGACGTCGTCCTCGACGGCGCGGGGGACGTGGCCGCGCTCGAGCGGCAGGTGGACGCCCTGTGGGAGGAGCGGCTCCTGCCCTTCGAGGAGCACCTGCGGCACGGCCGCCGCGCGCCCCGGCCGGACCACGCCGTCCTCGTCGCCCCGGACCCCACGTGGCCGGCCCAGGCCGCCCGTGTCCTCGCGCGGGTCCGGCGCGCGGCCGGGGACCGGGCCCGGTCGGTCGACCACGTCGGCTCGACCTCGGTCCCGGGGCTGCCGGCCAAGGACGTCCTCGACGTCCAGGTCGTCGTGGACGACCTCGCGACCGCCGGCGCGGTGGCGGACGACCTGCGTGCCGCGGGCCTCGTGCGGCCGCCGGGGGAGTGGTGGGACGAGCTGCCGGAGGGCCCGCGGCCCAAGGCCTTCGCCACCGAGGCGGACCGCGCGCGGCCGGTCAACTGCCACGTCCGGGTGGCGGGCGGCCAGGAGCGCGACGTGCTGGCGCTGCGCGACCTCCTGCGCCGCGACCCGGCGGAGCGCGACGCCTACGCCGCCCTGAAGGCCCGGCTGGCCGCGGAGCCGCACGACTCGGTCGACCACTACGCCGAGCGCAAGGGGCCGTGGATCCGCGCGGCCCTGGCCCGGGCGCGCGGCTGAGGGACGTCGACGGGCTCCGCCGGGGCCGCTGTCGGTGGGGGCGCCTACCGTTGTCGGCATGAGACCGGTCACCGACCTCCAGCGTCGCGTCGCCCCCTTCGAGGTGGTGTCGGAGTTCTCGCCGAGCGGTGACCAGCCCACGGCCATCGCCGACCTGGAGCGGCGCGTGCGGGCGGGGGAGAAGGACGTCGTCCTGCTGGGGGCCACCGGCACCGGCAAGTCGGCCACGACGGCGTGGATGATCGAGAAGCTCCAGCGCCCCACGCTCGTCATGGCGCCCAACAAGACCCTCGCGGCGCAGCTCGCCAACGAGTTCCGCGAGCTGCTCCCGCACAACGCCGTCGAGTACTTCGTCTCGTACTACGACTACTACCAGCCCGAGGCGTACGTCCCGCAGACGGACACGTACATCGAGAAGGACAGCTCCATCAACGACGAGGTGGAGCGGCTGCGGCACTCCGCCACCAACTCGCTGCTCACCCGGCGGGACGTCGTCGTCGTCGCCTCGGTGTCGTGCATCTACGGCCTCGGCACGCCGCAGGAGTACGTCGACCGCATGGCACGGCTGCACGTCGGCCAGCAGGTCGAGCGCGACGAGCTGCTCCGGAAGTTCGTCGGCATGCAGTACACGCGCAACGACCTGGCCTTCACGCGCGGCACCTTCCGTGCCCGGGGCGACACGGTCGAGATCATCCCCGTCTACGAGGAGCTCGCCCTCCGCATCGAGTTCTTCGGCGACGAGATCGAGTCGCTGTACACGCTCAATCCGCTCACCGGCGAGGTCGTCGCCGAGGAGCAGGAGATGTACGTCTTCCCGGCCACCCACTACGTCGCCGGCCCCGAGCGCATGGAGCGGGCCATCGGCTCCATCGAGGCCGAGCTGCAGGGCCGCCTGGCCGAGATGGAGCAGCAGGGCAAGCTGCTCGAGGCGCAGCGGCTCCGCATGAGGACGACCTACGACATCGAGATGATGCGGCAGGTCGGCTCCTGCTCGGGCATCGAGAACTACTCCCGGCACATCGACGGCCGCGAGGCCGGCACCGCGCCGCACACGCTGCTCGACTACTTCCCCGAGGACTTCCTCCTCGTGCTCGACGAGTCCCACGTCACCGTCCCGCAGATCGGGGCGATGTACGAGGGCGACATGTCGCGCAAGCGGACCCTCGTCGACCACGGCTTCCGGCTGCCGAGCGCCATGGACAACCGGCCGCTCAAGTGGGAGGAGTTCCTCACCCGCATCGGGCAGACCGTCTACCTGTCGGCCACCCCGGGCTCCTACGAGCTGGGCCGCGGCGACGGGTACGTCGAGCAGATCATCCGCCCGACGGGGCTCGTCGACCCGGAGGTCGTCGTCAAGCCGACGAAGGGCCAGATCGACGACCTGCTCGAGGAGATCCGCCGTCGTGCCGAGCGCGACGAGCGCGTCCTCGTCACCACGCTGACGAAGAAGATGGCCGAGGACCTCACCGACTACCTGCTCGAGCACGGCGTGCAGGTGCGGTACCTGCACTCGGAGGTCGACACGCTGCGGCGTGTCGAGCTGCTCCGCGAGCTGCGGCAGGGCGACTTCGACGTCCTCGTCGGCATCAACCTGCTCCGCGAGGGCCTGGACCTGCCCGAGGTCTCTCTCGTCAGCATCCTCGACGCGGACAAGGAGGGCTTCCTCCGGAGCAGCACGTCGCTCATCCAGACCATCGGGCGCGCGGCCCGCAACGTGTCGGGCCAGGTGCACATGTACGCGGACCGCATCACGCCGTCGATGGCCCAGGCCATCGACGAGACCAACCGTCGTCGTGACGTGCAGCTCGCCTACAACCGCGAGAACGGCGTCACGCCGACCGCCCTGCGCAAGAAGATCCGCGACATCACCGACATGCTCGCCCGGGAGGACGCGGACACCGCGGCGCTGCTCGGCGGGGCGGGGCGGCAGCAGTCGCGCGGCAAGACCCCGGTGCCCGGCATGGCCTCCCGGCCCGGTGAGGACGACGCGACGCGACGGGCCCGGGTGGCCGCCATGCCGGCGGCCGACCTGTCCCAGCTCATCCAGGACCTCACCGACCAGATGCACGCCGCCGCGGCCGAGCTGCAGTTCGAGCTCGCGGGGCGGCTGCGCGACGAGCTCGGGGACCTCAAGAAGGAGCTGCGCGGCATGCAGGCCGCCACCGGCTGACCCCCGCGGGGAGCGGCGGGGACGTCGGGGCGCGGCCCGTCGTGGCGGGCCGGGTGGTCGGGGGACCGGTACTCTCCGCGCGGAGGGGAGTATCCCTGCGCGTCGGTCTCGTCAACACGGGGCAGCCGTCGGTCACGCCGACGCTGTGCCTCCGGGGCCGGCGGTCCGTGCCCACCCGGCCTGCCGGTCGGGTGGTGGGCGGGAGAGACCTCCGGTCGTGAACACCACCCACCGGAGGACAACCCCATGGACGTGCCCATCTGGGTCTGGGCGATCACCGTGGCCGGCATCGTCGGCATGATCGCGTACGACTTCGTGGTCCACGTGCGGACCCCGCACAGCCCGAGCATCCGCGAGGCGGCCATCTGGTCGGCCGCCTACATCGGCATCGCCGTGCTCTTCGGCGTCGGCGTGCTCGTCTTCGCCGGCCCGACGTTCGGCGGCGAGTACTTCGCCGGCTACATCACCGAGAAGAGCCTGTCGGTCGACAACCTCTTCGTCTTCGTGCTCATCATGAGCAGCTTCGCCGTGCCGCGCGAGTACCAGCAGAAGGTGCTGCTCATCGGCATCGCGCTGGCCCTCGTCTTCCGCACGATCTTCATCGCGCTGGGCTCGGCCGTCATCGAGAACTTCGCCTGGGTGTTCTACATCTTCGGCGCGTTCCTCATCTACACCGCGTGGGCGCAGGCGCGGGCGGGCCGGACGGACTCCCACGAGGACGAGGAGTTCAAGGAGAACGGCGTCCTGCGGCTGGCCAAGAAGGTCCTGCCCACGACGGACGAGTACCACGGCGACAAGTTCACCGTGAAGATCGACGGCAAGCGCCTCGTCACGCCGATGCTCGTCGTGATGATCGCCATCGGCAGCGCGGACCTGCTCTTCGCGGTCGACTCGATCCCGGCCATCTTCGGCCTCACGCAGGAGCCGTACCTCGTCTTCACGGCCAACGCGTTCTCGCTGCTCGGCCTCCGCCAGCTCTACTTCCTCATCGACGGCCTGCTCGACCGCCTCGTCTACCTGCACTACGGCCTCGCGGCGATCCTCGGCTTCATCGGCATCAAGCTCCTCATCCACGCCCTCCACGAGAACGAGCTGCCGTTCATCAACGGCGGCGAGCACGTGACGGCGATCCCGGAGATCCCGACCTGGCTGTCGCTGCTCTTCATCCTCCTCGCGCTGGGCGTGACGACCGTGCTGTCCCTGCGCGAGAACAAGCGCATGGCGTCGGCCGCGGCCGTCGACCAGCGCGGCGCGGGCCGTCCCGACGAGGCGCCCACGCCCAGCCGCACGCCGGTCGGCGAGGGGCAGCGCGACGGCGGCGCCCTCGAGGACGTCCCGGACGACACGCCGCGCGGCCCGCGTGACGCCGGCCGCGGGGGCGCGTCGCGGTGACCGTCCCGGGGTGGCTGTGGGCCGCCACGATCGTCGCCGCGGTGGTGTTCCTCACCGCGGACGTGGTCCTCAGCCGGCGCAACCCGCACGTGCCGAGCACGGCGGAGAGCGCCCGTCACCTGGCCGGCTTCGTCGCCGCCGCCGTGGTGTTCGGCCTCGGGCTCTGGTACTTCGCGGGGGGTCAGGCGGCGGGCGAGTTCTACGCGGGCTGGCTCACCGAGTACTCGCTCTCGGTGGACAACCTCTTCGTCTTCCTCCTGATCTTCCGGCGGTTCGCCGTCCCGCAGCACCTCCAGCAGAACGCGCTGCTCATCGGCATCGTGCTGGCCCTGGTGCTGCGGGCGGCGGTCATCGCCGTCGGTGCGAGCCTCATCGAGGCCTTCAGCTGGGTGTTCTTCCTCTTCGGCGCCTTCCTCCTCCTCACCGCGGTCAACCTCGTCCGCGGCGCGGGCGGTGACGACGAGGAGGAGTTCCACGAGAACCGGCTCGTCGGGCTCGTGCGGCGGGTCGTCCCCGTGACGCCCGACTACCGCGGGCCGACGCTCGTCGTGCGCGAGGCCGGTCGCCGCGCCGTCACGCCGATGCTGCTCGTGCTCGTGGCGCTCGGGACGACGGACCTGCTCTTCGCGCTCGACTCGATCCCGGCGATCTTCGGCCTCACGAGCGAGCCGTACATCGTCCTCACGGCCAATCTCTTCGCCCTCATGGGGCTCCGGCAGCTGTTCTTCCTCGTGGGGGACCTGCTGAAGAAGCTCATCTACCTCGACATCGGCCTGGCGGTCCTGCTGGCCTTCGTCGGCGTGAAGCTCGTCCTCGAGGCGCTGCACGAGAACTCGCTGCCGTTCCTCAACGGCGGCGAGCCCGTCGAGTGGGCGCCGGTCGTGCCCATCTGGCTGTCGCTGTCCGCCATCGTCGTCATCCTCGGCGTGACGGCGGCGGTGTCGCTGGCCGTCAGCCGGCGGCGCGAGCGCGCCGGCCGGACGACCTGAGCCGCGCGCGCGGGGCTCACCAGCCCCGCGCGCGCCACGCGGCGAGGGACGGCCGCTCGGCGCCGAGCGTGGTCGGCGCCCCGTGGCCGGGCAGCACCTCCGTGCGGTCCGGCAGCACCTCGAAGAGCCGGGCCTCGACGTCGTCGAGCAGGGTCGTGAAGGCCGCGGGGTCGCCGAAGGTGTTCCCCACCCCGCCGGGGAAGAGGCTGTCGCCGGTGAGGGCGAGCACGCGGCCGCCGCGGTCGCGGTGCACGAGGGCCACCGAGCCCGGCGTGTGGCCGCGGAGGTGGACCACCTCGAGCGCCAGGTCGCCGGCGCGCACGACGTCGCCGTGGTGCAGCCCCTCGTCGACGGGCACGGGCAGGGCGTCGGCGTCGTCCGCGCCCGCGAGCGTCCGGGCGCCCGTGGCGGCGACGACGTCGGCCAGGGCCGCGTGGTGGTCGTCGTGGCGGTGCGTCGTCACGACGACGTCGAGGCGGTCCCCGACGAGGGCCAGCAGGCGCGGCGCCTCGGCGGCGGCGTCGACGAGCAGCCCGGCGCCGGTGGCGCGGCAGCGCAGGAGGTACGCGACGTTGTCCATGGGTCCCACGTGGACGACGTGCAGCTGCGCGTCCTCGAGGCCGTCGTCCACGACGGCCCCGCCCGCGGCGTCGTCGCCGGTCGCCGGGCTCACCGGGACGCCTCGGGGGTGCAGTCGGCCAGGGCGTCGGCCGCGCGGACGAGGGCGAGGTGGCTCAGCGCCTGCGGGACGTTGCCCGCCTGCCGCCCGGCCCGGGTGTCGTACTCCTCCGACAGCAGGCCGAGGTCGCTGCTGCAGGCCAGCGCCCGCTCCATGAGCGCGTGGGCGTCGCCCAGCCGCCCGCTCCGGGCGTGCTGCTCGACGAGCCAGAAGGTGCAGGCGAGGAACGGGTGCTCGTCGCCGGCGAGGCCGTCGAGGCCCGGCCCGGTGTCGTAGCGGAGCACGAGGCCGTCCCGCAGGAGGTCGGCCTCGATGGCGGCCACGGTGCCGAGCATCCGGGGGTCGTCGGCCGCGAGGAAGCCGACCTGGGGGAGCATGAGGAGGGACGCGTCGACGTGGGTCGACCCGTACACCTGCGTGTACGTGCCCCGCTCCGCGTCCCAGCCGTGCTCCTCGACCTCGGCGCGGACCCGGTCCCGCAGCGCGGCCCACCGCTCGACGGGGCCGTCCATGCCCCCCTCCTGCACGGCGCGGACCCCGCGGTCCAGGGCGGCCCACACCATGACGCGCGAGTGCGTGAAGTGCTGCAGGTCCCCCCGCATCTCCCAGATGCCGTGGTCGCGGCGGTCCCAGTGCTCCTCGACGTACCCGAGGAGCGCGCGCTGCAGCGGCCAGGAGAACTCGTCCTCGGCCACGCCCTCGCGGCGCGCGCGGTCGAGCGCGACGAGCACCTCGCCGAGGACGTCCGCCTGGTACTGGTCGACGGCCCCGTTGCCGACGCGGACGGGCAGCGACCCCGCGTAGCCGGGCAGGTGCGGGAGCTCGCGCTCGGGCAGCTCCCGCTCGCCGGCGAGGCCGTACATGATCTGGACGTCCGCCGGGTCGCCGGCGACGGCGCGCAGCAGCCAGCGGCGCCAGCCCTCGGCCTCCTCCCGGTAGCCGTGCGTCAGGAGTGCCTCGAGCGTCAGCGCGGCGTCGCGCAGCCACACGTAGCGGTAGTCCCAGTTGCGCTCGCCGCCGAAGTCCTCGGGCAGCGACGTCGTCGCCGCCGCGACGATGCCGCCGGTGTCGGCGTGGGTGAGGGCGCGGAGCACGAGCAGCGACCGCTGGACGGCCGCGGGGTGGTGGTGGCCGGGGTCGGCCCGGTCCGCCCAGTCCTGCCACCACGCCAGCGTCGCCGTGAGGCGCTCCTGCACGTCGAGGCGCCGGGGCATGTCCCGGTACGACCGGTACCAGGTGAGGCTCACGTCGTGGCGCTCGCCCGCCGCCAGGTCCCACTCGCCGACGTGGCGGTGGTCGACGGGCGTCGGCATCGGCCCGCCGCGCAACAGGTAGGCGTCCGGGCCCGCGACGGCGAGCAGCCCGTCGAGCCCGTCCGGGTCGGTGACGCGGCGGACCCAGGGGACGACCGTGCCGTACTGCGGGCGGACGACGAGCTCCTGGCGGACACGGACGACGCCCTCGAGCGTCTCGACACGACGCACGACGTCGGCGCGGTCGTCGTTGGTCGGCATGAGGTCGGTGACCCGCAGGACCCCTGTCTCGGTGGTCCACGTCGTCTCGAGGACGAAGGAGTCGCCGACGTAGCGCCGCTGCGAGGTGGCGGCGTCGTCCGCCGGGCGCAGCTGCCAGCGCCCGTGGGACGGGTCGCCGAGCAGGGCCGCGAAGACGGCGGCGGAGTCGTAGCGGGGGAGGCAGAGCCAGTCGACGCTGCCGTCGCGGCTCACGAGCGCGGCGCTGTGGCAGTCGCTGAGGAGGGCGTGGTCCTCGATCCGGGACTGGCCGCCCGGGAGGTCGGGGGCGGCGGTCGGACGGTCCTCCGGGGGCATGGGGGCGAGGCTCCCACGGCCGGGGCGCGGCGGCACGGGCGCCCGCCCGGCTGGGCGCCCGCCCGGCGGGGCGGCGACCGCGCGCGGCCGCCGGGGCGGACGCCCCGCGGTTGCGGGGGCCGGGGCCCCGCGGTTGTGTCCGGGGCGCGACGGCCGGACGGCCGGCGCACCGCCCGCAGCGAGGAGATCTCCCGTGACCACGCTCGTCGTCCTCGGCGCCGGCGGCGACCTCGCCTCCCGCCTCCTCCTGCCCGGTCTCGCCGACCTGCTGTCCTCGGGCGACGTCCCCGGCGCGCCCGTCCGGCTCGTCGGCGCCGACCGCGCCGAGCACGACGACGCCTGGTGGCACGAGCGCGTGCGCGCGGCCGTCGACGCCGCCGGCGCGACGGGGGCCGCCGTCGACGAGCTGCTGGCGACGACCCGCTACGAGCCGGTCGACGTCACCGCCGAGGGCGGTCTGGCCGGGCTGCTGGCCCGGGCCGCGCGCCCCGACGGCGACGGGGCGGGCGGGGACGACGGCGACGACGAGCAGGTCGTCTGCTACTTCGCGCTGCCGCCGGAGGTCACCGGGGCCGCCTGCCGCGCGCTCGACCCGTCGGAGGTGCCCGACGGCCTCCGGCTCGTGCTCGAGAAGCCCTTCGGGCACGACCACCCGTCGTCCGTCGAGCTCGACGCGGTGCTGCGCCGCCTCGTCCCCGAGGAGCGCGTCCACCGGGTCGACCACTTCCTCGGCAAGTCGACCGTCCTCAACGTCCTCGGGCTGCGCTTCGCCAACCGGCTGCTGGAGAACTCCTGGACCGCGCGCGACGTCGAGCGCGTCGACGTCGTCTTCGACGAGGACCTCGCGCTCGAGGGGCGGGCCGGCTACTACGACCACGCGGGCGCCCTCGTCGACATGGTGCAGAGCCACCTCCTCCAGCTGCTGGCCCTGCTCGCCATGGACCCGCCGGCGACCGTCTCCGAGCGCGACCTGCGCGACCGCAAGGCCGAGGTGCTGCGCGCGACGCGGCTGTGGGACCCCGAGGACCCGGCCGCCTGCACCCGGCGGGCGCGGTGGACCGCCGGCCGGCTCGGCGACCGCGAGGTGGGCGCCTACGCCGACTCCGACGGCGTCGACCCGGACCGGGGCACCGAGACGCTCGCCGAGGTGGTGCTGGCCGTCGACACGTGGCGGTGGGCGGGCGTGCCGTTCCGGCTGCGCTCCGGCAAGGCCCTCGGCACGCGCCGCAAGGAGGCCGTCGTCACCTTCCGGCACGTCCCGCACCTGCCGACGGGGCTGCTGGGGACGCCGTCGCCGACGCGGCTGCGGATCGGCTTCGGCCCCGACGACCTCACCCTCGAGCTCGACGTCAACGGCGAGGACGACGCCTTCACCCTCGAGCGGACGTCGTTGACCACCCAGCTCTCGCCGGGGAGCCTCTCGGCGTACGCGCAGGTGCTGCACGGCGTCCTCGCCGGCGACCCGACGCTGTCGGTCCGCGGGGACATCGCCGAGGAGTGCTGGCGGGTCGTCGACCCGGTGCTCGCGGCCTGGCGGGGCGGGCGCGTGCCGCTGGAGGAGTACCCGGCCGGCTCGGGCGGCCCCCGCGGCACCGGGCTCCTCGAGGACGTCGACGTGCTCGAGGCCGTCGAGGACGCCGCCGCGCCCCGACCCTGACGCGGGGCCACGGGCGGCGGGGGCGGACGGCCCCCGCCGCGGTCGGCGCCGTCGGTCCCCGGACATACGATCGAGCCGTGCAGCCTGAGCTCATCGTCCGTGGCGCGCGCGAGCACAACCTGCGCGACGTGTCCCTCGACCTGCCGCGCGACGCGATGGTCGTCTTCACCGGCCTCTCGGGCTCGGGCAAGTCGTCGCTCGCGTTCGACACGATCTTCGCCGAGGGGCAGCGCCGGTACGTCGAGTCGCTCTCCGCCTACGCGCGCCAGTTCCTCGGGCAGATGGACAAGCCCGACGTCGACTTCATCGAGGGCCTGTCCCCGGCGGTGTCGATCGACCAGAAGTCGACGAGCCGCAACCCGCGCTCGACCGTCGGCACCATCACCGAGGTCTACGACTACCTGCGGCTGCTGTGGGCCCGCGCCGGCCAGCCGCACTGCCCGGTCTGCGGCGAGGCCATCGGCCGCCAGACGCCGCAGCAGGTCGTCGACCGTCTGCTCGAGATGCCCGAGGGCACCCGCTTCCTCGTCCTCGCGCCGGTCGTCCGCGGCCGCAAGGGCGAGTTCGTCGAGCTCTTCGCGGACCTGCAGACCAAGGGCTTCTCCCGCGCCCGGGTCGACGGCGAGGTGGTCTCCCTGGCCACGCCGCCGCAGCTCGACAAGAAGTTCAAGCACGACATCGAGGTCGTCGTCGACCGCCTCGTCGTCCGCGAGGGCGTGCAGCGCCGGCTGACCGACTCCGTCGAGACGGCCCTGGGGCTCGCCGAGGGGGTCCTGCTCGTGGACCTCGTCGACGCCGCGGAGGGCGAGCAGCGCGAGCGCCGCTTCTCCGAGAAGCTGGCGTGCCCCAACGAGCACCCGCTGCAGCTCGACGAGGTCGAGCCGCGCACCTTCTCCTTCAACGCCCCCTACGGCGCCTGCCCCGAGTGCTCCGGCATCGGCACCCGGCTCGAGGTCGACCCGGACCTGCTCGTGCCCGACGACGAGCTGACCCTCGCCGAGGGCGCCATCGCGCCGTGGGCCACCGCGGCGGGCTCGGCGGAGTACTTCCAGCGCGTCATGCGGGGCCTCGCCGACCAGCTCGGCTTCTCCATGGACGTCCCGTGGCGCGGCCTCCCCGAGCGCGCCCGCACGGCCCTGCTCGAGGGCCACGAGCACGAGGTGCACGTCCGCTACAAGAACCGCTTCGGCCGCGAGCGGGCGTACTCCACGGGCTTCGAGGGCGTCGTCCCCTTCGTCCGGCGCCGGCACGCCGAGACCGACTCGGACTGGTCGCGGGAGCGCTACGAGGGCTACATGCGGGAGACGCCCTGCCCCGTCTGCAAGGGGACGCGCCTGCGCCCCGAGGTCCTCGCCGTCACCGTCGGCGGACGGTCCATCGCCGAGGTCTGCGCGCTGCCGGTCGACGAGGCGGCGCAGTTCCTGCGCGAGCTCGAGCTGGGCGCGCGCGAGCGCCAGATCGCCGCGGCGGTGCTCAAGGAGATCAACGCCCGCCTCGGCTTCCTCCTCGACGTCGGGCTCGACTACCTCTCCCTCGACCGGGCGGCCGGGACGCTGTCCGGCGGCGAGGCGCAGCGCATCCGGCTCGCCACGCAGATCGGGTCGGGCCTCGTCGGCGTCCTCTACGTGCTCGACGAGCCGAGCATCGGGCTGCACCAGCGCGACAACCGCCGGCTCATCGACACGCTGACGCGGCTGCGCGACCTCGGCAACACCCTCATCGTCGTCGAGCACGACGAGGACACGATCCGGGCGAGCGACTGGGTCGTCGACGTCGGCCCCGGCGCGGGGGAGCACGGCGGGCACGTCGTCCACTCCGGCCCCGTCCAGGGGCTGCTCGACCACCCGACCTCGGTGACCGGCGCCTACCTGTCCGGGCGCCAGACCGTCCCGGTGCCCACCACGCGCCGCAAGCGCGACAAGGAGCGCCAGGTCGTCGTCAAGGGCGCCCGGCAGAACAACCTGCGGGGCGTCGACGTCGCCTTCCCGCTGGGCTGCTTCGTCGCCGTCACCGGCGTCTCTGGCTCGGGCAAGTCGACGCTCGTCAACGACATCCTCTACACCGTCCTCGCCAACAAGCTCAACGGCGCGCGTCGCGTCCCGGGCCGTCACCGCACGGTCACGGGGCTCGACCACCTCGACAAGGTCGTCCACGTCGACCAGAGCCCCATCGGCCGCACGCCCCGCTCGAACCCGGCCACGTACACGGGCGTGTGGGACCACGTGCGCAAGCTCTTCGCCACGACGACCGAGGCGAAGGTCCGCGGCTACCAGCCCGGCCGCTTCTCCTTCAACGTCAAGGGCGGCCGCTGCGAGAACTGCCAGGGCGACGGCACGATCAAGATCGAGATGAACTTCCTGCCGGACGTCTACGTGCCGTGCGAGGTGTGCCAGGGCGCCCGCTACAACCGCGAGACGCTCGAGGTGCACTTCAAGGGCAAGACCGTCGCGGACGTCCTCGACATGCCGATCTCCGAGGCGGTCGACTTCTTCGCGGCGGTGCCGGCCATCGCGCGGCACCTGCGGACGCTCGTCGACGTCGGCCTCGGCTACGTGCGGCTGGGGCAGAGCGCCCCGACGCTGTCGGGCGGCGAGGCCCAGCGCGTCAAGCTGGCCTCGGAGCTGCAGAAGCGGTCCTCCGGCCGGACGGTCTACGTCCTCGACGAGCCGACCACCGGCCTGCACTTCGAGGACGTCCGCAAGCTGCTCGGGGTCCTCCAGGGGCTCGTGGACAAGGGCAACACCGTCCTCGTCATCGAGCACAACCTCGACGTCGTCAAGAGCGCCGACTGGGTCGTCGACATGGGGCCCGAGGGCGGCGGCGGGGGCGGCAAGGTCGTGGCCGAGGGCACGCCCGAGCAGGTCGCGCGCGTGGCGGCCAGCCACACGGGCCGCTTCCTCGCCGCGTCGCTCGGGCTGCCGGCCGCGTCGACGGACGGCCCCGCGGCACCGCCGCGCCGGCGGGTGGCCACGCCCGCCTGACCCGACCGGGCCGCCCCGGACGGGGCCGTCCGGGGGACACCGGGCCCCCGCCGGGCCCGGGCCCCCGCCGGCCCGCCTCAAGCGGGGGAGGGGCCCGGCCGATCGGGGGAGGGTGACCACCGCCCCCGCCCCGAGCGCCTCCGGGCGCCCCGCGGCGTCGGCGTCGCCGCCGCGCCCCCGCACGCCCGCCGACGACGTCGGCGCGGCGCCCGCCGGACCGCCGTCCCCGACCGGCACGCCGTCCGGCCGCCGGCATCCCGGCGCCGCCGCCCGGCGCCCGCGCCGTCACGACGGCCGGGGCGCCCTGCTGCCCGTGGTCACCGGGTCCCTCGTGGGGCTCCTCTGCGCCGTCGCGGTCGTCGCCGTCGGCATGGCCGCCCCGGCGGCCGCACCCCTCACGGCCTCCTTCGTCGTCGCCGTCACCGGCCTCGTCGGCGCCGCCGTCGTCCTCGCCCGCCGCGGCCCCGTCCGCGGCCGCTCGGCCCGGCGCTGGTTCGCCGCCTCGGCCGCCGCCTGGTGCGGCGGCGAGCTCGTCAGCGCGTTCGTCGTCGTGCTCGCCACCGGGCCGCCGCCTCGGCCCAACCTCGGCGACGCCATCAGCATCTGCGCGGGGCCCCTCGCCCTCGTGGGCGTGCTCCGCCTGCCCCGTCCGGCGGGCCGGGTCGGCGCGCTCCGCACGCTCGGCGTCGACGCCGTCGTCCTCGCCCTCGGCGCCGCCGTGGCCGTCTGGATGGGCTTCTTCCCCTCCGGCGCCGGCGAGGCCCCCGGGCTCGTCGTCTTCTGCGTCCTCGTCGTCGTCCTCTACCTCGTCATCGGCTCCCTCATCGCGCAGGTCGCGATGGTCGGCCGCGACCTCGGCGTCGCCGTCCTCCTCGTCGGCCTCGCCGCCCTCGCGGTCGGCGACCTCGCCGTCACCCGCGAGCTGCTCGCCGGCGCGGCGCTGTGGTCCTGGCCGCTCGCCGCCACCCAGTGCCTCGCGTGGCCGGTGATCCTCGGCGGCGTCGACGCCATCGCCCGACGGCGTCCCCTCACCGCCCGCTCGGGGCGCACCGACGAGGGCGAGTCCTCCGCCACCGTCATGACGACGGCGGCCGTCTACGTCGCCTGGCTGGGCGCGCTCGCCGCGCTGCCCCGCAACGGCGGCGGGACCGTCGCCGTGGTCCTGGGCCTGCTCGCCGTCGGCTCCGCCGGCCTGCGCGAGGTGCTCCGGCTGCGCGCCCGGCTGCGGGCGGTGCGCCGCCTCGCCGAGGAGGCGCGCCACGACGCGCTCACCGGGCTCGGCAACGCCCGCGCGCTCACCGGCCGCCTCGCGGGCCTCCTCGACGATGGGTCGCCCGCCTCCGTGGTCCTCCTCGACGTCGACGACTTCGCCGCCCTCGACGAGCGCCTGGGGCGCACGGCGTCCGACGAGCTCCTCGTCCGCCTCGCCGCCACCCTGGCCGCCCGCTTCGGCGACGACCGGACGCACCGCCTCGGGGCGGACGACCTCGCCCTCCTCTGCCCGACCGGCCCCACCGAGGCCGAGGCGGTCGCGGAGGAGGCCCGTGCCCTCCTCGTCGCCGCGGCCGGGCCGGCGCTGCGGCTCACCGCCCGGGCCGGCGTCGCCGGCGTGGACGCCCTGCCCGCCGCCACCGCGGCCGTCGCGCCGACGACGGCCGCCCAGCTCCTCGCCGAGGCGACGACGGCCGTCACCGCGGCCGGCCGCGCCGGCGGCGACCGCACGGCCCTCTTCCGCGGCGAGGTCGCGGAGCGCGTGCGACGCCGCGCGCTCGTCGAGCACCGGCTGCGCCAGGCCGTCACCGCCGACGCGCTCTCCGTCGAGCTCCAGCCGCTCGTGCACCTCGCGGACGGCCGGCTCAAGGGCTTCGAGGTGCTCTCGCGCTGGACCGACGAGGTCCTCGGCCGCGTGGGCCCCGACGAGTTCGTGCCCGTCGCCGAGGCCGCCGGCCTCGTGCCCGCGGTCGGCCGGGCGGCGCTGCGCCGGGGGCTCGCGGCGCTCGTCGCGGCCGGCGGGCCCGCCCGCGGCCTGACGCTGTCGGTCAACGCCTCGCCGCTCGAGCTGCGCGACCCCGGCTACCCGGACGTCGTCCTCGCCGAGCTGGCGGCGGCCGGCGTGGCACCGGGCCTGCTCGTCGTCGAGGTCACCGAGGGCCTGCTCGTCACCGAGGACGACCCGGCGCTCGACGTGCTGCGCGCGCTGCGCGACGGCGGCTGCCGCGTGGCGCTCGACGACGTCGGCGCCGGCTACGCCTCGATGACCTACCTCGCCCGTCTCCCCGTCGACGTCGTCAAGGTCGACCGCTCCCTCGTCGCCGGCGTCGGGACGCCCCGCACCGGCCGCGTCCTCGAGGCCCTCGTCCAGCTCTCCTGCTCGCTCGGCCTCGTGGTCCTCGTCGAGGGCGTCGAGGAGGAGCACCAGGTGGCCCCGCTGCTCGCCACCGGCGCGACGCTGGGCCAGGGGTGGCTCTGGTCGCGCGCCCTGCCCGTGGACGAGCTGCCCGCGCTCGTCGCCGCGGACGCCGCGGCCCACCCCGGGCCCGCCCGCGCCGTCGGGGCCGTCGGGGCCGTCGGGGCCGTCTGAGCCGTCGCAGGGCCCGCCTAGGCTGAGGCGGTGGCAGACCCGTCGACCTACCGCCCCCGGCCGGGGGAGGTGCCCGACTCCCCGGGCGTCTACCGGTTCCGCGACGCCGCCGGCCGGGTCGTCTACGTCGGCAAGGCGCGCAGCCTGCGGCAGCGGCTCGCCTCCTACTTCCAGGACGTCGCCGGGCTCCACCCGCGGACGCAGACGATGGTCACGACCGCGGCCTCCGTCGAGTGGACGACCGTGGCCACCGAGGTCGAGGCGCTGCAGCTCGAGTACGCCTGGATCAAGGAGTTCGACCCGCGGTTCAACGTCAAGTACCGCGACGACAAGTCCTACCCCTACCTCGCCGTGACGATGGGGGAGAAGTACCCCCGCGTCCAGGTCCTGCGCGGCGCCAAGCGCCCCGGCACCCGCTACTTCGGGCCGTACACGCACGCGTGGGCCATCCGCGAGACCGTCGACCTCCTCCTGCGGGTCTTCCCCATCCGGAGCTGCTCGGCCGGCGTCCTCAAGCGCGCCGCGCAGGTCGGGCGGCCGTGCCTGCTGGGCTACATCGGCAAGTGCTCGGCCCCCTGCGTCGGCAAGATCAGCGAGGAGGACCACCGCGCGCTCGCCGAGGACCTCGCCGACTTCATGGCGGGAAGCACCCAGAAGTTCGTCCGTCGCCTCGAGGACGAGATGAGGGCGGCGTCGGCCGACCTCGACTTCGAGCGGGCGGCCCGCCGCCGCGACGACCTCGGCGCGCTGCGCCGGGCGCTCGAGAAGAGCGCCGTCGTCCTCCCCGACGCCACCGACGCCGACGTCTTCGCCCTCGCCGAGGACGAGCTGCAGGCCGCGGTGCAGGTCTTCCACGTCCGCGGCGGGCGCGTGCGCGGCCAGCGGGGCTGGGTCGTCGAGAAGGTCGAGGACGTCACGACGGCGGACCTCGTCGAGCACCTCCTGCAGCAGGTGTACGGCGAGCAGGGCGGCGAGGGCGGGGCGCCCGCCCCCGCCGAGGCGGTCGGCGGCGGCGGCGTGCGCGGCGACCGGGCCGAGCTCGCCGAGCGGGCCGCCCGGGCCCGGCGCTCGGCGCCCGGGGCGGTGCCGCGTGAGGTGCTCGTCCCCGTGCAGCCCACCGACGCCGAGGGCGTGACGACCTGGCTGTCCGGCCTGCGCGGCGCGGCCGTCGACGTCCGCGTGCCCCAGCGGGGCGACAAGCGCGCCCTCATGGAGACGGTGGCCAAGAACGCCTCGCAGGCGCTCGCGCTGCACAAGACGCGCCGGGGCGGCGACCTCACGACCCGCAGCCTCGCGCTCGCCGAGCTGCAGGACGCCCTCGGCCTCGACGAGGCCCCGCTGAGGATCGAGTGCTACGACGTCTCCAACCTCCAGGGCACGGAGGTCGTCGCGTCGATGGTCGTCTTCGAGGACGGCCTGCCGCGCAAGGGCGAGTACCGGCGCTTCGCCGTGCGCGGCGAGTCGGTGCGGGCCGGCGACGCGCAGGACGACACCGCCGCGATGCACGAGGTGATGGTGCGGCGGTTCCGTCGGCACCTGGAGGCGGCGCGGGGAGCGGCGGACGACGGCGTCGCCGTCACCGGCCGTTCCGGCGCCGACGTGCCCGCGGACCCCGACGACCCCGCGGGCGAGGACGACGCCGTCGGGCAGCCCGTCGACCCCCGCACCGGCCGGCCGCGCCGCTTCGCCTACCCGCCCCAGCTCGTCGTCGTCGACGGCGGTCCGCCGCAGGTCGCCGCGGCCGCGCGGGCGCTGGAGGAGCTGGGCGTCTCGGACGTCGCGCTGTGCGGCCTCGCCAAGCGCCTCGAGGAGGTGTGGTTGCCGGGGGAGGAGTTCCCCGTCGTCCTGCCGCGGCAGAGCGAGGGGCTCTACCTCCTCCAGCGCGTCCGCGACGAGGCCCACCGCTTCGCCATCACCTACCACCGGCAGCGCCGGAGCTCGTCGATGACCCGGAGCGCGCTCGACGACGTCCCCGGGCTCGGCCCGGCCCGCCGGCAGGCCCTGCTCAAGCGCTTCGGCTCGCTCAAGCGGCTGCGGGCGGCGACCGTCGACGAGGTGTGCGAGGTCCCGGGCGTCGGCCCGGCGACGGCGCGGGCCGTGCTCGACGCCCTCGCCCCGGCCGCGGCCACCGCCGGGCGGACGGGCGAGGCGTCGACGACCGACGAGGGCCTGCGGGTCAACACCGCGACGGGCGAGCTGCTCGACGACGAGTGAGCCGCGCGGGCTGCGCCGGACGACGGACGGGCGCCCCGGCGGCGCGGGCGCCGTCGACGGGCGGGCCCGGCGCTGCGAGGATCAGCCCGTGGCGCACCCGGACGGACCCGACACCACCGACGGGCGGTCGCGGCGCGACCGCGGCAACCTCGAGGAGACCGGCGAGATCCCCGTGCTCGTGCCCGGCCGGGCCGGCGAGCCGGGCCGGTCCACGGCGCCGCCGGACGACGACGAGCCCCCCGGCTGGTCGACCGGCCCGGCGGGCCCCGCGGCCGCCCTCCCCGACCAGGTGCCCGTGCCGGCGGGCGGCGACGCCCCCGAGGGCATCTCCGTGACCGGGCCCCTGCCCTCCCGCCCGCCCGCCGCCGAGGACGGCGGCCCCGCCGACGCCCCCGAGGACGGGGCCACCGGCCGCGGCACCGAGGTGCTCGTCATCACCGGCATGTCCGGCGCCGGCCGGTCCACCGTGGCGGACCGGCTCGAGGACGTCGGCTGGTACGTCGTCGACAACCTCCCGCCGCAGATGCTCTCCGCGCTGGCCGGGGTCGCCTCGCGGGCGCGGCGGGCGCTCCCGCGCGTCGCCGTCGTCCTCGACGTGCGCGGCCAGGAGTTCTTCCCCGAGGTCCAGACCGCCCTCGGCGAGCTGCGCGAGCAGGGCGTCGTCGTCCGGGTGCTCTTCCTCGACGCGAGCGACGAGGCCCTCGTCCGCCGTTTCGAGTCGGTCCGCCGCCCCCACCCGCTGCAGGCGGACGGCCGCATCCTCGACGGCATCCGGCGGGAGCGGGAGCTCGTCGCGGCGCTGCGCGGCGGCGCCGACCTCCTCGTCGACACGAGCGACCTCAACGTCCACCAGCTCGGCGCCCGCGTCACCGACTCCTTCGGCGAGGAGGGCCGGCCGCGGCTGCGCCTCACGGTCATGTCCTTCGGCTTCAAGTACGGCATCCCCGTCGACGCCGACCACGTCGTCGACGTCCGCTTCCTGCCCAACCCGTACTGGGACCCGGCGCTGCGGGGGCACACCGGCCAGGAGCCGGTCGTCCGCGACTTCGTCCTCCAGCAGGACGGCGCGCTCGAGTGGCTCGACCGTTACGCCGCCGCCCTCGAGCCGGTCGTCGCCGGGTACCGCCGCGAGCACCGCGGCTTCGCCACCGTCGCCGTCGGGTGCACCGGCGGCAAGCACCGCTCCGTCGCGCTGAGCGAGCAGCTGGCGCGCCGGCTGCGGGGCGACGACGTGGCCGCCCGCGTCGTCCACCGCGACCTGGGGCGCGAGTGACCGCGGGCCCCCCGACCGGCGCCCTCCACCTGCCGTCCCTCGGCGCCCTGCCCGTCCCCACGGGCGCGGCCGCCGTGCCCCCGCCCCCGTCGGTCGTGGCGCTCGGCGGCGGCCACGGCCTGTCGGCGTCCCTGCAGGCGCTGCGGCACCTCACCGACCGCCTCACCGCCGTCGTCACCGTCGCCGACGACGGCGGCTCGAGCGGGCGCCTGCGCGAGGAGCTCGGCGTGCTGCCGCCCGGCGACCTGCGGATGGCCCTCGCCGCGCTCTGCGACGACGCCGACTGGGGCCGCACGTGGCGCGACGTCGTCCAGCACCGCTTCGGCAGCGACGGCGACCTGCGCGGCCACGCCGTCGGCAACCTCCTCATCGTCGCGCTGTGGGAGCTGCTCGACGACGTCGTCGGCGGCCTCGACTGGGTGGCGCACCTGCTGGGGGCGCGCGGCCGCGTGCTGCCCATGTCCCTCGTGCCCCTCGTCGTCGAGGGCGACGTCACCCCGCCCGGCGGGGGACCCGCGCACGTGGTCCGCGGGCAGGTCGCGCTGGCGACGGCGGACGGCCGGATCGACGAGGTCCGCCTCGACCCGGCGGAGCCCCCGGCGTGCCCGGAGGCGGTGGAGGCCGTGCTCGAGGCCGACTGGGTCGTCATGGGGCCGGGCTCGTGGTTCACGAGCGTCATGCCGCACCTGCGGGTGCCGGCGCTGGCCCGCGCCCTCGTCGAGACCCGGGCCCGGCGCTGCGTCGTCCTCAACCTGACGTCCTCGCAGGCGGAGACGGCCGGGCTGTCGGCCGCCGAGCACCTCCACGCCCTCGCCCGGCACGCCCCGGACCTCCGCGTCGACGCCGTCGTGGCCGACCCCCGCGTCATGGGGGACGGGTCGGCGCTGACGACCACCTGCGACGACCTGGGCGCCCAGCTCGTCCTGCGGCGGGTGGCGCGCTCGCGACGCTCGGCCGAGCACGACCCCCTGCGCCTGGCGGCCGCCTTCCGCGACGCGTTCGAGGGGCGCGACGAGGGGGCGGCGGTCGCCACCCCGCGGGCCTGACCCGCGCCCGCCGGACGGCGTGCGCCGCCCGGCGGGCCCCGGCGACCTCGCCCCGGCGGCACCGGGCACGGGCGCGCCGGTGCGAGGATGGGGGCATGGCCCTGACGGCGCAGGTGAAGGACGAGCTCAGCCGCCTCCCGGTCACGAGGACGTGCGACCGCCGCGCCGAGACGTCCGCCGTGCTCCGGTTCGCGGGCGGGCTCCACATCGTCTCGGGGCACGTCGTCGTCGAGGCGGAGCTGGACACCGGCGCCGCCGCCCGGCGGCTGCGCAAGGACGTCACCGAGGTCTTCGGCGCGGCCTGCGACGTCGTGGTCCTCCAGCCGAGCGGCCTGCGCCGCGGCACCCGCTACGTGGTCCGCGTCGTCAAGGACGGCGAGTCGCTCGCCCGCCAGACCGGCCTCCTCGACGGCCGCGGCCGCCCCGTGCGCGGGCTGCCGCCGCAGGTCGTCGGGGGCGGCGCGTGCTGCGCCGAGGCAGCCTGGCGCGGGGCCTTCCTCGCCCACGGCTCGCTCACCGAGCCCGGCCGCAGCTCCGCCATGGAGATCACCTGCCCGGGCCCGGAGGCCGCGCTCGCCCTCGTCGGCAGCGCCCGCCGCCTCGGCGTCGCCGCCAAGGCGCGCGAGGTCCGCGGGGTGGACCGGGTCGTCGTCCGCGACGGCGACGCCATCGGCGCCCTCCTCACCCGGCTCGGCGCGCACGACGCCGTCATGGTCTGGGAGGAGCGCCGCATGCGGCGCGAGGTGCGGGCCACGGCCAACCGCCTCGCCAACTTCGACGACGCCAACCTGCGCCGCTCCGCCCGCGCGGCCGTGGCGGCCGGCGCGCGCGTCGAGCGGGCGCTGGAGATCCTCGGCGACGACGTCCCGGACCACCTCCTCGTCGCCGGGCGGCTGCGGGTCGAGCACCGCCAGGCCTCGCTCGAGGAGCTGGGCGCCATGGCCGAGCCGGTCATGACGAAGGACGCGGTCGCCGGCCGGATCCGTCGGCTGCTCGCCATGGCCGACCGCCGCGCGGTCGAGCTCGGCGTCCCCGGCACGGAGGCCAACCTCACGCCGGACATGCTCGACGCCTGACGGCACCGCACCGACAGAGCCTGTGGCCCAGATCACAAACGGCGGCGGGTCGGCCAGCGGACGACGGGGCCGATGTCCTAGGCTCGGGGCTGCGAAGGAGCCGACCCCGGCCACCCGGCCGGGGGACGACGCCGACGGCCCGCCGCTCGCGGGCCCCCTCCGACCCCCCAGGGAGACCCTGTCGTGACGATCCGCGTGGGCATCAACGGCTTCGGCCGCATCGGCCGCAACTTCTTCCGGGCCGCCGCGGCCTCGGGCGCCGACATCGAGGTCGTCGGCCTCAACGACCTCGGCGACAACGCCGTGCTGGCGCACCTGCTCAAGTACGACTCGATCCTCGGCGTCCTGCCGGGCGAGGTCACCGCCGACGCCGACGGCATCACCGTCGACGGCAAGCACATCCGCGTCATGTCGGAGCGCGACCCCAAGGACCTCTCCTGGGGCGAGCTCGGCGCGGACGTCGTCGTCGAGTCCACCGGCTTCTTCACCAAGGCCTCCGCCGCCCGCGCCCACGTCGACGCCGGCGCGAAGAAGGTCATCATCTCGGCGCCCGCCACCGACGAGGACGTCACCGTCGTCATGGGCGTCAACCACGACGAGTACGACGCGGCGAAGCACACGATCATCTCGAACGCGTCCTGCACGACGAACTGCCTCGCGCCGATGGCCAAGGCCATCCACGACGCGTTCGAGATCAAGCAGGGCCTCATGACGACGATCCACGCGTACACGGCCGACCAGAACCTCCAGGACGGGCCGCACAAGGACCTGCGCCGCGCCCGCGCGGCCGCCCTCAACATCGTCCCCACGTCGACCGGTGCGGCGAAGGCCATCGGCCTCGTCCTCCCGGAGCTCAAGGGCAAGCTCGACGGCTACGCGCTCCGCGTCCCGGTCCCCACGGGCTCGGCGACGGACCTCACCGTCACGGTGGGCCGCGAGACCTCGGTCGACGAGGTCAACGCCGCCGTCAAGGCCGCCGCCGAGGGCGCCCTCGGCCCGTACCTGCGCTACAGCACCGCGCCGATCGTCTCCTCCGACATCACCCAGGACCCGGCGTCGTGCATCTTCGACGCGCCGCTCACCAAGGTGATCGGCGACCAGGTCAAGGTCGTCGGCTGGTACGACAACGAGTGGGGCTACTCCAACCGCCTCGTGGACCTCGTCGGTCTCGTCGGCGCCGACCTGTGAGGACGGTCGACGAGCTCGCCGCGGAGGTCGACGGCCTCCGCGGCAAGCGCGTCCTCGTCCGCAGCGACCTCAACGTCCCCCTCGCCGAGCGCGACGGGGGCCGCGAGATCACCGACGACGGCCGCATCCGGGCCTCGCTGCCCACCTGGCAGCGGCTGCTCGACGAGGGCGCGCGCGTCGTCGTGTGCGCCCACCTCGGCCGTCCGAAGGGCGCGCCGGAGGAGCGGTACTCGCTGGCACCGGTCGCCGAGCGGGTCCGCGAGCTGCTCCCCGGGGTCACGGTCCGCTTCGCCACCGACACGGTGGGGGAGTCCGCGCAGGAGCAGGCGGCCGCCCTGGCCGACGGCGAGCTGCTGCTGCTCGAGAACCTCCGGTTCGAGCCGGGCGAGACGAGCAAGGACGACGACGAGCGCGGCCGCTTCGCCCGTGACCTCGCCGACCTCGCCAGCGCCTACGTCGGCGACGGCTTCGGCGCGGTCCACCGGAAGCACGCGTCGGTCTACGACGTGCCGCGGCACCTGCCGTCGGCCGCCGGCGGCCTCGTGCTCGCGGAGGTCGAGGTGCTGCGGCGCCTGACGCAGGACCCGGCGCGGCCCTACGTCGTCGTCCTCGGCGGCTCCAAGGTCTCCGACAAGCTCGGCGTCATCGACGCCCTGCTCGGGACGGCGGATCGCATCCTCGTGGGCGGCGGCATGGTCTTCACCTTCCTCGCGGCGCAGGGCCACGACGTCGGCACGAGCCTCCTCGAGGCCGACCAGCTCGACACCGTCCGCGGGTACCTCGCGACGGCCGCCGAGCGCGGCGTCGACGTCGTCCTCCCGACCGACGTCGTCGCGGCCACCGCCTTCTCGGCCGACGCCGAGCACGGCGTCGTCGCCGCGGACGCCATCCCCGCCGACCGCATGGGCCTCGACATCGGCCCGGAGTCGGCGACCGCCTTCGCCGCGGCGCTGGCCGACGCGGGCACCGTCTTCTGGAACGGCCCGATGGGCGTGTTCGAGATGGCGCCGTACGCGGCGGGCACGCGGGCCGTGGCCGAGGCGCTGGCCGGGTCCTCGGCGTTCTCCGTCGTCGGCGGCGGCGACTCGGCGGCCGCGGTGCGGTCGCTCGGGCTCTCCGAGGACGACTTCGGGCACATCTCGACGGGCGGGGGAGCGAGCCTGGAGTACCTCCAGGGCGACGAGCTCCCCGGCCTCCAGGCACTGGAGGGCTGACGCGTGGCCACCACCACGAGCAGGACCCCGCTCATGGCGGGCAACTGGAAGATGAACCTCGACCACCTGCAGGCGGCCTCGACGCTGCAGAAGCTGGCGTGGACGCTCCAGGACGCGAAGCACGACGCCGCGGCCGTCGAGGTCGTCGTCCTGCCGCCGTTCACCGACCTGCGGACGGTGCAGACGCTCGTCGACGGCGACCGCCTCGAGCTGCGGTACGGCGCCCAGGACCTCTCCCCGCACGACAGCGGCGCCTACACGGGCGACGTGTCCGGGGCGATGCTCGCGCGGCTCGGGTGCTCCTACGTGGTCGTCGGCCACAGCGAGCGGCGCGACGGCCACGGGGAGACCGACGAGGTCGTGGCGGCGAAGGCCGCGGCGGCGCTGCGGCACGGCATCACGCCCGTCGTCTGCGTCGGCGAGGGCCTCGACGTCCGCCAGGCCGGCCGTCAGGTCGAGCACGTGCTCGCGCAGGTGGACGGGTCGCTCGCCGGCCTCGACGCCGACGCGGTCGCGGGCCTCGTCGTCGCCTACGAGCCCGTCTGGGCCATCGGCACGGGCGAGGTGGCGACCCCGGCGGACGCGCAGGAGGTGTGCGGCGCGATCCGTGCCCGCCTGCGCGAGACGCACGGCGACGCCGCGGCGGACGGCGTCCGCGTCCTCTACGGCGGCTCGGTGAAGCCGTCCAACGTCGCGGCCGTCATGGCCGAGGAGGACGTCGACGGCGCCCTCGTCGGCGGCGCGAGCCTCGACCCGGCGGACTTCGCCGCCATCGCGCGCTACCAGCACCACCACGGCGGCAGCTGACCGCCCGACGGACGGCCCTCCCGGGCGGCGCAGCGCCGTCGGGGAGGGCCGTCCGTCTGCCGGGACCCCCTCCGGGTGGCACCGGCCGGCCTCCGTCGGCCCGGTCTGCCCCCCGTGGGTGGCTCGTCCCTTACCCTGTGCAGGCGTCGTCCGCCACGCGGACCCCCGGCCGTCCCGGCACCCCGCCGACCGGCCCGACGCCCAGGTCGTCCGAACGTCCCCGAGATCCACCGAGGAGCCCGTCCCGTGATCGACGTCCTGAGGATCCTGCTCCTGGTCCTCCTCGGCATCACCGGCCTGTTCCAGGTGCTCCTGGTCCTGCTCCACAAGGGCAAGGGCGGTGGCCTCTCGGACATGTTCGGCGGCGGCATGTCCGCCAGCGTGGGCAGCTCCGGCGTGGCCGAGCGGAACCTCAACCGCCTCACGGTGGCCATGGCCCTCCTGTGGGCCGCCGTCGTGGTGCTGCTCGGCCTCGTCGAGCGCTTCGACCCGAGCATCTGATCCCCGCCGGCCCCGCGCCGGCACCCACCCGCACGCAGATCGAGCGGCGGCCGCCCCGGCGGCGCGTCGAGGAGGAGGACCCGTGGCAGGAGGCAACGCCATCCGCGGCAGCCGTGTCGGCGCCGGCCCGATGGGCGAGGCGGAGCGGGGCGACAGCGCCCCCCGTGTCGTCGTGCAGTACTGGTGCGCCAACGGCCACGAGACCCGCCCGAGCTTCGCGCAGGACTCCGGCAGCCCCGTCCCCGAGACCTGGGACTGCCCGCGCTGCGGCTTCCCGGCCGGCCAGGACCAGGCGAACCCGCCGCAGCCGCTGCGCAACGAGCCCTACAAGACGCACCTCGCGTACGTGAAGGAGCGTCGCAACGACGCCGACGGCGCCGTCATCCTCGAGGAGGCGCTCGCCTCCCTGCGCGCCCGGCGGCTCGTGCCCTGAGGCCCCGCCGGGAGCCCCGGCAGACGCCACGGGCCGGCAGCGACGTCGTCGCTGCCGGCCCGTCGTCGTCCGTGGTGGTCAGCCCTCGGCGGAGGCCCCCGTGAGCCGTGACGCCGCGGCCCGGTCGACCAGCCACGTCGTCGCCAGGCGACCGCGCGCCAGCACCGCCGGGGTCCGGGCGGCGTCCTCGGCGGGGTCGAGACCGCGGGCCACGGCCTGCGCCTTGTCGTCGCCGGCCACGACGAGCCAGACCCGGGCCGCGGCGCGGACGGCGTCCACGCCGAGGCTCAGCCGCAGCGGCGGCGGCTTGGGCGCGTCCGTCTCGACGACGACCGGCACGCCCCGCTCGCCGAGCGTGCTGCTGCCGGGGAAGAGCGACGCGACGTGGCCGTCGGGGCCCACGCCGAGCATCAGGACGTCGAAGGCGGGCACGCCCGCCGTGCCGGTCGTCCCGCCCTCGCCCAGGTCGTCCGCCGCCGCGGAGAGGTCGGCGGCGTAGCGGGCGGCGGCCTGCCCGGCCTGGTCGGCCGGGCTCCCCGCCCCGTCCACGGGCGCCGGGAAGCGGTGCCACCGGGCGCCGTGCAGCGCCGGCGCCGTGAGGAGTGCGCCCTCGGCGAGGACGTCGTTGCGCTCGTCGTCGCCGCTCGGGAGGAAGCGCTCGTCGCCGAACCAGAGGTGCACGCGCCCCCAGTCGAGGCCCGCCGCCTCGCCGTCGGCGGCGGCGGCCGCGACGGCCTCGAGCGTCTTCCCGCCGACGCGGCCGCCCGTCAGCACGACGTGCACCGGCGCCGGGGCCGGCCGCTCGTCGAGCGACGCGGCCACCTGCGCCAGGAGGAGCCCGGCGACGTGCCCGGCCAGGGCGTCGGCGTCGTCGAGGACGACGACCTCCGGCTCCGGCCGGCCCGTCGCGTCGTCCGCGGCCGTGCTCACGGCGTCACCCCGCCCTCGGTGGTACCGGTCGGGGTGCCGGCGGCGGGCAGCCGCGGCCCGTCGGTGACGACCTCGGAGTCGTCGGTCGGCTCGTGGACCGGGGGCGCGTCGGCCGGGGCGGCGCCCCGGTCGGGGGCGGGCGCCGTCGGGGACGGTGCCGCGTCGGCCGCGGCGGCGCGCGCGGCCGTCGCCCCGACACCGCCGGCGTCGGCCCGCGCCTCGGAGACCCGGCGGGAGCGGCCGAGCCGGGGGAGGCCCTGCGTCAGCACCTCCCCGTAGACCTCGTCGGGGTCGAGCCGGCGCATCTCCTCGGCCAGGCACTCCCGCACGCTGCGGCGGGGGAGGGCCACGCGGCGCTCCGGCTGCCCCGGGGCGGTGAGGACCGCCGTCGAGGCGCCGTCGGGCCGCACGAGCTCGACGTCGCCGCCGGGGCGGACGAGCCGCACCCCGACGACGCCCGTGCCGTCGTCCGTGCGGACGCGGGTGACGGGGCAGTCGAGCGCGGTGCCGAGCCACGCCGCGAGGAGGTCGGTGCTGGGGGAGTCCCCCGCCCCGGTGACGACCGCCTCGGTGACGCTCTCGAAGGGCGGCTGGTCGAGCGCCGCGGCGAGCAGCCCCCGCCACAGCGTGAGACGGCTCCACGAGAGGTCGGTGTCACCGCCGGCGTGGCCGGCGGCGAGGGCCTGCAGCGTCCGCGCGGGACGCCGGGCCGCGCCCGCGTCGGTGATGCGGCGCTGGGCCATCGCGCCGATGGCGTCCTGCGAGGGCACCGTCGGGGGCTCGCCCGGCCACCACGCCACGACGGGGGCGTCGGGGAGCAGGAGGGGCACGACGACCGCGTCGCCGTGGCGCGCCAGCTCGCCGTAGAGGCGGGCGACGACGACCTCGCTCGCGCCGGCGTCGCCGCCCACGCGGATCTGGCCGTCGAGGCGGCTGACGCCCCGGCGGGTCCCGGTGACGACGACGAGGACGCGGCACGGGTGCTCGCGGCTCGCGTCGTTGGCGGCCGCGATCGCCGCCTCCGCCTCCTCCTCGCCCGTGCAGATGACGAGCGTGAGGACGCGACCCAGGGCCACGGCCCCACCGGTCTCGCGGAGGTCGACGAGGCGCCGGTTGAGGGCGCTCGTCGACGTCGAGGGCAGGTCGATGATCACGGGCGCCTCCACTCCCGGCCGTCGCGGGCCATCATGGCGAAGGCGCTGGGCGGGCCCCAGCTGCCCGAGGGGTACGTCTCCGGCGGTCCCTGCGTCGCCCAGTGCTCGATGACGGGGTCGAGGATCTGCCAGGACAGGTCGACCTCCTCGTGCCGCGGGAAGAGCGGCGGGTCGCCCAGCAGGACGTCGAGGATGAGCCGCTCGTAGGCCTCCGGGCTGGACTCGGTGAAGGCGTGGCCGTAGCCGAAGTCCATCGTGACGTCGCGGACCTGCATGACCGTGCCCGGCACCTTGGAGCCGAAGCGGAGGGTGACCCCCTCGTCGGGCTGCACGCGGATGACGAGCGCGTTCTTGCCGAGCTCCTCGGTCGCCGTCTGCTCGAAGGGCAGGTGCGGCGCCCGCCGGAAGACGACGGCGATCTCGGTGACGCGGCGCCCGAGCCGCTTGCCGGCGCGCAGGTAGAACGGCACGCCCGCCCAGCGGCGGGTGTCGATCTCCAGCGCGACGGCGGCGAAGGTCTCCGTCGTGGAGTCCGGCGAGATGCCCTCCTCCTCGGCGTAGCCCTTGACCTCGCGGCCGCCCTGCCAGCCGGCGGCGTAGCGCCCCCGGGCCGTCGAGGCGTCGAGGCCGGCGGCCGGGTGGCGCACCGCGGACAGCACCTTCTCCTTCTCCGCGCGCAGGTCCGCGGCGTCGAAGGAGACGGGCTCCTCCATGGCCGTGAGCGCGAGGAGCTGCAGGAGGTGGTTCTGGATGACGTCGCGAGCCGCGCCGATGCCGTCGTAGTAGCCCGCGCGCCCGCCGATGCCGATGTCCTCGGCCATGGTGATCTGCACGTGGTCGACGTGCTGGGCGTTCCAGATCGGCTCGAACATCTCGTTGGCGAAGCGCAGCGCCAGGAGGTTCTGGACCGTCTCCTTGCCGAGGTAGTGGTCGATCCGGAAGACGGCGTCCGAGGGGAAGACCCGCTCGACGACGCCGTTGAGCTCGCGCGCCGAGGCCAGGTCGTGCCCGAAGGGCTTCTCGATGACGACGCGGCGCCACGAGCCGTCCTGCGCCCGGGCCAGGCCCGAGCGGTCGAGCTGCTCGCAGACGACGGGGAAGCTCGACGGCGGGACGGACAGGTAGAAGGCGACGTTGCCGCCGGTCCCGCGGCTCTCGTCGAGGTCGGCGACGGTGCGCGCGAGGGCGTCGAACGCCTCGTCGTCGTCGAAGGACCCGGTGACGAAGCGCAGGCCCTCGGCCAGCTGGCGCCAGACCTCCTCGCGGAAGGGCGTCCGGGCGTGCTCGCGCACGGCGTCGTGGACGACCTTGGCGAAGTCCTGGTCCTCCCAGTCGCGCCGGGCGAAGCCGACGAGCGAGAAGCCCGGCGGCAGCAGGCCGCGGTTGGCGAGGTCGTAGACCGCGGGCATGAGCTTCTTGCGCGCGAGGTCGCCGGTGACGCCGAACATCACGAGGCACGAGGGCCCCGCGATGCGCGACAGCCGCTTGTCGCGGGGGTCGCGCAGGGGGTTGACGGGGCCGGCGGCGCCCGCAGGACCGCCGACGGCGGTCCTGCGGGCCCCGGCGCGGGCCGCCGTCACGCCGTGCGGCGCGAGAGGACCTCGCGCACACGGGCCAGCGCCGCGCGGTCGGCCAGGTGCACGCGCAGGACCGGTCGGCCCTTCTCCGCGAGCACGGAGGCGTCGCCGGCCGCCTGCGCCCGCTGGAGGAACCCGAACGAGAAGGGGCGGTCGGGGATGTCGAGGTCCTCGCCCGCCGGCTCGCCGGTCACCTGGAGGTAGACCCCGGTCGCCGGCCCGCCCTTGTGGTACTGCCCCGTCGAGTGGAGGAAGCGGGGGCCCCACCCGAAGGTGGTCGGACGCCCGGTGCGGGCGGCGAGGTCCTCGCGGACCGCCTCGAGGTCGGCGTCCGCCTCGCGGTCGAGGTAGGCCATGACGGCGAGGTACGAGCGGTCCGCGACCTCGGGGTCGCCGAGGTGCGCGAGCAGCGCGTCCACGGCCGCGTCGAGCGTCGTCACGCCGTCGAGCAGGCCCGGCGTGCCGCGGAGCTCGACGTCGCCGTCGACGACGTCGGCGGGCTCGGCCTCCGGCCGGTCGTCGAGGAGGGCGCGGGTGGCCTGCTTGGCGCTCTCGACGTCGGGCTGGTCGAAGGGGTCGATGCCCAGCAGGCGCCCGGCGACGGCCACAGCCGTCTCCCAGAGCACCATCTGGCCGCCGAGGGAGCCGCTGACGCGCACCTCGGAGCCGCCGCCCGCGGGTGCGTCCTCCTCGGCGCCGCCCGTGAGGCGGACGACGAGGACGTCGCGCGCCGGGCCGGTGACCTCGGGCGAGCCCGGGCCGGCGACGACGACGGGCAGGAGGCCCTTGCCGCTCTTGCCGGTGGACTCGGCGACGAGCTGCTCGGCCCAGGCGCCGAGGCCGTGCACGGGCGTGCCGTCCTCGACGAGGACGACCTTGTCGCGCAGCGGGTCGGTGCCCCCGAGGGCGGCGGCGAGCTGCAGCGCGGGGTTGCCGTCGTCGTCCGCGGCGAGGAGCTCGAGCGCCTCGGCGCCCTCCTCCAGCAGCGCGCGCACGTCGGCACCGGCGAGGCCCGCCGGCACGAGGCCGAAGGCCGTCAGCGCCGAGTAGCGGCCGCCGACGTCCGGGTCGGCCTCGAAGAGGGCGCGGCAGCCCTCCTCCTGCGCCGTCCGCGACAGGGGCGAGCCCGGGTCGGTGACGACGACGAGCCGCTGCGCGGGGTCGACGCCCGCGGCGCGGAACGCCTCGACGAAGGCGCGGCGCTGGGAGTCGGTCTCCACCGTCCCGCCGGACTTGCTCGAGACGACGACGACCGTGCGGCCCAGGTGGTCGGCCAGCGCCCGGCGCACCTGCGCCGGGTCCGTGCCGTCGAGGACGACGAGCTCCACGCCCGCCGTCGCCGTGATGACCTCCGGCGCGAGCGAGGAGCCGCCCATGCCGCAGAGGACGACGCGGTCGACGCCCTCGTCGGCGAGCTCGGCGCGCAGCGCCTCCACCCGCGCGGGGACGTCGGCCGAGCGACGGGCCACGTCGACCCAGCCGAGCCGCCGCGAGGCCTCGTCGGCGGCGTCGGGGCCCCACAGGTCGGGCTCCTGCGCGGCCACCCGGCTCGCGACCCGGTCGGCCACGAGCGTCGGCACCGCGGCGGCGACGGCGCGGGCCGCGTCGCCCGTGGCGGCGACGGACAGGCCGCCCGCCGCCTCGGGGCCGGGGAGGGACCCGCCCGTCACTTCTGCGCCTCGGCGTCGTCGTCGGACGCCGACAGGCGCGCCATCTCGTCGGAGACCGTCTGCAGCAGCTCGGTCCAGCTGTCGGAGAACTTCTTGAGGCCCTCGGTCTCGAGCCCCTCGACGACCTCCGTGTAGGAGACGCCGAGCCGCTCGAGGTCGTCGAGGACCGCGGACGACGCGGCGGCCGTGCCGGTGACGGTGTCGCCGTGCACGACGCCGTGGTCGTACGTCTTGTCCATCGTGGCGCCCGGCATCGTGTTGACGGTGCCAGGGGCGACGAGCTCGGTGACGTAGAGGGTGTCGGGGTAGTCGGGGTTCTTCACGCCGGTCGACGCCCAGAGCGGGCGCTGCGGGCGGGCGCCGGCGTCGGCGAGGACCTGCCAGCGCGGCGTCGAGAAGACCTCCTCGTACGCGGCGTAGGCGAGACGGGCGTTGGCCAGGCCGGCCTTGCCGCGCAGCGCCAAGGCCTCGTCCGTGCCGATGGCCTCGAGCCGCGGGTCGATGTCGGTGTCGACCCGGCTGACGAAGAAGGACGCCACCGAGGCGATCTGCGAGAGGTCGCGGCCGGCCTCGCGGGCCTGCTCCAGCCCGGTGAGGTAGGCGTTCATGACGGCGCGGTAGCGGTCGAGGCTGAAGATCAGCGTGACGTTGACGCTGATGCCCTCGGAGATCGCCGTCGTGATGGCCGGCAGGCCCTCGACCGTCGCGGGGATCTTGACCATGAGGTTGGGGCGGTCGACGGCGGCCCAGATGGCGCGCGCCGCGGAGACGGTGCCCTCGGTGTCGTGCGCGAGGCCCGGCTCGACCTCGAGCGAGACGCGGCCGTCGAGGTGGCCCGTGCGCTCGTAGACGGGGGCGAAGAGGTCGCAGGCGCGGCGGACGTCCTCGGTCGTCAGCTGGAAGACGACCTCGTCGACGGAGGTGCCGGCGGCCGCGAGCTCGCGGGTCTGGTCGGCGTAGGCGTCGCCCTTGGCGAGCGCGCTGGCGAAGATCGTCGGGTTGCTCGTGACGCCGACGACGCCGCGGTCCTCGACCAGCCGCTGGAGCTCGCCGGAGCCGAGGAGCTCGCGGGACAGGTCGTCGAGCCAGACGGAGACGCCCTCGTCGCCGAGCTGGGCGAGGGGGTGGGTGGCGCTGCTGCTGGGGGTGGTCATGGTGGGTCCTCCCGTGCGGTGGGTGCGCCGCACGAGGCGGCGCGGTCTGCGGCCGTGGTCTGGGTGCCGTGCGTCGACCGGCCGGGCTGCGGCTGCTCAGGGCAGCGCCCTCCGACCGGTGCAACCCGCGCGAGGCGCGGGGTCATCCCGGGGGCGCGGGCCCGGGGAGAGGTCCCCGGGCCCGCGCCGACGGGTCAGCGGTCGCCTGTGCCGCCCTCGCTGGGCGAGGTGCCGCGGCCGCCGGGGGTGTCGCCGCCGCGCGCGGCGGCGATCGAGTCGCGGGCCGCCTGCGCGACGGCGTCGGCCGTGATGCCGAACTCGCGGTAGAGCCGCTCGTAGTCGGCGGACGCCCCGAAGTGCTCGAGGGAGACGGTGCGGCCGGCGTCGCCGACGACGTCGCGCCAGCCCATGGCCACGGCCGCCTCGACGGAGACGCGGGCCCGGACGGACGGCGGCAGGACCTCGTCGCGGTAGGCGTCGTCCTGCTCGTCGAACCACTCGCGGCACGGCATGGAGACGACGCGGGCGCGCACGCCCTCGGCCGCCAGCGCCTCTCGCGCCTCGACGGCCAGCTGGACCTCGGAGCCCGTGCCGACGAGGACGACGTCGGGCTGCTCGCCCTCGCCGAGGCCGTCGGCCTCCGCGAGGACGTAGGCGCCGCGCGCCGTCCCCGCCGCCGACGCGAAGGTCGCGCCCGAGGCCGCGCCCTCGCCGCGCTCGAAGGTGGGGACCTTCTGGCGCGTGAGGACGATGCCGGCCGGGTTCTTCGTGTTCTCGATGATCGTGCGCCACGCCCACGAGGTCTCGTTGGCGTCGGCCGGGCGGACGACGTCGAGGCCCGGGATGGCCCGCAGCGCGGCGAGGTGCTCGACCGGCTGGTGGGTGGGGCCGTCCTCGCCGAGGCCGATGGAGTCGTGCGTCCAGACGTAGATGGTCGGGACGGACATGACGGCGGCGAGCCGGACGGCACCGCGCATGTAGTCGGAGAAGACGAGGAAGGTGCCGCCGTAGGCGCGGGTGCCGCCGTGCAGCGTGATGCCGTTGAGGATCGACCCCATGGCGTGCTCGCGGATGCCGAAGTGCAGCGTGCGGCCGCCCTCGTCGCCCGGGAACTTCTTCGTGCCGCGGCTCGCGGGCACGAAGGAGCGCTCGCCGTCCATCGTCGTGTTGTTGGAGCCGGCCAGGTCGGCCGAGCCGCCCCACAGCTCGGGGAGGACCGGGGCGAGCGCGGACAGCACCGAGCCGGACGCCTCGCGGGTGGCGACGGCCTTGCCGGCCGGGAAGGCGGGCAGCGCGTCGGTCCAGCCCTCGGGCAGGCGGCGCTCGGAGATGCGGTCGAGGAGCTCGGCCCGCTCGGGGGCGGCCGTGCGCCACGCCTCGTAGCGCTCGTCCCAGGCCGCACGGACCTCGCGCGAGCGCTCGGAGAGGGTGCGGGTGACGCCGAGGACCTCGTCGTCGACCTGGAAGGTCCGGTCCGGGTCGAAGCCGAGGATCTCCTTGGTGGCGCGGATCTCCTCGTCGCCGAGGGCCGAGCCGTGCGAGCCGCCGGTGCCCTGCTTGGTGGGGGCGGGCCACGCGATGATCGTCGTCAGCTTGATGATGGAGGGGCGGCCCGTCTCGGCGCGCGCGGCGGTGATCGCGGCGTGCAGCGCCTCGACGTCCTCGGTGTACTCGCCCGAGGCGGTCCAGTCGACGTGCTGGGTGTGCCAGCCGTACGCCTCGTACCTCCCGAGCACGTCCTCGCTGAAGGCGATGTCCGTGTCGTCCTCGATGGAGATCTTGTTGTCGTCGTAGATGACGACGAGGTTGCCGAGCTCCTGGTGGCCGGCGAGCGACGACGCCTCGGCCGTCACGCCCTCCTGCACGTCGCCGTCGGAGGCGATGACGTAGACCGTGTGGTCGAAGGGGCTCTCGCCGGGCGCCGCGTCGGGGTCGAGCAGGTGGCGCTCGCGGCGGGCGGCCATGGCCATGCCGACCGAGCTGGCGAGGCCCTGGCCGAGCGGGCCCGTCGTGATCTCGACGCCGTCGGTGTGGCGGAACTCGGGGTGCCCCGGGGTCTTCGAGCCCCAGGTGCGCAGCTGCTGCAGGTCCTCGAGCGAGACGTCGTAGCCCGCGAGGAAGAGCTGGATGTAGAGGGTCAGGCTCGAGTGGCCGGCGGACAGCACGAAGCGGTCGCGGCCGTGCCAGTGCGAGTCCGACGGGTCGTGGCGCATGACCTTCTGGAAGAGGAGGTACGCCGCCGGGGCGAGGCTCATCGCCGTCCCGGGGTGGCCGTTGCCGACCTTCTGCACCGCGTCCGCGGCCAGCACGCGGACGGTGTCGACCGCCCTGCGGTCCGCGTCGGTCCAGGTGAACGCCTGCGGCGTCGTCTCGATGTCCATACGGGGGGACCCCTCGCGTCGCGGCCGCGCGCGGGCCCGGCCCGCCGACGGCCTGTTCTGGCGCGCGACCGCGGCGGCCGCGCGCGTCGGGACTTCTGCACGACCGGTCGCGCCGCCCGCCCTGCGGCGGTCCGCGGCTCGCGCCGGTCCCAGGACCGGACCCTAGTGGTCCAGGCCACATCGCGCCCCGCCTGCGGCCTCCCGGCGGGCCGCGCGTCGCGGCGCGTACGATCGGGACCGAACAGCCGACCGGCCGGCCCTCCCGAGGAGCCGCCGGGCCGCGGGCCCGCCCCGCGGGCCGCGCCGGCGCACCGCACCTGCACCCGCGACGAACGGACGAGAAGCCGCCGTGACTGCCCCCGAGCCGGTGCGCACCACCGCCGCCGCGGACCCGCGAGGCGGCCGGCCCAGCGGCCCGCTGCACCCCTCGGCCGACGGGGCGCCGCGTCGCTCGCGCGCCATGGCGTTCGTCGCGCTGACGAAGCCGCGCATCATCGAGCTCCTGCTCATCACGACCGTGCCGACGATGTTCCTCGCCGCGGGGGGCTTCCCGCCGCTCGCGCTCGTCCTCGCCACGCTCGTGGGAGGGGCCCTGGCGGCCGGCAGCGCCAACACGCTCAACTGCTACGTCGACCGCGACATCGACGCCAAGATGGACCGCACCCGCGAGCGCCCGCTGGTGACCGGCGAGGTGACCCCCCGCGAGGCCCTCGTCTTCGGCGTCGGCCTGGGCGTCGTCGCCACCGCCTGGCTCGCGCTGCTCGTCAACGTGCTCTCGGCCGTCCTCGCCCTCGCGGCGATCGCCTTCTACCTCTTCGTCTACACCCTCGGGCTCAAGCGCCGGACGTCGCAGAACATCGTCTGGGGCGGCGCCGCCGGCTGCATGCCTGTCCTCATCGGCTGGTCGGCCGTGACCGGCTCGCTGGGGTGGACGCCGCTCGTCCTCTTCGGCGTCATCTTCCTCTGGACGCCCCCGCACTACTGGCCGCTGTCGATGCGGTACGCCCGCGACTACAGCTCCGTCGACGTGCCGATGCTCGGCGCCGTCGAGCGCCCGGGCCTCGTCGCCCGGCGGATCACCGCCTACTCGTGGGCGATGGTGGCCTGCTCGCTCCTGCTCGTGCCCGTGGCCGGCACGGGCCCCGTCTACACGCTCGGGGCCGTCGTGCTCGGCGCCTGGTTCCTCGTCGAGGTCCACGGCCTGCGCCGCCGTGCCGCCCGCGCGGACTCCTCGTCGGAGCCGGTCGCCACGGCGGGGGCGATGCGCGTGTTCCACGTCTCGATCTCCTACCTCACCCTCCTCTTCGTCGCCGTCGGCGTGGACCCCTTCGTCCCCTGGTGGTGACGTGACGCCCGGCCCCGGCCGGCCGCCGACGTGACGACGCCGCCGCACCCCCTCGGGGTGCGGCGGCGTCGTCGTGCCGGGTGGTGCGGGGCCGTCAGCCGTAGAGGTCGACGACGACCCGGGGCGGGTCGCTGAGGCGGCTCACCGTGTACGGGACCTCCTCGGACAGGCCCACGACGACCTGCGCCTGGCCCTCGAAGACCCCGCCGACGTAGACCTCCTCGACGAAGGACGTCCCGGAGCCGGGGGTCGAGCCGACGAGCTCCTCGACGCCGGTGTCGAAGGGGTAGCCGAGGCCGCGCACGAAGAGGTCGAGGTAGACCTCGCCGTCGACGTCGAGCGGCTCCAGCGACGTCTCCTGGACGGCCTCGTCGGTGTACCGGGAGAACCAGCCCGGCGCGGCGTCCGCGGGGGCGTCGGGCCCGGCGGCGAGCTCGACGACGACACGGTCGAAGCCCTCGTGGCGCGCGGTGCGGACCTCCACGACGGACAGCGCCCCCCCGGTGCCGGAGGACTCCTGCTGCTCCGTCGTGGCCTCCTGCGGCACCTCGCCGCCGCCGCCGGGGGCGGGCGTCTCGTCCGCGGGGCCGTCCGTCGCGGACGGCTCCGGCTCCGGCTCCGTCGACGGCTCCGGGGAGGGCGACGGGGCGGAGGGGGACGGCGCCGGGCTCGGCGACGCCGAGGGGGACGGCGCGTCGGACGGGGTGACGACGGAGGGGGAGGAGGCGGGGCCGGCCGTGACCTCGTCGCCGCATCCGGCGACGAGGAGCAGGGCGGCGGCCGCGAGACCGGCGGCGGCGGCCCGGGCGGCGCGGCTCCCGGCGCGGCGCGCCGGTGCGGGGGAGGAGTTCTCGACCATGCCCCGATCTTCGACGCCCGCGGGGGCGCGGGTGACCACCTCGCGGTCACGATCTGCGCACATCACGTCACGATGTGCTCACGGCGGCGGCTCAGCGCGCGTCGGCACCCACGGCCGCGGGCGGGAGCCCGGCGGCGGCGTCCTCCGGCAGCCGCTCGCGCAGCCCCAGGACGAACGCCGTCGTCGCGACGACGAGCAGGGCCGCGCCGAGCATGTGGAGGCCCACGAGGAGCTCGGGCAGGCCCGTCAGGTACTGGACCCAGCCGACGACCCCCTGGCCGAGCACGACGCCGAGGACGACGAGGCCGCGGCGGCGCGCCCGGGCGGGCGCCCCCGTGCGCGCCAGGACGACGAGCAGCGCCACGAGCACGAGCACGAGGACGACGACGGCGTCGCCGTGGACCCGCGAGACGACGGCGGTGTCGAAGCCGAGGCGGGCGGGGTGCTCGGCGTCGCCCGAGTGCGGCCCGGACCCGGTGACCACGGTGCCGAGCGCGAGGACGAGGGCGACGAGCCCCACGAGCACGCCGGCCAGGCGGCGGGCGGCGGGCGCGACGAGGGGGCGCCGCGGGCCGTCGGCCCCCTCGCGCACGCGCAGCAGCAGGGCGGTGGAGGCGGCGACGAGCCCCATGGAGACGAGGAAGTGGACGGCCACGGTGGCCGGGTGGAGCTGCGTGAGCACCGTGACGCCGCCGATGGCCGCCTGCAGCACGACACCGACGAGCGGGGCGGCGCCGAGCGGCAGCAGCGTGGCCGGCCGCCGGTCGGTGAGCACGAGCCGGGCGACGACGACGAGGGCCGTCACGGCCGCCAGGCCGACGACGAAGGTGAGCAGCCGGTTGGCGAACTCGATGTCGTCGTGGAGGCCCATCTCCGGGTTGTAGACCGGCGTGTAGGAGCCGGCGACGCAGTGCGGCCAGGTGGGGCAGCCCAGCCCCGAGCCCGTCAGCCGGACGGCGCCGCCGGTGACGACGATGCCCACCTGGGCGACGAGGTTCACCACGAGCGGGACGACGACCCAGCGCGGGGCGGCCGACCGGGCCGGGCCGGTGCCGGCGGGGCGACCCGCCGTCGCGAGCGGGGGAGAGCTGGTCACCCGCCCAGGGTACGGCGGCGTCCCCGGCGCCCCGGCCGCCCCCACGACGTCCGCCCGCGGGCCCGCCGCCGCCGGCGGGTCAGTCCCAGCGGAACCAGCGGCGCGCCGCCAGCGTGGCGACGACCGCCCAGGCGAGCAGGACGCCGAGGGCCGCCAGGTCCAGCGACCCGTCGAGGGACGCCTGCCGCAGGCCCTCGCCGAGGGCCCCCGACGGCAGCACGTGGACGAGCACGCCCCACGCGCCGGGGAGGACGTCGGCGGGCACGACGACGCCCCCGCCGACGAGGAGCGCGGCCCACACGAGGTTGGCCACGGCGAGGACCGCCTCCGCGCGCAGCGTGCCGGCCAGGAGCAGCGCCAGCGCCGTCAGCGCGGCCGTGGCCACGAGGACGAGCAGCGCGCCCGGCAGCAGGCCGACCGGGTCGGGGCGCCAGCCGACCGCCAGCGCCACGCCGCCGAGGAGGACCACCTGGACCGCCTCGACGGCGAGGACCCCGAGCACGCGCCCGGCCAGCAGGCCGCCGCGGCCGAGCGGCGTCGTCGCCAGCAGCCGCAGCACGCCGCTGCGGCGGTCGAAGCCCGTGGCGATGGCCTGGCCCGTGAAGGCCGTCGAGAGGACGGCCAGGGCGAGGACGCCGGGGGCGACGACGTCGACCGGGCGCTCGCCGGGGGCCAGGCCCAGGTCGACGATCTCGGTGCGCGACAGGCCGACGAGGACCAGCGCGGGCAGGACGAGCGTCAGCAGGACCTGCTCGGCGTTGCGGAGCATCGTCCCCGCCTCCCAGCGGGCCTGCGCGAGCACCCGGGCGACCGGCGGGGCCGGGGCGGGCGCGGGCGCCGGGGCGGGGGCGGTCATCGCAGGCTCCGTCCGGTGAGGTCGAGGAATACCTCCTCGAGGCTGGGGCGCCCGACGACGAGCGCGTCCGGCATCACCCCCCGGGCGGCGCACCACGAGGTCACGCCCGCCACGACCTGCGGGTCGACGACCCCCGAGACGACGTAGCTGCCGGGCGTCGGCTCGCTGACGACGACGTCCTCCGACAGCGCCCGGCGCAGCGGGTCGAGGTCCATGCCCGCCCCGGCGGTGAAGCGCAGGGACGCCGCGGACCGGGCGACGAGGACCTGCGGCGGTCCCGCGGCGAGGGCCCTGCCCCCGTCGACGATGACGACGGACGTGGCGAGGCGCTCGGCCTCGTCGAGGTCGTGGGTCGTCAGCAGCACGCCGGTGCCCCCGGCGACGACCTCGCGGACGAGGTCCTGGACGACGAGGCGCGCCGCCGGGTCCATGCCCGCGGTCGGCTCGTCGAGGAAGAGGAGCCGGGGCCGGCCGACGAGGGCCGCCGCCAGCGCGAGGCGCTGCCGCTGCCCGCCGGACAGCCGCCGGACGGGCGTGCGGGCGGCGGCGTGGAGCCCGAGCCGGTCGGCGAGCTCGTCGACGTCCCGCGGGGCGGCGTGCAGCCGTGCGAGGTGGCGCAGCAGCCGCAGCGGCCGGGCGGAGGTGGGCAGGCCGCCGTCCTGCAGCATCGCCCCGACGGCGGCGCGGTGCTGCGGGTCCTCCCCGGCGCCGGGCATCTCCCGGCCGAGGACCTCGACGCGACCGGCGTCCGGGCGGCGCAGCCCGAGGCAGCACTCGACGGTCGTCGTCTTGCCGGCGCCGTTGGGACCGAGGAGCGCGGTGATGCCGCCCGGCTCCACGTCGAGGTCGAGGCCGTCCACGGCGAGGGCACGGCTGCCGCCGGCGTAGCGCTTGACGAGCCCGCGCACGCGCAGCGCGGCCCCGGCGGACGGGGAGCCGTCCGGAGGACCACCCACGGCGCCGGAGCCTACGTCGGCCGCGGCCCCCCGCCCGCCGCCGGGGCGGGGGACCCCCGGACGGGGACGACCCGCGGGAGGGCGGCCAGGCAAGGGCAGCCTCACTGGACGCGCCCCGAGATTTCGTCACACTGGCGTCATGAAACCCGCCGGGAGCACGCGCGCCACGGCGCCGTCCCCCGGTCGGGCCGACGGCGCCGTCCCCACCCGCGAGCGGGTCCTCGCCGTCGTCGTCGAGCACGGCCCCGTCACCGTGGGCCGTGTCGCCGAGGTCCTCGGCCTCACGCCCGCCGGCGTCCGGCGCCACCTGGAGGCGATGGCCCTCGAGGGCCTCGTCGCCGACCGGCGCGACCGCGGCGCCGCCCCCGGCGCCCCCGGCCGGCCCGGACGCCCGGCCCGCGCGTGGACGGCCACGCCGCCCGCGCCCGCCGCCGCCCCGGGCACGGGGGACGGCCACGGGGCCCTGGCCGTCGACCTCCTCGACCACCTGGCCGAGACCGACGGCCCCGAGGGCGTCCGCGCCTACGCCCGGCGCCGCGCGCAGCAGCTGCGGGAGCGGTACGCGCCCGCCGTGGCGGCCGCCGGACCGACCGTCCGCGAGCGGGCGGAGGCCCTGGCCGGCGCCCTGCGAGCCGACGGGTACGCCGGCAGCACCCGGCCCGTGGACACGGGAACAGGGGTCGCCGCCGTCCAGTTGTGCCAGGGGCGGTGCCCGCTGCACGCCGCCGCGACCGCCCACCCCGAGCTGTGCTCGGCCGAGGCGGAGGCGTTCTCCGACCTCCTGGGGGTCGGGACCCACCGCCTGGCCACCATCGGCGGCGGGGCCCACGCCTGCACCACGCACGTCCCGCTGGCAGCTCCGGCCCCCCGGCCGGCCGCCAGGGGAGCCCGGGTCCCCACCCGTCCCGGCACCCAGACCCGTACGACCTCGAGCAGTCCGGAGGGACACCGCCGATGAGCACCGACGTCGAAGCACTCAACCCCGAGCTGAAGGGCATCGGCACCTACTCCTACGGGTGGTCCGACTCCGACACCGCCGGCGCGACCGCCCGCCGCGGCGTCGACGCGGACGTCGTCGCCAACATCTCCGGGCTCAAGAACGAGCCCGAGTGGATGCTGCGCACCCGCCAGAAGGCGCTCAAGATGTTCGCCCGCAAGCCCATGCCGTCCTGGGGCAGCGACCTCGACGGCATCGACTTCGACAACATCAAGTACTTCGTGCGCTCCACGGAGAAGCAGGCCACGTCGTGGGAGGACCTGCCGGAGGACATCCGCAGCACCTACGACCGCCTCGGCATCCCCGAGGCCGAGAAGCAGCGCCTCGTCTCCGGCGTCGCCGCCCAGTACGAGTCGGAGGTCGTCTACCACCAGATCCGCGAGGACCTGGAGGAGAAGGGTGTCATCTTCGTCGACACCGACACGGGCCTGCGCGAGCACGAGGAGCTCTTCAAGGAGTACTTCGGCTCCGTCATCCCGCCCGGCGACAACAAGTTCGCCGCGCTCAACACCGCGGTGTGGTCCGGCGGCTCCTTCATCTACGTGCCCCCGGGCGTCCACGTCGACATCCCGCTCCAGGCCTACTTCCGGATCAACACCGAGAACATGGGCCAGTTCGAGCGGACGCTGATCATCGCCGACGAGGGCTCGTACGTGCACTACGTCGAGGGCTGCACGGCCCCCATCTACAAGAGCGACTCGCTGCACTCGGCCGTCGTGGAGATCGTCGTGAAGAAGGACGCCCGCGTCCGCTACACGACCATCCAGAACTGGTCGAACAACGTCTACAACCTTGTCACCAAGCGGGCCACCGCCGCCGAGGGCGCCACCATGGAGTGGGTCGACGGCAACATCGGCTCCAAGGTGACGATGAAGTACCCGGCGATCTTCCTCATGGGGGAGGGCGCCAAGGGCGAGACGCTGTCCATCGCCTTCGCCGGCGAGGGCCAGCACCAGGACGCCGGCGCCAAGATGGTGCACGCGGCCCCGCGCACGTCGTCGTCGATCATCAGCAAGTCCGTGGCCCGCGGCGGCGGCCGCACGTCCTACCGGGGCCTCGTGCAGGTCCTCGAGGGCGCGCACCACTCCGCCTCGACGGTCCGCTGCGACGCGCTGCTCGTCGACCAGATCAGCCGCTCGGACACCTACCCCTACGTCGACGTCCGCGAGGACGACGTGCAGATGGGGCACGAGGCCACGGTCTCCAAGGTGAGCGAGGACCAGCTCTTCTACCTCATGTCCCGCGGCATGGCCGAGGACGAGGCCATGGCGATGATCGTGCGCGGCTTCGTCGAGCCGATCGCCCGCGAGCTGCCCATGGAGTACGCCCTCGAGCTCAACCGGCTCATCGAGTTGCAGATGGAGGGCGCGGTCGGCTGACGCCGCCCCCTCCCGCGGCGCCAGCCGCACGCCCCGTGCGGGGCACCGCGCCCGGACCGGGCGGGTGCCCCGCACGGGCGCGGCACCACCTGATCGACCAGCACGCCCGTCAACCCCGCCCACCCCGCGAGGAGCACGCCATCAGCACCGCCGACACCCGCGACCACGCGACCACGACGAGCCCGTCCGCGACGTCCGAGCAGGGCGCCGCGCAGGTCGCCGACGCGGTCGACGCCCGGCAGGAGCACGCCGTCGACCACGCGGCCGACGCGCCCGCCGCCGTGACGCTGGACTCCTCCCGGACGCCGGGCCCCGGCTACGACGCGAGCGCCGCCGCGGTCGCCGCGGCCGGCGAGGCCGTCCTCGAGCCGACCCGCGGCGAGCGGCGCCGCTCCTTCGACGCCGCCGACTTCGCCGTCCCCACGGGCCGCGAGGAGGTGTGGCGCTTCACGCCGCTCGACCGGCTGCAGGGCCTCCTCGACGGCCTCGACGCGACGGACGACGCCCGCGAGGTGACCGTCGACGCCCCCGAGGGCGTCCACGTCGGCACGCTCGCCCGCGGCGAGGCCCCGCGCGGCACGGCCCTGGTCCCCGAGGACCGCGCGGCCGCGCTGGCCGACGAGGCCGCGACGGAGGCCACCCACGTGCGGGTGCCGAAGGAGCTCGAGCTCGACGTGCCCGTCCACGTCCGCGTCGTGGGCCGCCCCGGCAGCCGCGGCGCCGGCCACCTCGTCGTCGAGGCGGAGCGCCACTCGCGCGCCGTCGTCGTCGTCGAGCACACCGGCGGCGGCCTGCAGGCCGACGCCGTCGAGGTCGTCCTCGGCGAGGGCGCCCAGCTCACCGTCGTGAGCCTGCAGCTGTGGGACGACGAGGCCGTCCACGTCGCCCAGCAGGAGGCCCTGCTCGGCAAGGACGCCCGATACCGCCACATCGCGGTCACGCTCGGCGGCTCCCTCGTACGGCTGTCCTCGACCTCGCGGTACGCCGGCCCCGGCGGCGAGGCCGAGATGCTCGGCGTCTACTTCGCGGACGCCGGCCAGCACCTCGAGCACCGCTCCTTCGTCGACCACGCGCAGCCCCGCTGCACGAGCGACGTCCGCTACAAGGGCGCGCTGCAGGGCGAGACCGCCCGCACCGTCTGGGTCGGCGACGTCCTCATCCGCGCCGCGGCGCAGGGCACCGACTCCTACGAGCTCAACCGCAACCTCGTCCTCACCGACGGCGCCCGCGCCGACTCGGTCCCCAACCTCGAGATCGAGACGGGCGACATCGAGGGCGCCGGGCACGCCAGCGCGACCGGCCGCTTCGACGACGAGCAGCTCTTCTACCTGCAGTCGCGCGGCCTCCCCGAGGACGTCGCCCGCCGCCTCGTCGTCCGCGGCTTCTTCGCCGACGTCGTCCAGCGCATCGGTGTCGCCGAGGTGTCCGACACGGTCATGGAGCTCATCGACGCCGAGCTGGACCTCGCCGTCGGCCCGGCCGCGGTCGCGCCGGAGGCGCTCGCCGTCGCCGCCACGGGGACGGGCGCGTGAGCCTCGTCCGCGTGCTCGCCGAGCACGACCTCGAGCCCGGCTCCCTGCGGGCCGTCGAGGTCCGCGGCGAGGACGGCACGCTGCTGCCCGTCGTCGTCGTCCGCGCCGAGGACGGCGGCTACCACGCCCTCGGCGACGAGTGCTCGCACCAGAGCGTCCTGCTCTCCGAGGGCGACGACGACGCCGTCGAGGGCTGCAGCGTCGAGTGCTGGCTGCACGGCTCGCGCTTCGACCTGCGGACCGGGCGCCCGTCGGGCCCGCCGGCCGTCTCGCCCGTGCCCGTCTACCGCTGCGAGGTGAGCGACGGGGACGTCCTCGTCGACGTCGACCAGCGGCAGCAGGCCGGCGCGGCCTGAGCCGCCCGCACCACGCAGCGCACCACCCAGCACCACCCCACCGAGACCACCCGGGCGCCCTGCCGGCGCCCCCACAGCCCCCGAGGGCGAGGAGATGGCATGGCCACCCTGGAGATCCGCGACCTGCACGTCCGCGTCGAGACCGACGGCGAGCCCACCGAGATCCTCAAGGGCGTCGACCTGACCGTGGAGTCGGGCCAGACGCACGCGATCATGGGCCCCAACGGCTCCGGCAAGTCCACCCTGGCGTACTCCATCGCCGGGCACCCCAAGTACACGATCACCGGCGGCACGGTGACGCTCGACGGCGAGGACGTCCTCGCGATGAGCGTCGACGAGCGCGCCCGCGCCGGCCTCTTCCTCGCCATGCAGTACCCGGTCGAGGTGCCCGGCGTCACCGTCTCCAACTTCCTCCGCACGGCCAAGACCGCGATCGACGGCGAGGCGCCCGCGCTCCGCCACTGGGTCAAGGACGTCAAGCGGGCCATGGCCGACCTCAAGATGGACCCGGCCTTCGCGGAGCGGAACGTCAACGAGGGCTTCTCCGGCGGCGAGAAGAAGCGCCACGAGATCCTCCAGATGGAGCTCCTCAAGCCGAAGTTCGCCGTCCTCGACGAGACCGACTCCGGCCTCGACGTCGACGCGCTGAAGGTCGTCTCCGACGGCGTCAACCGCGTCCGCGAGGGCGGCGAGGTGGGCGTCCTGCTCATCACCCACTACACGCGGATCCTGCGCTACGTCCGCCCGGACGTCGTCCACGTCTTCGTCGCCGGCCGCGTCGCCGAGACCGGTGGCCCCGAGCTGGCCGACGAGCTCGAGGAGAACGGCTACGACCGCTTCGTCCAGGCCGTCACCCCGGCCTGACCGTCCGGCAGCACCGCACCGCCCGCCCGCACCGCAGGTCCAGGAGGACACCGTGAGCGACACCGTCAGCGAGAGCGCGCCGTCCGGCGCCGCGACCGCCCCCAGCCCGGCCGAGGTGGTCGAGGTCGAGGAGGCGCTGCGCGACGTCGTCGACCCCGAGCTCGGGGTCAACATCGTCGACCTCGGCCTCGTCTACGGCCTGACCGTCGACGAGGCCAACCACGCCGTCGTCGACATGACGCTGACGTCGGCGGCCTGCCCGCTGACCGACGTCATCGAGGACCAGATGTCGACCGCGCTGGCGGACGTCGTCGCGGGCCACAGCGTCAACTGGGTCTGGATGCCGCCGTGGGGCCCGGAGAAGATCACCGACGACGGGCGCGAGCAGCTGCGGGCGCTCGGCTTCAACATCTGAGCACCCCGCCGCCGTCGCGCACGGCGCTCGTGCCGCCCGCCCGGCTGGGCGGCTGGCTCGAGCGTCTGGCGCGCGGCCACGGCGGCGCCCCGCGCGGCGTCGCCGCGGCCGGGGGCGTCCTGCTCCTCGCGCCCGACGGCGCCACGGCCCACCTCACGGCGCCCGGCCTCGACCTCGCGGCCGGGACCGCCGAGGGCGGTGCCGTCGACGTGTCGGCCCTGCCGTCCACCGCCGGCGTGCCCCGCACCGCGGCCGTCCTGCTGCTGCGGCGCGGGGGAGCGGTCGTCGCCGTCGTGGACGTGGACGCCACCGGCTCCACGGTGCGGGCCTCCCGGGTCCGCACGGCGCACGTGCAGGCGCGGACCGCCGCCGGCGGGTGGTCGCAGCAGCGCTTCGCCCGCCGCCGGGCCGGCCAGGCGGCGGGCCTGGTGCGGGACGTGGCCGCCGCGACCGCCGACGTGTGGGGGCCGCACGCCGCGGACCTGCGCGGGGCCCGGGCCCTGCTCGTCACGGGCGGGGACGCCGAGCTCGTGGCGGCCGCGCTGGCCGACCTCCCGGCCGCCCTGCGCGACGTCGCCGGGCTGCCGCACCAGCACCTCGCCCTGCCGGCCGACCCGCGCCGCCGGGTCCTCGACGCCGTCGCCGGCGACGTGGGCGCCGTGCGGGCCGACGTCGTCGACGCGCCGCGGGACGACCGCACGACCCTCGCCCCACCGACGACGAGCCAGCACCCGTCGCCCCCCGAGACCCCGCACCCCCCGAAGAGGACCGCCCCGTGATCACTGCCACCGACGTCGAGCTGCGCGCCGGCGCCCGGCTGCTCCTGGGCGGCGCCAGCTTCCGGGTCGCCCCCGGCGACCGCGTGGGCCTCGTCGGCCGCAACGGCGCCGGCAAGACGACGCTGACCCGCACGCTCGCGGGGGAGACCCAGCCCGCGGCGGGCAGCATCACGCGCAGCGCCCCCGTCGGCTACCTGCCGCAGGACCCCCGGGTCGGCGACCCCGAGGTCCTCGCGCGGGACCGGATCCTCGCCGTCCGCGGCCTGGACCGCATCGTCGCCGGCCTCCGCACCGCGGAGACGGGCATGGCGAGCGAGGACGACGCCGTCCGCGAGAAGGCGATGGCCCGCTGGGCCCGCCTCGACGCCGACTTCACGGCCCAGGGCGGCTACACCGCCGAGAGCGAGGCCGCCTCCATCGCGGCCAACCTGGCCCTGCCCCCGCGCGTCCTCGACCAGCCGTTGAGGACGCTGTCCGGCGGCCAGCGGCGCCGCGTCGAGCTGGCCCGCGTCCTCTTCTCCGGGGCCGAGACGCTGCTCCTCGACGAGCCGACGAACCACCTCGACGCCGACTCCATCTCCTGGCTGCGCGAGCACCTCGCCCGGCACTCCGGCGGCCTCGTCGTCATCAGCCACGACGTCGACCTCCTCGAGGCCGTCGTGACGAAGGTCTTCCACCTCGACGCCAACCGCTCGGTCGTCGACGTCTACAACGTCGGCTGGAAGGCCTACCTCGCCGCCCGCGCGACGGACGAGAAGCGCCGCCAGCGCGAGCGCGCCAACGCCGAGAAGAAGGCGTCGACGCTCATGGCGCAGGCGGACAAGATGCGGGCCAAGGCCACGAAGGCCGTCGCCGCCCAGAACATGGCCAAGCGGGCCGAGCGCCTCGTCAGCGGCCTCGAGGACGTGCGCGCGCAGGACAAGGTGGCCAAGCTGCGCTTCCCCGAGCCGGCCCCGTGCGGCCGCACGCCCGTGACGGCCGAGAACCTCAGCAAGACCTACGGCTCGCTCGAGGTCTTCACCGGGGTCGACCTCGCCATCGACAAGGGCAGCCGCGTCGTCGTCCTCGGCCTCAACGGCGCGGGCAAGACGACGCTGCTGCGCATGCTCGCCGGGGTCGAGGAGAGCGACGGCGACGGCCGCGTCGTCCCGGGCCACGGCCTGCGCCTCGGCTACTACGCGCAGGAGCACGAGACGCTCGACCCCGACCGCACCGTGCTGGAGAACATGCGCACGGCCGCCCCCGACCTCGGGGACACCGAGGTCCGCAGCGTCCTCGGCTCCTTCCTCTTCCAGGGCGACGACACCGACAAGCCGGTGCACGTCCTGTCCGGCGGGGAGAAGACGCGCCTCGCGCTCGCGACCCTCGTCGTCTCCGCCGCCAACGTGCTGCTCCTCGACGAGCCGACGAACAACCTCGACCCGGCCTCGCGCGCCGAGGTGCTCTCCGCCCTGCACCGCTACGCGGGCGCCGTCGTCCTCGTCACGCACGACGAGGGCGCCGTGGAGGCGCTGGAGCCCGAGCGCGTCGTCGTCCTGCCCGACGGCACCGAGGACCTCTGGAACCCCTCGTACGCCGAGCTGGTCCAGCTGGCCTGAGGCCCCCCGCCCCGTCACCCGGCTCCGCGTCCCCCGGACGCGCGGCCCCGGGTCGGCGGGGTGATGATCGTCGGCGGGCACCCGCCCGGCCGCCCCGGCCGGACGACGCCCGCCGTCCCGCAGCACCCGAGCAGCACCCGACCGTCCGAGGAGGACCGCCGTGGCCACGACGCCCCCGACGCAGACGCCGCAGACCGCAGGGTCCGCCCCCGGCCCCGACGCCGGGACGCGCCGTCGGCTCGACCCCGCGCAGCGCAAGGAGCTCGAGCAGCGCCTCGGCGCCCGCTACGCCGAGGGCGCGAGCATCCGCGCCATCGCCGAGGAGGAGGGCTGCTCGTACGGCTTCGTGCACCGCCTCCTCACCGACGGCGGCACGGCCCTGCGCGGCCGCGGCGGCAGCACCCGCCGCCCGGACGCGTCCTGACGGGCCGCGCCACGACCTCCGCGCCCGGACGTGCCGGGCACCCCACCGCTCCCACCGGCCCCCTCGCCGCCGCCGTCGTGCGGGGACCGCGATGAGCAGCCACGGCGCCGGCTCGTGGACGGCGCTCCGCAGCCTCTCGCGCGACCCGTCGCTGCGCTCCGCGTCCGTCTCCCGCGACACCTGGCGCCGCATCGGCGTCCTCGCGCGGCCGCACCGCCGCCGGATAGCGCTCTTCCTCGTGCTCGTCGTGCTGGGCTCGGCGGCGGCCGTGGCGACGCCCCTGCTGCTCGGCGCGATCATCGACCGCGGCGTCGTCGCGGGGGACCGCCGGGCCGTCGTCCTCCTCTCGCTGTGCGTGGCCGCCCTCGCGCTCGTCGAGGGCGTCCTCACCCTCGTCCAGCGCTGGTTCTCCGCCCAGCTCGGCGAGGGGCTCATCTACGACCTGCGCACCGCGGTCTTCGCGCACGTGCAGCGCCAGCCCGTCTCCTTCTTCACCCGCACCCAGACCGGCGCCCTCGTGTCCCGGCTCAACAGCGACGTCGCGGGCGCCCAGCAGGCCTTCACGTCGACGCTGCAGCAGGTCGTCGGCAACGTCGTCCTCCTCCTGCTGGCGGGCGGCGTCGTGCTGAGCCAGGCGCCCCTGCTCCTCCTCGCCGTCCTCGCGCTGCTGCCGCTCTTCTGGGTACCGGCGCGGCGGGTCGGGCAGCGCCTCTCGGGCCTGACCCGGCGGCAGATGGAGCTCAACGCCGACCTCGGCACGCGGATGACCGAACGGTTCAACGTCGCCGGCGCGCTCCTCGTGACGCTCTTCGGGCGCCCCGAGGAGGAGGACGCCCAGTTCCGCGAGCGGGCCGACGGCGTCCGGCGCATCGGCATCTCCATCGCCATGGCCAACCGGGTCTTCTTCACGGCGCTCACGACGGTCACGGCGCTGGCCACCGCCCTCGTCTACGGCGTCGGCGGCCTCCTCGCCGTCGAGGGATCGCTGCAGGTCGGCACCGTCGTGGCGCTCGCGGCGCTCATGGGCCGGCTGTACGGGCCGATCACCTCGCTCGCCAACGTCCGGGTCGACGTCATGAGCGCGCTCGTCAGCTTCGAACGCGTCTTCGAGGTGCTCGACCTCCCCACGGCGCTCGCCGACGCCCCCGACGCGGTCGACCTGCCCGCGGGGCCGCTCGACGTCCGCCTCGAGGGGGTCGGCTACACCTACCCGCGCGCCGGGGACGGGCTGGCCTCGCTCGAGGGCGCGGCGGTCGGCGCGGCCCGCGACGACGCCCTGCCGGCCCGCGCGGACGACGCCGTCGACGGCCCGGCCGTCGAGGGCGTCGACCTCGTCGTCGGCCCGGGGCAGGTGCTCGCCCTCGTCGGCCGCAGCGGTGCCGGCAAGACGACGATCACCGCGCTCGTCGCGCGGCTCATGGACCCGACGGCGGGCGCCGTCCGCGTCGGCGGGCTGGACCTGCGGGACGTGCGGCTCGCGTCGCTGCACGACCGGGTGGGCGTCGTCACGCAGGACGCGCACATGTTCCACGACACCGTCCGGGCCAACCTGCTCTACGCCCGCCCGGGCGCGAGCGACGCCGAGCTCGTCGCGGCCCTCGAGGACGCCCAGGTCCTCGACGTCGTCCGTGACCTGCCGGAGGGGCTGTCGACCGTGGTGGGCGACCGCGGGCACCGGCTGTCCGGCGGGGAGAAGCAGCGCCTCGCCCTCGCGCGGCTCCTGCTCAAGGCGCCGGACGTCGTCGTGCTCGACGAGGCGACCGCGCACCTCGACTCGCGCTCCGAGGCTGCCGTCCAGGCGGCCCTGGCCCGCACGATGGCCGGGCGCACGAGCATCGTCGTGGCCCACCGGCTCTCGACGGTGCGGCGGGCCGACGTCATCGCCGTCGTGGACCGCGGGCGCGTCGTCGAGACCGGCACCCACGACGAGCTGCTCGAGCGCGGCGGCGCGTACGCCCGGCTGCACGCCGTGCAGGCGGGCACGGCGGCCGAGCGCGACGACCTGCTCGCGGGCTGAGGTCCGGCCCGCCGGTCGTCGCGCACGGGGTCAGGAGCGGCGCCGCTCCGCCGCGTCGACGAGCGCGTCCTCCTCGTCCTCGGCGGTGGGGCGGCGGCGGCGCGGCGGGGGCGGCGGCGGCACGCCCGCGGCCTCGTCGGCGTCGGCGCGCAGGTCGGCCGCGTGCCGCCGGGCGACGACGCCGTAGCCCACGAAGCCGCCGGCGGCGAAGACCCACCACTGGAACGCGTACGACAGGTGCGGCCCCTCGTCCACCGGCGGGGCCGGCAGCAGCCGCGGCGCCTCGGGGACCGAGGGCTCCTCCTGCGCGAGGACGCCGTAGGCCCCCTCGACGAGCGCCGTCCCGGTCGGTGCGAGCGCGTCGTCCACGGTCGGCGTCCCGGCGAGGGCCGGAAGGTCGATGCTGCGGGTCTGCCCCTCCGGCGCGTCGCCGTAGGCGGGCTCCGGCGGGCGCAGGTGCGCGACGACGTCGACCTCGCCGGCGGGCGGCGCGGGCACCTCGGGGCGGGCGGCGTCGTCGCCGAAGGGCACGAAGCCGCGGTCGACGAGGAGGGCGCGACCGGCGCCCGGTGTCCCGTCCGCCGCGTCGAGGACGAGCGGCACGAGGACGTGCACGCCGTTGGTGCCGTCGAGCGGGCGCTGCCGCAGGAGGACGGTCCCCTCGGGCGCGTACCGCCCGCTCAGCGCGACGGGACGCCACTCCTCGTCGCCGGGGAGCACGTCCCCGTCCGCCGGGAGGGCGTCGGCCCCCGCGGCGGGACGGTCGTAATTGGTCGTGATGACGACGTTGGCCGCGTGCCGGGCCGTGCGCCGGTCCCACTGCCAGAGGCCGAGCCCCACGCACACGACGGCGAAGGCCACGGCGAGGGCGAGCCCGCCCAGCCAGCGCCGCGTGAGGAGGAAGCGCACGCTCAGGACCGTCCGCCCGTGAGCTCGGCGGCGGGGACGACGTCGCGCAGGAAGCCCCGCACCTGGAGGTGGGTGGACAGGCGCTCGCGGTGCTCGTCGCAGGCCAGCCACGTCTTGCGCCGCTCGGCGTCGTGGAGGCGGGGGTTGTTCCACAGCAGGCCCCACGTCGCGGGGCGGCGGCAGCCGCGGCCGCTGCACACGAGGCCGGCGGGGCCGTCGCCGGGGGCGGGGGGAGGGAGCACGCCCCCATCATCCTCCGCGTCGGGGCGGGGGCGGCAGGCGGTCCGCACGTCACCGGGGAGCGGCACCGGCCGGGGACGCGGAAGGGCGCCGGGCGACGACGGGGGGACGCCGCCCGGCGCCCGGTGGCGCCGCCCGACGGGGGGACGTGCGGCGCCGTCGTCGAGTATGGCACGGCAGACCCCTGGTCCGCGGGTCGACGCGACGACGCGCCGAGGACCACCCGTCAGGGCCGCGAGGCCGCCCGCCGGGGGGAGGGGTCGTCGTCGAGCGGGCCGACGTCGGGCCCGCCGTGGTCGTCGTCGTCCCCGTCGGGCGGAGGGCCCTGCGACGGGTCGGTCACGGTGCCGACGAGCGGCTCGTCGGCGACGACGGGGCCCGTGGCGGCGGGGATCTGCACCGGCGTCGGCGGGACGTACGCCGTCGTCGTGGGCTTCACCGTCTCGCGGCCCGCGTTGGCGGCCAGGACGGCGACGTAGGGGAGGACGACGGCGCCGGCGAGCAGCAGCCACACGAGGACGAGGGCGACGGTGCGCGAGGTGCCCTCACCGCCGCGGACCCCCAGCTGCCACGCCAGGAGCGCCCCGATGAAGCAGCCGGTGCGGACGGCCATCGAGACGAGGTAGCGCCCGATCTGCTGCTGCTGGTGCTTCCGCTGCCCGACGGGCGCGGTGGTGATGCGGGGCACCTCGGGGCGGCGTGCCCGACCGGGGAGGGAGCGGTGCGCCGGGCCGCCCGGCCCGGGCGTCCGCGGTGCGCCTGCGGCGCGGCTGGATACCACACCCCCACGGTAGGTCGGGGTCCCCGGACCCGGCGCGCCGGGTGCCCCCCGCGCGGGCCACGTCCAGTAGCGTCCGCCCGCGAGGTCGCCGTGCGCGCCGCCCGGTCACGCCCGCCGCGGACCGCCGCGGGCGACCGGGCCGGGCCCGCCACCGCAGTTCCCGCAGCACAGCCACCGGAGGTACCGCGTGCCCGAGCCCCGCAGCGTCCTGGTCACGGGAGGCAACCGCGGCATCGGCCGCGCCGTCGCCGAGGCCTTCCTCGCGGCCGGGGACAAGGTCGCCGTGACGACCCGCACGGGCGAGGCGCCCGAGGGCGCGCTCGGCGTGCCGTGCGACGTCCGCGACGCCGCCTCCGTCGACGCCGCCTTCACGCAGGTCGAGGCCGAGCACGGCCCCGTCGAGGTCCTCGTCGCCAACGCCGGCATCACGCGCGACCAGCTGCTCCTGCGCCTCGGCGAGGAGGAGCTCGTCGAGGTGCTCGACACCAACCTCACCGGCGCCGTCCGCTGCGTCCGTCGCGCGACGAAGGGGATGGTCCGGCTGCGCCGCGGCCGCGTCGTCCTCATGTCGAGCGTCGTCGGCCTCTACGGCTCCGCGGGCCAGGTCGGCTACGCCGCCAGCAAGGCCGGCCTCGTCGGCGTCGCCCGCTCCGTCACCCGCGAGCTCGGCGGCCGCGGCATCACGGCCAACGTCGTCGCCCCGGGCTTCGTCGAGACGGACATGACCGCCGCGCTGGACGAGAAGACCCGCGCCGGCTACCTCGCCGCCATCCCCGCCGGCCGCCTCGCCCGACCCGACGAGGTCGCGTCCGTGTGCGTCTTCCTCGCCTCGGACGCCGCCGCCTACGTCTCGGGCGCCGTCGTGCCCGTCGACGGCGGCCTCGGCATGGGCCACTGACCGCACCGACGCCACGGCACCCGCACCACCCGACCGCACCCACCGCACAGACCGAGGAGACGTCCGCATGGGCATCCTGGACGGCAAGCGCCTGCTCATCACCGGTGTCCTCACGGACGCCTCCATCGCCTTCCGCGTCGCGCAGGTGGCCCAGCAGGAGGGCGCCACCGTCGTGCTCACCTCCTTCGGCCGGCAGATGCGCATCACGCAGGCCATCGCCCGCCGCCTGCCGCAGCCGGCGCCCGTCGTCGAGCTCGACGTCAGCAAGCAGGAGGACCTCGACGCCCTCGAGGGCCGCGTCCGCGAGCACGTCGACGGCCTCGACGGCGTCCTGCACTCCATCGGCTTCGCCCCCCAGGGCGCGTTCGACTTCATGAACGCCTCGTGGGAGGACGTCTCCACGGCGCTGCAGATCTCCTCGTACAGCCTCAAGTCGCTGGCCGTCGCCAGCCGCCCGCTGCTGTCGGAGCGCTCCAGCGTCGTCGGCCTCACCTTCGACGCGAGCTTCGCCTGGCCCGTCTACGACTGGATGGGCGTCGCCAAGGCGGCCTTCGAGTCGGTCTCGCGCTACCTCGCCCGCGACCTCGGCCCCGCCGGCACCCGCGTGAACCTCGTCTCCGCGGGGCCGCTGCGCACGATGGCCGCCAAGTCGATCCCCGGCTTCGCCGCCTTCGAGGACAGCTGGCCCAAGCGCGCCCCGCTCGGCTGGGACCTCACCGACACCGAGCCCGCCGCCCGCGCCTGCGTCGCCCTGCTGTCGGACTGGTTCCCCGCCACGACGGGCGAGATCGTCCACGTCGACGGCGGCGTCCACGCCATGGGGAGCTGACCTGGCCGTCCTCGTCGTCCTGCGTCACGGCGCCGCCGCCCCCGTGGGGCCGGGCGGCACCGACCACGCCCGCGCCCTCACGGCCGCGGGCGAGGACGAGGCGACCGCCGCGGGCGCGCTGCTGCGCGCCCGCGGCCTGGTCCCCGACCTCGTCGTCACCTCGGACGCCCTCCGCGCCCTCCGGACGACGGCCCTGCTCGTCGGCGACGACGGCTGGCCCGTCCGCGTCGAGCCCGACGTGTACGAGGCCAGCCCGCAGCGCCTCGGCGCCGTCCTCGGGCGCCTGCCCGCCGACGTCGCCACCGCCGTCCTCGTCTGCCACGAGCCGGGCGCCTCGGGCCTGTCCGTCGCCCTGGCCGGCCCGTCCGCCGACCCCGCCGCCGGCGCCCTGCGTGGTCGCCTGATGGCCGGCCTGCGGACGGCGGAGGCCGCCGTCCTGCGCTGGGACGGCGGCTGGGACGACCTCGTCGCCGCGACCGCCGAGCTCGTCGAGGTGCTGGGGCCGGACGGGGCCTGAGGGCCTGCGTCGTCCGGTCGCCTGCGTCGTCCGGTCGCCTCGCCGTGGTCGGGTCCGCGGGCGGCACCGGGGGCGCTCCGGGCACTGCCTCGGCGCGCGGTGGTCAGGTGCCGTGGGGGTCGGGGCGCCGGCCTGACGTGCCGCTCCGCGCCCCCGCCGCCACCCGCTCGTCCGGTCCCTCACCCGTACCGCCGGCACGTCGGCGGCGAACTGCCGACAAAGTGCGCCGGAGTAGGCACTTCGGCGACGAACTGCCGACAGAGTGCGCCCGAGAGGGCACTTCGGCGACCAACTGCCGACTGATTGCGTCTCAGAGGGCACGTCGGCGGCAAAGTGCCGACAAGGCGCAGAGGCCCGGGGGCGCGCCGGCCGCGGGGCCGGTCAGGGGACGAGCGGGGCGCCGACGAGGTGGACGACCGCCGTGAGGTCGCGGCGGGTGAGGACGACGTCGGCCGCCGCGGCGAGGACCGGCTTCGCGCAGAAGGCGACGCCCGTGCCGGCGGCCCGGACCATGTCGAGGTCGTTGGCGCCGTCGCCGACGGCCACCGTCCCGGCGAGGGGGACGTCGTGCCGCGCGGCGAGGGCGCGCAGGAAGCGCTCCTTCGCGGCGGCGTCGACGACGTCGCCCCGCACCCGGCCGGTGAGGTGGCCGCCCGAGACCTCGAGACGGTTGGCCTCCGCGTGCGGGACGCCGAGCGACGCCGCGAGCGGCTCGACCACCTCGGCGAAGCCGCCGGAGACGACGCCGACGGGGACGCCGGCCGCGGCCAGCGACCGCGCCATCGTCGCGGCGCCGGGGGAGGGGACCACCTCGGCGAGGACGTCGTCGAGCACGGTCGCCGGCAGCCCCTCGAGCAGCGCCACGCGACGGTGGAGGCTGCCGGCGAAGTCGACCTCGCCGCGCATCGCGGCCTCGGTGACCCGGGCCACCTCCCCCTCGACCCCGGCGCGGGCGGCGAGCATCTCGACCACCTCGCCGGTGATGAGCGTCGAGTCGACGTCGAGGACGACGAGCCGACGGCCCTCGCGCGCGGCGGCCGGCACGACGGCGACGTCGACCTCCTGCCCCGCGGGCAGGGTGGACGCCGCGTCGGCGAGGGCTCGGCGGACGGCGTCGCGCCCGCCGCGCACCCGCAGCTCCGCGACGCCGTCGCCGTCGTCCCGGACGTCGACGACGGCGGCCCCGGCGGCCACGAGGGCCGCCGGGGCACGTCCCGCGAGCCCGGCGGCGCCGGGACCGGTGAGGACGACGAGCAGGTCGGGCGCCTGGCTCAGCGGTCCACCCGGGCGTTCTTGCCGGCGACCGTGATGCCCGACGGCGTCACGGTGAAGCCGCGGGCACGGTCGGCCTCGGCGTCCACCCCGACGCTCGCGCCGTCGGGGACGACGACGTTCTTGTCGAGGATCGCGCGGCGGACGGTGGCGCCGCGGCCCACGTGGACGCCGTCCAGGAGCACCGAGCCGCTCACCGTGCTGCCCGTCTCGGCGCGGACGCCGGGGGACAGCACGGACTTGCTGACGGTCGCGCCGGAGAGCACGACACCCGGGGCGACGATCGAGTCGACGGCGGAGCCGGGGCTGCCGTCGTCGCCGTGCACGAACTTGGCCGGGGGCAGCGGCTGCTGCTGGGACAGGATCGGCCAGCGGCCGTTGTAGAGGTTGAAGACGGGCAGCGGCGAGATGAGGTCCATGTGGGCCTCGTAGTAGCTGTCGAGCGTCCCGACGTCCCGCCAGTACGCGCGGTCGCGGTCGGTCGTCCCCGGCACGTCGTTGCGCTGGAAGTCGTAGACGGCCGCGTCCCCGCGGGACACGAAGTCGGGGACGATGTCACCGCCCATGTCGTGCTTGGAGTCGGTGGCGGCGTCGCGCGTCACGGCGTCGACGAGGGCCGCGGCGTCGAAGACGTAGTTGCCCATCGACGCGAGGACCTCGCCGGGCGAGCCGGGGATGGTCGTCGGGTCGGACGGCTTCTCGCGGAAGGCGGTGATCCGGGGCGTGCCCGCCATGTCGACGTCGGAGCCGACCTCGATGACGCCGAACTGGTCGGCGAGCGAGACGGGCTGGCGGATCGCCGCGACCGAGCAGCCCGCGCCGGAGGCGACGTGCGCGTCGACCATCTGCGAGAAGTCCATCCGGTACACGTGGTCGGCGCCGACCACGACGACGATGTCCGGGCGGGCGTCGTCGATGAGGTTGAGCGACTGGTAGATCGCGTCGGCGCTGCCGAGGTACCAGTTCTTGCCCACGCGCTGCTGCGCGGGGACGGGGGTCACGTAGTTGCCCAGCATCGTCGACATCCGCCACGTCATGGAGATGTGCTTGTCGAGGCTGTGGGACTTGTACTGCGTGAGGACGACGACCTGCAGGTAGCCGGCGTTGGCCACGTTGGACAGGGCGAAGTCGATGAGGCGGTAGCTGCCGCCGAAGGGGACGGCCGGCTTGGCGCGGTCGGCGGTCAGCGGCATGAGGCGCTTGCCCTCGCCGCCGGCGAGCACGATCGCGAGGACCCGGGGGCTCGACATGGGCCGACCCTAGGGGTCACCGCCGCTGCGGCAAGGGGTGAGCCGCGGCGAGCCGCCGGGCGGACGGCGGGACGGCCGCCGCGCCGTGCGGGCGGGCCCGGGTGCGTGCGGTCCCCGGCCCGCTACGGTCCCCGCCATGGCCGACGACGCCCCTGCCAGCGCCCTGCGCGTGGACCTCCTCACCCGTGAGTACCCGCCGGAGGTCTACGGGGGCGCGGGCGTCCACGTCGCCGAGCTCGCGCGGGCCCTCCGGCCGCTCGCCGACGTCCGGGTGCAGTGCTTCGGCGCCCCGCGCGACGAGCCGGGCGTCACGGCCCACCCGGAACCGGCGACGCTCGAGGGCGCCAACGCCGCCCTGCGCACGCTGGGCGTCGACCTGTCGATGGCGGCCGCGACGGCCGGCACCGACCTCGTCCACAGCCACACCTGGTACGCCAACGTGGCCGGCGTCCTCGCGGCCCGGCTGCACGGCGTGCCGCACGTCGTCACCGCCCACAGCCTCGAGCCGCTGCGGCCCTGGAAGGCCGAGCAGCTGGGCGGCGGGTACGCCGTCTCCTCGTGGGCCGAGCACCAGGCCATGACGACGGCGGACGCCGTCGTGGCCGTCAGCGCCGGCATGCGCGCCGACATCCTCCGCAGCTACCCCGAGGTCGACCCCGCGCGGGTCCACGTCGTGCACAACGGGATCGACGCGGCGGACTGGCGACGGGACGACTCCGACGCCGCCCGCGAGCACGTCCGCACCCTCGGCATGGACCCGGACCGGCCGAGCGTCGTCTTCGTCGGCCGCATCACCCGCCAGAAGGGCCTGCCGCACCTGCTCCGGGCCGCCGCGGCGCTGCCCCCCGAGGTCCAGCTCGTCCTCTGCGCGGGCGCCCCGGACACGCCGGAGATCGCCGCCGAGGTGGACGGGCTCACGGCCGAGCTCGCGCAGCAGCGCGACGGCGTCGTGCGGATCGACCGCATGCTGCCGCGGGCCGAGCTCTGCCAGGTGCTGTCGCTCGCGACCGTCTTCGTGTGCCCGTCGGTCTACGAGCCGCTCGGCATCGTCAACCTCGAGGCGATGGCCTGCGGCACGGCGGTCGTCGGCACGGCGACCGGTGGCATCCCCGAGGTCGTCGACGACGGCCGCACCGGCTGGCTCGTGCCGATCGAGCAGGTCGACGACGGCACGGGGGCGCCCGTGGACCCCGAGCGCTTCGCCGCGGACCTCGCCGCCGTCCTCACCGAGGCGACCTCCGACCCGGCCGAGGCGCGCCGCCGCGGCGAGGCCGGCCGCGAGCGGGCCGTCGCCGAGTTCAGCTGGGACGCCATCGGCGAGCGGACGCTCGAGGTCTACCGGTCGGTGCTCGGGGGCTGAGCGCCCGGGTCCGCCCTCAGGGGCGGACCGGCTCCAGCACCGCGTTGACGGCGGCGACGACGGCGTGCCGCGCCACGACCTCGACGTCGCGCAGCGCCCCGGTCCGGGCGCGGGCCTCGTGGCCGGTGACGACGGCGCCGTCATCCTCGGTGGCCAGCGCCACGACGCCGCGCAGGCGCACGGCCGTGGCGAGCACCTGCTGCGCGCGGGGCGGGGTCGACGCGGGGACGGCGTCGCGGGGGAGCGCGCCGCTGCGGACGGCCGCGATCCGGTCGGCCGCGTCCTCGCGCCAGCGGGCGACGTCGAGGCGCTGCAGCTCGGCCAGCGCGCGGGACAGCGCCGTCTGCAGCTGCCGCTCGGCGTCCCGCAGCGTCGTCGACGGCGGCGCGGCCGGGCGGCGGACCGGGGTCGCGTGCCAGGTGACGAGCGCGCCGGGCTCGAGGGCCGAGCCGAACTCGGTGACCTCCGGCCACGCGCCCCAGCGCGCGCCGGCGGCGTCCTCGTCGTCGGTCGTCACGGCCTCGCCGACGTCGAGCGCCTCGACGTTGAAGGCGGCCGGGCCGGGCAGGCCGGAGACGTCGCCCGGGACGGGCAGGACGAGCCGGAGACCGCGGTGCCCGGCGGTGCGCCAGCCCGCGAGGAGCTCGACGAGGTCCGTGGCGGGCGCGTCGCCGGCCACCTCGTGCGGCTCGTCGTCGCGCTGGACGGCCCGGGCGGCGACGGCCACGGGCACCTCGCCGCGCAGGGCCGCCGTCCCCCAGGCGGCGAGGCGGGCGGAGCGGGGCAGGTCGATCACGCGGCCGAGCCTACGAGCCCGGCCGGCGGCTCCCCGCGGCTCCCGGCGGCTCGGGCGGAGCGGGCCCGGCCAGTAGGGTCGCGGCCATGAGCGAGGCCAGCCGTCCGACGCCCGCACGCCCGGCGGCAGGCCCCCGCGGCGACGCCCTCCCGACGACGAAGGGCACGCCCGACGAGCCCGTCCTCGACCTCGACGGCGTCACGGTCGTCCGCGACGGCCGGGCCCTGCTCGAGGACGTCTCCTGGGCCGTCGGCGCCGACGAGCGATGGGTCGTCCTCGGCCCGAACGGCGCGGGCAAGACGACGCTCCTCCAGATCGCCGGCGCCCGGCTCTTCCCCACCCGCGGCCGCGCCGAGGTGCTGGGCGAGGAGCTGGGCGCCGTCGACGTCTTCGAGCTCCGCCCGCGCATCGGCCTGTCGAGCGCCGCTCTCGCGGAGCGGGTCCCGCCCGCCGAGAAGGTCGTCGACGTCGTCCTCACCGCCGCCTACGGCATGGTCGGCCGCTGGCGCGAGGAGTACGAGGGGCCCGACCACGCCCGCGCGCTGGAGCTCCTCGACGCCCTCGGCGTGGGCGGCCTCGACCGCCGCACCTACGGCACGCTCTCCGAGGGGGAGCGCAAGCGCGTCCAGCTGGCCCGCGCGCTCATGGCGGACCCCGAGCTGGTCCTCCTCGACGAGCCCGCCGCGGGCATGGACCTCGGCGGCCGCGAGGACCTCGTCCGCCGCCTGTCCGGCCTCGTCGCCGACCCGGCCGCGCCCGCCGTCGTCCTCGTCACGCACCACGTCGAGGAGGTGCCGCCCGGCATCACCCACGGGCTCCTGCTGCGCGAGGGGCGGGTCGTGGCCCAGGGCCCGCTCGAGGACGTCCTCACCCCCGCGGCGCTCGGCGCGACCTTCGGCCTGGCCCTGCGCGTCGAGCGGTCCGGCGGCCGCTGGGCGGCGCGGGCCGCGTGAACGAGGCCCTGCTCGGCGACCTCACCGGCTGGCAGGTCGTCCTCCTCGCGCTGGCCGCGCTGTGGGCGGGCGCCGTCAACGCCGTGGTCGGCTCGGGGACCCTCATCACCTTCCCCACGCTCGTGGCGATGGGCGTGCCGCCCGTCTCCGCGACGATGTCCAACGCCGTCGGCCTCGTCGCGGGCGGCGTGTCGGGGACGTGGGGGTACCGCCGCGAGCTGCGCGGCCAGGGCGCCCGTGCCGCCCGGCTCATCCCGATGTCGGTGCTCGGCGCCCTCCTGGGGTCCTTCCTCCTGCTGCACCTGCCGGCCAGCGCGTTCGAGACGGTCGTGCCGGTCCTCGTGGTCCTGGCCATCGTCCTCGTCCTCCTCCAGCCGCGGCTCCAGGCGGCCACCCGCCGTCGCCTCGAACGGAAGGTCGCGGCCGGCGCCACCCCGGGCGCGCCCGGGACGTTGGACAGCCCCTCCGCCCCGCCGGCGGGCGGTCGCGGGGCGCAGGTCCTGCTGCTCGTCCTCACCTTCGTCATCGGCGTCTACGGCGGGTACTTCACGGCGGCGCAGGGCGTCCTGCTCGTCGGCGCCTTCGGGGCGGTCCTCGTCGAGAGCCTGCAGCGCATCAACGCGATGAAGAACCTGCTGTCCCTCGTCGTCAACGTCGTCGCGGCGGTCTCCTACACGCTCGTCGGCTTCGACCGCGTCCTGTGGGAGGCGGTGCTCGTCATCGCCGTCGGCTCGCTGCTCGGCGGCCTCCTCGGTGCGGCGGTCGGACGGCGGCTGCCGCCGGTCGTGCTGCGGGCGACGATCGTCGTCCTCGGCCTCGTGGCCCTCGTGTTCCTGGTGCTGCCGTGAGCGCCTCCGGGGCCGACGTCGCCGTGCCCGACGGCCTCGTCGTCGACCACGTCGAGGACCCGGCCGACCCCCGCCTCGGCGACTACACCGACCTCACCGACGTGGCTCTGCGCCGTCGTCGGGAACCCGCCGAGGGCCTGTACATGGCGGAGTCGAGCACCGTCCTCGAGCGGGCGCTGCGGGTCGGGCACCGGCCGCGCTCGGTCCTCCTCGCCCCGCGCTGGCTGCCCGAGGTGCTGCCGCTGCTCGCCGCGCACGACGTCGGCCGCCGTCCCGGCGAGGCGCCCGTCCCCGTCCACGTGGCCGAGGAGCCGGCGCTGCGCGCCATCACGGGCTTCCACCTCCACCGCGGGGCGCTCGCGGCCATGCAGCGCCCGGTGCTGCCGCCGCTCGCGGAGGTGCTCGAGGGCGCCCGCCGCGTCGCGGTGCTCGAGGACGTCGTGGACCACACCAACGTCGGCGCCGTCTTCCGCTCCGCGGCGGCCCTCGGCGTCGACGCGGTCCTCGTGACGCCACGCTGCGCCGACCCGCTGTACCGGCGCTCCGTGCGGGTGTCCATGGGCACGGTCTTCCAGGTGCCGTGGACGCGGCTGGACCCGTGGCCCGGGGGGCTCGACCTGCTGCGCGACCTCGGCTTCACGGTGGCGGCCCTCGCGCTGAGCGACGACAGCGTCTCCCTCGACGACCTCGCGGCCGACCCGCCGGAGCGCCTGGCCCTCGTCCTGGGGACCGAGGGGGACGGGCTGTCGCGCGCGGCCGTCGCGGGCAGCGACGTCGTCGTCCGCATCCCCATGGCCGGCGGGGTGGACTCGCTCAACGTCGCCGCGGCGGGCGCCGTGGCCTTCTGGGCCCTGCGCGCCCGCTGAGGCTCAGGCCGCGGGGCGCCCGAGCCCCTCGTGCACCTCGGCGCCCGGCAGGCGCGCGAGGAGCGCGCCCGGCAGCGCCAGCTTCGAGCGGCGGACGCCGCTGCCGACCACCGCGCGGGGGAGGGCCGCGACGGCGCCGTCGACGAGCACGCGCCAGCCGGCCGGCAGCCCGACCGGCGTGATGCCGCCGAACTCCATGGCCGAGACCTCGACGGCCTCCTCGCGGGGGAGGAACGACGCCTTGCGGACGTCGAGGGCCCGCTTGACGAGGCCGTTGACGTCGGCGCGGTCGCTGCCGCGGACGAGGGCGGCGGCCACGCGCTGCTCGCCGTCCCGCCTCCCCGCGACGAGGACGCAGTTGGCGCTCTCCTCGAGCGTGACGTCGCTGGTCGCGACGAGCGCTGCGGTGTCCGCGACGTCGGGGTCGACCTCGGCGACGAGCACCTGCGCGGCGTCGTCGGCCGGCAGCGCGCGCAGCGCGGCGAGCACGGGGTCGGCGAGGAGGTCGGGGCGGTCGAGGGCGGGCACCCACACGAGCGTCGTCGTCACGCCCCGAGGCTAGGAGACGGCCTGCCCGGCGGACGCCACCGCCACCTCGCCTCGCTCCGGGGCCCCTCCACCCCGGTCTTCGTGGCCATGCACCGCCTGAGGAGCCCGGGCAGGCGGTGCATGGCGACGAAGACCCGGTGCGACGACCCGGGAGAGGGTCAGCCGGTGTTGCGCATCCCCGCCGCGATGCCGTTGATCGTCAGCAGCAGCGCGCGGCGCAGGACCGGGTCGACGTCGTCGCCCGCCGCCCGCGAGCGGCGCAGCAGCTCGACCTGGAGGGCGTGGAGCGGGGCGAGGTAGGAGTCGCGCAGCTCCAGCGTGCGCCGCAGGACCGGCGAGCTCTCGAGCAGCTGCTCCTGCCCCGTCACGGCGAGGACCTCGGCGACGGTGCGGTCGTGCTCCTCGCGCAGCACCTCGAGCAGGGACGCCGTCCCGTCGGGGCACAGGCCCTCGACGTAGCGGGCGGCGATGGACAGGTCCGTCTTGGCCAGCGTCATCTGGACGTTGCCGAGGAAGCTGCGGAAGAACGGCCACTCCTCGACCATCCGGCGCATCCGCTCGGTGTGGCCCGCCTCGCGGGCCGCGGCCAGGCCGCTGCCGACGCCGAACCAGCCCGGCACGTTGATCCGCGTCTGCGTCCACCCGAAGACCCACGGGATGGCGCGCAGGTCCTCGAGGCCGCCGGTGCCGCCGGGGCGACGGGCCGGGCGGGAGCCGATGTTGAGGTGGCCGAGCTCCTCGACCGGCGTGGCGGAGAGGAAGAAGGGCACGAGGCGCTCGTCCTCGACGAGGGCCCGGTAGCGGTCGCGGCCGGCCGCGGCGACGACGTCCATCGTCGCGTCCCAGCCGTCGAGGACGGGGCGCGCGACGACGGGCTCGCTGCGCAGCGTCGACGCCTCGAGGACGGCCGACAGCGCGACGTCGAGGTTGTGCACCGCGAGGCCGTGGAGCAGGTACTTGTCGGAGATGACCTCGCCCTGCTCGGTGACCTTCATGGCGCCGTCGAGGCTGCCGGCGGGCTGGGCGAGGATCGCCTCGCCAGTGGGGCCGCCGCCGCGCCCGACCGACCCGCCGCGGCCGTGGAAGAGCCGCAGCTGGACGCCGTGGGCGCGCGCGACGTCGCGGAGCGCCCGCTGGGCCCGGTGGATCTGCCAGCGCGAGGCGGCGATGCCGCCGTCCTTGGAGCTGTCGGAGTAGCCGAGCATGATCTCCTGCACGTCCCCGCGGGCCGCGACGACGCGACGGTAGGACGGGTCGGAGAGCAGCTCGTCGAGCAGCGGGCCAGCGGCCTCGAGCTCGGTGATGGTCTCGAAGAGCGGCGCGACGCCGACCCGCGCCGTCGCGGGCAGCGACGGGTCGACGGGCAGGTCGACGAGGCCGACCTCGCGGGCGAGGACGACGACGGCGAGGAGGTCGTCGACGCCCTTGGTCATCGACACGACGTAGGTCTCGACGGCGTCGTCGCCGAAGCGGTCGAGCGCCGTGCGGACCGTGCGGACGAGCTCCACGACCTCGCCGGCCGTGCCGTCGAGCGCGTCGAGGGTCGCGGCGCCGGCCAGCGGGCGGCCGCCGCGGAGCTCGGCGGAGAGGAAGGCCGTCCGGTCGGCGCGGTCGAGCTCGGCGTACGGCCGGTCCGACGCCTGCGCGCGGTCGACGAGCGCGGCCAGCGCGGCGTGGTGACGCTCGGAGTGCTCGCGGATGTCGAGGGTGGCCAGCCCGAGGCCGGTGGCGGCGACGGTCCGCAGCGCGCGGGCGACGACGCCCTCGGCGACGAGGGCGCAGCCGTTGCCCGCGAGGGAGCGCTGCACGAGCTCGAGCTCGTCGAGGAGGCCGCCGACGTCGGCGTAGTCCTGGCCGGGCACGTGCGCGCCGCCCGTCGCCAGCCGACGCTGCGTGCCCTCGAGCCGGGCGCGGACGTAGCTGAGCTTGAGGCGGTACGGCTCCTCCGCGTTGAGCCGGTGCCGCAGCTCCCACACGGCCGGGAGCTGCTCGCGGTCGCGGTCGAGCGAGGCCCGCAGCTCCCCGGAGACGGTGACCACCTGGGTGGAGGAGGCGAGCTCGACGACGAGCTCGTCGACCGTGCGCAGGAGGACGCCGAGGCCGGTCTCGTGCTGCTGCGCGAGCACCTCGAGCGTGACGGCGGGCGTGACGTTGGGGTTGCCGTCGCGGTCGCCGCCTACCCAGCTGCCGAAGCGGAGCGGTCGGGCGCGCGGCGCCACCTCGACGCCGAGGGGCGCCAGGCGGTGGGACAGCTCCTCGAGCAGGTCGGGGAGCACGCCGGTGGCGAGCGACGAGAGGTAGTAGAGCGCCGAGCGGGCCTCGTCGGCCGGCGCGGGACGCTCGACGCGCAGCTCGTCGGTCTGCCACAGCAGGTCGACGAGCTCGACGACGCGGCGCTCGTCGGCGTCCGCGTCGGAGGCGCGGCGGCGCGGGTCGCCCGCCCGGTCGAGGGCGCCGGCGACGCGCGAGAGCAGGTCGAGGACCGAGCGACGGCTGGACTCCGTCGGGTGCGCGGTGAAGACGGGCCGCAGCTCCATCCGGTCGACGACCCGCTGCAGCTCCTCGCGGGTCAGCGAGCCCTCGTCGAGGGCGGCGGCGATGCGCGGGACGCTGTGCGCGAGACCGGCTCCCGGCCGCGAGGCGAGCTCGCGCGAGCGGTGCAGCTGCTCGGTGACGTTGGCCAGCTGGAAGTACGCGGTGAAGGCGCGGGCGAGGACGACCGCGGTGCCGTCCCCGACGCCGGACAGGACCCGGCTCAGCTCGGCGCCCTCGTCGGGGCGGCGCGCCAGGTGGCGCACCCGCTCGACGAGGTCGAGCAGGCCCCGGCCCTCGTGGCGCTCGAGCGCCTCGCCGAGCAGCGCCGCGAGCCGCCGCACCGTCGCGCGCAGCTGGGTGTGCGCCTCGTCGGAGGAGACGCCGTCGCCCAGCGGGGGGACGAGCCGCCCGCCCGCCACGGGGAGGGGGCCGGTGGCCGGGTCGCCACCGCCGCTGCCGGGGCCGTCGGCCGGGTCGGTGACGTCCGCTGCCGGGCTGGTGCTCATGGCGCTCCTCGCGGGAAGGGGCGGCCGGCCCGCCGCGGCGGTCCGGACGGCCGGTCCGGGTGTGACGGCGGCCAGTGTGCTGCAGACCACACCGCGGCGGGCCAGGGCGTCCGGCAGCCGGGCGGGCGGGGCCGCGCGGGGCGGGGCCGACGACGGCCCCCGGGGACGGGGGCCACGACGACGAAGGGCCGCTCCCCACGGGGAGCGGCCCTTCGTCGTGCTGGTGTCCGGAGGGGGACTTGAACCCCCACGCCCGATAAAGGGCACTAGCACCTCAAGCTAGCGCGTCTGCCATTCCGCCACCCGGACAGGTGCCGTGCGGCGCCGGGGCGCCGCGACGGGGAGAAAATTAGCACGCCCGGCGGGGTCGTCCGCCCGCCGCCCGCGACGGCGCCGCCCCGGGCGGCGGGCGACGGCGTCGCTACCGTCGGACCATGGCCGACACCGCAGCACCCTCGTCCGCCCAGCCGTCCGACCGGCCCTCCGCCCGCGGCCCCGTCGCCGCCGACGAGGTGGTGGACATCGCCGCCGACCTCATCCGCATCGACAGCTCGAACTACGGCGACGGCAGCGGGCCGGGGGAGCGGGCGGCGGCCGAGCACGTCGTCGGGCTGCTCGAGGAGGTCGGCCTGGCGGCCGAGCTGCTCGAGAGCGACCCCGGTCGCGCCAACGTCGTGCTGCGCCTGCCGGGCGAGGACCGCTCGCGGGACGCGCTCGTGCTGCACGGGCACCTCGACGTCGTGCCCGCCCGCGCGGCCGACTGGAGCGTCGACCCCTTCGGCGGCGAGGTGCGCGACGGCTGCCTGTGGGGCCGCGGCGCCGTCGACATGAAGGGGATGGACGCGATGATCCTCTCCGTCGTCCGCCAGATGACCCGCGAGGGCCGTCGCCCGGCCCGCGACGTCGTCGTCGCCTTCACGGCCGACGAGGAGGCCGGGAGCGTCAAGGGCGCGGGCTTCCTCGTCGAGACCCGTCCGGACCTCTTCGAGGGCGCCACCGAGGCGGTGAGCGAGGTCGGCGGCTTCTCCCTCGACGTCGCCGGGCAGCGCTGCTACCTCGTCCAGACGGCGGAGAAGGGCATCGCCTGGGTCCGGCTCGTGGCCCACGGCCGCGCCGGGCACGGCAGCCAGGTCAACGACGACAACGCCGTGACCCGCCTCGCCGGTGCGGTGGCCCGGATCGGGGCGCACCGGTGGCCGCTGGAGATCCGGCCGACGGTGCGCGCCTTCCTCGAGGGCGTCGAGGACATCACGGGTGAGCCCCTCGACCCGGAGGACTTCGACGCGCTGACCCGCGTCCTCGGGACGACGGCCAACTGGGTCGGCGCGACCCTGCGCAACACGTCCAACCCCACCCAGCTCGAGGCGGGCTACAAGCACAACGTCATCCCGGGCACGGCGACGGCCCTCGTCGACTGCCGCACCCTCCCGGGCCAGGGCGAGCACGTGCTCGACGTGGTGCGCGAGCTGGCCGGGCCGGGCGTCGACGTCGAGGTCGTCCACCAGGACACCGCGCTCGAGACCGACCTCACGGGCTCGCTGCCCGACGCCATGGTCGCGGCGCTGCTGGCGGAGGACCCGGGCGCGCGCGTCCTGCCGTACTGCCTGTCCGGCGGCACGGACAACAAGGCCCTCGCCCGGCTCGGCATCCGCGGCTTCGGCTTCGCGCCGCTGCAGCTGCCGGCGGACCTCGACTTCGCGGGCATGTTCCACGGCGTCGACGAGCGCGTGCCCACCGAGGCGCTGCGCTTCGGCACCCGCGTGCTCGACCGGCTGCTCGCGACCTGCTGAGCCGCCCCGGCGCCGGGGGCCGGCCGTCGGGGGGCCGCCCCGCGGCGGCCGGGGCCGTCAGGCGCTGCGCTGCATCCGGATGATGCGGCGGCGCAGGACGACCCGGCGCAGGCCGCCGACGTAGAGGCGCACGCCGGCGAGCTCCCAGCGGCCGTACTCGGCCTCCTCGGTGAGCTGCTCGCGGGCGGCGCCGCGCGACGTGCCGCGGGGCAGGGTGATCTCGCGGTACTCGAAGGCGGAGGCGCGGGGGGCGGCGGGGGGAGCGGTCCGACGGCCCTGGCCCGGGGTGTCCCGGCCGTCGGGGTGCACGGTGGCGTCCATCGTCGCCGATGGTGCCACGGGGCCCCGACGACGGGCCCCGCGACCGCCCGTCCGGGCCCGCCGACGACGCCGTCGGGACGCCCGGTGCCGACGCCCCGTCACGCGTCGCCGCACCACGTCGCGCAGGGCTACGGTCTGCCCATGAGCAGCGAGCCCCGTGTCGCCCTGGCCCGCCTCGTCGGGGCGCTGGAGGCCCACCTCGACGCCGTCGAGCGGCGCCGCTCCGACACCGACCCCGTCGTGAAGGACGCCTACTCCTCCCTCGCCGACGCCTTCGAGGGCTACGACGAGGCCCTCTACGAGGCCCACGACGAGGTGACGCCCTTCGTGCTCTTCGACGAGGACGCCGAGGACGACGAGGACGACGACGTGGAGGAGCTGGACGAGGACGACGACGACCTCGACGACGAGGACGACGACGAGCAGGACGACGACGGGGACGGGCCGGACGACCGGCACCCCCGCCTCTGAGGCGGGCCGGCCCACGGGGCCGGCCGGTCGGGCCCCGGGTCAGACGGGGCGGCCGACGTCCCGGCGGGACGTCGAGACCTCGTCGAGCGCCGCGGTGATCTGCGCGGGCAGCCGCAGGTCGGCCGCGGTCAGCGCCAGCCGCAGCTGCGCCGCGGTCCGCGCGCCCGTCACGGCGGCGGCCACGCCCGGACGGTCGGCGGCCCACGCCAGCGCCACGGCCAGCGGGGCCCGCTCGAGCCCGTCGGCGGCCGTGCACACGGCCTCGACGACGCCCCGCGCCGACGGGTCGAGGTGCGGCTGGACGACGTGGACGAGGTGGGGCGACGCCGCCCGGGAGTCGGCCGGCAGCGCGTGCCGGTACTTGCCGGTCAGGACGCCCCCGCCGAGCGGGCTGCGCGCGAGCACCCCGACCCCGGAGGCCTCCGCGGCGTCGAGCAGGTCGCCGTCGGCCCACCGGGCGACGAGCGACAGCTCCGCCTGGGCCGCGACGAGCGGCGTGCCCGCCGGGGCGAGGGCCGCGGCGCGGGCCAGCTGCCACGCGCCGTGCTCGGCCACGCCGACGTAGCGCGCCCGTCCGGAGCGGACCGCCTCCTCGAGGGCGGACAGCTGCTCCTCCACGGGCGCGTCGCCGGACCCCTCGAGGAGGAGCAGGTCGACGTGGTCGGTCCGCAGCCGCGCGAGGGAGAGGTCGAGGTCGGCGAGGACGGTCCGTCGCGAGCCGTCGGGCCGACGGTCGCGGCCGGTGCCGCGGGCGCCGACGCGCAGCGCGAGGACGACGTCGCGCCGCGGCACCTCCTCGTGGAGCAGCGCCCCGAGCAGCTCCTCCGACTCGCCGGCCGGCGTCGCCGCCGTCTCGACGAGGGTCCCGCCCGCCCGCGCGAAGTCCCGCAGCAGCTCGGCGGCCTCGTGCTCGTCGGTGTCGCGCCCCCACGTGAGGGTGCCGAGGCCGAGCCGCGAGACGCGCAGCCCGGAGCGTCCGACGCGCCGGGTCTCCATGCCCGCGAGGGTATCCACGCGCCGTCGACGCCCCGGGACGTCACCGGGAGCGGCGGCCGCCGTCGGGAGGCCGACCGTCCAGCACCCATCGGCGGCCAAGTGCCGACAGGGTGCGCCCCGGGGCGGCACATCGGCGACGAACTGCCGACACAGTGCGCCCCGGACGGCACATCGGCACCCAACTGCCGACACAGTGCGGCACTGACGGCACATCGGCGACGAAGTGCCGACAGGGTGCGCCCCGGGCGGCACATCGGCGGCCAACGGCCGACACGGTGCACGCAGGGCGGCACATCGGCGGCCAACTGCCGACACAGTGCGGCACGGCGGACGACGGCGCGCGCACGGGTGAGCCGGGGGCGTCGTCGCCCGAGGTGGGGGCCGGCGGGCGCCGCGGTGGCTAGGGTGCCGCCGACAGCGGCGGAGGGGCCGGCGGGCCGTCCGTCCGTCGGGACCCGCCCGCCCACGCACCGCCCGGGCGCGCCCGGGCCCGAGCGGGAGGCCTCCGCCGTGCCCCAGCCGCCCCAGCCCCGCCGCCCCCGGCCGACGCGCCGCCCGACGACGGCGGTCGCCTGATGGGGTGGCTCGAGGCGCTCGTCCTCGGCCTCGTCCAGGGCCTCACGGAGTTCCTGCCGATCTCCTCCAGCGCCCACGTGAGCATCGTCGGCCAGCTGTTCTTCGAGGGCCGCGACCCGGGCGCCGCCTTCACGGCGATCATCCAGCTCGGCACCGAGGCCGCCGTCCTCGTGTACTTCTGGGGCGACGTCGTCCGGATCATCAAGCAGTGGTCGCTGTCGCTGGTCGGCCGTGTCCCGCGCGACGACCCCGACGCCCGGATGGGCTGGCTCGTCATCCTCGGCTCGATCCCCATCGGCGTCCTCGGCCTCGTCTTCCAGGACGCCATCGAGACCCAGCTCCGCAGCCTCTGGATCACCGCGGCCGCGCTCGCCGGCTTCGGCCTCCTGCTCGCCTTCGCCGACGCCACCGCCTCGCAGCGGAAGTCGCTCCGGGACCTCACCTGGCGGGACGGCGTCCTCTACGGCCTGGCGCAGGCGCTGGCCCTCATCCCCGGCGTCTCGCGCTCCGGCGGCACGATCACCATGGGCCTGCTGCTGGGCTACCGCCGCGAGGACGCCGCCCGGTACGCCTTCCTCCTCGCCATCCCCGCCGTCGTCGCCTCCGGCGGCTACCAGCTCGTCTCGGAGCTCGGGGAGGGCGGCGCCGGCTCCGTCGACTGGGGCCCCACGATCCTCGCGACCGTCGTCTCCTTCGGCGTCGGGCTGGCCGTCATCGCGTGGCTGCTGCGCTACATCAGCACCCACACCTTCCGGCCGTTCGTCTACTACCGGCTGGGCCTCGCGCTCGTCCTCGTGCTGCTGCTCTCCTTCGGCGTCGTCGACGCCACGCCGGTCGTCGACCCGCCGCTCGCGCCGACGACCGCTCCCTGACCCGCCCCCTCGGGCGGGGCGGCTCAGAGCCAGCCGGAGCGCCGGAAGGCGCGGTGCAGCAGCAGGCAGGCGACGACCATGAGCAGCAGGGCGCCCGGGTACCCGTAGCGCCACTGGAGCTCGGGCATGTGGACGAAGTTCATGCCGTAGACGCCCGCGACGAGCGTGGGGACGGCGAAGAGGGCCGCCCACGCCGAGATGCGCCGGGCGTCCTCGTTCTGCTGCAGCCCGACCTGGGCCAGGTGCGCGCTGTGGACGTCGCCGAGCTGGCGGTCGCTGCCGTCCGCGGACTCGGCGGCCTGGAGGACGTGGTCGGCGACGTCGCGGAGGAAGACCCGGGCGCCGTGCGGCACCAGCTCGAGGTCGCCCTGCCACAGCCGTCGCGTCGGCTCGACGAGCGGGCGCACCGCCCGCCCGAGCTCGAGCACCTCCCGCTTGAGGGCGTAGATGTGCGCCGTCGTCCCGGCGCCGCGGTCGGTGCTGAAGACCCGCTCCTCGAGCCGTTGGACCTCGTCCTCGAGCGCCACCGCGACGGCGACCGCGTCGTCCGCGACGACGTCGACGACCGCGTGCAGGACGGCGACCGGCCCCAGGTCCGGCCCCGGCCCACCCGCGGCCCGGCCCTCCTCGCCCAGCCGGGCCGCGGCGCGGGGCACGACGTCCGCGTCGTCGCCGCGGCTCACCGACAGCACCCACGCGTCGCCGACGACGACGAGCGCCTCGCCCGTCTCCACGGCGGCGTGCGGGCTCCCCGGCCGGTCGAGCGTGACGGGGCGCAGGCTGAGCACCAGCGACCCGCCGTGCTCGCCGAGGTAGCGCTCGAGCTTCGGCCGCTGGCGGCCGGCCGTGAGGTCCTCGACCGCGAGCGGGTGGACGCCGAGGGCGGCGTCGACGCCGGCGAGGTCGTCGGGGCCCGGGTCGTCGAGGTGGACCCACACGTAGCCGCCGTCCCGCCGGTGCGCCTCGACCGCGGCCGCCAGCGCCGAGCGGGCCGCCTCCGGACCCTCGGGGGGCCGGGCGTCGCGCGGGGGCGACAGCGTCGACCCGTCGCACGTGCGGACCACGGCGGTGACGGCCACGGCGTCTCCTCGCGACGGCGGTGCGGCGGCCCGTCCGGGACGGACGGCGGCCGCGCCCGGGGCGGTCGGCGACGGCGCCCTATGGTGACGGGCGTGCCGACGCTGCTGCTGGTCCGACACGGCCGGACGGCCGCCAACGCCACCGGGGTCCTCGCCGGCCGGAGCCCCGGGGTCGGCCTCGACGAGAGCGGGGCCGCCCAGGCCGCGGCCCTCGGACGCCGGCTCGCGGCCGTCCCCCTCGCCGCCTGCGTCGCCAGCCCGCTGGAGCGGACGGTCGCCACCGCGGAGGCTCTCCTCGCCGAGGGCGGCACGGCGCGCCGGCCGCGCCCCGCGCTCGTGCACGAGCCGCGCCTGCTCGAGTGCGACTACGGCGCGTGGACGGGGCGGAAGCTCGCCGACCTGGCCAAGGAGCCGCACTGGAAGGTCGTCCAGGGCCACCCCAGCGCCGCGCAGTTCCCGGGCGGGGAGTCGCTCCGCGACGTCCAGGCCCGCGCGCTGGCCGCCGTCCGCGAGCACGACGCCCGGGTGGCCGACGAGCACGGCGCGGACGCCGTGTGGGTGGCCGTCTCCCACGGCGACGTCATCAAGGCCGTGCTGGCCGACGCCCTGGGGCTCCACCTCGACGCCTTCCAGCGCGTCGTGGTGGACCCGGCGTCGGTGTCCGTCGTCCGCTACACCCCGCTGCGCCCCTTCGTCGTGCGCACCAACGACACCGGCGGCGACCTCTCCGGGCTCGCGCCGCCGCCCCGGCGCCGTCGGCGGGCGGCCTCCTCGGACGCGGCGGTCGGCGGCGGCGCCGGCGCCTGAGCCCGCCCGTCCGTGCGCCCCGGCGGACCGGTCCCGCCGCGTCACGGGGCGGCCGCGCCGGGGCCGGTTAGTCTCGGCGGCATGGCGCAGGTCTTCGACTACGACCCGCCGGACCGCTTCGTCGCCGGCACCGTCGGCCCCGCCGGCTCCCGCACCTTCTTCCTCCAGGCGCGCGGGCGCGGCAGCGGCCCGGTCCCCGTCGTCGTCTCCGTCTCGTTGGAGAAGCAGCAGGTCGCCACGCTGGCCGAGAAGGTCGAGGAGCTCCTCGACGAGGTCGTGCGGCGCAGCGCCGGCGAGGCCCCCGTCCCGGCCGTGGCCCCGCTCGGCGCGGCGGACACCGACCCCCTCGACACCCCCATCGAGGAGGAGTTCCGGGTCGGCACGATGAGCCTGCAGTGGGACGGCGACCGCGGCGTCGTCATCATCGAGTGCTTCTCGGTCGAGGGAGAGGACGACGAGGTGGACCCCGTCGCCGACGAGCCCGGGGCCCGGAGCCTCCTGCGCGTCAGCCTCTCCGGCGCCGGCGCCCGGCACTTCGCCCGTCGCGCCCTCGCCCTCGTGGCCGCCGGCCGCCCGCCGTGCCCCTTCTGCTCGGGCCCGCTGGACCCCGAGGGCCACGTCTGCCCGCGCGCCAACGGCTACCGCCGCTGAGCACCGCCGACGCCGCGCGGCCCCGCGCCCCGCGGCTGCCCCCCGACGGCGACGACCTCGCCGCGCTCCTCGCCCGCGGCGAGCTCGAGGTGCTCGGCCGCATCACGGGCTCCTCCAACGTCACGCTCCTCGCCGTGTGCCGCGCCGACGGGCTCGAGGTGCGCTGCGTCTACAAGCCCGTCCGCGGCGAGCGGCCGCTCCACGACTTCCCCGACGGCACGCTCGCGGCGCGCGAGGTCGCGGCCCACCTCGTCTCCCGCGGCGGCGGCTGGGGCGTCGTCCCCACGACGGTCCTGCGCGACGGTCCGCTCGGCCCCGGCTCCGTCCAGCGCTGGGTGGAGCCGCCCCGCGGCGCCCCCCTGGACCCGGAGGCCGCCCGGGACGGCGTCCTCGAGGACGAGGACGAGGAGGACGACGGGCTGCTCCTCGGCGAGCCGGGCGCCGGGCTGGTCGACGTCGTCCCGCTCCACGCGGTGCCCGACGGCTTCACCGGGGTCCTCGACGCCTGGGGCCGCGACGGCGAGCCGGTGACCCTCGTCCACGCCGCCGACCCGCGGCTGCTGTCCGTCGCCGTGCTCGACGTCGTCGCCAACAACGCCGACCGCAAGGCGGGGCACCTGCTCCTGGGCCGGCCGGAGGCCGTCGACCCCGGCACCGAGGTGGAGCGGGGACGCGACGGCGGCGACCCGCCGGTCCACGGCATCGACCACGGCCTCGTGCTGCACGCCGAGGGCAAGCTGCGGACCGTCCTGTGGGGCTTCGCGGGGGAGCCGCTGCCCGACGACCAGCTCGCGGCGCTCGACCGGCTGGCCGGGGCCCTCCGCGGGTCGCTCGGCGAGGCGCTCGCGCCCCTGCTGACCGCGCGGGAGGTGCGGGCCCTGCGGACCCGGACCGACCGGCTGCTCCGCGGGGCCGTCATGCCGCAGCCGCCCCAGCACCGCAGCGCGGTGCCCTGGCCCGTCTTCTGACCGCCGGGCCCCGCGGCCCGGCCGGGCCGGCGAGCGGGTCGGCCGCCCCCTCCGGCGGCGGTTAGGGTCGCGGACGTGAAGTCCTGGTCGTCCCCGCACCTGCCACACCTCCCGGGACGGGGCGGCCCGGTCCGGCTCCACGACACGGCGAGCCGCGAGCTTCGCCCCGCGGGGCCCGGCGAGGACGAGGACGGCCGCGCCGCCGGGCTCTACGTCTGCGGCATCACGCCGTACGACGCCACGCACATGGGCCACGCGTCGACGTACCTGGCCTTCGACCTGCTCGTCCGCGCCTGGCGCGACGCCGGGCACCGGGTGCAGTATGTGCAGAACGTCACCGACGTCGACGAGCCGCTGCTCGAGCGCGCCGCGGCGACGGGCGAGGACTGGCGCGACCTCGCCGTCCGCGAGACGGACCTCTTCCGCGAGGACATGACGGCGCTCGGCGTCGTCCCGCCGGACGTGTACCTCGGTGCGGTGGAGACCGTCCCGCGCGCCGCGGAGGCCGTCCGCCGGCTCGTTGCCGCGGGCGCGGCCTACTCGCCCGAGGGCTCCGCCGACGTGTACTTCGACGTCGCCTCCGACCCCCGCTTCGGCGAGGTCTCCGGGTACGACGCCGCCACGATGGCGCGCCTGTTCGCCGAGCGAGGGGGAGACCCCGCCACGCCGGGCAAGCGCTCGCCGCTGGACCCCGTCCTCTGGCGCGCCGAGCGGGAGGGGGAGCCGTCGTGGGACGGCGGCGACCTCGGACCCGGCCGGCCCGGCTGGCACGTCGAGTGCGTGGCCATCGCCCTCGACCACCTCGGCGTCGGCTTCGACGTCCAGGGGGGCGGCTCGGACCTCGTCTTCCCCCACCACGAGATGGGCGCCTCCCACGGCCAGGTGCTGACCGGCGACGCCCCGTACGCCCGCCTGTACGCCCACGGCGGGATGGTCGCGCTCGACGGCGAGAAGATGAGCAAGTCGCGCGGCAACCTCGTGCTCGTCTCGACGCTGCGGCGGGCCGGCGAGGACCCGTCCGCGATCCGCCTCGCCGTGCTGGCGCACCACTACCGCTCGGACTGGTCCTGGACCGACGAGGGGCTCGCCACCGCCCGCGAGCGGCTCGACCGCTGGCGAGCCGCCGTCGCCCTCCCGACCGGTCCCGACGCCGGACGCGTGCTCGACGGCGTCCGCAGCCGCCTGGCCGCCGACCTCGACGCGCCGGGCGCGCTGGCCGTCGTCGACGCGTGGGCGGACGCGGCGCTCGCCGCGGACCCTGGGGCGGGCAGCGGCTCGGCCACGGCGCCCGGGCTCGTCGCCGACGTCGTCGACGCCCTCCTGGGCGTCCGCCTGCGCCGGGGCTGACCAGCCGCACCGCGCTCGCGAGCCGTCGCGAGCAGGCGCCCGTCCGCGCTCCAGGAACCGTCCCGGCCACGAACAGACGCCCGTTCGCGCTCCAGGAACCGTCCCGGCGACGAACAGGCGCCCGTTCGCGCTCCAGGAACCGTCCCGGCCACGAACAGACGCCCGTTCGCGCTCCAGGAACCGTCCCGGCCACGAGCAGGCGCCTGATCGCGACCGCGGGGTACCCCTGACCGCGCGCGGGCGTCTCTGCTCGTGTCCCTGCGCGCGTCCCCGTCGGCCGTCCGCGCAGGCCTCCGTGTCACCGGCCCTCACCGGCTGTTGACACGGAGCAGTTTCCACGTTGTATGTTCACGCTCACACCGGACAGATCCGACGGCGGTCCCACCACGTGCCGCCGCCGCGCCGGTGCCCTGGCCGCACCGCGGCGGCTCGGGCGACCGTTCCACGGCACCGCCGACCGTGCCCCTCGCCGCGCCCGCGCCACGCCGGCGCCCCGACCCGACCCCACCCCCGGAGGGACGATGACGACCCCCACCCGTGCAGGCCTCGGCCTCGCCGCGAGCGCCGTGCTGGCGCTGACGCTGCTGCCCGGCTCCGCCGGTGCCGCGGCGCCCGCCGCGCCGCCGCTCGACTACACGATCACCGTCGAGGAGGGTGCCACGGGCCCCGCCATCGACGACACGATGTACGGCGTCTTCTACGAGGACATCAACAACGCCGCCGACGGCGGGCTGCACGCCGAGCTCGTGCGCAACCGCTCCTTCGAGTTCAACGGCGCGGACCGGGCGGGCTGGACCGGGACGACCGGCTGGGAGCTCGTCGACGGCGGGGGAGCGGCGCCGCCCGCGCTCGTCGTGGACGACGACACCCGCCTCAACGAGAGGAACCGCAACCACTTCCGGCTCGTCGCCGACGGCGCGGGCGACGGCGTCCGCAACACCGGGTCCGGCAGCGGTGTCGCGCTCAAGGCCGGTGCCACGTACGACTTCTCGGTGTGGGCCCGCACCTCGACCGCGCAGACGATGACGGTCGCCCTCCAGGGGCCGGGCGGCCGCGCCCTCGGCACCGCCGCGGTGGCCGTCGACGGCAGCGACGAGTGGAAGCAGTACCGGGCGACCCTCACCGCGAGCGGGACGACCGCCGCCGGCCGCCTCGTCCTGACGGCGGGCGCCGCGTCCGTGGTCGGCCTGGACATGGTCTCCCTCATGCCGACCGACCGGTGGGTGGGCAAGAACGGCGTCTCGCCCCTGCGCAAGGACCTCGCCCAGAAGATCGCCGACCTGGAGCCCGGCTTCGTGCGCTTCCCCGGCGGCTGCATCGTCAACGTGGGCAGCATGTACTCCTACGACGCGGAGAACGGCTACCCGCGGGCGCGCTCCTACCAGTGGAAGGACACCGTCGGGCCGGTCGAGGAGCGGCCGACGAACGCCAACTTCTGGGGCTACAACCAGAGCTACGGGATCGGCTACTACGAGTACTTCACCTTCGCCGAGGACATCGGGGCGATGCCGCTGCCCGTCGTCCCGGCCCTCGTGACCGGCTGCGGCCAGAACCGCGCCACCGACGACCCCGAGCTCCTGCAGCGCCACATCCAGGACACGCTCGACCTCGTCGAGTTCGCCAACGGCGGCGTCGACACCGAGTGGGGCGGCCTGCGGGCGGAGATGGGGCACCCCGAGCCCTTCGGGCTCACCCACATCGGCGTCGGCAACGAGGAGAACCTGCCGCGGGAGTTCGGCCGGAACTTCCTGCAGTTCGAGGCGGCCATCAAGGCGAAGTACCCGGACATGGTCGTCATCAGCAACTCGGGCCCGGACGACGAGGGCGCCACCTTCGACGCGCACTGGGACTTCAACCGCGCCAACGACGTCGACATGGTCGACGAGCACTACTACAACAGCCCCGCCTGGTTCCTCCAGAACAACGACCGCTACGACAGCTACGACCGCGAGGGGCCGGAGGTCTTCCTCGGCGAGTACGCGTCGCTCGACAACCGGTGGCAGAACAGCCTCGCCGAGGCGGCGTACATGACGGGTCTCGAGCGCAACGCCGACGTCGTCAAGCTGGCCTCGTACGCGCCGCTGCTCGCCGACGTCGACTCCGCCCAGTGGCGGCCGGACATGATCTGGTTCGACGGGCAGCGCTCGTGGGGCAGCACGTCCTACGAGGTGCAGAAGCTCTTCATGACCAACGTCGGCGACGAGGTGGTCCCGTCCGCGGCCACCGGGGCCGTCGTGGAGCCGAAGCCGATCACCGGGGGCGTCGGGCTGTCGACGTGGGCGACCACCGCCGCCTACGACGACGTCCGCGTCACCACGCCGGGCGGCGGGACGCTCCTGGCGGACGACTTCTCCGACGGGGACGCCGCCGGCTGGGAGCGGCTCGCGGGCGGCACGTGGTCGGTCGAGGACGGCCGGTACGTCCAGAGCGACGTCCGCGCCGAGAACACGCTCGTGCGCAGCGGGGACATCACGGCCACGGACTACGACATCTCGCTGACGGCGACGAAGACGGCCGGGGCCGAGGGCTTCCTCGTCGGCTTCGGCGTGCAGGGCAGCGGCGACTACTACTGGTGGAACATCGGCGGCTGGGGCAACACCCGCAGCGTCGTCGAGAAGGCCACGGGCGGCGCCAAGCAGATCGTCCACGAGGGCGCGCACCAGCGCGTCGAGGACGGCCGGACCTACGACGTCGAGGTCCAGGTGCGGGGCACCACGGTCACGCTCCTGCTCGACGGCCAGGAGTGGGGCAGCTTCACCGACGACGCGGTGAGCGAGCCCTTCGCCCACGTCGTCACGGAGGACGCCGCGACGGGCGACCTGCTCGTCAAGGTCGTCAACGCCCAGGACCGCGCCGCCCGCACGACGCTCGACCTCGGCGACGACCGACGCCTGGCCCGCCGCGCGCAGATGACCGTCCTCCAGGGCGACCCGCTGCAGCAGAACACCCGCTCGGCGCAGCCGATCAAGCCCGTCACCACGACGGTGAGCCGTATCTCGAGCACCTTCACGCGGACGTTCCCCGCGAACTCCGTCACCGTCCTCCGCATCCCGACGAGGTGAGCCGCACCATGGACACGACCACCACCACCGTCACCGACGGCCCGGGCGGCCCGTCCCGCCGCAGCATGCTGATGGCCGGCCTCGGCCTCGGCGCCCTGGCCCCGCTCGGCCTCGCCGCGACGGCGGGCCCCGCCGCCGCGGCGGCCGCACCGCAGCCCGTCCTCACCGACGCGCAGGTCTACGGCGTCACCACGCGCGACCCGCTCGTGCTGAACCGCGCGGACCCCTTCGTCACCCCCCGCACCGACGGCACGTACTTCTTCACCGGCTCGGTGCCCGAGTACGACCGCCTCGTCGTCCGCGGCGCCCCCACCCTCGAGGGCCTCGCCGACGCCGAGGAGAGCGTCATCTGGCGGCGCCCGACGAGCGGCGTCACGGGCGGGTACGTCTGGGCCCCGGAGCTCCACCGCATCGACGGCCGCTGGTACGTCTACTTCGCCGCCGGCGACGCCGGGGCGCCCTTCGACATCCGGATGTACGTCGTCGAGTCGGCGTTGGCCGACCCGCGCGACCCCGCCGGCTGGTCGGCGCCGCGCGAGGTGACGACGCCGTGGGGGTCCTTCAAGCTCGACGCGACGACCTTCGCCCACCGCGGGCAGCGCTACTACGTCTGGGCCCAGGCCGAGCCGGAGATCGCGGTCAACACGAGCCTCTACATCGCCCGGATGTCCTCGCCCTCCGACATCGCGGACGAGCCCGTCCGCATCTCGACGCCGACGCTGGCGTGGGAGCGGCAGGGGTTCGCCGTCAACGAGGGGGCCGCGGTCCTCGTCCGGAACGGCCGGGTCTTCATGACCTACTCGGCGAGCGCCACGGACGCGCGGTACGCGATGGGCCTGCTGACGGCCGACGAGGACGCGGACCTGCTCGACCCGGCGTCCTGGTCGAAGTCGCCGGAGCCGGTCTTCCGCAGCCACGCGCCGACGTCGCGCTTCGGCCCCGGGCACAACTCCTTCACGACGACGCCCGAGGGCCTCGACGTCATGGTGTTCCACGCCCGGGACTACGAGCAGATCACCGGCGACCCGCTGTTCGACCCGAACCGGCACGCCCGCGTCCAGCGGCTGTACTGGGCGCACGACGGCACGCCCCTCTTCGGCGTCCCCCTCGGGGCGGGCGCGGCGCCGCCCGTGCGGCTGTCGCCGGTGGCGCGGCCGCAGTCCTTCGTCCGCCACCGCGGCGACGTCGTGTCGGTCGACCCGAACGTGCGCGAGCTGGGGCAGACCCAGTGGCGCCTCGTGCCCGGCCTCGACGGCGGGGCCACCGTGTCGGTCGAGTCCGCGGACACGCCCGGCTCGTACCTGCGCGTCGTCGACGGCACCGTCCGGCTCGAGGCGCTCGCGGCCGGCGCGGAGGGGGCGGCGCAGGCGTCCTTCCTGCGCACCACCGACGAGCGGGGGACGGCGCTGCAGCTGGTCGGCGACCCCCGGGGCGGATGGCTGCGGCACGGCTCCCGCACGCTGACGACGGGCCGCCAGGGCGCGCTCAGCTGGTTCGCCCTCTCCTAGAGCGGGCGCCGCAGCGGGTCACCGCGGACGGGACGGCGGACGCCGTCCCGCCCGCGGTGGTGCGCCCGCACGGCCGGCACCGGCGGACGCCGCCGTCAACACCGTTGCCGAAGCGCAACATGCGACATGTCCCGAAGTGCTTGACGACGACCGATGTGAACGTTCACTCTTGCTCCTGCGACCGCAAGGGTGCGGCGCAGCAGGGGGTCCGCGAGGAGGCGGGCGCCCCTCCACCACCGGCTCCTCGAGGGAGCCCCCACCGTCTGGAGGACCACGGTGCTCACCACCACCACCCGCGCGGCCGCCGCCGCTGCCGCCGCCACGCTCGTCCTCGCCCTCTCGGCCTGCGGCTCGGGCGGCGACGCCCCGGCCGCCGGCGGGGGCGCGGGCGGCGACGACGACGCGATCGTCATGGGCTTCGCCCAGGTCGGCGCGGAGAGCGGCTGGCGCACCGCCAACACCGCCTCGATCCAGCAGGCCGCCGAGGAGGCCGGCGTCGAGCTGCAGTTCTCGGACGCGCAGCAGCGACAGGAGAACCAGATCCAGGCGATCCGCTCCTACATCCAGCAGCAGGTCGACGTCATCGCCTTCAGCCCCGTCGTCGAGACCGGCTGGGACACGGTGCTGCAGGAGGCCAAGCGGGCCCAGATCCCCGTCATCCTCACCGACCGCGCCGTCGACTCCCAGGACGACACCCTCTACGAGACCTTCCTCGGCTCGGACTTCGTCCTCGAGGGTGAGAAGGCCGGCGAGTGGCTCGTGGAGAACACGCAGGGCGAGGACCAGGTCAACGTCGTCGAGCTCCAGGGCACGACGGGCGCGGCCCCGGCCATCGACCGCAAGGAGGGCTTCGAGTCCGCCATCGCCGACGCGGGCAACATCGAGATCGTCGCCTCGCAGACCGGCGACTTCACCCGCTCCGGCGGCCGCGAGGTCATGGAGGCCTTCCTCCAGAGCCAGCCGGACATCGACGTCGTCTACGCCCACAACGACGACATGGGCCTCGGTGCCATCGAGGCCATCGAGGCGGCCGGCAAGGTGCCCGGCCAGGACATCCGGATCATCACCGTCGACGCCGTCAAGGACGGCATGACGGCGCTGTCCGAGGGCAAGATCAACTTCATCGTCGAGTGCAACCCGCTGCTCGGCGACCAGCTCATGGAGCTCGCCGAGCAGGTCGTCGCCGGCGAGGAGGTCGAGAAGCGCGTCCTCGTCGAGGAGAGCACCTTCACGCAGGAGCAGGCCGCCGAGGTCCTCGCCGACCGCCAGTACTGAGCCCGCCCCGACCGCAGCACGCACCACGGGCGGCACCGCGCGCGGCGTCGCCCCCCGGACCACGGTCCCGGGGGCGGCGCCGCGCGGTGCGGGCCCGGGCACCCCACCGGACCGCCGGAAGGACGCGGAGACGGCCATGAGCACACCAGCAGCAGCACCCGTCGTGGACGGGGCGCGCGCCCCCGGCAGCCCGGGCGCGGAGCCCGCGCCCGTCCTGCAGGCCCGGGGCCTGTCGATCGAGTTCCCCGGCGTGAAGGCCCTCCAGGAGGTCGACTTCCGCCTCCTGCCCGGCGAGGTCCACGCCCTCATGGGGGAGAACGGCGCCGGGAAGTCCACGCTCATCAAGTGCGTGACCGGCGTCTACACGCCCACGGCCGGCGAGGTCCTCCTCGACGGCCGTCCCGTCTCCTTCGCGGTGCCCGCCGCCGCCCAGCAGGCCGGCGTGAGCACCGTGTACCAGGAGGTCAACCTCTGCACGAACCTCACCGTCGCGGAGAACATCCTCCTCGGCCGTGAGCCCCGGCGGCTCGGCATGGTCGACGGCCGCGGCATGCGCGCCCGGGCCGGGGAGGTGCTGGCCCGGATGGGGCTGGCGGTCGACCCCGCGTCGACGCTCGGCAGCCACCCCATCGCCGTGCAGCAGCTCGTCGCCATCGCCCGCGCCATCGCCGTCGACGCGCGCGTCCTCGTCCTCGACGAGCCGACGTCCAGCCTGGACGCCGACGAGGTGGCCGAGCTCTTCCGCGTCGTGCGGGACCTGCGCGACCGGGGCGTCGCGATCCTCTTCGTCAGCCACTTCATCGAGCAGGTCTTCGAGATCTCCGACCGCATCACCGTCCTCCGCAACGGGCGGCTCGTGGGGGAGCACCACGTCTCGCAGACGTCGCGGCGCCAGCTCGTCGGCGAGATGCTCGGCCGCGAGCTCGCCGCCGTCGAGCAGGTCGGCCGCCGCGCCGAGGACGCCGCCACGCCCGACGCCGCCGAGCCGGTGCTGCGCGCGACCGGCCTCGGACGCCGCGGGGGCGTCGAGCCCTTCGACCTCGAGGTCCGCCCCGGCGAGGTCGTCGGCCTCGCCGGCCTCCTCGGCTCGGGACGCACCGAGCTCGTCCGGCTGCTCTTCGGCGCCGACCGGCCGGACAGCGGCGAGCTCCTCGTCGACGGCCGCCGCCTCGGCGCGGGCCCCCGCGCCGCCATCGACGCCGGCATCGCCTTCTGCTCCGAGGACCGCAAGGCCGAGGGCGTCGTCGGCGACCTGTCGGTGCGCGACAACCTCGTCCTCGCCCTGCAGGCGAGCCGCGGCTGGATGCGCCCGCTGCCGCAGCGGACGAAGGACGCCCTCGTCGACGAGTACATCGGCCGGCTGGACCTGCGGCCGGCGTCGCCGGACACGCTCGTGCGCAACCTGTCCGGCGGCAACCAGCAGAAGGTGCTGCTGGCGCGCTGGCTCGTGACGAAGCCCCGCCTCCTCATCCTCGACGAGCCCACGCGCGGCATCGACATCGGCGCCAAGACGCAGATCGCGCAGCTCGTCACCGAGCTCGCCGCGGCGGGCACCGCCGTCGTCTTCATCTCCGCTGAGCTCGAGGAGGTGCTGCGCCTGGCGAACCGGGTCGTCGTCATGAAGGACCGCCGCAAGATCGCCGAGCTGCCGGGCGGCGCCACCGTCGACGAGGTCATGGGCCTGGTCGCCCGGTCCGAGGACGAGGCCGCCGCGCCGCAGCCCCCCACCACCCCGCAGGCCGCCGACGGCCACGACGTCCGGAGGGTCCCGTGAGCACCACCCCCACCAGCCCGGCGCCGGGGACCACCGGTCGGGCCGCCCGCGGGGACGGCCCGGGCCGCCTCCAGCGCGTCACCGGCAGCCGCCTGCTGTGGCCCGTCCTCGCCCTGGTCGCCCTGCTCGCGCTCAACACCGCGGTCAACCCGGGCTTCCTGTCCGTCGAGCTCCGCGACGGCCGGCTCTTCGGCAGCCTCGTCGACATCCTCAAGAACGGCGCCCCGATCCTCCTCGTGGCGGTCGGCATGACCCTCGTCATCGCGACCCGGGGCATCGACCTGTCGGTCGGCGCGGTCGTCGCCATCGCGGGGTCGGTGGCCTGCGTGATGATCGCCGCGTCGCCGGACCCCACCAGCCCGGCCGCCGCGCTCGTCGCCATGACCACCGCCGTGGCCGTCTGCGTGCTGCTCGGGCTGTGGAACGGCTTCCTCGTCGCCGTGCTCGGCATCCAGCCGATCATCGCCACGCTCGTCCTCATGACCGCCGGCCGGGGTGTCGCCCAGCTCATCACCGACGGCCAGATCGTCACGGTGAACAACGACACCTTCACCGCCGTGGGGGCCGGCTTCCTCGTCCTGCCTGTCCCGATCCTCATCAGCCTCGCCGTCCTCGTCGCCGTCGGGCTCGTCACCCGGCGCACCGCCCTCGGCCTCTTCGTCGAGTCGGTCGGCATCAACCCGGAGGCGAGCCGGCTCGCCGGGGTCCGCTCGCGGACGATCCTCTGGACCGTCTACGTCTTCTCCGGCCTGTGCGCCGGCGTCGCCGGGCTCATGGTCAGCGCCAACGTCAACGCGGCCGACGCCAACAACGCGGGCCTGTGGATCGAGCTGGACGCGATCCTCGCCGTCGTCATCGGGGGCACCTCCCTCGCCGGCGGCCGCTACTCGCTCACCGGGACGCTCGTCGGCGCCATGATCATCCAGACGCTCACGACGACCGTGTACTCCATCGGCGTCCCGCCCGAGGTGACGCTCGTCTTCAAGGCCGTCGTCGTCATCGCGCTGTTCCTGTCCCAGTCGCCGGCGGCGCGGGGCGCCCTGCGGCCCCGCCGACGCCGTCCCCGGCCCGCCCCGGCCGGCGGTCCCCCCGCGGGGGACCCCCCCGCCGCGGCCGGCAGCACCGGCGCCCCCGCACGCCCCGAGCAGAAGGTGGGTCAGCGATGAGCAGCGACCTCCGTCACCGCCCGACCGGCGCCCCCGGCGTCCCCGGCGGGGTCCCCGGGGGCACGGCCGCCCGCGACGCGAGGGGGCACGGCGTCCGCGGCTGGGTGGACGCGCGGTCGCGCTTCGTCCCCGTCGTGGCGACGCTCGTCCTGTTCCTCGTCATGTTCGCCACGGGCTCGGTGCGGCACGAGAACTTCGGCTCGCCGCAGGTCTTCGCCAACCTCTTCATCGACAACGCGCACCTCATCGTGCTGGCGGTGGGGATGACCTTCGTCATCCTCACGGGCGGGATCGACCTGTCGGTCGCCTCGGTGCTGGCCCTGTCGGCCATGGTCGCGGCCGCGGGCCTCGAGGCGGGCTGGTCCGCGCCACTCGTCGTCGTGCTCGTCCTCGTCATGGGGGCGACCTTCGGGCTGCTGCAGGGCCTGGTCATCCACTACCTCGACGTCCAGCCCTTCATCGTCACCCTCGCCGGCCTCTTCCTCGCCCGCGGGCTCTGCTACGTCATCTCGACCGACGCGATCTCCATCCAGGACGAGACGTTCCGCGCGGTGGCCGGGACGTACTACCCGCTGACGGACGCCGTGACCATCACGCCCAACGTCCTCGTGGCCCTCGTCGTCGTCGTGGTCGCCGTCGTCGTGCTGCACCTCACCCGCTTCGGCCGGACGATCTACGCCGTCGGCGGCGGGCAGGCGTCGGCCACGCTCATGGGCCTGCCCGTGGCCCGGGCCCGCGTGGGCGCCTACGCCATCAGCGGCCTCTGCGCGGCGATCTCCGGCCTGCTCTTCAGCATCTACTCGCTGTCCGGCTACAGCCTCACGGCGCTGGGCCTCGAGCTCGACGCCATCGCGGCGGTCGTCATCGGCGGCACGCTGCTCTCCGGCGGCGTCGGCTTCGTGCTCGGCTCCGTGCTCGGCGTGCTCGTCCTCGGGGTGATCCAGACCCTCATCTCGTTCGAGGGCACCCTCAGCTCCTGGTGGACGCGGATCTTCGTCGGCGCGCTGCTGCTCGTCTTCGTCGTCCTCCAGCGCGTCGTCGTCCGCCGACGGCGGTGAGCGCCGGGACCACCGCCGGCGGGCGCCGCCCCGTCATGCAGGACGTCGCCCGTCGGGCGGGGGTCTCCCACCAGACCGTCTCCCGGGTCCTCAACACGCCGGACGACGTCCGGCCGGCGACGCTGGAGCGGGTCCGCCGGGCCATCGGCGAGCTCGGCTACCGCCCGGACCCCGTGGCCCGCAGCCTCGTCACCCGCCGCACGCGGACGCTGGGGGTGCTCACCTTCGGCACCGAGCACCACGGCCCCGCGTCGACCCTGTGGGCGGTCGAGCGGGGCGCGCGGGCCGCCGGCTACGCCGTGACGACCGCGGGCGCCGTGTCGCCCGCGCCGGACGACGTCCACGCCTGCGCCGTGCGGCTCGTCGAGCAGGGGGTCGAGGGCGTCGTCGTCGTGGCCCCCCGCGACGGCGCGGCGGCCGCCGTGGCCGCGGTGCCGCCGGGCACCCCCGTCGTCCTCGCGGCCGGCATCCCGGTGGCGGGCGTCCCGTCCGCCGTCGTCGACCAGGACGCGACCGCCCGGCTGGCCGTCGAGCACCTGCTCGGGCTCGGCCACCGGACCGTCCACCTCGTCGAGGGCCCGCCCGGCTGGGACGAGGCACGGGCGCGCACCCGCGGCTGGCGGACCGCGCTCGAGGCCGCCGGTGCGCCCGTGCCGACGCCCCTGCCGGGGGACTGGGGCCCGGCCGCGGGCCACCGCGCGGGGCAGCGGCTGGACGAGAGGGCGACGGCGGTCCTCGCGGCCAACGACCACCTGGCGCTCGGGGTGCTGCGGGCGCTCGCCGGACACGGCCGGCGCGTGCCCGAGGACGTCAGCGTCGTCGGCGTCGACGACCTGCCGCAGGGCGCGTTCTTCTCGCCGCCGCTGACGACCGTCCGGCAGGACTTCGCGGCGGTGGGCCGCGCCGCCGTGGGCATCCTCCTCGCGCAGGTGGAGCGGGGGGAGCGACCGGCGGGGGTCGTGCTGGCGCCCGTCCTCGTCGAGCGCGCCAGCACCGCGCCGCCGCCGAGGGACGACGTCCGTCCTTGACGATCGTCCGGTCTGTCCGCTTCACTCCGGTGTTAGCGCTAACTGGTCGGCGAGCCCGGGCGACGACGCCCGGACCGGTCCGCCCCGGCGCCCCTCCCAGCGCCGTCGTCCGACGGCGACGACGCCCGCGCAGACCGGAGCGACGATGCCGTCACCCCGCCCCCTTCCCCCCGTCCCCGCCCGCCGCCGGGCACCGGCCACCGCCCTCGCGGGCGTGCTGGGGCTCGGCCTCGCCGCCGGCCTCCTGGCCCCGGTCGCCGTGGCCGCCCCCGCCCCACCGGCGCCCGCTGCCGCGGCGTCGTCGGGGGAGGTCGTCCGGTACGCCTTCGACGCCGAGGGCGACGGGGGCACGCGGCTCACCGACACGAGCGGCCACGGCCGTGACGCCGTCGTGCGCGGCGGCACCTTCACTGGTGAGGGCTCCCTCCGTCTCGACGGCGACGGCGACCACGTCGACCTCCCCGACGACCTGCTCGCGGGGCTCACCGACATCACGGTCGAGGCCGAGGTGCTCGTCGACCCGGCGATGAGCGGGCAGTACATGCTCTGGGCCGTCGGCAACACCACCGGCGGCGTCGGCGACGGCTACCTCTTCGCCGACGGCGACCCCTACCGCACGGGACTGTCCCTCGGCGACTGGTCCGACGAGCAGGTGGTGCAGACCTCCTCGTCGCTGGCGCGCGGCGTCTGGACGCACCTGACCTACACGCTGTCCGACGGGACGGCGGTCCTCTACCGCGACGGCCTCGAGGTCGCGCGCACCGAGGGCGTCACCGCCGCACCCGGCGCGATCGGCGACGGGCGGACGACCGCCGCCTACCTCGGGCGGTCGGTGTACGACGCCGACCCGACCCTGCGCGGCGAGCTCCGGGAGTTCGCGGTGCACGACCGCGCGCTGTCCGCCGCCGAGGTGCTGCAGGCGTCCGGCGGCACCGCGGCCGTCGCGGACGTCACGGAGCCGTCGCTCAAGGTGCCCGCCGTCGTCGACACCGCCGCCGGCACCGTGCTGCTGCCCGTCCGGCCCGGCACCGACCGCACCGCCATGGCGCCGGAGCTGGTGCTCGCCGACGGCGCCACGTCCGTCCCGCCCTCGGGCTCGCGGCAGGACCTCTCCGGGGACCCCGTGCCCTACGTGGTGACGGGGGCCGACGGCGCCACGCGCACGTGGCAGCTCCGCGCCGTGGAGATGCGCAGCCCCTCGCTGCCGGGCCTGCACGCCGACCCGACGATCATGGCCGGCGACGACGGCCGCTTCTACCTCTACCCCACGGAGGACGGCTTCCCGGGCTGGGGGAGCACCACCTTCCACGCGTACTCGTCCACGGACCTCGTCGAGTGGACGGACCACGGCACGGTCCTCGACCTCGGGCCGGACGTGGCGTGGGCCGACGGCCGGGCGTGGGCGCCGGCGGCGGTGCAGAAGGACGGGAAGACCTACTTCTACTTCAGCGCGGACCAGAACATCGGTGTCGCCGTCGGCGACTCACCGGCCGGGCCCTTCACCGAGCCCCTGGGACGCCCGCTCGTCGACAAGGCCGACCACGGCGGTGCCCAGCAGATCGACCCCGCCGTCTTCACGGACGTCGACGGGCAGTCGTACCTGTACTGGGGCAACGGCCGCGCCTACGTCGTGCCGCTGGCCGACGACATGGTCTCCTACGACCCCGCCCAGGTCCGCGAGATCCCGGGTCTCGACGGCTTCCGCGAAGGCCTGTGGATGCACGAGCGCCAGGGCACCTACCACCTGACCTGGTCCATCGACGACACGCGCAGCGAGGACTACCGCGTCGGCTACGCCACCGGGCCGTCGCCGACGGGGCCGTGGACGAACCGCGGCGTCGTCCTCCGCAAGGACACCTCCCTCGGGCTGCTCGGCACCGGGCACCACTCGACCGTCCAGGTGCCGGGCACCGACGAGTGGCTCGTCGCCTACCACCGCTTCGCCGTGCCCGACGGCGACGGCACGAACCGCGAGGTGACGATCGACCACCTCGAGCACGGCGCCGACGGCCTGCTGCGCCCCGTGCGTCCGACGCTCGAGTCGGTGACCCTGGCCGAGGTCCTGGGGCCCGACCCGGAGCCGGAGCCGGGCGACGGGCCCGAGCCCGTCGTCGCGTACGACTTCCGGCTCGGGAGCGGGGAGGTCGTCACCGACGCCTCCGGCGGCGGGCGCGACGCCCGGGTCGTCGGCGGCGGCGCGCGGTCCGCCACCGACGGGCTCGTGCTGGACGGCAGCACCTACGTCGACCTGCCGGACGACCTCCTGCGGGGGCTCGACGACGTCACGGTGAGCACCGAGGTGCTCGTCGACCCGTCGCAGCGCGGCAGCTACTTCCTCTGGGGGCTCGGCAACACGCGCGGCGGCGTCGGCGACGGCTACCTCTTCGCCACGGGCGACCCCTACCGCACCTCGATCACCCCGACGAACTGGTCCGGCGAGGAGACGGTCGCGGGCGAGGCGGGGCCCCTGCCCCGGGGCGTCTGGCGCACGCTCACGTACACCCTCGAGGACGGCACGGCCCGGCTCTACCTCGACGGCGACCTCGTCGGCACCCGCACGGGCGTCGCCACCCGCCCCGGCGACCTCGGCGGCGGTCGGACGACCGCCAACTACGTCGGCCGCTCCCTCTACGACGCCGACGCCCGTCTGATCGGGAAGGTCCGCGACTTCCGCGTCTACGACGGCGCCCTGGACGCCGACGCGGTGGCCGAACTGGCCCCGGACCCGGCGGAGCGCGTGGCCGCCGACCTCGCGGCCCTCGACCTCGGCGACACGTCCGCCGTCACGGAGGACCTCGAGCTGCCGGCGTCCGGCCCCGCCGGCACGACGATCACGTGGGCGAGCGACGCACCCACGGTCGTCGCCGCCGACGGGACGGTCACGCGTCCTGCCTTCGGGCAGCCGGACGCCGTCGTCACGCTGACCGCCACGGCGACCGCCCGGGGGGTCTCGGCCGGCAGGACCTTCACCGTCACGGTGCCCGCGATGCCCGACGACGCGACGCTGGCCGCCGAGGCTGCCGCCGCGCTCGCCGTGCCGGACGCCGACCGGGTGCGCGGAAACGTCACGCTGCCGACGACGTCCCGCGGGGCGACGGTCGCGTGGGCGTCCTCGGACCCCGCCGTGGTCACCCCCACGGGCGAGGTGACGCGCGGCGACGGCGACGTCACGGTCACCCTCACGGCGACGGTGACGTACGGCGGGGCGACGACGACACGCGACCTCGACCTCCACGTCGTGGCCGCCGTCGACGTCGAGCCCTTCGAGGGCTACGCCTTCGCGTACTTCACGGGCGACAGCCTGGCCGGCGAGAACATCTTCATGGCCGCCAGCCGCGGCAACGACGCGCTGCGGTGGGACGAGCTGGACGACGGGCAGCCGGTCCTGCGCTCGGAGCTCGGGACCCGTGGGCTGCGTGACCCCTTCGTCGTCCGGGCGCCCGAGGGGGACAGGTTCTTCATGATCGCCACCGACCTGTCGATCGGCTCCGGCACGAGCTGGGACGACTCGCAGCGGCGGGGCAGCCGGTCGATCAACGTGTGGGAGTCCGACGACCTCGTCACGTGGTCGGAGCAGCGCCAGGTCGTCGTGTCGCCGGAGAACGCCGGCAACACGTGGGCGCCGGAGGCCTTCTGGAGCGAGGAGCTGGGGTCCTACGTCGTCTTCTGGGCGTCCAAGCTCTACCCCGAGGACGACCCGCAGAAGGCGTCGGCCCAGGCCAACCGGATGATGTACGCGACGACGCGCGACTTCCGCACCTTCACGGAGCCGGCCGTCTGGCAGTTCCCCGGCACCTCCGTCATCGACACCACGGTGATCGAGGAGGACGGGACCTACTACCGCTTCGTCAAGGACGAGGGCAGCGGCGTCACCGGCTGCACCGACATCATCCAGCAGCGCAGCCGCGACCTCCTGGCGGTCGACCTGGAGGACGGCCCGCAGACGTGGGAGACGCAGGACGAGTGCATCGGCCGCGACGCCGGCCTCCGGGCGGTCGAGGGTCCGACGGTGTTCGAGGCCAACGAGGGGGACGTCAACGGTCCCGGGTACCACCTCTTCCTCGACGAGTACGGCGGCCGGGGCTACCTCCCGCTGCGGACGGCCGACCTCGACGCCCCGGACTGGGAGGTCGCGGAGTCCTTCGACCTGCCCGCGAACCCGCGCCACGGCACCGTCGTGCCGGTGACCGCCGCCGAGCTGGCGACGCTCCGTGCCGGGCTCGACGGCGAGCCGCCCGCCGAGCCGGAGGCGCCCGGTGCGCCGACCGGCGTCACCGCGACGGCGGCCGACGGGGCGCTGGACGTCGCGTGGACGGCCCCCACCACAGGTGGCCCGGTCGCCGGCTACACGGTCACGGCGTCGCCGGGCGGGGCCACCTGCTCGACGGACGGCGCGACGACCTGCCGGGTGGGGGGTCTCGAGCGCGGGACCGCCCACACGGTCGTCGTCGTCGCCCGGGGGACCGACGGGGCCGAGGACTCCGCCCCCACGGCGGCCTCGGCGCCGGCGACGCCGGGCTGGGCGCCCGGCAGCGCCGACGGCGTCGCGGCCTCCGTCGCCGCCACGCTGTCGTGCGACATCCGGCGGACCACGCTGACGGCATCGGTGACCAACCGCGAGGCCGGACGGGTCGGCGTCCGCGTCGTCGTCCGGCGGGCGGACGGCACGCGCGTCGGCCGGCCGACGGCCGTCCGGCTCGCCCCCGGGACGACGCACGAGCACGTCGTCGCCCTGCCCCGCGGCGTCGACGACGCGACCGCCACCGTGACGGTGTCCCGCTGGCAGCGCGACGGCTCGGTCCGCTCGACGTACGAGGTGGGCACCACCGGCACCGGCTGCGCCTGACGCCGGCAGGACGACGACGCCCCCGGCGCCGCCCCGCGAGGGGGGCGCCGGGGGCGTCGGCCGTGGTGGGCGGCCGGGGTCAGGACGGGCCGCGGGGCCCCCGGGGCCGCTGGTCGTCGTCGCCGCGCCGGCGCAGGTAGCGCTCGAACTCGCGGGCGATGGCCTCGCCGCTCGCCTCGGGCAGCTCGGCGGTGTCCTTGGCCTGCTCGAGCTGCTGGACGTACTCGGCGATCTCCTCGTCCTCGCCGGCCAGCTCGTCGACGCCGCGCTCCCACGCCTCGGCCTCCTCGGCCAGGTCCTCGAGCGGGACGGCCGCGCCGACGACCTCCTCGACGCGGCCCAGCAGCGCCATGACGGCCTTGGGGGAGGGGGACTGCCCGACGTAGTGCGGCACGGCCGCCCACAGCGAGACCGCCTGCAGCCCACGGCTCGACGCCGTGTCACCGACGACGCCGACGATGCCGGTGGGGCCTTCGTAGCGCGACGGCTCGAGGGCCAGGTGCTCGAGGCCCGGGTCGTCGCTCGTCGACGTGATGGGGATGGGCCGCGTGTGCGGGACGTCGGCGAGCAGGGCGCCGAGGATGACGACCGTGCGGGCGCCGAGCGCCTCGGCGTGGTCGAGCACCTCGCGCGTGTAGGCCCGCCAGCGCATCGACGGCTCGATGCCGTGGACGAGGACGACGTCGCGCCCGCCCCCCGGGGGCCGCGCCCACGCGAGCCGCGTCGTCGGCCACGTGATGCGGCGGCGGCCGTCCTCGTCGAAGCCCGTGACCGGCCGGTTGACCTGGAAGTCGTGGTAGTCCTCGGGGTCCAGCTCGGCGAAGGTCGTCTCGCCCCAGACCCGCGCGAGGTGGTCCAGCGCGCCGCTCGCGGCCTCGGCGGCGTCGTTCCAGCCCTCGAAGGCCGCGAGCACGACGGGGTCCCTCAGCTCCGGCACCTCGGTGCCCCGGGACCGTCCCACCTGCTCGCTCACCACGTCCTCCTCGTCGGTGCCCCTCGCGGGCGCGGCGCCTGCTCGCCGGGGCCGCTCCACCCTACGGGCGCGCCGTGGACCCGCCCGTCGCACGGGCGGCGGACGGGCCCACGAGGGACGCCCTCGCCGGACATCGGGGCAACCGGCTCCCGCAGCCCGACTTCGCTGCCGAAGTCGTCGGGAGAGCACCCCATCACCCCACTTCGCTGCCGAAGTCGGCGGAAGCGCGTCCTGTCGTCCTACGTCGGCAGCGACGTCGACGGCAGAGGGCCCGTGGCCCACCTTCGGCAGCGACGTCGAGAAGGAGGGGCTCGTCGTCGGCTGCCCGGAGGGCGCCGGGGCGACGGGAGGGGCGGCTCCGGCGGCGGTACCCCGGGCGCGCCTGGGAGACTCGGGCCATGCCCACCCCCACGACGCCCGACCGCCCCGTCCCGCTCGCGGCCGCGATGCCGGCCGCGGTGCTGTGGGACATGGACGGCACGCTCGTCGACACCGAGCCGGTGTGGTGGGCGGCCGAGCGGGCCCTCGTGGAGGCGCACGGCGGCACGTGGTCGGACGAGCAGGCGCTGGCGCTCGTCGGCAGCCAGCTCGAGGTCTCGGCCGAGGTCCTGCGCGTCGAGGGCGGGGTCGACCTGCCCGTGCCGGAGGTCATCGAGGTGCTGGCGGCGTCCGTCGTCGCGGACCTCGTCAAGGGGCCGCGCTGGCGGCCGGGGGCGCGCGAGCTCGTCGCCGAGCTCGCCGAGGCCGGTGTGCCCCAGGCCCTCGTGACGATGTCGTGGCGGCACATCGCCGACGCGATGCTCGGCCACCTGCCCGAGGGCACCTTCGCCGCCGTCGTCACGGGCGACGTCTGCGAGCGCGGGAAGCCGCACCCCGAGCCCTACCTCCGCGCCGCCGAGGCCCTCGGCCTGCGCCCCGAGGACTGCCTCGCCGTCGAGGACAGCCCCACGGGCGTCGCGTCGGCCGCCGCGGCGGGGGTGCCGGTCGTCGCCGTGCCGCACGCGGTCGTGGTGCCCGCACGGCCCGGCGTCGCCGTGGTCGGCAGCCTCGCCGGGATGACCACCGGCGACCTCGCGGAGGTCCGGCGCGGCGTCCTCGACGCGGAGGGCGCACCGCCGCAGGGCGACTGACCCCGGTACGGCCCGTGTCCGACTCGTGACCTCCGGCGCCGTCGGGCTTCCCCCGGCCGGGCGGCCGCAGGGTTAGCGTCTCTTCGCCGTCGGCCGGACCGGTCGCGGCAGAGCTGACCCCAGGGAGACGACCATGGTCCGAAGCACGAGGAGCCGGGCCGCGGCCCTCCTCGCGGCGGGTGCGCTGCTGGCGACCGCCGGCTGCGTCCAGAGCGAGCGGGACGACACGGCCGGCGGGGGCGGCTCCTTCGTCTTCGCGGCGAGCTCGGACCCCGTCGTCCTCGACCCGGCCTTCGCCAGCGACGGCGAGACCTTCCGTGTGGCGCGCCAGATGTTCGAGGGCCTCGTCGGCACCGAGCCGGGCACCGCGGACCCGGCCCCGCTGCTCGCGGAGTCCTGGGAGACCGACGACGCCGGCGTCGTCTACACCTTCGACCTGCGCGACGACGTGACCTTCCACGACGGCACGACGTTCGACGCCGCGGCCGTCTGCGCCAATTTCGACCGCTGGTACAGCTGGACCGGTCTGCAGCAGAACGAGAACATCTCGTACTACTACAACTCGCTGTTCCAGGGCTTCGCCGAGAGCGAGGACCCCGAGCTCGTCGGCGGCCTCTACGACAGCTGCGAGGCGCAGGACGAGCAGACGGCCGTCGTCACCCTCACGCGGCCCTTCGCCGGCTTCATCGCCTCGCTGTCGCTGCCCGCCTTCTCCATGCAGAGCCCCACTGCCATGGAGGAGTACGACGCCGACAACCTCTCCGGCTCCGAGGACGACGTCCGCTTCAGCGCCTACGGCACCGAGCACCCCACCGGCACGGGCCCCTTCCAGTTCGACTCCTGGGAGCGCGGCCAGTCGGTCACCCTCACGCGCTACGACGACTACTGGGGCGACGTCGCCCAGCTCGACGAGGTCGTCGTCCAGACCATCGCCGACGGCAACGCCCGCCGGCAGGCGCTCGAGGGCGGCCAGGTCGACGGCTACGACCTCGTGGCCCCCGGCGACGTGCAGGCGCTCGAGGACGCCGGCTTCCAGATCGAGAACCGGGACCCGTTCAACGTCCTGTACCTCGGGCTCAACCAGGCCGTGCCGGAGCTCGCGGACCTCCGCGTCCGCCAGGCCATCGCGCACGCCATCGACAAGGACGCCGTCATCAGCCAGTCGATGCCCGAGGGCTCGACCGCGGCGACGCAGTTCATGCCCGACATCGTCACGGGCTTCTCCGACGACGTCGAGACCTACGACTACGACCCGGAGCGGGCGAAGGAGCTGCTCGCCGAGGCCGGCCAGTCCGACCTCAGCATCGACTTCGTCTACCCGACCGGCGTCTCGCGGCCGTACATGCCGAGCCCGGAGGACACCTTCGTCGCGCTGCGCAGCCAGCTCGAGGCCGTCGGCATCACGGTCAACCCGGTCGCGCTGCCCTGGTCGCCCGACTACCTCGACCGCATCCAGGGCAGCCCCGACCACGGGCTGCACCTGCTCGGCTGGACCGGCGACTACAACGACCCCGACAACTTCGTCGGCGTGTTCTTCGGCACGGAGAAGAACGAGTGGGGCTTCGACAACCCCGAGCTCTTCTCCGCGCTGGCGGCGGCCCGCGAGCTGCCCGACGCCGACGAGCAGGGCCCCGCGTACGAGGCGATCAACGACCAGATCATGGAGTTCCTGCCCGGCGTCCCGCTGGCCTCCCCGGTGCCGTCGCTCGCCTTCGCCCCCGAGGTCGAGGGCTACGAGCCCAGCCCGGTGCAGGACGAGGTCTGGAACGGGGTGACGGTCAGCTGACCGCCCCGCTCCCCGTCGCGGCCGTCGCCCCCTCCGGGGCGACGGCCGCGGCCGGTCCCCACCCCCGCCGCAACGCCGCGGCGTCCCCGACCCACGGCGAGGAGGCCGGGCCGTGCTGAGGTTCGTCGTCCGACGGCTCGCCCTCGTCGTCCCCGTGCTGCTCGGCCTGTCCGTGCTCCTCTTCGCGTGGCTCCGCGCGCTGCCCGGGGACCCCGCGCGCACGCTCCTCGGCGAGCGGGCGACGCCGGCGGCCGTCGAGCGCATCACCGTCGCCTACGGCTTCGACCAGCCGCTGCCGCTGCAGTACCTCACCTACCTCGGCCGGCTCGTCCGCGGCGACCTCGGGACGTCGGCCCGCACGGGGGAGCCGGTGCTCGAGTCCTTCCTCCTGCGCTTCCCGGCCACGGTCGAGCTGGCGCTGGCGGCCCTCCTCGTCGCCGTCCTGCTCGGCATCCCGCTCGGCTACCTGGCGGCGCGCCGTCACGGCAGCGCCCTCGACTCCTTCCTCGTCGGCGGCTCGCTGCTCGGGACGGTCATCCCCGTCTTCTTCCTGGCGTACCTGCTCAAGCTCGTCTTCGCGGTCCAGCTGGGCTGGCTGCCGACGGCGGGACGCCAGGACCCGCGCATCGACGCGACGCACGTGACGAACTTCTTCGTGCTGGACGGCCTGCTGACGGGGGAGTGGGACGCCGCCTGGGACGCCCTCGTCCACCTCGTGCTGCCCGCCGTCGCGCTCGGCACCATCCCGCTCGCCATCGTCGTGCGGATCACCCGCGCGTCCGTGCTCGAGGTGACCGGCCAGGACTACGTCCGCACCGCCGAGGCCAAGGGCCTCGCGCGCTCGGTCGTCCGCCGCCGCCACGTGCTGCGCAACGCCATGCTCCCCGTCCTCACGACGGTCGGGCTCCAGACCGGCCTGCTGCTGTCGGGCGCCGTCCTCACCGAGACGGTGTTCGCCATCAACGGGATCGGCTCCTACCTCTTCGAGTCCATCTCGACCCTGGACTACCCCGTGCTGCAGGGCTTCATCCTCTTCATCGCGCTCGTGTACGCCCTCGTCAACCTCCTCGTGGACGTGGGCTACGGCGTCGTCGACCCCCGGGTGCGTGCCGCGTGAGCGGCGTCGTGCTCCCGCCGTCCTCGGGCCCCGTGGGCCCCGGGGGCTCGGCCGGCGGTGACCCCGTGCCCGGCCTCCCGTCGGCGCTCGTGCCCGACGCGACGGCGGCCGACGAGCGCGGCACGAGCCTGTGGCGCGGCGCCTGGCGCCGGCTGCGGCGCGACCCGGCGGCGATCGTCGGCGCGGTCGTCGTGCTGGCCTTCGTCCTCGTCGCCCTGCTCGCGCCGGTCATCGCGCCCTACGCGCCGGCCGGGGCCCAGTGGGCGAACCAGGTGACGCCGTCGTCGGTGCCCGGCCCGAGCGACGAGCACCTCCTCGGGCTCGACTCCTTCGGCTCGGACCTCTTCACGCAGCTCGTCTACGGCGCCCGCCAGTCGCTCGTCATCGGCGTCGTCTCGACGGCCATCGGCCTGTCCTTCGGCGCGGCGCTCGGGCTGCTGGCCGGCGCCTTCGGCGGCTGGGTCGACACGCTCGTCATGCGGGTCGTCGACATCATGCTGTCGATCCCGAGCCTGCTCCTCGCCGTGAGCATCGCCGCGCTCGTCGGGCCCAGCCCGACCGCGCTGATGATCGCCATCGGCGCCGCGCAGGTGCCGATCTTCGCGCGGCTGCTGCGCGGGTCGCTGCTGAGCCAGCGGCGCGCGGACTACGTCCTCGCGGCGTCGTCGCTCGGCCTGCGGCACCGCACGGTCGTCATGAGCCACATGCTGCCCAACTCGCTGAGCCCGGTCATCGTCCAGGCGACGCTCGTGCTGGCCACGGCGATCATCGAGGTGGCCGCGCTGTCCTACCTCGGGCTCGGCGACCCCAACCCGACGGTCGCCGAGTGGGGGCGCATGCTCGTCCGCGCCCAGGACCGCCTGTCCACCGACCCGCACCTGGCGCTGCTGCCCGGCGCCTGCATCGCCGTCACCGCGTTGGGGTTCACGCTCCTCGGCGAGGCGCTGCGCGAGTCCCTCGACCCCACCTTCCGCCGGTGAGCGCCCCCCGCGGCGCCGGCCGCACCGCACCCCCCGGGAGCACCGTGCCCGACCCCGCCGACCGCCCCCTCGTCCCCCCGCCCGCCCGGGCGGAGCCCCTCCTCGAGGTCCGCGACCTCGGGGTGGAGTTCCGCCGCCGGGGCGCGCCGCCCGTCCGCGCCGTGGACGGCGTCAGCCTCACCGTCCGCCCCGGCGAGGTCATGGGCCTCGTGGGGGAGTCCGGCAGCGGCAAGTCCGTCACGTCGCTCGCCGTCATGGGGCTGCTGCCGCGGCGCAGCGCCGTCGTCACCGGCTCGGTGCGCCTCGCCGGCGAGGAGCTCGTCGGCGCGTCGCCGAAGCGCGTGGCCTCGCTGCGCGGGGCCCAGATGTCGATGGTCTTCCAGGACCCGATGACGTCGCTCAACCCCGTCGTGCCCATCGGCACCCAGGTCACCGAGGTGCTGCGCGCGCACACCGACGCCGACCGCGGCGCCGCCCGCGACGAGGCCGAGGACCTCCTGCGCCGCGTCGGGATCCCCGACCCGCGGCGCCGCCTGCGCGACTACCCCCACCAGCTGTCCGGCGGCATGCGGCAGCGCGCGCTCATCGCCATCGCGCTCGCCTGCAAGCCGCGCCTGCTCGTGGCCGACGAGCCGACGACGGCCCTCGACGTGACGATCCAGGCGCAGGTCCTCGAGCTGCTCAAGGTCCTCGTCACGGGGTCGGGCACGGCGATGCTCCTCATCACCCACGACCTCGGCGTCGTCGCGGGCCTCTGCGACGACGTCACCGTCATGTACGCCGGCCGTGTCGTCGAGACCGCCCGGCGGAAGGAGCTCTTCGCGCGGCCGGCGCACCGGTACACCGAGGGCCTCCTCGCCTCGGTGCCCCGCCTGGACACCCCGCGCGGCGAGCCGCTGCGGCCCATCCCCGGGACGCCGCGGGACACCGTCCCGTGGTCGCGGGCGTGCGCCTTCGCGCCGCGGTGCCCGCACGCGGGCGCCGGGTGCGACGACCCGGGGCTCGCGCTGGCCGTCCCGGCCGCGCTGCCCGCCGACCACCTCGTGCGGTGCGCCCACCCGGCGCTGCCGCAGCCGGCCGCCGCGGGGGCGGGCGCATGAGCGCGGCGCCCGGGGCCCGGCCCACGACCGGCACGGGCGACGCCGCGCGGGACGACGACGTCCTCCTGCGCGTGCGCGGCCTGCAGGTGCACTTCCCGATCCGCCGCGGCCTGCTGCTCGACCGGACGGTCGGGCACGTGCGCGCCGTCGACGGCGTCGACCTCGACCTGCGGCGGGGGCAGACGTACGGCCTCGTCGGCGAGTCGGGCTGCGGCAAGTCCACCCTCGGCCGCGCCGTGCTGCGGCTCGAGGAGCCGACCGCCGGCACCGTCGAGCTCGACGGGCAGGACGTCCTCGCCCTGGGCAGGCGCGACCTGCGGACCCTCCGGTCGCGCATGCAGATGGTCTTCCAGGACCCGATGGCGAGCCTCGACCCGCGGCAGAGCGTCGAGAGCCTGCTCACCGAGCCGCTGCGGGCCCACGGCGTGCCCGGGGGGAAGGCGGCCTGGCACGCCCGCGTCCGCGAGCTGCTCGAGGTCGTCGGCCTGCCGGCGTCCGCGGCGGCCCGCTACCCGCACGAGTTCTCGGGCGGCCAGCGCCAGCGCATCGGCATCGCCCGGGCGGTGGCGCTCTCGCCCGACCTCGTCGTCGCCGACGAGCCCGTCAGCGCCCTCGACGTGTCGGTGCAGGCGCAGGTCGTCAACCTCCTCGAGGACCTCCAGGACCGGTTGGGGTTGACGTACCTCGTCATCGCCCACGACCTCGCCGTCGTGCGCCACATCAGCGACGTCGTCGGGGTCATGTACCTCGGCGTCGTCGTCGAGCAGGCCCCCAGCGACGACCTCTACGCGCAGCCGCTGCACCCGTACACGCTGTCGCTGATGTCGGCCATCCCCGTGCCGGACCCCGCGCACGAGGACGCGCGCGAGCGCATCCTCCTGTCCGGCGACCTGCCCAGCCCGGCGGCACCGCCGTCCGGCTGCCGCTTCCACACGCGGTGCCCGTTCCGGCAGGCGACCCGGTGCCACGACGAGGTGCCGGCGCTGCGGGAGCTGGCGCCCGGCCACGTCGTCGCGTGCCACTGGGCCGAGGACGTCCGCGACGGGAAGGTCGTGGCCTCGGCCGCCGCGCACGACCCGACGGCCACGACGGCCGCCCCCGCCGCCGCGCCCGCCGCGGGCTGAGGTCGCCCCGGCCGCGGACCGCCCCCCGCCCCGGCGAGGGAAGGGTCCGCGGCCGGGGCGGGTTGCGGCGGACGTGCCCGCGCGCGACGTCCCCCTGCAGCAGCTCGGCTTCCTCACCATCGGCACCTTCGACGGCGACGACCCCGGTCCCGGGCTCGAGGCGCTGCTCGTGCAGCTCGAGCTGGCGGAGGAGCTCGGCCTCGACAGCGCGTGGCTGCGCCACCGCCACCTGCAGCACGGGGTCTCCTCGCCCGTCGCCGTCATGGCCGCGGCCTCGCAGCGGACGTCCCGCCTGCGGCTCGGGACCGCGGTGACGCCCATCGCCTGGGAGAACCCGCTGCGGCTCGCCGAGGACCTCGCGACCGTCGACGTCCTCTCGGGCGGGCGGGTCGAGGCGGGCCTCAGCGCCGGCCCGCCGATGCGCTGGGACGACGTCAAGGACGCCCTCTACCCGGCGACCGCGGACGTCGAGGACCTCGGCTACGAGCGCGTGAGCCGCTTCCTCGCCATGGTGGCCGGGGAGCCGGTGGCGCCCGCCGCGACCCTCGGCGCCGAGGTGTACTCGTCGCGGGTCCAGCCGCACAGCCCCGGCCTGCGCGACCGCGTCTGGTACGGCGCGGGCAGCCTGCGCTCGGCCACCTGGGCCGCGGAGCAGCGCCTGCACCTGCTGACGTCGAGCGTCCTCACCGGCGCGACGTCCGCCGACTTCGCGGCGCAGCAGGCCGAGCAGGTGCGCGCCTACCGCGCCCTGCACCCGGCCGGCCGTGTCTCGCAGGGCCTCGTCGTCGTCCCCACCGACTCCGCGTCGCCGGCCCAGCGCGCGCGGTACCGCGCCTACGCCGAGGCCCGGCTGCCGCGGACGACGGCGCCGCAGGGCCCGGGCCGGCTCCTCTTCGCGCCCGACCTCGTCGGGACCTCGGAGGAGATCGCGGAGCGGCTGCACGCGCACGAGGCCTTCGCCCTCGTCGACGAGGTCGCCTTCGCCCTGCCCTTCGGCTTCGAGCACGAGGACTACGTCCAGCTGCTCACCGACCTCGCGACCTCCCTCGGCCCGGCGCTCGGCTGGTCGCCGGCCACGGGCCGGGCGGGGGCGACGCCGGGGGCGACGCTGGACGGTGACGGGCCCGCCCCGCCCCGCCCGTAGGCTCGCCCGGTGCACGCCCCCGCCGCCCGACCCGAGCCCCCGGCCGCGGGCGCACCGACCCGCGACCCCGAGGGCTGGCGGCTCGGCACCGTGGCCGGCGTGCCGCTGTACCTGGCCCGCTCGTGGGTCGTCATCGCGGTCGTCGTCACGCTGCTCTTCGCGCCCGTCGTGGCGCGGACGGCGCCCGGCCTCGGCAGCGCCGGCTCCGTCGTCGTCGCGCTGACCTACGCCGTGGTGCTCGCGCTGTCCGTGCTCGTGCACGAGGTCGCGCACGCCGTCACGGCGAGGTCGGTCGGCCTGCCGCCGACCCGCATCGTCCTCACCCTCTGGGGCGGGCACACGACCTTCGCCACGGAGGCGTCGTCGCCCGGCCGCAGCGCCCTCGTCTCGGCCGCGGGGCCGCTGTCGAACCTCGCGCTCGCCGGTCTCGGCGGGCTGCTCGTGCTGCCCGCCGAGCCCGGGGGGCTGCCGTGGCTGCTGCTGTCGGCCCTGGCGCTCGCCAACCTCTTCGTCGCGGTCTTCAACGCGCTGCCCGGCCTGCCCCTCGACGGGGGGCGGGTCCTCGAGGCCGCCGTGTGGGCCGTGACGGGGGACCGGCTGCGCGCCACCGTCGTCGCGGCGTGGGCGGGGCGCGTCCTCGCCGTCGTGGCCGTCGTCGTCCTGCTCGGCCTGCCGCTGCTGCGCGGCGACCGGCCCTCGCTGCTCCTCGCTGTGTGGGCGGTGCTCGTGGCCGGGACGCTGTGGACGGGTGCCACCGCCGTCCTGCGCGACGCGCGGCTCCGGGGCCGCGTGGCCTCGCTGCGGGCGCAGGCGCTGCAGGTGCCGGCGGTCGGGGTGCCGGCCGGGGCCGTCGTCGCCGAGGTCACCCGGGCGGCCGACGCCGCGGGCGCCGCCGAGGTCGTCCTCGTCGCCCCGGACGGCCGTCCGGTGGCGCTCGTCGACCGCGACGCCGTCTCGCGCGTGCCGCGGGAGCGCTGGGAGGTCGTCCCGGCCGCGTCGGTGGCCGTGGGCCTGGCCGGTCCGCCGGTCCCCTCGTCCGCCGCCGGCCAGGGCCTGGTCGAGCTGCTCGCCCGCGCCGGGGGCCACCCCGACGCGGTGACAGGGAACGAGGTGGCCGCCGTCGTCGACGCCGCCGGCCGCGTCGTCGGGGTGCTGCGCGGTCGCGACGTCGTCGCCGCCGCCCGTCGGGAGGGAGCCGCGTGAGCGTCGAGGAGAGCCGGGCCGTGACGGAGGGATCCCGCCCCGAGGCGGTGGGCGCGTCCCAGCGGCGCGGGCTGCTCCGCGAGGGCGAGCGCGTCCAGCTGACCGACCCGCGCGGGAAGCTGCACACCATCACGCTGCGGGCGGGCGGGCAGTGGCACACCCACCGCGGGCACGTGAAGCACGACGACCTCATCGACGGTCCCGAGGGCGTCGTCGTCACGAGCACCGCGCTCGTCGACTACCTCGCCCTCCGCCCGCTGCTGGCCGACCACGTGCTGTCGATGCCGCGCGGGGCCGCCGTCGTCTACCCCAAGGACGCCGGCCAGGTCGTCGCGATGGCCGACATCTACCCCGGCGCCCGCGTCGTCGAGGCGGGCGTCGGCTCCGGCGCGCTGAGCATGTCGCTGCTGCGCGCCGTGGGGGACAGCGGCTCGCTGCACTCCTTCGAGCGGCGCGAGGACTTCGCCGACATCGCCCGCGCCAACGTCGAGGGGTTCTTCGGCGGCCCGCACCCGGCCTGGCGCATCACCGTCGGCGACCTCGCCGAGGCGCTGCCCGCGGCCGAGGAGCCCGGCAGCGTGGACCGCGTCGTCCTCGACATGCTCGCGCCCTGGGAGTGCCTGGACGCCGTCGCCGGTGTCCTCGCGCCCGGCGGGGTGCTCATCTGCTACGTCGCCACGGCCACCCAGCTCTCGCGCACAGCCGAGGACCTCCGGGCCGACGGGCGCTGGACCGAGCCGTCCGCGTGGGAGTCGATGGTCCGCGGCTGGCACCTCGAGGGCCTGGCCGTGCGCCCGCAGCACCGGATGGTCGGGCACACCGGCTTCCTCCTCACGACCCGGCGGATGGCCGAGGGCGTCGTCGCCCCGCTGCGCCGCCGTCGCCCGGCCAAGGGCTCGTCCGCCTCGACGCCGGGCGCGCGCCAGGGCGCGGCGGGGGAGCGGACCGAGCCGGCCGGCGCGGTCGACGAGGTCGACCCCACGACGGGCGCCTGGGACGCGGGCGAGGAGTGGACCCCCGAGGCGCTCGGCGAGCGCGCCGTGTCCGACAAGAAGGTGCGCCGCGTCCGGCGCGACGTGACGAAGGGGCGCCCGGTGTCCGGCGGGGACGGCGCGGACGGCGGGAGCGCCGAGGACGGGGACGACGCCGAGGCCTGAGCCGCTCGGCGGGCCGTCGCCTGCCGACGGGCCGCGACGTCGACGTCCGCGTCAGCCGAGCGCGGCCGACCGCGGAGCCTCGTGCACGCCCGGACGGCGACCGGGGAGCACCCGGCAAGGCCGCAGCCCCCGGAGCGGTGCACCACGCTCCCCGGTCGACGCCGCACCGTGCAGCAGGCTCCCCGGTCCGGCCCGGCGCCCCCGGGCGCAGGGGGCCGGTCGGGTCCGGACCCGGCGGGGGGCCGTCCCGTCGTCGGGGGGCCGGGCTACTGTCGCGGCGTCGCCACCCGAGCCGGCGGTGCGGCTGCGCCGCCGGCGGCCCCGCCCGGAGGTGTGCCCGTGGACAGCCAGCCCACCCAGCCCGAGGACCCGCGCCCCGAGCCCGGACGGCAGGACGCCGCCGCGGGCGGCGCGCCCTCGTCCCCCGAGCCCCGGCTGTGGGCCGCCGGCCCGGCCCGGGTCCGCGCGCTGCAGGACCAGGTGGGCGAGCTGGCGGCCCGCAACGAGCGCCTCGTGCGCACCCTCGGGGACGCGCGGGAGCAGCTCGTCGCGCTGCGCGGCGAGGTCGAGCGCCTCGCCCAGCCCCCCAGCGGCTACGCCACCTACCTCGGCCCGTCCGGGGAGGGGAGCGTCGACGTCCTCCACCAGGGACGGAAGATGCGCGTCGCGCTGTCGGCCGCCCTCGACGTCGCCGACCTCGGCCCCGGCCAGGAGGTCGAGCTCAACGAGGCCCTCAACGTCGTGGCGCTGCGCGGCTACGAGCGCGCGGGCGAGGTCGTCACCTTCAAGGAGCACCTCGACGGCGACCGCGCCCTCGTCGTCGCGCACGGCGACGACGAGCGCGTCGTGCACCTCGCCGCCCCGCTCGTGGGCCGCCGCCTCAAGGCCGGTGACGCCCTCGTGCTCGAGGGGCGCTCGGGCTACGTCCACGAGGTGGTGCCGAAGGCCGAGGTCGAGGAGCTCGTCCTCGAGGAGGTCCCCGACGTCGAGTACGCGGACATCGGCGGGCTCGGCGCGCAGATCGAGGTCATCCGCGACGCCGTCGAGCTGCCGTTCAAGCACCCCGACCTCTTCCGCGAGCACGGCCTCAAGGCGCCCAAGGGCGTGCTCCTCTACGGCCCGCCCGGGTGCGGCAAGACGCTCATCGCCAAGGCGGTGGCGCACTCGCTCGCGCAGCAGTCCGCCGAGCGCGACGGGCGCGAGGTGACGGCCGGCTACTTCCTCAACGTCAAGGGTCCCGAGCTCCTCAACAAGTACGTCGGCGAGACCGAGCGGCACATCCGGCTCATCTTCGCCCGCGCCCGCGAGAAGGCGAGCGAGGGCCACCCCGTCGTCGTCTTCTTCGACGAGATGGAGTCGCTGTTCCGCACCCGCGGCTCGGGGGTCAGCTCCGACGTCGAGACGACGATCGTCCCCCAGCTCCTCGCGGAGATCGACGGCGTCGAGCGCCTCGACGACGTCATCGTCATCGGCGCCTCCAACCGCGAGGACATGATCGACCCGGCGATCCTGCGGCCCGGTCGCCTCGACGTGAAGATCAAGGTCGAGCGGCCGGACGCGGAGGGCGCCAAGGAGATCTTCGCCAAGTACCTGACGCCCGACCTGCCGCTCCACCCGACCGACCTGGCGCACCACGACGGGGACCCCGACCGCACCGTCCAGGCGATGATCGCCGCGACGGTCGAGCGGATGTACAGCGAGGACGAGGAGAACCAGTTCCTCGAGGTCACCTACGCGGGCGGCGACAAGGAGGTCCTCTACTTCAAGGACTTCAACTCCGGCGCCATGGTCCAGAACATCGTCGACCGCGCGAAGAAGACGGCCATCAAGGACTTCCTCACGACCGGCACGAAGGGCCTGCGCGTCGACCACCTGCTCGTCGCCTGCGTCGACGAGTTCAAGGAGAACGAGGACCTGCCCAACACGACCAACCCCGACGACTGGGCGCGGATCTCCGGCAAGAAGGGCGAGCGGATCGTCTACATCCGCACGATTCTCCACGGCAAGAAGGGCACCGAGGCCGGCCGCTCGATCGACACGGTGACGAGCCCCGGCCAGTACCTCTGACCCGCGGGCCCGCCGCGTCAGCCGGCGCGGCGGGCCGCGACCCGGGCGATCGCCCGCCAGCCGAGCAGCAGCACGGCGAGGACGAGCGTCGTCACGAGGAGGAAGGGGGCGGGCGCGCCCTGCCCGCTCGCGAGGCGCAGCACCGCCCCGACGACGACGGCGCCCGCCAGCACGAGCACGCCCGCCGGCACGAGGCGCGTGGGGTCGCGGTGCACCCGCGGCAGCGCCCACGCCAGCACGACGCCGACCCAGAACGGCAGCGCCACGAGCAGCACCGTCCCGAGGCCGGTGCCCGCGCCGTCGCCCGCGTGCGAGGCCCGGCCGACGAGGGCGAAGACGAGGACGGCCACGAGGTCGACCGCCAGCCCGGCGGCGGGCGGGCGCGCCGGTGCCGACGGCGCGGCGGGGGAGGGACGGCGGGACGGGCGGCGGCTCACGGGGCCACCGTAGGCTCGCCGTGATGAGCAGCGACGCCGCCACGGCCGGTCCGACCGACGACGCCGGCCCGGCCCCCGCCGCGGGCCGCAGCCCGGGCACCGGCGGCCGCGCCGACGGCCCGTGGGGCCGTGACGGCGGCGTCCGCCGGGTCATGGGCCTGGAGACGGAGTTCGGCATCAGCGCGCCGGGCGAGCCGGGGGCGAGCGCCGTCGTCCTGTCCGGCCGTGTCGTCGCCGCGTACGCCCAGCCCGCCCCGGGGTCCGGCCCCGTGCGCCGGGGCCGGCGGCCCACGCGGTGGGACTACGCGGACGAGGCGCCGCTGCGCGACGCCCGGGGCTTCGAGCTCGACCGGGCCCGCGCCCACGCCAGCCAGCTCACCGACGTCCCGCCCGACGTGGCCGCCGAGGTGCGCCCGTCGGCCGGCCTCCACGTCGCCGAGGAGCTCGAGGAGGCGGGCCTGGCCAACACCGTCCTCACCAACGGCGCCCGCCTCTACGTCGACCACGCGCACCCCGAGTACTCGGGCCCCGAGGTGACGACGCCGCGCGACGCCGTCCTGTGGGACCTCGCCGGCGACGAGGTCGCCCGCGAGGCGATGCGCCGCGTCTCGGCGTCCCCGGGCCTCGGCGAGCTCGTCCTCTACAAGAACAACACCGACGGCAAGGGCGCCTCGTACGGTACGCACGAGAACTACCTCGTCCCGCGGTCCGTCCCGTTCCGGGACCTCGTGCGGGCGCTCGTGCCCTTCTTCGTCAGCCGTCAGGTCGTCGCGGGCGCGGGCCGGGTGGGCCGGGGCCAGACCGGCGAGCAGACCGGCTTCCAGCTGAGCCAGCGCGCGGACTTCTTCGAGACCGAGGTGGGCCTCGAGACGACGCTCAAGCGGCCCCTCGTCAACACGCGCGACGAGCCGCACGCGACCGCGGAGCTCTGGAGGCGGCTCCACGTCATCGTCGGCGACGCCAACCTCAGCCCCGTCGCGACGCTGCTCAAGACCGGCACGACGTCGCTCGTCCTCGCCATGGTCGAGGCCGGCGAGATGCCGGACCTGTCGGTCGAGCAGCCCGTGGCCGCCGTCCGCGCCGTCAGCCACGACCCGTCGCTGCAGCACCTGCTGACGCTGCGCACGGGGGAGCGGCTCACCGCCGTCCAGCTCCAGTGGCGCCACCTCGAGGCCGCCCGGGCCTTCGTGGCGCGGCGCCAGGGCGACGCCGTCGACCCGGACACCGCCGAGGTCCTCGACCGCTGGGAGCAGGTCCTCACCGACCTCGAGGCCGACCCGCTGCGGTGCGCCGACCGGCTCGACTGGGTGGCCAAGCTGCGGCTGCTCGAGGGGTTCCGGCGCCGGGAGGACCTGTCCTGGGACGCCGCCCGGCTGCACCTCATCGACATCCAGTACGCCGACCTCCGTCCCGAGCGCGGCCTGCACGCCCGGCTCGTGGGCCGGGGCGCGGTCGAGACGCTGCACACGCCCGCGGAGGTGGCGCACGCGGTGACGACGCCGCCGGAGGACACGCGCGCCTGGTTCCGCGGGGAGTGCGTGCGCCGCTACGGCGACGCCGTGGCCGCGGCCAGCTGGGACTCCGTGGTCCTCGACGTGCCCGGCCGGACGTCGCTGCAGCGCGTGCCCGTCCTCGAGCCGCTGCGGGGGACGCGGGCCGCCGTCGGCGCGCTGCTCGACCGCTGCGGCACCGCGGCAGACCTCGTGGCCGCCCTCACCGGCGGGCGCCCGGCGTCCTGACCGACCGCCCGTCCTCTCCGTCCTCTCCGTCCCCCCGGTGACCGGGACCCCGGCGGGCCTACCATCGGCGACGTCGGCACGGGCGGCCCGCACGGGCCCCGAGCACGGGAGCAGCCATGGCAGGCCAGGAGCAGCGCAGGCACGAGCGGCGCGAGGTCGAGACCGACGAGGTCGTCGAGCCCGTGCCCCCGGCACCGGCGGCCGGGGCCGCGACGACGTCCGCGTCCGACAGCGAGGTCGACGACCTCCTCGACGAGATCGACGACGTCCTCGAGGCCAACGCCGAGACCTTCGTCCGCTCCTTCGTCCAGAAGGGCGGCGAGTAGCCGCTCCGGCCGGACCCCGGCGCGGCGGCCGTCGGCCACGGTCCCACCTCTGCTGCCGACGTCGAACGGGCGACGTCTCCTGACCCGACGTCGCTGCCGACGTCGAACGGGAGACGTCTACTGAGCCGACTTCGCTGCCAAAGTCGAACGGGAGACGTCTCCTGGCGCGACTTCGCTGCCAAAGTCGAACGGAAGACGTCTCCTGGCCCGACTTCACTGCCAAAGTCGAACGGGGAAGGCCTCCCGGGACGACTTCGCTGCCGAAGTCGAACGAGGAAAACCCGCTGGCACGACGTCGGCAGCGACGTCGGGGTGGGCGCGCCCGGCCCGCCGCCGCGGCGACGGCGGGAGATCGGGTCCGCCTCTCGGCGGGCCCGCCGTCGGGGGCCGTGGCTAGGGTCGTCCGGGTGATGCCCGCCGCTCCCGTCCCGCCCCCCGGAGGCCCGTCGGGCCGCCTGCCCGCGGCCTTCCACGTCGCCGGCGCCGCCTCCTTCGTCGACCTCGTGGCCGGGACCGACCCCTCGTTGCTGCCGGGCCGGCGCCCGCTGCCCGCCGGGGCGCTGCCGCCGGAGCTCGACCCGCCGCACGCGACGACGATCGTCGCCCTCACCTACCCCGGCGGCGTCGTCATGGCGGGCGACCGCCGGGCCACCGCCGGCTCGACCATCGCGCACCGCGAGATCGAGAAGGTCTTCCCCGCGGACGCGCACTCGTGCGTCGGCATCGCGGGCACGGCCGGGATCGCCGTGGAGATGGTGCGGCTGTTCCAGGTCGAGCTCGAGCACTTCGAGAAGATCGAGGGCGCCGTCCTCTCCCTCGACGGCAAGGCCAACCGGCTGTCGGCGATGGTGCGCGGCAACCTCGGCCTCGCGATGCAGGGCCTGGCCGTCGTGCCGCTGTTCGCCGGCTACGACGCCGCCCTGGGCCGCGGGCGGATCTTCAGCTACGACGTCACGGGCGGCCGCTACGAGGAGCGCGGGCACCACTCCGTCGGCTCCGGCTCTGTCTTCGCCAAGGGCGCGCTCAAGAAGCTGCACCGGCCCACCCGCGGGGTGGACGACGCCGTCGCCACCGCCGTGGAGGCGCTCCACGACGCGGCGGACGACGACTCCGCCACCGGCGGCGTCGATCTCGTCCGCGGGGTCGTGCCGGTCGTCGCCGTCGTCGACGAGGCCGGGTACCGGCGCGTGCCGGACGAGCGGGTGCTCGCCGTCGCCCGCGAGGTGCTCGCCGCCCGCACCGCCCGCCACGAGGAGGACACGCAGCCGTGACGCAGCCGTTCTACGTCTCGCCCGAGCAGCTCATGCGCGACCGGGCGGATTTCGCGCGCAAGGGCATCGCCCGCGGCCGCTCGGTCGTCGTCCTGGGCTACGACGCGGGCATCGCGCTCGTCGCCGACAACCCCTCCCGGGCGCTGCACAAGGTCAGCGAGATCTACGACCGCATCGCCTTCGCCGCCGTCGGCAAGTACAACGAGTTCGAGAACCTGCGGGTGGCGGGCGTGCGCTACGCCGACCTGCGCGGGTACTCCTACGACCGGGCCGACGTCACGGCCCGCGGCCTCGCCAACGCCTACGCGCAGACGCTGGGCAGCGTCTTCACGACGGAGAGCAAGCCGCTCGAGGTCGAGATCGTCGTCGCCGAGGTCGGCGCCACGCCCGACGACGACCAGGTCTACCGGCTCACCTACGACGGGTCGGTGGCCGACGAGCGCGGTGCCGTCGTCATCGGCGGGGCGTCCGAGGCCCTGGCGGGGGTGCTCGCCGAGGGGTGGCGCGCCGACCTGCGGCTGGGCGACGCGCTGGCCCTGGCGCGCCGCGTCCTGGCCACGGACCCGGCCGCCGCCGCCGCGGGCCCGGCCCGGGAGCTCACGGCCGCGTCGCTGGAGGTCGCCGTGCTCGAGCGCGGCCTCCCGCGGCGCTCGTTCCGCCGGCTCACGGGCCCGCTGCTGGACCGGCTGCTGTCGACCGAGGACCCGACGGCCGACGCGCCGCCGGCCCCCGAGGTGGCGCCGCCGCCCGGGGCCGCCCAGGTCGCCGACCGCGCCCACCCGGGCCTGCCGGACGACCGGCCCTCCGGGCCGGCGGCGGGCTGAGCGTGCCGCCGACCGGGCGACGGGCCCGGACGTAGGGTCGCGCCATGGAGCGCCGCATCTTCGGGCTGGAGACGGAGTACGGCATCACCTGCGTCACCGAGGGCTCACGGCGGCTCACGGCGGACGAGGTGGCGCGCTACCTCTTCCGCACCGTCGTCGCGTGGGGCCGGTCGAGCAACGTCTTCCTCGGCAACGGGGCACGGCTCTACCTCGACGTCGGCTCGCACCCCGAGTACGCGACGCCCGAGTGCGACGACGTCACCCAGCTCGTCGTCCACGACCGGGCCGGCGAGCGCATCCTCGAGGGGCTCGTGGCCGACGCCGAGGCGCGTCTCGCCGAGGAGGGCACGACGGGGGAGATCTTCCTCTTCAAGAACAACACGGACTCCGCCGGCAATTCCTACGGCTGCCACGAGAACTACCTCGTGCCGCGGGCGGGGGAGTTCAGCGCGCTGTCGGACGTCCTCATCCCCTTCCTCGTCACCCGGCAGGTGCTCGTGGGCGCGGGGAAGGTGCTGCAGACGCCACGGGGCGCCAGCTACGCCTTCTCCCAGCGGGCCGACCACATCTGGGAGGGCGTCTCGAGCGCGACGACGCGCTCGCGGCCCATCATCAACACCCGCGACGAGCCGCACGCGGACGCCGAGCACTACCGCCGCCTGCACGTCATCGTCGGCGACTCGTCGATGGCCGAGCCGACGACGATGCTCAAGGTGGGCGCCGTCGACCTCGTCCTGCGGATGCTCGAGGCGGGGGCGCCGCTGCGGGACATGGCCCTGGAGAACCCGATCCGGGCCATCCGCGAGGTGAGCCACGACCTCACCGGCCGCCGCCCGCTGCGCACCGCCGGGGGCCGGCGGCTCAGCGCGCTCGACATCCAGGGCGAGTTCCTCGAGCGGGCGCGCGCCTTCGTCGAGCGCGGCGACGCCGGTGAGGTCACGGCGACGACGAAGGCCGTCCTCGACCTGTGGGAGCGCGGCCTACGGGCGGTGGCCACGGGGGACACCTCGCTCGTGGACCGCGAGCTGGACTGGGCCATCAAGAAGCGGCTCGTCGAGCGCTACCTGCACAAGCACGACCTCACGCTCGCCAGCGCCCGGGTCGCCCGGCTCGACCTCGCCTACCACGACGTCTCGCGCACCCGGGGGCTCTACCACCGCCTGGCCGAGCGGGGCCTCGTCGACCGGGTGACGACCGACGCCGACGTCGAGGACGCGCGCACCGTGCCCCCGCAGACCACGCGGGCCCGGCTGCGGGGCGACTTCGTCCGCGCCGCGACGGCCGCCGGGCGCGACTTCACGGTGGACTGGGTGCACCTCAAGCTCGGCGACCAGGCCCAGCGGACGGTGCTCTGCAAGGACCCCTTCGCCAGCGTGGACGAGCGGGTCGAGCGGCTCATCGCGGCCGTCTGAGCGGGCGACGACCGCCCCCCGCGCCCCGCCGCCACGGATCTCCCTCCGAGCGGCCCCCCAGGGGCCCGGGCTACCGTGCGGGCGGCCGGCGACGTCGCCGGCCCGACCGCCGGGCACGAGCCCGGCCCGACGAGAGGTCCCCGTGCGACACCTGCTGCACCGGCCCGCCCGGTCCCCCCGGCCCGGCCGCCCCGCGTCCCGACGCCCGGCCCTGGCGGTCACCGCCGGCGCCGCCGCGCTCGTGCTCGTCCTCTCCGGCTGCGGCGACGACAGCAGCGGCACCGACGCCGACCAGCCGGAGACGTCCGACCCCTTCAGCCAGGTCGAGGTCGTCGGCGAGCCCGACGCGCCGACGCTCGAGGTCGACGCGCCGCTCAGCGTGACGACGACCGACGTGAAGGTGATCGACGAGCCCGAGGACGCCGACGCGCCGGTCGTCGCCGAGGGCGACCTGGTCTCGATGGACGTGCTCGCCGTCTCCGGCGGGACCGGCGACACGCTGCAGTCGACCTACGGCTCGCCGACCCAGCTCGGCCTCCTCGCCGACCCCGGCACGACGGTCCAGGGCCTCGTCACCGGCGTCGTCGGCCAGCAGGTCGGCTCCCGCGTGCTCGTCGCCGTGGCGCCCGAGGACTTCCCCGTGCAGACCCCGCAGACGTCGACGACCACGGGCGACGGCTCCGTCGTCCTCCTCATCGACATCGAGGGCGCCAGCACGCCGCTCGAGCGCGCGGAGGGCGAGGAGGTCGCCGTCCCCGAGGGCCTGCCGTCGGTCGAGCGGGCCGAGGACGGTGCGCCGACCATCGGCGCCGCCGAGGGCGACCCGCCCACCGAGCTCCGCGTCGAGACGCTCGTGCAGGGCACGGGCGAGCCCGTCGCCGAGGGCGACACCGTCGCCGTCCGCTACAGCGGGGTCGTCTGGGGCGAGACCGAGCCCTTCGACTCCGCCTGGGTGGACGACCGCCCGCCGTTCGTCTTCGCCGTCGGCGCCGGCCAGGTCATCCCGGCCTGGGACCAGGGCCTGCAGGGCGTGCCCGTCGGCAGCCAGGTCATGGTCGTGGCCCCGCCCGACACCGCCTACGGCGACAACGAGCAGGGCGCCATCCCCGCCGGCTCCACGCTCGTCTTCGTCGTCGACGTCCTCGCCGCGGTGCCCACCGCGCGCTGACGCCGCCCCCGCCGGGCGCCCCGCCCGGCCGTCCCGACCGACCCCACGCACCCGGAGGTGCCCGTGACCGACAAGCCCGACGTCCAGATCCCCGCCGGCGACCCGCCCGCCGACCTCGAGCTCGAGGACCTCGTCGTCGGCGACGGCGAGGAGGCCACCGCCGGCCGGACCGTCCACGCGCACTACGTCGGCGTCTCGTGGTCGACGCAGCAGCAGTTCGACGCGTCGTACGACCGCGGCCAGCCGCTGTCCTTCCGGCTCGGCGCCGGCCAGGTCATCTCCGGGTGGGACACCGGGATCCAGGGCATGCGCGTCGGCGGCCGCCGGCGCATCACCATCCCGCCGCACCTCGGCTACGGCGACCGTGGCGCCCCGCCCGTCATCGCCCCCGGCGAGACGCTCGTCTTCGTCGTGGACCTCGCCGGGGTCTCCTGACCCGCCGACCGACCGACCGCCGTCCCGGGACCTCCCGGGCCGGCGGGCGGCGTCGTCTCACCCCGTCGTGGGGGAGGCCGCCTCCCGGCCCGCCGCCGCCGCAGCGAGGAAGGGCGCCGGGTCGACGTCCGGCCCGCGCCCCATCGTCGACAGCCCCACCGGGCTGGCCGCCAGGGCGACGTCGAGCCCCTCGACGTCCACCTCGACGAGGCGGTGGCGCCCGCCCCCGTCCGGGCCGAGCGCCCGGGCCTGCTCCCGCACCCGCTCGCCGAGCGCCCCGCCGAGCCGCGGCACGACGACGTCGGCGGCCGCCAGCGCCACCCGCCCGTAGGCGGTCAGCGAGTGGTGCGAGACGCCCCGGTGCCGCTCGCGGGCGTCCGCCCCGGACACCCGCAGCGAGGCCAGGGGTCGCCCGCCGAGCGTCGCGACGGCGTTGACGGCCTCGCCGCACGCCACCCCCGAGAAGCCCCACCGGGTGCCCGTCCCGAGGTTGCCGGGGCCCTGCGCGACGACGACGAGGTCGGCGCCGAGCACATGTCGGGCGGCCAGCAGCCCCGTGTGGAGGGTCACCGCCTCCACGTCACCGCCGAAGGACTGCCCCGTCGACACGACGGCGTCGAGCCAGCCCGCGGCCCGCAGGCCCGCCGTCGTGCGCGACAGCGCCGCCGGCAGCGCGCCGCCGTCCGTCATGACGTAGACGCACCGGCCCGGCCCGAGCCCTGCCGCCGCCCTACCGGCGCGCCACCCCGCGAGGACGGCGGGGAGCGCGGAGTGCAGGTCCGCGACGACGACCGGCAGCCCGCCGAGGTCGTCGGCGTCCACGAGCGCCCCGTGGTGCGGCGACTCCTGCTCGTCGACGCCGAGGACCATGGCCTGCAGCGGGGTGTAGCGGGCCTTGACGAGGTGGCCCGGTGCGGGCGGCGGGTCGGCGGGCAGCCGGTCCGGCAGCGCGACGACGCCCGCGGACCCGCCCGTGCCGAGGCCCCGCGCGAGCGCCGAGACGCTGAGGACCACGGCGTCACCGGGCTCGGGGGCGCCGACGACGTCGACGAGCGCCACGGCGCGGACCCGGTCGGCCGCACCCTCTCGCGCCGCCTCCTCGTCGGGGGCCCCACCGAGCCGGGGGAGCGGCACGTCGAGGTCGACCTCGACCTCGCGCGCCCCGGGCCACTCGCGCACGAGGCGGTGCACGCGCCCGCGCCGCCAGTGCACGAGGCCGCGCCGGACGCCCGCCCCGTCGTCCGTCGTCGTCGCCCCGTCGCCGCCCTCGCGCTCGTCCACGCCCCGACGCTAGGGGGGAGCGCCCCCCGGCTCGGGTAGCGTCGCCGGGTGGCTGCCGCCGAGCGCACCGAGCGCCTGCTCAACCTCGTCATCGCGCTGCTGTCGACCCGTCGCCGGCTGCGCAAGGACCAGATCCGCCAGGCCGTGCCCCAGTACGCCGCCGCGGCGACCGACGAGGCCTTCGACCGGATGTTCGAGCGCGACAAGGAAGAGCTGCGCGACCTGGGCGTCCCCCTCGTCACCGGCAGCGACGAGGCGTGGTTCGAGGACGAGGTGGGCTACCGCGTCGACCGGGACGCCTGGGAGCTCCCGGCCGTCGACGTCACCCCGGCCGAGCTCGCCGTCCTCGGGCTCGCCTCGCGGGTGTGGCAGCAGGCCAGCCTCGCCGGGCCGGCGTCGCGCGCCCTGGTCAAGCTGCGCGCCCTCGGCGTCGAGCCGGACGAGTCCTCCCTCGTCGGCGTCGAGCCGCGGGTCCGCACGACCGAGCCCGCCTTCGGCCCGCTCTACGCGGCCACGCGCGACCGCGCCCCGGTCGCCTTCCGCTACCGGACGGGGGCCACGGGCGTCACCGCGCGGCGCCGCGTCGAGCCCTGGGCCATCACCTCCTGCTACGGCCGGTGGTACCTCGTGGGGCACGACCTCGACCGGGAGGCCCCGCGCGTCTTCCGCCTCGACCGCGTCGCCTCCTCGGTGACGCGCACGGGGAAGCCCGCGACGGCGCCCGTGCCGGAGGACCTCGACGCCCGGGCCCTCGTGCGCGGCCGCACCGAGCAGCCCGCCGAGCGCACCGCCCGCGTCCGCCTCGCCGGCCGCGCCGGCGCCGGCCTGCGGCTGCGGGCCGGGGCCGCCCCGGACGCCGGGGTGGTCGACGTGCCCTTCGCCGACGTCGACGAGCTGGCCGCCGAGGTGGCCGCGCTCGGTGCCGACGCCGTCGTCCTCGACCCGCCCGACCTCCGCGACGCCGTCGCGGCGGGCCTGCGGGCCGTCCTCGCGGCGCACGACGACGCCGCGGCGGTGGCGTCGTGAGCCCCGCGGCCCGCTCGGGGCCGGGCGGCGGCCGGGTCTCCGGCCCGCCCGCGGTCGCGCCGGGAGCGGGGGCGGCCGACCGCCTCTCGCGGCTGCTCGCGATGGTCCCGTGGCTGCTCGAGCGGCAGGGCGTGGCGCTCGACGACGCCGCGCGGCACTTCGCCATCACCACCGACCAGCTCGTCGACGACCTCGAGCTGCTCTTCGTCTGCGGCGCCCCGGGCCACATGCCCGACGACCTCATCGAGGCGGAGTGGGAGTCGGGCCGGGTCTACCTCGGCAACGCCGACGCCATCTCGCGGCCGCTGCGGCTCGGGCAGGACGAGGCGCTCGCGCTCCTCGTCGGCCTGCGCACCCTCGCCGACCTCGAGCGGCCCGGGGGAGGGCAGGACGCCGTCGTGCAGAGCGCCCTCGCCAAGCTGTCGGCCGCCGCGGGGGACGCCGCGGCCGCGGCCACGTCCGTGCAGGTCGACATCACCGCCGGCGCGGACCCGGGCGTGCTCGCCGTCGTCCGGGGCGCCCTGGCGCGCGGCCGCCGCCTCCACCTGCGCTACCTCGTCGCCACCCGCGACGAGGTGACCGAGCGCGACGTCGACCCGCTGGACCTCGCGACGCTCGACGGGCGCTGGTACCTCCAGGCCTGGTGCCACCGGTCCCAGGGGCTGCGCCGCTTCCGGCTGGACCGCGTCCTCGCGGCCGACGAGCTCGAGGTCGCGGCGCGGCCGCCCGCCGACGTCGCCGACGCCCGCTTCGGCGACGAGCTCTTCGCCCCGGACGAGCGCGGGCCCCTCGTCGTGCTCGACCTCGCGCCGGCGGCGCGGTGGGTCGCCGAGTCGGTGCCCGTGGAGGACGTCGCCGAGCTCGACGCGGGCCGCGACGGCGAGCCCGTGCTGCGCGTGCGACTGCGCGTCGTCGACGACGCCTGGCTGCGCCGGCTCGTCCTGCGGCTCGGCGGCGCCGCCCGCGTGGTCTCCCCGCCGGCGCTCGCCGCCGAGGTGGCCGCGGCCGCGCGGGCCGCGCTCGCGGCGGCCGGGGACGCGCCCTCGGGCCCGGCTAGGGTCGACCCGTGACGTGGTGGGCGTGGGTGCTGCTCTGGCTGCTGCTCGTCGGCGTCTCCGCCGTCGTGCTCGTGCGCCTCGGCCTCGGCGTGTGGCGCAAGGGCACCGCCGTGCTGGCCGAGGTCGGCCGGGCGGGCGCCGTGTCCGCCGAGCTGTCCGCGCAGGTGACGCGGCTGCGGGCCGAGCAGCCGCGCGAGCCCGTCGTCACCACCGCCTTCGACGACCCCGTGGCCCTGCGGCGCGAGCGCACCGCACGGCTCGCCCAGCGGACCCGGGCCCGGCGACGCCGGTCCGGGCTCGTCGGGCGTACATTGCACCGGTAAGAGCCGACGACGACCGGTCGGGCCGAGCAGCGGCGTGACCACCGTGACGAGGAGACCCGCACCATGCGTCCCGAGCCGTGGCACATCCTGATCCTGCTGATCGTCATCATCGTGCTGTTCGGCGCCAAGCGGCTGCCGGACATCACGCGCAACGTCGGCAAGTCGATGCGGATCTTCAAGACCGAGGTCAAGAGCCTCCGGGACGAGGACACCCCGGCGTCGGGCAGCACGGGCACGACCGGCACGACCGGGTCCGCCGCCGACGAGGCGCCCCGCGCGTCGCTCGAGGGCAGCGCGGTCGACGAGGCGCGCGAGCACGAGCGCCGCCGCGCCGACGAGCACCACCGCCCCTCCGCCTGAGCGTGGCCCTCCGCACCCCCAGCCGCCGCCGCGGGCCGAAGCGGGACCCCGAGGGGCGGATGCCGCTCGGGTCCCACCTGCGCGAGCTGCGCAACCGCCTCGTCATCGCCGCGGTCGCGGTCGTCCTCGGGGCGGTCGCGGGCTGGTTCCTCTACAACCCGGCCATCGAGGCGCTCAGCGCCCCGCTGACGGAGGCCGCCGTCGCCCAGAACCGCGAGGGCGACATCGAGCTGAACTTCAACAGCGTCACGAGCCCCTTCGACCTCAAGGTCAAGGTGTCGGTCTTCCTCGGCATCCTCGTCTCGAGCCCGATCTGGCTCTGGCAGCTGTGGGCCTTCGTCACCCCCGGCCTCACGCGCAAGGAGAAGCGCTACGCGGGCGGCTTCGTCGTCGTCGCCGTCCCGCTCTTCCTCGGCGGGGCCGCGCTGGCCTACCTGGCCCTGCCCCGGGCCGTGGCCTTCCTCGTCGACCTCACCCCCGACGGCACCGTCAACTACGTCGACGCCCAGGTCTACCTGGGCTTCGTCATGCGGATCCTCCTCGCCTTCGGCATCGCGTTCCTCCTGCCCGTGGTCCTCGTGGCGCTCAACATGGTCGGGCTTCTCGCCGGGCGGACGATGCTCAAGGCGTGGCGCTGGGTCGTCGTCGTGTGCTTCACCTTCGCGGCCGTCGCGACGCCGAGCCCCGAGGTGACGGCGATGTTCACCCTCGCCCTGCCCATGTGCGCCCTCTTCTTCCTCGCCATCGGCATCTCCATGCTGCTCGACCGCCGGCGGGCCAAGCGCGAGGGCTACGCCGACCTCGCCGACGACGAGGTCAGCCCGCTGTGAGCCGAACGACCCCGACGCCCGGCCGACGCGCGTGAGCGCGGACGACCCGCTCGTCTGCCTCCTCACCAACCCCACCTCGGGGGCCGGCCGCGGCCGGGGCGCGGCCAGCGCCGTCACCGCGGAGCTGCACCGCCTCGGGGTCCGCTTCTTCGACGCCACGGGCAGCAGCGCCTCCGGCTCCCTGCGCCGGGCCCACGTGGCCGCCGCCGGGGCGGACGCCGTCGTCGTCGTCGGCGGGGACGGGATGGTCCACCTCGCCGCGGAGGTCGCCGCGGCCCACGACCTGCCCCTGGGCGTCGTCCCCGCCGGGACGGGCGACGACGTGGCCCGCGGCCTGGGCCTAGCCGTACGCGACCCGGGCGACGCCACGCGCGCCGTCGTCGCCGCGCTGCGCGCCGGCCGTACCCGCCCCGTCGACGTCCTCGCCGTGCGGGGCGGCGACCCCGCCGGCTCGCCCGAGCACCGGGGCTCGCCGCGCTCGGCCGGCAGCGACCGGTACGAGCGGGTCGTCCTCGGCGTCGTCTCCGCCGGCTTCGACGCCCTCGTCAACGAGCGCGCCAACGGGTGGAGCTGGCCGCGGGGGAGGGCCCGGTACGTCATGGCCGTGGCCCGCGAGCTGCCCGGGCGCCGCTCGCTGGACTACTCCCTCGTCGTCGACGGCGTCCCCGAGCACCGGCAGGCGCTGCTCGTCGCCGTCGCCAACACGGCGAGCTTCGGCGGCGGCATGCGGATCGCCCCCGACGCCGACCCGGGCGACGGCGTGCTCGACCTCGTGGTCGTCGCGCCGCTGCCGGCGTGGGAGCTGGCGCGGGTCTTCCCCCGGGTCTTCAGCGGCACCCACGTCGGCCACCCGGCCGTCGAGGTGCGGCGCGTGCGGGAGGTCGAGCTGGCCGCCGAGGGCGACGACCTGCCCGTCTACGGCGACGGCGAGCGGCTGGGCACGCTGCCCCTGCGGGTCGGCGTGCGACCGGGGGGCCTGCGCGTCCTCGCCTGAGGCGCGCCTACGCTGGCAGCATGCCGTCGCGACGCAACCGCCGCGGCGGGGCAGCCCCCGAGCGGGGCCCGGACCTCGACCCCGAGGTCGACGTCGTCGACCCGGCCGCCCGCTTCGCCGCCGCCCGCGCCCGCGCGCAGGCCGCCAAGGAGGGCCGCCTGGCCGAGGGCGTCACCGAGCTCGAGCGCTTCCGCGCCTCGCTGCCCTTCCGCCTCGACGACTTCCAGGTGCGCGCCTGCCGGGCGCTCGAGGAGGGCCGCGGCGTCCTCGTCGCCGCGCCCACCGGGGCCGGCAAGACGGTGGTCGGCGAGTTCGCCGTCCACCTCGCGCTGGCCCGCGGCCGCAAGGCGTTCTACACCGCGCCCATCAAGGCGCTGAGCAACCAGAAGCACGCCGAGCTCGTCGAGCGGCACGGCGCCGACCGGGTCGGGCTGCTGACGGGGGACGTCGTCGTCAACGGGGACGCGCCCGTCGTCGTCATGACGACCGAGGTCCTCCGCAACATGCTCTACGCGGGCTCCCCGGCGCTGGCCGGGCTCGGCTACGTCGTCATGGACGAGGTCCACTACCTCGCCGACCGCTTCCGCGGCCCGGTGTGGGAGGAGGTCATCCTCCACCTGCCCCAGGACGTGCGGATCGCCTCGCTGTCGGCCACCGTCAGCAACGCCGAGGAGTTCGGCGCCTGGCTGGACACGGTCCGCGGCGGCACGGAGGTCGTCGTCTCCGAGGTCCGCCCCGTGCCGCTGTGGCAGCACGTGCTCACCGGCCGCGACGGCCTCGTCGACCTCTTCGTCGGCGAGGCCGACCAGGCCGTGGCCGGCGGGTCCGTCGAGCAGGCCGACGGCGACGCCCGGCCGCAGGTCAACCCCGAGCTCACGGCGCTCGCGCGCGACGAGCAGCGCGGCGGCCGCACGACCGGCTCGCCGCCGCCCCGCGGTGGCCGTCGCCGTCGCGGGGGCTACCCGCCGCACCGGCCGAAGCACGCCGGCGGGGGCGGGGCCGACGCCCGGCCGTCGCAGCGCCCGCCCAGCCGCGCGCACGTCGTCGCCGCGCTCGACGACGCCGACCTCCTGCCGGCCATCACCTTCGTCTTCAGCCGCAACGGCTGCGACGCCGCCGTCCGGCAGTGCATGGCCGCGGGGCTGCGCCTCACGACGCCCGAGGACCGCCTCGAGATCCGCGCGGTCGTCGAGGCCGCCTGCGCCGACATCCCCGACACCGACCTCGCCGTCCTCGGCTACTGGGAGTGGCTCGAGGGCCTGCAGCGCGGCGTCGCGGCGCACCACGCCGGGCTCCTGCCGCGCTTCAAGGAGGTCGTCGAGGAGCTCTTCAGCCGGGGGCTCGTCAAGGCCGTCTTCGCCACGGAGACCCTGGCCCTCGGCATCAACATGCCGGCGCGGTCGGTCGTCCTCGAGAAGCTCGTCAAGTACGACGGCGAGAAGCACGCCGACATCACGCCGGGGGAGTACACGCAGCTCACCGGGCGCGCGGGCCGCCGGGGCATCGACGTCGAGGGCCACGCCGTCGTCCTGTGGCAGCCGGGCATCGACCCCGAGCACGTCGCGGGCCTCGCGAGCCGTCGCCTCTACCCGCTGCGGTCGCGCTTCCGCCCGACGTCGAACATGGCCGTCAACCTCGTCGGCGGCGTGGGCCGCGGACGGGCGCGCGAGATCCTCGAGACGTCGTTCGCGCAGTTCCAGGCCGACCGCGCCGTCGTCGGGCTGGCCCGCCGCGCGCGGACGCAGGAGGAGGCGCTGGACGGCTACGCCGAGGCGATGGCCTGCCACCTCGGCGACTTCGCCGAGTACGCCGCGCTGCGGCGCCGCATCTCCGAGCTGGAGAAGGAGGGCAGCCGTGAGGCCACCCGCCGCCGCCGCGCCGAGGTGCTCTCCTCGCTCGAGGGGCTGCAGGTCGGCGACGTCGTCCGCGTCCCCGGCGGGCGGCGCGCCGGCACCGCGGTCGTCCTCGACCCCGGGGCCGACGCCGGTCTCGAGGGGCCGCGCCCGACCGTCCTCACCGAGGACCGCGAGGTGCGGCGCCTGCAGCTGCAGGACGTGGCCGGGGCCGTGGAGGTGCTGGCCCGGGTGCGCGTCCGGCGCGACTTCAACGCCCGGGACGCCGGCGCGCGGCGCGACCTGGCCGGGGCCGCCCGGGCGGCGCTCGCCGAGGCCGACCCGCCCGCCCGGCAGCGGGGGCGCCGCCGCGACGACGGCCGCGGCGGCGACGCCGTGGAGACGGTCGAGGCGCTGCGCCGCGAGCTGCGCCGCCACCCCTGCCACGGCTGCCCCGACCGCGAGCAGCACGCCCGGTGGGCCGAGCGGTGGTCGCGGCTGCGGCAGGAGACCGACGGCCTCGTCCAGCGGATCGAGGGCCGCACGAGCGGTATCGCGCGCGTCTTCGACAAGGTGTGCGACCTCCTGCTCGAGCTCGGCTACCTCGCGCCCGTGCCCGTGGACGAGGCGGCTGCCGAGCCGGACGGCCGCCGGGCGGTCGACGAGGTCGCCGTCACGCCCGCGGGGCGCCGGCTCGGCCGGGTCTACGCCGAGAAGGACCTGCTCGTCGCGCAGTGCCTCCGCGAGGACGTGCTCGCGGGCCTCGACGGCCCCGGCGTGGCCGCCGTCGCCTCGGCTCTCGTCTTCGAGGCGCGGCGCGAGGAGGTCGGCACGGGGCCGCGGACGCCGTCCGGTGTCGTGGGCGAGGCGCTGCGCGCCGTCGTCGGCCTCTGGTCGGACCTCGAGGAGCGCGAGCGCGCCCACGGCCTGACGCCGACGTCGGCGCCCGACGTCGGGCTGGCGCTGCCGATGCAGCGGTGGGCCCGCGGGGCGTCGCTGCAGGAGGTGCTCGACGAGGCCGCCGGCCTCGAGCTCGGCGCGGGCGACTTCGTGCGCTGGTGCAAGCAGACGGTCGACCTGCTCGACCAGCTGGCCGGCGCGGCGGGGGACGACCCCCGCGGCCGCGAGGTCCGGGCGGCGGCGCTCGACGCCGTCGACCGCGTCCGCCGCGGCGTCGTGGCCTACTCCGTCGTCACCTGACCCGCCCCACCGACCCGGCCCGATCCCCCCGGTCTTCGTGGCCCTCCACCGCCCTGAGGGGTCCTCCCGCCGGTGGAAGGCCACGAGGACCGGGGACGGGGCGGGCGGGCTCAGTCGGGGAGGGCGTCGGTCGGCAGGCCGAGCGCCACGAGCAGGCGGCGCAGACTCGACGTGATGCCGTAGCGGCGGGCCAGGCGGGCCACCGCGTCCGGGTCGGCGACGGCCGTGGGCAGCGCGTCGTCGTGCGCGGGGAGGTCGGCGTCGCGCAGCACGCGGACGACGGCGGGCGCGGCGTCGAGGTAGTCGGCGGCCTCGGTGAGCCGGGCCAGCTGGGCCGGGCGGAACGAGGCGTCGCGGCGGGCGACGGCGTCCCGGACGCCGTCGAGGTCGCCGAAGCGCTCGAGCAGCGTCGAGGCCGTCTTCTCGCCGACGCCCGGCACGCCCGGGAGCCCGTCGCTCGGGTCGCCCCGCAGGACGGCGAGGTCGGCGTAGCGGTCGCCGTCCTCGACGCCGTACCGCTCGCGGAGACGGGCCGCGTCGACGACCTCGAGGTCGCGGATGCCGCGGGAGGTGTAGAGGACGAGCACCTGGTCGCCCTCGTCGCCGCCGCCCGCGAGCTGGAAGAGGTCGCGGTCGCCGGTGACGACCTCGACCCGCCGGCCGGCGGCCACGGCGCGCGTCGTGAGGGTGCCGATGACGTCGTCGGCCTCGCAGCCCGGTGCCCCGACGCGGGGGACGCCGACGGCGGCCAGCGCCTCGGCGATGACGGGCACCTGCGGGCCCAGCGTGCGGGGGGCGTCCTCGCCGCCGTCGGCCGCGACGCGGTGCTCCTTGTAGGAGGGCACCGCCTCGACGCGCCAGGCCGGCCGCCAGTCGTCGTCCCAGCAGGCGACGAGGCCGGCGGGGCGGCGGTCCGCGACGAGCCGCGCCGTCATGTCGAGGAAGCCCCGCAGCGCGTTGACCGGCGTCCCGTCGGGGGCGGCGACCGAGTCGGGGATGCCGTGGTAGGCGCGGAAGTACATCGACGCGGCGTCCAGCAGGAGCAGCGGCGCGTCCGGGCGGCGGTCCATGCGCGGGAGCCTAGGACGCCGGGACGACGGTCCCCGCCGCCGCGCCCCCGTCCGTCGTGCGGCGCGGGCGCCCCGGCGGGAGCGGGCGCCGCGGGCACGGCAGACTCCCGCCGTGACCAGCGCAGCCGTCCCCGCCGACGCGGCGCCCCGCCGCGTCCTCTACCTCGCAGCCTCCGTCTACAGCCCCGCGGACCCCTTCGCGACGGCCGTCCTCGTCGAGGGCGACCGGGTCGCGTGGGTCGGCTCCGAGGAGGCCGCGGAGGCGCAGCGGGCCCGCGCCGACGTCGTCGTCGAGGCCCCGGACGCGCTCGTCACGCCCGCCTTCGTCGACGCCCACGTCCACGTCACGGAGACGGGTCTCGCCCTCGAGGGCCTCGACCTCACGGCCGTGGGCGACGCGGGGGCACTGCTGGCCGCCGTCGCCGACGCCGCCCGCCGCAGCCCCGGCGCCGTCGTCCGCGGCCACGGCTGGGACGACGCCGCCTGGGCCGGGCCGCTGCCCACCCGCGCCGAGCTGGACCGGGCCGCCGACGGCGCCGAGGTGCTGCTCTCGCGGGTCGACGTGCACTCCGCCCTCGTCTCGACGGCGCTGGCCGAGCGGGCGGGGCTGCGCGACGGCGGCGGCACCGAGGGGTGGGACGGCGGGGCGCTCGTGACCCTCGCGGCGCACGACGCCGCCCGCGACGCCGGCCGTCGCCTCACCCCGGCCGAGCGCGGGCGGGCCCAGCGGCGCGCCCTCGACGCCGCCGCCGCCACGGGCGTCGCCGCCGTCACCGAGTGCGCCGCACCGCACGTCGGCTCGCCGGACGACCTGCGCTCGCTGCGGGCGCTCTCCGACGCCGGCGACGTCCCCGAGGTGCTCGCCTACTGGGGCGCGCTCGCCACCGACGAGGCGTCGGCCCGCGCGGCGCTCGCCGACGTCGAGGGCGCCGGCGTCCTCGGCCTCGCGGGGGACCTCTGCGTCGACGGCTCGTACGGCTCGCGGACGGCGTGGCTGCGCGCGCCGTACGCGGACCTCGAGGGCACCGGCCTGCCGGTGGACCACCGGGGCGACCCCCACCTCGACGCCGCGCAGGTGGCCGCCCACCTCGTCGCCTGCACCCGCGTCGGCGTCCAGGGCGGCTTCCACGTCATCGGGGACGCCGCCGCGGACGCCCTCATCGAGGGCCTGCTCGCCGCCGAGCGGGAGGTCGGCACGCCCGCGCTCGCCGGCGCCCGCCACCGTGTCGAGCACCTCGAGGCCGTGGACGCCCGCGTCGTCGCCGAGCTGGCCCGCCTCGGTGTCGTCGCCAGCGTCCAGCCCGCCTTCGACGCCGTCTGGGGCGGTCCGGACCGGCTCTACGCCAGCCGCCTCGGCGTCGAGCGCGCCACCGCCCTCAACCCCTTCGCGGCCCTGGCCTCGGCCGGCCTGCCCCTGGCGCTGGGCTCGGACAGCCCGGTGACGCCCGTCGACCCGTGGGCGGGGGTGGCCGCGGCGGCGTCGCCGTCCACCGCCGGCCACGGGCTGTCGGCCCGCGCCGCCTTCCTCGCCGGCACCCGCGGCGGCTGGCGCGCGGCGCGGCGCGAGGGCGAGGGCGTCCTCGTCCCCGGCGCCCTCGCCACCCTCGCCGTGTGGTCCGTCGGCGACCTCGTCGTCCAGGCCGCCGACAGCCGTGTCTCCAGCTGGAGCACCGACCCGCGCTCCGGCGTCCCCGGCCTGCCCGACCTCTCCCCGGGCGCCCCGCGCCCGCGCTGCCTGCGGACGCTGCGCGCCGGCCGGGTCCTCCACGACGCCGGCGAGCTCGCGGCCTGACGGGTCCCGCCCCTGACGTCCCCGGCGGACCCGCCGGAGGCGTCAGGGGGCGACGGCGAGGTGCGCCGCGGGGAGCAGCGGGTCCGCGAGGAGCGGGGCGAGGGCCACCTCGGCCGCCCCGACGAGCGTCGAGCCCGTGCCGAGCCCCGCGGGACGGACGTCGACGTGCCCCCGCAGCGCGGGCAGGACGAGGCGGTCGACCCAGGGCATGACGTCGTCCTCGACGGCCGGCCAGAGGTCCTGCCACAGGCCCGCGCCGAGCAGCACCGCCCGCGGGTCGAAGACGTTGACGATGCTCGCGAGGCCCCGGGCGAAGGAGCGCGAGACGCGGTCCCGGGTACGACGGGCCGCCACGCCGCCGCGGTCGAGCCGCTCGAGGACGCGGGCGGCGACGTCGGGCGCGTCCGCGTCGAGGTCGAGCGGCGCCGCCCAGGCCGACGCCTGGCTCTCCGACTCCCAGCACCCGCGGCTGCCGCAGTGGCAGGCGCGGCCCTCGGGGTCGACGCCGATGTGCCCGACCTCGCCCGCGAAGCCGTGCCGGCCCGTGAGCCGGTTGCCGCCGCTGATGATCCCGCTGCCGAGGCCCCAGGTGCCGCAGAGGTAGACGACGTCCGTGGTGGACCGGGCGCCGCCGCGCAGGTGCTCCGCGACGACGCCGAGGTCGGCGTCGTTCCCGAGCTCCACGGGCAGCCGGCGGCCGAGCGCGGCCGCCAGCGCGTCCGCGAGGGCGTCGCCGAAGGGCGCCTCGACCCAGCCGAGGTGGGGGGCGAGGCCGACGACGCCGGTGCCGGCCCGGACGGTGCCCGGGACGGCCGCGCCGACGCCGACCAGCCGCGCCCGGTCCGCCGCCGTCGGGACCAGCCGCGCCGCCAGCGACGCGGCGGCCGAGGCCGCGCGCGCGGGGCCGACGACGGCGGGCAGGTCGTCGTCGAGGCGGCCGAGGACCTCGCCGCCGAGGCCGACGAGCGCCACCCGCACGCGGTGGACGTCGGCGTAGACGGCCAGCACGGTGGGGGATCCGGGCGCGGGCCGCACGAGGAGCGACGGCCGGCCCACGCCGCGGCCCGACGAGGCGTCGGGCCGGCGCTCGACGAGGAGACCGGCCTCGACCATGTCGCCGACGAGGTCGCCGACGGTGGAGCGGGAGAGCGCCAGCGTCGTCGTCAGCTGCGCCCGGCTCACCGCCCCCGCGTGGTGCACGGCCTGGAGGACGGCGCTGAGGTTGTGCCGACGGAGGTCGTCGACGCCGCGGCCGGTCGGCCCCCGGCGTCCGGCGGCGCCCCGCAGGCCCACGGCGCGGCCCGGTCCGGAGCGGCCGGGGGTCCCCGGCGGGGAGGTGGGGGCGGGCGGGGCGGGCACCCCCTCAGGATGCCCGCCCCCGACGTCCGGCCCGGCCGGCGTCACCGCGTCACCGCCCCGACGGCGGCCGCCCGGGAGCCGGGCGGCCGCACGAGGCGGCCCACGTCAGCGTCCGGCGGAGGAGCGCCGGCGCCGCGAGACGGCGTCGACGGCCGCGGCGAGGAGGAGCACCGCGCCGGTGACGAGGAAGTTGACGTACGCCTGCTGCCCGAGGAGACCGAGCCCGTTGGCGATGACGGCGATGACGAGCCCGCCGATGACGGCGTTGCTCACCTTGCCGCGGCCGCCGAAGAGGCTCGTGCCGCCGATGACCGCGGCGCCGACGCCGAGCAGCAGCGTGTTGCCGCCGCCCGAGCCGGGCGCCACGGAGTTGAGGCGGGAGGCGTCGATGATCCCGGCGAGGGCGGCCAGCGTGGAGCCGACCATGAACACCGAGATGCGGATGCGCAGGACGTCGATGCCGGCGCGGCGGGCGGCCTCGGGGTTGCCGCCGACGGCGTACACGTGGCGGCCGTAGGCCGTGCGGCCCAGCACGAGCGACAGGACGACGAGCAGCACCGCGATGAGCGGCACCGACCAGGGCATGCCCGCGAGGACGATGCTCGGGACGCGGGCGCGGTTCTGGGAGAGCACCGCGGTGACGGCGAGCACGGCCACGGCCACGGCGGCGACGCGGAGGACGACGACGCCGAGGTTGTCGCGGGTCAGCCCGCGACGCCGCTGGCCGGACCACTTGCGGAGGCTCAGGGCGGCGTACGCGACGACCGCGACGACGGCGAGCACCCAGCCGAGGACGACCGGCACGTTGCCGTTGGCGATGGCCACGACGACGGGGTCGCGGACGGCGATGGTGCCGCCCTGGCCGATGAGGCGCAGCGTGACGCCCTGCAGCCCGAGGAAGAGCGCCAGCGTCACGACGAAGCTCGGGATGCCGACCTTGGCGACGAAGAGCCCGATGAGCGTGCCGATGACGAGACCGGTGAGGAGGCCGGCCAGCACGCCGACGAACCAGGGCAGGCCCGCCTGGCCGAGGACGAGGGCCATGACGGCCGCCGAGGCACCGCCCGCGACGCCGGCCGAGAGGTCGATGTCGCCGAGCAGGAGGACGAAGGTCAGGCCCATCGCGAGGACGACGATGGACGACGCCTGCACGAGGAGGTTGGCCACGTTGCCGGCGGTGGGGAAGGTCTCGGGGCGCAGCACCGAGAAGAGGACGAGCAGCACGCCGAGCCCGAGCAGCGCCGGGAGCGATCCGATGTCGCCGCCCTTGAGGCGTGCGACGTACGCGTCGACGCCCTCGCGGAAGGTCGGGGCCTTCGCCGGCTCGGCCAGGGGGCTGCTGCCGCCCGTGGCACGCGCCAGCTCGACGATGCGGGCCTGCTCGGCGGACAGCTGCCCGCGGTCGCCGTCGGTGCCGGCGGTCGCGGGGGCGGGGGTCTGGTGGCTCACGGGGGGCTCCTTCACAGCGCCGCGGTCGGGGAGGCGCCGGTGACGGCCGGCTGCAGGCCCAGGTCGCCGGAGCGGCCCGTGGTGATGAGCTCGACGACCTGGCTGCTCGTGACGTCGCGGGTGCGGACCGTCGCGGCCGAGCGGCCGAGGTAGAGCGCCGTGATCGAGTCGGCGACCTCGAAGACGTCGCCGAGGTTGTGGCTGATGAGGACGACGCCGAGGCCGTTGTCCGCGAGCCGCCGGACGAGGTCGAGGACCTGCCGGGTCTGCGCGACGCCGAGGGCCGCCGTCGGCTCGTCGAGGAGCACGACGCGCGAGTTCCACAGGACGGCCTTCGCGATGGCGACGGTCTGACGCTGGCCGCCGGACAGGCTCGCGACGAGCTGGCGGACCGAGCGGATGGTGCGGACGGACAGGCTCGCGAGGGTCTGGCGCGCCAGCTCCTCCATCGTCGTCTCGTCGAGGAGGCCGCCGGCCTTCTTCTCGCGGCCGAGGAACATGTTCTGGACGACGTCGAGGTTGTCGCACAGCGCGAGGTCCTGGTACACGACCTCGATGCCGAGGTCGGCCGGGTCCTTGGGGCCCGTCACCGTGACGGGGCGGCCCTCGAAGCGGTACTCGCCCGCGTCGGTCGTGTAGATGCCGGCGACGCACTTGACGAGGGTCGACTTGCCTGCGCCGTTGTCGCCGACGAGGGCCGTCACCTCCCCGGCGCGCACGTCCAGGTCGACACCGTGCAGGACCTGCACGGCGCCGAAGCTCTTGTCGATGCCGCGCAGCGAGAGCAGCGGCTCGCCGGCGTCCGGCGGGGTGGGGGGGTGGCTCACGGAGGTCCTCCTCGTCGAGGCCGGGTCAGAGCGGAGGGGGGAGCGGGGCGTCGGTCGGCGCCGGGGCCCACGGGCGGGCACGACGGCGCGTCCCGCGGGGGCTGCCCGCGGGACGCGACGTCGTCGTGCCCGGTCGTGCGGTGGTGCGGTCGAGCGGTGGGACCTCGGGTCAGGAGATCCCGAGCTCGGTGCAGTCGGCCGCGAAGTCGCCGGTGCACAGCTCCTCGGCCGTGACGAAGCCGTCGTCGACGACCGTCTTGACGTTGTCGCGGGTGATGGCCTGCGGCTCGAGGAGGATGGAGGCCACGTCGCGGCCGCCGGTCTCGTCGCGGACGGTGCCCGTGGTGGGGGGCTCCTCGCCGTTGATGAGGGCGATCGCCGTGTCCGCGAGGCCCTGCGCCTCGTCGGTGACGGCCTTGTAGACCGTCATGCACTGGGTGCCGGCGAGGATGTTCTGCAGCCCCTGGACCGTCGCGTCCTGGCCCGTGACCGGGACCTGGCCCGCGAGGCCGTTCTTGGCGAGGATCGAGATGGCCGCGTTGCCGAGGCCGTCGTTGGCGGCGAGGACGCCGTCGATCTCGCCGGCCTGCGTGAGCATCTGCTCGAAGATCGTCGCGGCCTGCTGGTTGTCCCAGTCCGGGACGGCCTGCTCGGCGACGACGGTGTAGTCGGTCATCGGGTCGAGGACGCTGTGGGCGCCCTCGGCGAACAGCGTCGCGTTGTTGTCCGTGGGCGAGCCGTTGAGGTAGACGATGTCGGCCGCCTCGGCGCCGAGGCAGTCCGCCAGGCCCTGGCCCTGCAGCTCGCCGACGACGGTGTTGTCGAAGGAGACGTAGTAGTCGGCCGAGCCGCCCAGCGTGAGCCGGTCGTAGTCGATCGTCTGGACGCCGGCCTGCTTGGCCTTGGCCTCGATGGCGGCGCCCGAGTCGGAGTCGAGGTTGACGATGGCGAGGACCTGGACGCCCTGCGTGATCATCTGGTCGGCGATGGTCTGCATGCCGGCCGCGTCGCCCTGGGCGTTCTGGATGACGGCGTTGATGCCCGCGTCCTCGAAGGCGGCCTCGAGCAGCGGCTGGTCGAAGCTCTCCCAGCGGGCCGAGGACTCGGTGTCGGGGAGGATGACGCCCACCTGGGGCGAGTCCGAGCCGCCGCCGGTGCTGCTGCCGCCCGTGGCGCTGCCGCCGCCGGCGGTGGTCCCGCCGTCCGAGCCGCAGGCGCCGGCCAGCAGGACGACGGCCGCCGCGCTCGCCGCGCACAGGGCCCTGGTACGTGCCTTCATGGATGCTCCCTCGCATCGTGACCCCCGGGTCGCCGTCGGCCCGGGATAAGTCGCGAGCCCGAACATATGCACGTCCGGGCCGATCGCGAAGGCTCGTGACGAGATCGTGACCTCGGGTCGCCCGCTCGGGGGGTCGTGGCCGCGCGGCCGCGACCGCGAGCACGCCCGACGACGCCGGTGCGCGGGACCCCGCCGACACGCCGCACGACACGCCGGGGGAGCCGGCCGGGGCCAGGTCACGGACGGGTCTCGCCACGTCGCGCTGACCTGCGGCGACGGGACGTCGTCGCAGGTCAGAGGGGGTCTCCGGGTCGACCGCGGGCGGTTGACAGGGCAGCCCTGCCGAGTACTTTCGTCGTCAGCCACCGGAGCCCACGGGTCGAGGTGGAGCAGCGACGGCCCCCGCCCGCCCCGTAGACAACGTCCCGCAGACCCCGGCGCCACCGAGGCTCGGACGGACCGAAGGGCGGGCGGGGTCCGTCCGCCGCCCGCACCGCCGCGGTCGGCGCCGCCCCTCCCGGCGAGGGCCGCCGCGGACACCCACGACCCGGCCCGCGCCCCGGGGACGTCCAGGTCCAGCACCTACCCTGGCCGCGTGATGGTCCGCCTGTCCCCGACGGCCCGCGTCCTCGCGGCCGTCCTCGGCGGCCTCGCGCTCTCGGCCGCCTTCCCCGGCACCGACTGGTGGTGGACGGCCGTCCCGGGCGTCGCCCTCCTCGTCGTCGCCGTGGCCGGCGCCGGCGTCCGCGCGGGGCTCGGCCTCGGCCTGCTGCACGGCCTGGCCTTCTTCCTCGTCCTCCTGCGCTGGACCGCGGAGTTCGTCGGCCCCGTGGCGCACGCCCTCGCCGTGCTGCAGGCCGGCTTCGTGGCCCTCGCCGGGGCGCTCCTCGTCCTCGTGCTGCGCCTCGGGACGCCGCCGCACCGGGTCGGCCACGGGTGGGCGGCGTCCGGCGCCGTCCGGCTGTGCCTTCAGGCCGCCGCGGCCGGCGCGGTCTGGACGGGCACCGAGGCGCTGAGGGCCCGCCTCCCCTTCGGGGGCTTCGGCTGGGGCCGGCTCGCCTTCAGCCAGGCCGACGCCCCCACCCTGGGCCTCGCCGCGCTCGGCGGGGCGCCGCTCGTCACCTTCGCCGTCGCCACCGCCGGCGCCGCCCTCGGCCTGGGCCTGCTGCGCCTGGCGCTGCTCGTGGGGGAGCGCCGGGCCGCCCGGGCGCACCGCACGTCGCCGTCCTCGATGACGCCCCGCCGCACCGAGGGGAGCCGCCGGGTGCGGGGCCGCCGTCCGGCCGTCGTCGTCCCGCTCGTCCTCGCGGCGGGCCTCGTGCTCGTCGGGGCGGCCGTGCCGCGGCCCACCGGGGCGGAGGCGGGGACGCTCGTCGTCGCGGGGGTGCAGGGCGACGTCGCCGAGCCGGGCCTGGAGTTCAACGCCGAGCGGCGCGCCGTCCTCGACAACCACGTGCAGGGGACCCTGCGCCTCGCCGAGCAGGTGGCGGCAGGCGAGGTGCCGCAGCCGGACGTCGTCGTCTGGCCGGAGAACGCGAGCGACATCGACCCCTTCGCCAACCCCGACGCCGCCGCGCAGATCCGCCGGGCGGCCGAGGCCGTGGGGGCGCCGGTCCTCGTCGGCACGCTCGTCCGCGGCACCGTGGGCACCGGGCTCCCCGAGACCGGCCCCGGGGACGACGGGCTGCGCAACGTCGTCCTCGAGTGGGACCCGGAGACGGGCCCCGGCCAGGCCTACGCCAAGCGGCACCCCGTGCCCTTCGCCGAGTACGTGCCCTACCGCGACGTCTTCCGGATGTTCAGCTCGCAGGTCGACCTCGTGCGCGCGGACATGGTCCCCGGCACGGAGCCGGGCGTCTTCGACGTCGCGGGCAGCCGCCTCGGCGTCCTCATCTGCTTCGAGCCGGTGGAGGGCGACCTCGTCGACGACGTCGTCCGCGCCGGCGCGCAGATGCTCGTCGTGCCGACGAACAACGCGACCTTCGGGTTCACCGACGAGAGCGTCCAGCAGCTGGCCATCTCCCGCGTGCGCGCGGTGGAGGAAGGACGGGCCGTGGCCCACATCTCGACCGTGGGGGTCTCGACGATCGTCGCCCCGGACGGCAGCACGGGGCGCCGGACGGCGCTCTACACCCCGGACGTCGTCGTGGGCGAGGTGCCGCTGCGCACCTCCCTCACCCTCGCCGCCCGCGTCGGGCAGTGGCCCGAGCTGGTCCTCTCCCTCGCCGGGGCGGCCGCGGCCCTCGCGGGCGCGGCGACGACGGCCCGGCGCCGGCGGGACCGCCCGGCCCCGGGCGGCGGCCGCCGTCACGACGACGCCGTCCCGCCCGTCCCCGCGGGCGCCGGAGGCCCCCGGTGAGCCGGGCGACCCCGGGCGCGCGGCCGGCCCGGCGCCGCCGCTGGCTGCTCGCGGTGCCGCCGCTCGTCGTCCTCGTCGAGCTGGTGGGCATCCTCCTCGTCGGCGAGGCGGTCGGGGCGGGGTGGACGCTGCTGCTGCTGCTCGCGGGCGCCGTCCTCGGCGGTGTGCTGCTCGTCCGCGGCGGGATCGGCGGTGCCCGGCGCGCGGTCGAGCACGCCCGGCAGCGCGGGACGGCCGAGGGCACGGGACGCGAGCTCGCCGACGCCGGCCTGCTGTCCCTGGGCGCGCTGCTGCTCGTCCTGCCGGGCTTCGTCTCCGACGTCGTCGGGCTGCTCTGCGTCCTGCCCTTCACCCGTCCGCTCGTGCGACGCCTGCTGGGTGCGGCGGCCGCGGCGACGGCGTACCGCGTCGTCGGCGTCCGACGCGGCGACGTCGTCGCCGGACGGGTCGTCCTCCGGCCCGACGCGGGGGGCCCCGGCAGCGCAGGGCCCGTCGTGGGCCGGGTCCTGCCCCCGGGCGAGGACCCCTCCGGGCCGCGGCCCGGCGCCTGACCCGCGGCGGCGCCGGCCCGGGTCCCGCACGACGAGGGCACGACCAGGGCACGACGGAGGCACGACGAAGGCCGCACCCCGAGGGGTGCGGCCTTCGTCGTCGCGCCGGGGCGCGGACCCGGGTGTCAGGGGGCCGGGCGCAGGTGCCGGGAGGGCGGCCGGGGCCGCCTGCCGCCGGTCAGGCCGTGCGCTTGGCGTGCAGCAGACCGCTGCGCAGGAGCTCCAGGCGCTCGTCGAGCAGCACCTGCAGGTCCTCCTTGCTCCGGCGCTCCAGGAGCATGTCCCAGTGCGTGCGCGCCGGCTTGGTCGGCTTCTCCTCCGGGCGCGAGGCGTCCAGGAGGAGGGCCTGCTCGCCGCACCGGCACTCCCACAGCGCAGGCACGTCGGCCTCCACGGACAGCGGGACGACGGTGCGGTGGTCGTTCGGGCAGACGTACTCCTTCATCTGCCGCGGCGCCGGCTCCACGCCGGCGTCGGACTCCAGGCTCGCTGCGCCCAGTCGGGTGCCCCTCAGGCTCCGGTCGGCCATGCGTCAGCCACCTCCATCTCTGCGATACCACGGTCGCCGCGGTCCTGGCGGCGTCCGTCCTCAGGGGCAACGGTGCCGGGCGGCGGCGTGTTCCGCCCGTCGACCGACGAATACCCCGGGCCACCACGTCGGGCGGTCACCTGCACTTCGGCGCCGGGACGCGGACGGATGCCCCGCCGGACGACGTGTCAGACGACGCGCGGCTGCTCGCGCCCCGCCTCGGCGACGCCGCGACGCACGTCGACGCGCCACAGCAGGAGCCCGCCGAGGACGAAGAAGACGACGAGCGCCCCGACGGCGGGGCGGTAGGACCCGGTCGCCTGCACGACGAGGCCCACGACGAGCGTCCCGACCCACGACGTCCCGCGCTCGGCGGCCTGGTAGAGGCTGAAGTACTGCGCCTCGCGGCCCACCGGCACGAGCTGGGCGAAGAGGGACCGCGAGATCGCCTGCGTGCCGCCGAGGACGAGCCCGATGGCCACGGCGACGAGGAGGAAGAGGTCGAAGCGGCCGGCGGGGAGCCCGTACGCCACGCCGACGACGACGACCCACGCCCCGAGGGAGGCGAGGATCGTCCGGCGCGCCCCGAAGCGGCCCGCCAGGCGCCCCATCAGCAGGGCGCCCAGCACGGCCACGGCCTGGACGAGGAGGATCGCGGTGATGAGCTGGGACTGCGCGAGACCGAGCTCGGCGCTGCCGAAGAGGCTCGCGGCGTAGATGACCGTCTGGACGCCGTCGTTGTAGAGCAGGAACGCCAGCAGCATGAGCAGGGTCACGCGGTGGCCGCGCGCGTGCCGGACCGTCGCGGCCAGCTCGCCGAGGACGCCGCGCACCGCCGCCCCCGGGCGCGGGGGCGCCGGCGGGGCGCCGTCGGGGGCACCGGCGTCGGGCGGGCGGGCCAGCGGCCGGTCCCGCAGGCCGAGGACGGGCACGAGCGAGAACACCCCCCACCACACGCCCGCGGACAGCAGGCTGAGCCGGACCGCGTCGCCCTCCGTGAGGCCGAGCGCGTCGTGGCCGCTGACGAGCGCGAGGTTGGCCGCCAGGAGGACGAAGCCGCCGACGTACCCGACGGCCCAGCCGCGGCTCGAGACGCGGTCCCGCTCGTCCGGTCCCGCGAGGTCGAGCAGCAGGGCGTTGTAGACGACGAGGGAGGCGCCGAGGCAGCTGCCGGCGACGACCTGGAGGAGGACGCCGAGCTGCCAGTCGGTCCCCGTGACGAGGGCCATCGCCGCGGCGGCCAGCGCGCCGACGAGGGCGAAGGCGCCCAGGAGCAGTCGCTTGCGGACGACCCGGTCCGACAGGGCCCCGACGAGCGGCAGCAGCAGCGCGCTGACGGCCGTGGAGACCGACGTCGTGTAGAGCGCGAGCGAGCCGGGGGCCACCGGGACGCCGAGCACGGACAGCGTCGCGTCGCAGTCGACCCCGGCCGGCAGGTCGGGGCAGGCGGCGGCCGTGGCGACGGCCGTGAGGTACGGGGCGAAGAGGACCGTGCCCGTCGTCGTGACGAAGCCGGAGTTGGCCCAGTCGTAGACGTACCAGGCGCGGCGCTCGCGGCGCAGCGACCGCGCGTCGGCCGGGGCGGTGCTCACGCGCGACCGCCGTCCGCGGCACGGCCGTGGACGAGGTCGACGAGCAGGTCGGTGCGGTCGGTGACGAGGCCGTCCACGCCGGCGTCGAGCAGCCGCCCGGCGGTGGGGACGTCGTCGACCGTCCACACGTGGACCCGGCGGCCCGCCTCGTGGACGGCGCGGACGAAGGCGGGGGTGGCCACGCCCACGGGGACCTGGAGGACGTCGACGCCGCGCAGCGCCGCGGCCACGGCGCGGCGCCGTGCGGGCCCGGGCAGGCGCGTGCGGACGGCGGCCACGACGGCCGCCACGACGGGCGCGCCGCCGGAGGCGGCCGTGCCCGGGGGAGCGGACCGCAGGACCCCGCGACGGCGCACCTCGGAGAAGCTGGCGACGACGACGCGGTCCCACGCCCCGGCCTCCTCGAGCGCCCGCGCCACCGGCCGGACGGCGCCCGCGGCCTTGACGTCGAGGTTGAGGCGCACGGAGGGCAGCTGCTCGAGCACGTCGACGAGCCGTGGCAGGGGCTCGCGGCCGCCGACCCGCAGCCGGGCCACCTCCGACCACGGCCGCCGGGCGACCTCGCCGGAGCCGTCGGTCGTGCGGTCGAGGCGCTCGTCGTGGAGGACGACGGCCACGCCGTCCGCGGTGGCGCGGACGTCCGTCTCGACGACGTCCGCGCCGAGCTCCGTCGCGGCGACGAAGGCCGCGAGGGTGTTCTCGCGGCCGTCCCGCGAGAAGCCGCGGTGCGCGAGGAGGAGCGGACCGCCGCCGGGCCGGGCGAGCACGGGCGGCACGGGCCGTGCCCCGCGGCCGCCCGGCCGGGCGGAGGTCACGAGCCGGACGTCTCGGCGAACTCGAAGTGCCACGGCTCCGGCTTGGAGCCGCCCTGCTGCGCCCACGACGGGTGGAACCACCCGAAGAGCGGGGCGCGCTGCGCCATCCACTCGTGCTGGGCGGTGCCGAACCGGTTGACGCCGCCGCACAGGTCGACGGCGCGGCCGAGGCCGTGCCGGCTGGTGCCGGGCTTGGCGGCCAGGCCCGGCTTCGAGGCGCGCAGCGAGATCTGCGTCTCGAGCGGCCGGTAGGAGTCGGTGACGCAGATGGGCGTCCCGAAGGTCTGCTCGTAGCTGCGGCTCATGGTGTCGAAGGCCGCCGCGGCGTCGCCGCGGAGGTGGTGGCCGGGCGCCGTCGACAGCTCGCAGAGCGCCGTCAGGGGGATCTGGCCGTTGGGGTAGGCGCTGAGGTCGTCAGAGGCGCAGCCGCCCACGAGGCCGGTGAGGTCGACCGGGCCCGACAGGACGGTGGCGGAGGCGGCGGCCAGCGCGGCGGCCTCGGCCTCCCGCTTCTTCGCCTCCTCGACGGCGACCCCGAGGTCGGTGCGGGCCTGCGCGAGACGGGCGTCGACCTCCGCGACGAGGGTGCGCTGCTCGTCGAGCGCCTCCTCCGCGGCGGCGGCCTCGGCGTCGGCGGTCGCGCGGGCGCTGTCGGCCTCGGCCTGCGCCGCGTCGGCCCGGGCGAGGGCGCGCCGGGCGATCTCGTCGGCGTCGAGCGCGCCGGTGACGGCGACGCTGCGGGTGCGGCCCACCGCCTCGAGCATGCTCAGCTGGGCGCCGACCTCGTCGGTCGTCGCGCTGCCGAGGAGGGCCGAGGCGACCGGGAGGGAGCGGGCGTCCTCGCCGCCGCGGTAGGCGGAGCTGGCCCAGCGGCCGACCGCGCTGCGCTCGGCGGCGACGGTGGTGGCGGCGGACGCGGCCACCTGGCGCTGGCGGACGACCTCGGCGCTGGCGGCGTCGGCCCGGGCGCGGGCGGCGTCACGGGCCTCGAGGGCCGCACCGGCCCGCGCCGAGACCTCGGCCAGCCGGGCGGACGCCTCCGACGAGGCGGCGACGGCGGCCTCGTAGGCGGCCACGGCGGCGGGGTCGGGGGCGGCGGCGCTGTCCTCGGCGCCCTCGACCGCGCCGTCGCCGGCGGGGGAGGAGCCCTCGGGGCCGTCGGCCGGGTCCGCGTCGTCGGTGGTGCCGGCGTCCGTGGCGCCGTCGGTCGTGCCGTCGGTGGTGCCGTCGGTCGTGCCGTCGGTCGTGGCCTCGTCGGAGGTCGCCGTGCCGGCGGTCGCGGAGGCGCTGACGGCGGCGTCGTCGGTCGCGGCGCCCGTGGAGGAGGCGGCGGCCGGCAGGGCCAGCCCGGCGGACAGCGCGGCGGCGCCCAGCAGCGCCACGACGGCCCTGCTCGTGCTCGTGCCGGTCCGTGCCCCTCGCGTCCCGCGCCCCGTGCTCACCGTCTGCTCCTCGCCCACCGCGTCCACCACGTCTGCCACGTCCGGGTCATCGGCACGGGAGGCCCGCTCCTGGAGCGGGGCCCGGCCGGCGTCTCAGTGCTTCGTCGCGTACATCGCCTCGATGTCGTCGGCGAACTCGGCGAGGACGACGGGCCGCTTGACCTTCATGCTCGGGGTCAGCTGGCCGCCCTCCTCGGTGAGGTCCACGGGGAGCACGCGGAGACGCTTGATCCCCTCGGCGGAGGAGACGGTGGAGTTGGCCGTGTCCACGGCCCCGCGCAGCTCGGCGAGGAGGTCCGCGTCCTCGGTCAGCTCGGCCACGGGCTTCTCCGGCCGGCCCTTCTGCTGCAGCCAGGCGGCGACGGACTCGGCGTCGAGCGTCACGAGGGCGCCGATGCTGCTGCGCCCGTCGCCCACGACGACGGCCTGGCTGACGAGCGGGTGCGCGCGCAGGCTGTCCTCGAGCGGGCCCGGCGAGACGTTCTTGCCCGACGACGTCACGAGGATGTCCTTGGACCGGCCGGTGATGGTGAGGAAGCCGTCGGCGTCGAGCGCGCCGAGGTCGCCGGTGGCGAACCAGCCGTCCTCGCCGAGCACGGCGGCCGTCGCCTCCGGGTTGCCCAGGTACTCGCGGAAGACGTGGCCGCCGCGCAGCAGCACCTCGCCGGCGTCGGAGATGCGGACCTCGAAGCCGGGCAGCGCCCGCCCGACCGTGCCGACGCGCTGCTGCGTGGGCGTGTTGACGGTGGCGGCGGCCGTCGTCTCGGTGAGGCCGTAGCCCTCGAGGATCGTCACGCCGATGCCGCGGAAGAAGTGCCCGAGGCGCTCGCCGAGCGGCGCGCCGCCGGACACCGCCCACTCCGCCTGCCCACCGAGCGCGGCGCGGAGCTTGACGTAGACGAGGCGGTCGAAGAGCGCGTGCTGCGCCCGCAGGAGCAGCCCCGGCCCGCCGGTGTCCTGGGCCCGGCTCCAGGCGCCCGCCACGTCGGCGGCGCGCTGGAAGATTGTGCCCTTGCCCTCCGTCGTGGCCCGGCGCCGCGCGGTCTCGTAGACGCGCTCGAAGACGCGCGGGACGGCGAGGACGAAGGTGGGTCGGAAGGTCGGCAGGTCGCGCGTCACGCGCGCGACGTCGCTGTGCCCCACCCGGATCCGCGCCATGAGCACGGCCACCTGGATCATCCGCCCGAAGACGTGGGCCAGCGGCAGGAAGAGGAGCGTCGACGAGCGCGGGTCGCGGAACAGCTCCGGGAGGAGCTCGACGGCGGTGCCGCACTCCACGAGGAAGTTGCCGTGGGTGAGCACGCAGCCCTTGGGCCGGCCCGTCGTCCCCGACGTGTAGATGAGGGTGGCGACGTCGTCGCGCCCCAGGGCGGCCCGGCGGCGGGCCAGCTCGGCGCGCCCCTCCTCGGCCCCCGCACGGCCCCCGGCGACGAGGTCGGCCAGCGAGCCGAGCGTGCTGCTGGCACCGCCGTCGACGACCCACGCCTCGCGCAGGGCCGGCAGGTCCTCGCGCACGGCGGCGAGGGTGCGGGCGTGGCCCGGCGTCTCGACGACGCAGGCCACGGCCCCGGAGTCCTGGAGGATCCAGCGCAGCTGGTCGGGCGCGCTCGTCTCGTAGACGGGGACGACGACGGCGCCGGCCAGCCAGCAGGCCGCGTCGACGAGCGTCCACTCGTAGCGGGTCCGGGCCATGAGCCCCACGCGGTCGCCGGGCTGCACGCCCGCCGCGAGCAGCCCCAGCGCCACGCCCTCGGCCTCGTCGTGGAAGGCCTTCGCCGACACCGGCGCCCAGCCGTCGCCCGAGCGGCGGGCGAGCACCTCGCGGCCCGGCTCCTCGGCCGCGGCCCGCACGACGACGTCCGCCAGGTTCGCGGGAGCGTCGTCCTGCCACCACCAGCGCCGTCCGGAGGGGGCGGTCTGCTGCGGTGCGCTCATGGGGCGCAGCCTAGGAGGTCGGCGCGGGCCGGGGGAGGGGACGGGGCGCCCCGTCCCGGTGACGTCGCGTGCCCGCGGCACGGGTCCGCGGTCGCCCCCGCCCCCGCGCAGGCACCAGAGTGGCCCCCGCGCCCGGGGACCCGCGGGCGTGCGACGTCAGGAGAACACCCATGAGCATCCTCGACCGGCTGCGCGGCGCCCGGCGCCGGCAGGCCCCCGCGGAGGCCGCCGTCCACCACCCCGAGCACGAGCCCGCCGCCGTGCCCGGGACGACGCCCCCGCCGCCGTCCGCCGACGTGCAGCCCTCGCGCCGCCCCGGGGCCCGCCCGGCCGGGCCCCGGCCGGAGGACCGCGTGGACGCCGTCGTCGAGATGCGCCCGTCGAGCAAGCAGCCGCGCACGCGGTTCGGCCAGCTGGAGCGGGCGGCCACGGCCGTCGCCCTGTGGGTGCTGCGGGTCCTCGTCATCGTCGCCGGCCTCGTGGGCCTGGTGTGGGTCCTGCGCGAGACCTGGTCGATCGTCCTGCCGGTCGTCCTCGCGCTCATCCTCACGACGGTGCTGTACCCGCTGGCCCGGCTCCTGCGCCGGCACATGCCCGACGCGCTCGCGGCCCTCGTCGTGCTGCTCCTGTTCTTCGGCGCGATCATCGGGCTCTTCTCGGTCCTCATCCCCCGGGTGATCGACCAGGCGAGCGGCCTGTCGGACCAGGTGGTGTCCGGCTTCGAGCGCCTCCAGCAGACCTTCGTCTCCGCGACCCAGGACGGTTTCCTCGGCATCGAGGGCGACCAGATCAGCACGTGGGTCGACCAGGGCGTCGAGCGCGTGCAGCAGAACGCGCAGACCATCGCGAGCTCGGTGGGGTCCGGCCTGCTCACGGGGCTCTTCAGCGTCGGGTCCGGCCTCGTGACGTTCCTCCTCGTGCTCGTCCTCACCTTCTTCTTCCTCAAGGACGGCCACCGCTTCCTGCCGTGGCTGCACCTCTGGACGGGGACCCGCGTCGCGGAGCACGCCGACGCGCTGCTCGGCCGCACGTGGAAGACGCTCGGCGGCTACATCGGCTCCCAGGCCGCCGTGGCGCTCGTGGACGCCGTCTTCATCGGCCTCGGGCTCTTCTTCCTCGACGTGCCCTTCGCCCTGCCGCTGGCCGTCCTCATCTTCTTCGCCGCCTTCATCCCCATCGTCGGTGCGGTGACGACCGGGGCGCTCGCCGTCCTCGTCGCCCTCTTCGCCAACGGCCTGACGAACGCGTTGATCGTCCTCGGCATCGTGCTGCTCGTGCAGCAGCTGGAGAGCAACGTGCTCCAGCCGGTCCTCGTCGGCAAGACCCTCGCGCTGCACCCCGCCGTCGTCATCGGCTCGGTCACCGTCGGCGGCACGCTCTTCGGCATCATCGGCGCCTTCCTCGCCGTGCCCATCGCGGCGGTGGGGACCGTCGCCCTGCGCTACGTGCGGGAGGCGGTGCGCGGCGAGGAGCCGCAGAAGGACCACGGCGACGGCGACGGCTCGGCGCCGATGGGCGGGGAGACCGGGAAGAAGGTCGACGAGGTCTCGAAGCGCAAGGACGCCGACGCGCGCGACGTCGTCGACCAGCAGGCCTGACGCGCCGCGTCGACGTCGCCCTCAGACGGCGACGTCGACGCGGAACAGGCGCCGGGGGTCCTGCAGCCGGGCCGGCGGCAGGACCGCCGACCGCGCGACCCGCCCGCCCCACCGCACGGCCCGGCGGTGCGGCGCCGGGGCGCCCTTGCGCGGGACGAAGGTGTACTCGCCGACGACCTCGCCGACGAGCAGCGCCTGCTCGCCCTCGATGGGCAGCCCCACCTCGTCGCCGACGGCGACGTCGTGCACGAGCGCCTCGAGCTGCCGCAGCTCCTTGCCGGGCCGGCGCTCGGGGTGCACCCGGCGCAGGAGGGCGCGGACGTCCGCGGGGGGCACCTCCTTCGGCTCCTCGTCCTTGGCCGCCGCCTTCTCGGCGGCCGCGGCCTCGGCGAGGCGCTGCGTCTCCGCCACCCCCTCGACGACGTCGACGTCGACGCCCGAGCCGGTGGACAGGCCGATGACGCCGTCCGCGAGGAAGGCCACGAGGGTCTCGGCGTCGCCCGGCCGGACCACCCACAGCGGACGGCCCTCGGGCCGCTCGACGGGCGCGGGCTCGCGCGGCTCGGGCCAGGAGTACGGGAGGTCGTCGGGCTCCTCGTCGCCGAAGAACGGCCGGTAGGTCTCCGGCTCCTTGCGCAGCAGCGCCGAGCGGTGGCTCTGGTGCACCGCCTCGTCGCCCAGCCAGGACGGCAGCAGGCCGGCGGCTGCCAGCTCCTCCTGGGGGACGCCGACGACCTCGGGCGCGAACTCCCCGATGAGCTCCGCCGTCCCGTCGGCGTGGCCGCGGCCCTGCCAGGCGTCGACGCACGCGAGCCCGTAGGAGACGAGCGCCGGCGTGCAGCCGCGCCACATGAGCACCGCGGGGTGGCTCGCCCAGCCGTAGTCGGGCAGCTCCAGCGCCCGGAGGATCTGCAGCGTCTCGACCCGCTGCTTGCCCAGCCGGGGGGAGTCGAGCACCTCGGCGCTGCGGGCGAAGTCGGCGTAGGGGAGGAACGTCTGCACGGGGCCATCCTCGCCGGGACGGGCGTCGCCCGCGCCCGCGGAGCCCGGGTGGCCGGCGCCGCCGTACGGTCGGCGCGTGGACGCCCCTGCCGCCCTGCGCGCCGCCCACCTCGTCGACGCGTCCACGCTGGCCGCGCTCCTCGCCGGCGACGCGCCGCCGGTCGTCCTCGACGTCCGGTGGGCGCTGGGGGCGCCGGACGGGCGGGCCACGCACCGCGCCGCCCGGGTGCCGGGCTCGACCTACGTCGACCTGGAGACCGAGCTGGCCGGCCACGGGGCGCCGACCGACGGTCGCCACCCGCTGCCCGACGTCGCCGACCTGCAGGCCGCGGCCCGGCGCTGGGGCGTGGGCGCGGGGCAGGCGGTCGTCGTCCTCGACGACGTCGCGGGCCTGTCCGCCGCCCGGGCCTGGTGGCTGCTGCGGTGGGCCGGCCTCGCCGACGTCCGGCTGCTCGACGGTGGCCTCGCGGCCTGGCGGGCGGCGGGGCTGCCCCTGGCGTCGAGCGACCCCGTGGCGCCGGCACCGGGCGACGTCGTCCTCCGCGGCGGCGCGCTGCCGACGGTCGACGCCGACGGCGCCGCGGCCCTCGCCTCCCGGGGGCGGCTGCTCGACGTGCGGGCGGGGGAGCGCTACCGCGGCGAGACCGAGCCGGTGGACCCGCGGGCCGGCCACGTCCCCGGCGCGCTGAGCGCCCCGACGGCCGAGACGCTCGACGCCGCAGGCGCTCTCGTGCCGTCGACGACGCTCGACGAGCGGTTCGCCGCGCTCGGGACGGCCCCGGGGGAGCGGGTGGGGGTCTCGTGCGGGTCGGGCGTCACCGCGGCCCACGCCGCCCTCACGCTCGTGCTGTCCGGGCGGGAGCCGGTGCTGTTCCCGGGCTCGTGGTCGGCGTGGGCCAACGACCCGGCCCGCCCCGTGGCCGTGGGGGCCGAGCCGTGGGGGAGCGACGGCCCGACCTCGGCGTGAGGCCGGCCCGGTCGGCCCCGGTCAGGCAGGGGCGCCGGCGAGGGCGCCCGGGGGGCGCTGCATCGGCGGGACGTCGTGGCCCGGCACGTGCGGCACGGGCTCGGAGAGGTCGGCGCCGAGCGCGACCTGCCGGTTGTCGGCGTCGACGTGGACGACGCGGGGGGAGTGGCCCGCCCGCTCGGCCTCCTCGAGCTCCACGTAGCTCATGATGATCACGAGGTCGCCGGGCGAGACGAGGTGCGCGGCAGCGCCGTTGATGCAGATCTGACCCCCGCCGGGCTCGCCGAGGATGACGTAGGTGACGAGGCGCGCGCCGTTGGTGACGTCGACGACGTGGACCTGCTCGCCCTCGACGAGGTCCGCCGCGGACGCCAGCTCGGCGTCGATGGTGATGGAGCCGACGTAGTCGAGGTCGGCCTCCGTCACCGTCGCGCGGTGGATCTTGCCGTTGACCACTGTGCGGCGCATGGGTGCCGTCCCTCCCGTCGTCGGCCCGTGCCCCGCGTGCTGCAGGGCGTCCCCTGGACCCGGCGAGCGTAACGACCACGGGGCCCTGGTCCTTCCGTGGTCACGGGGCGCCGCGGCCCCCGCGACGGGCGGGGACCGCGCCCCGTCGTCAGAGGACGGTCCCGCCGGTCTCAGTCTTGGCGGTCGCGGGGCGTCGTCGTGAGGGCCAGCACGAGGCCGAGGGCGGCGACGAGCCCGACGACGACGCACGCCACGAGCAGCCCGTGGTCGCGGGCGAGCATCGGGCACGCGGCGGGCGCGTCGTCGTCAGGGCACGTACGCCACGGCTGGAGCACGAGCAGTGCGAAGCCGCCGGCGCACAGGACGCCCACGGCGGCCGAGACGCCGACGACGACGGCTCGCCACCGGCCCCGGGTCGGGCCCGTCCGGTGCGGCGTCGGTCGGGCGGCGGTCGGCGGTGGCACGGTGGGCTCCTCGGGGAGGTCGGCGGGGCTGCATCGTGGCCGCCCGCCCCTCTCGGCGTCCTGAGAAGCCGTGATGTCGAGCGCCGATAATGAACGTTATGACATCACAGTGCCGGGTCAACGGCGGGCACCCCTCCCCGCACGACCGGGAACCCGACCCACTGCCGCTGCGTCAGCAGCGGCATGACGACGACGTCGCCCCTCCCTCGCGCCGGCGTGCTCGTGGCGGTCGGCACGCTGCTGGCCCTCGCGGGCTGCGGCACGCCCGACGCCGCACCACCGGCCGACCCCGGCCCGACCACCGTGCGCGTCGAGGCGACCCGTCCCACGTCCGGGACGTCGGGCCCGCTGCCGCCCCTGCCGTCCGCCGAGGAGGTCGTGGCCGCCCGGGACGTCGAGCACCCGATCGACGGCGAGATGGGCACCGAGCCCGAGGTGCGGAAGCTCTTCCCGGGCATGACGTCGGACGAGGTGCTCTCCACGCTGCGGGCCCAGATCCGCGTCGGTGACGCGGGTCGGGCGCTCGGCGAGCTGGCACCCGCCGACTACGCCGACGTCGGGCTCGAGGACGGCGGCGTCTCCCCCGTCATCTTCATGCTGACGCCCCGCGGCGTGGAGCTCGCCGAGGAGGTCGCGCGGCTGTCCGACCTGGACGCCGAGGTCCGCCTCACCACGACCACCGGCGCCGCGCTGGGCGAGGCCTCCGGGCTGCTCCAGGCGGACGAGACGCTGCAGGACCTGGACCTCGACGTCCGGTCCGAGGTGCACGGCCTGGCGGTCGACGTCGAGCACGACGACCACGCGGCCGCCGTGGCCCGGGTCCGGGCGCTCCGCCTGCCCGCCCCCGTCGACGTGGTGCCTGTCGACGAGGTCGTCGAGGAGGTGTTCTGCCACGAGGGCGGCTGCGTCGGCCACGACGGCGCGGCCGTGTCGCTCGACGCGCCCGGCGGCTGAGCCTCCGGTCCGTCGTCCGGTCCGTCGTCCGGTCCGTCGACCCGGGCCGGGCAGACTGCCGTCCGTGAGCCTCTCGTCGTCCGGGACAGGTCCGGCGCACCCGGTGCCGCCCCGACCGGTGACCGTCGTCGTGTGCGGGCTCGGGTCGGTGGGGTCCGCGCTCCTCCGCCTCGTCGCGGCGAGGGTCGAGCAGGTGCGGCGGCAGCACGGCGTGCGGCTCGTGGTCGTGGGCGTCGTCGACTCCCGCGGCGCCGCCCTCGACGCGGCGGGCCTCGACGTGCCGACCGTCCTCGCCACCAAGGAGGGCGGGGCGTCGGTCGGGGACCTCCCCGACGTCGGCGTCCCGGGCGCGGACGCCGCCCAGGTGCTGTCCCGGCTCGGGGCCGCCGGGCACCCGGTGGACGTGGTGGTCGAGGCCGGCCCCGCCGACCTGCGCACCGGCGGCGCGGGCCTGGCGGCGGTGCTGGCCGCCCGCGCCGCCGGGGCCGCCGTCGTGCTGGCCAACAAGGCCCCGCTCGCCCTCGCCTGGGAGCAGGTCGTCGAGGCCCCGGGACCGGCGGTCCGGTACAGCGCCTGCGTGGGCGCGGCGCTGCCCACCGTCGACCTCCTGCGGTCCGTCGCGGTCTCCGCCTCCCCGGTCCGGCTGGAGGTGGTCCTCAACAGCACCTGCCAACGGGTGCTGGGCGACGTCGAGGCCGGCCTGAGCGCCGCGGAGGCCGTGGCGGCCGCGCAGGCGGCGGGCCTCGCCGAGGCCGACCCCTACCTCGACGTCGACGGGACGGACACCGCCGTCAAGCTCGTCGTCCTCATGGCCGCCCTCGGGCACCGGGTGCGGCTGGACGAGGTGTCCGTCACCGGCGTCCGGGAGGTGACGGCGGACCTCGCCACCCGGGCCCGGGAGCGGGGGGAGATCCTCGTGCTGATGGGGACGGCCGTGCCCGCGCCGCGTCCCCGGGAGGGCTGGACGCTCGAGGTGGCACCGGTAGCACTCCCCCGTCACCACCCGTTGGCGCGGATGGACCGCCACGAGACGGGCCTCGTCGTCCACACCGACGTCGCCGGCACCATCGCCGCCAGCGGGCGGCACGAGGACGTCACCGCGACCGCCGCCGCCGTGCTCCGTGACGTTCTCGTCGTCGCAGGGACGTCGACCCCCCACGCACCCCGGCCTTGAGGGCCGAGCACCGCCGGACGGGTGTCACACGGCGGCGGCCCCATCTGCGCGGCGCACGTGCACCAGGACCGCCGCGGCGACCGCGGCCAGCTCCCCCTCGGCCATTCCAAAGCCGCACGAAGGAGGCACCCGTACTGACATAATGCTAATTATCGGCTCAATTGCCACTGGGGTCGACAGCCTCAGCGCCGCCCGTAAGGACTGGCATAGGCCGCCCGCCACATCGCCACACGTGGAACTACGGCGTCGCACCGGAGTCGACGGACCCCACCTCCTCCATGAGGGGCGCAGAACCCGGCGCCGTCGACGTCTCGGCCTGTGTATTGACCACACCAAAAGGCACATGCACGCTGGCGACGACGTCTGCCGCACCCTCAAGGTGCGACATCTGGTCGTCAAAGAAGATGTGTGGGCGCAGAATCTCTAGCACCCTGGACTTTGCTATGCCACCAAGGAAAAAGGCGTCATTCACGCGGACGCCCCATTGCTTTAGGCTCGCGAGGGCCCGTTCGTGAGAGGGGGCATTCCGGGCCGTCACGATGGCAACATGTACTCGAATGCGATAAGACGGATCTTCGAGACGCTTCGCCTCTTCGCGGTCTTGGATACGATTGATAGCCGCCAGAAAGGCCTTCAGTGGGCCATCACCCAGAGGAGTGGCCACGTTGGCCACCTCATGCCTGTGAAACTCAGCCAGGCCGGCTCGCTGCATGACTGCCTCGGAGGAGTCGTCCGCCACGACGCCATCGAAGTCGAAGGCGATGCGCAAGTCACCAGAGCCCGCATCGGAAGCAGTAACGCGCGAGGGCAAGACTCGGCCAGCCGGGCGGCCGGCCTCTACGGCCTCCCTCACTGCACCCTCGTCCCCGGAGAGGAAAAGAGACATGTTGAAGGCTGGCATGAACTTGTGCGGTGATCGACCTTGACGGAAAACCGCTCTAGTGATCGGCAGTCCATGCGCAGCGATCGACTTCATGACGCGAAGACCAGTGTCGGGATCGTTACTTGACATGACAATCACTTCGACTAGAGGGTCACCCTCATCAGCGAGGTCATTCAAGGACAACAACCGCTCAATAAAGGCGAAGGCGGCGCCCGGCGCGAGCGTGTCCTCAAGGTGAGCCTCCTGGTACTTTCGGTAGGCGGCCTCGCCTTCAGCTCGAAACACCGCATCCGACTCGGCGAGGTCGAAGAGGGCGCTTGACGCGATGCCTACTACTAGACGCTGCTCCAGCTGATAAGCCGCCATACCTGAGACTCCCCCGTAACAAGTAGCGTGCGCCGTTCTAGGTCTGGGCCGCCGGTAGGCACACCCTAGGGATAAGAACGTGACATCCGCAGCAAGCCCCTTGGCTTCCTTCCGCTCGCTGGTCGCGTAGCCCCTCGCCGGCGCGTCCCGAAAGCGGCGCGGCGTCCGAGCAACCGCTCGGGCCCCGGGGTCCTGACCGCGCCGTAGCCTCGCACCGGTGGAGCGGGTGCTGATCTTCGGCCGCGGAGCGGCGGGGAAGTCCACCATGGCGCGGGCTCTGGCCGAAAGCACCGGCCTCCCCGTCGTCGAGCTCGACCAGCACTTTTGGAGCGATGGCGTCCGGCCGCTGCCCGGCGACGAGTGGATCTCCGTCCAAGAGCGCCTGGCCGGTCGTGATAGGTGGGTCATGGACGGGGACCTGGGGCCCCACGACCTCCCGGCGCCCCGACTCTGCCGGGCCGACACCGTCCTCGTCCTCGACCTGTCCCTGGCCCGCTGCGCCTGGCGAGCCGCGCGTCGCTCCCGCGAGCAGGCCGACTTCTGGTGGTGGGTCGTTACCTGGCGATGGCGCAGCCGCCCCCGCGTGCTTGACGCCATCGCCACCCACGCCCCCCAGGCGAGAGTCCACCTGCTGCGCACCCCGGCCCAGGTGCGCAGCTTCCTCGCTACCGCCTCGACCGACGCCCGGTGACGGAGACGTTCCGGCGGACACTCGCTGACCGGCCAGCGATCGTCATCCGGTCAGCGTCCCGCTGACGATCGTCTATCGGAGCGGCCTACGCGCTACCGAGGGGCCACTGGACCCAGTCCTGCCCCGCTCCCTCCCTAGTGGCACGGCTGCCCGCCGGGATGGTGAGGGCGACGGCAAGGGAGTGGTCGGCTTCGACGAGCTCCTCCCGGTGCACTGCGGCAGGGACCGTGTCGTCGGTGACGTCCCCGCCCAGGAGCTGCCAGCCGCCGTCAGCGGTGTGCCAGACGACGGTCACGGCGGCTCCATCCAAGACCGCTTGGGTCGTGACGACCAGCTCCTCGTTCTCGGCGGCCGCTGGGGACGGCGGCACGTCGGGGCACGGCAGCGCGAGCAGGTCTTCGTCGACGGGGCCTCGTAGCTGTTGGAGCGATGAGGGGTTGGCGTAGCCCTCGTGCCAGGGGAAGCGGCCGGTGGAGTCGGTCCAGACGACCTGGAGCACGGAACGGCTCCCGTACAGCTGCCGCACGGCGTCGAGGTCACTGGCGTCCTGGACGGGGATGACGGCGACGGGCAGTCCCTCGCTGCCGTCGGGGTGGCCGGCCTCGAGGTGCTGGCCGGCCTCGAGCACGAGTCCCTGCTGGACGACCCGGCGTCCCAGCTGGTCGAGCAACGCGTGGGCCGACTCCGGGGGCAGTCCGGTGCACAGCAGCTCCGGTTGGTCCTTGAGGCTGAGGCCGACCGTGTACGCCAGCGCCCCCTCGTCGCTGGCGGGATGAGGCCCGGCCACCATCCGCACGGCCACGCCGTGCTCAGCGACCATGCCCTCCAACTCGGCGAGGATCCCGTCCACCTCCGCACCGGCCGCCTTGGGGTCGTCACTCATGGCCAGAATCTATGGCTGACAGCCACCCTGTGAGGAGCGCTCAGAGGCCAAGCCCACGAATGAGCGACAGCGCGCCAGTTCGCACAATGGCCTCGCCCGCCGGTGCCGCCACTGACCGGATGAGGATCGTCATCCGACACGCTCCGCGAGCTCATCGTGTGCGGGATGCCGAGCGGGACGGCGGTCGGGCGTCCTAACTTCGCGGCATGGCGATCGTGAGCGGCCCGTCGAGCCGTTGGTCATGGGGCGCCCTCTGGCTGTGGCTGGCCGCTGTTGGACTACTGGTCCTCGCAGCCGTCATGGCGCTGCCCATGGTGTTCGAGTCGAGCCCCGGGGAGAGGGCGGAGGCCGTGAGGGGTCTCTGGCCAGCGGTCGTAACCGTCGCTCTCGCCGGCGTGGCAGCGGCCGTCGCTGGCTCTGCGTGCCTGCGACGAGTGCCCCGCTGACCGATCGGCCCGGCGGAGCGTGCCAGCAGGCGATCCTCAACCGGTGTGCCTCGCGGTCGTAGCGTCGACGCATGAGGCAGGACGACAGGGCGGAGCGTCTGCTGGTCCGGCTCTTCCCCGACTACGGCGCGGAGTGGCCGGTGTGGGGTTCAAGGGGTGCAGGCCGGCAGGGGTTGCTCTCCCCGGCGCACTTCCCCGGCCTCCCCGCCGACCTCGTCGAGGACCTCAGAAGCTGGCAGCGCCGATGGGAGGACAAGCACCCCGAGCCATGGATCGACCGCCGCCCTCCCCAGGCCGCGGAACGCCAGGCCGAGCTCGACCGGCTCGCGCAGCGCCTCGCGGCTGAGGTGAGCGGCACCGCTGACGTCCAGACGGACACCTGGTCCAGCACCGGCTGAACGACTGCGGGCGGCATCCAGCCAGCTCCGAGCCGCCCCCGCTGACGATCGCTGGCCGGTCGCTACCAAAGTTGCGGTTGCGCGCTGCGGGAGGATGCCGACATGCAGACAGCTGAGGGCGTTGAAGTCCCGCGGCCGCTGACGCGGCGCGAAGAGGCTGTCCTCGTCGCCATGATCAAGAACGCGAATCCCTGGGACGACGACGTCCCGGTCACGGACGCCGACCGGTCCCGCTGGCTCGCGCAAGTCAGCGGTACCCGCGCCGGTCGCCCCTGTGGATGTGGGACGTGCCCGTCCATCGGGCTCACGAACGCTGACGGTCTGACGCCTGACTTCTCGGAGAGCCGCGTGGTGCTACAAGCCAGCGCCACGGGCGCACTGCTGTTGCTCTTCGTCGACGACGACAGCCTCAGCGAGTTGGAGCTCGCCCCTCTGAGCGAGAAAACGTCCTTCCAACAATTCCCCGATGCGACGGGTCTCGCCTTCCCGTAGATGCCGCTCCGGCTGTGGATCGGCATCCGGCACGCTCCGCGATCCCATCGCTGGCCGGTCAGCGTCCCGCTGACGATGGCGTCCGGACACGGCCGCGGATGGACCTGTGACTGGTCAGCTCGCGTCGTCGTCGAAGCGGATCGTCAGCGTGCTGCTGCAGGCCCCGTCCTGGTCCGGGCCGTCGTGATCGACCGGTTCTACGCCGGTCGGCCACGCCCGCAGCGCGCGGTAGCTGTAGCCGTCCTGGTCGGCCGGCTCCCACTCGAGCTCGACGTCCTGGCCCGGCGGCAGGCTGCGGAAGCCGTCGATGGCGATGCTCGACCAGTGCGTCCAGCACCCACCGGGGGTCTCGGGCGCGTCGAGGACGCCCCAGCCCTCGCCCTCGTCCCACTCGCGCACTACCGCCGTGACCGCCACGGGCCCATCGTGCCCACGCCGGGAGGCGTCGGGGTCCAGCTGCGCCGGATGACGATCGTCGTCCGGTCAGCGTCCCGGTGATGAAGGCCGCACCCTCACTACCGCCTCAGCGTCACCTTGGTCGCTAGGCGAAGCGCCAGATCGCCACAACGGCGCACAGGGCCAAGAAGGACCCGTACATGATGATCTGACCTCGGGTGCTGGCGGGCCGCCAGTTACCGCCCTTCACCCAGGGCATTACTTCTTGTTCCTGCGCAGGAACATGACAACCGCAATGACGGCGAAGATGGCAATGAGAACAAAGAAGAACTCCATGCTGATGGAGCCGCCGCTAGTACCCACTGTCACCTCACCACTAATGGCGGCCGCGCCCACGCTGCCCGCTCTGGGGCGGCGACCATAGCCAGGCCGACGACGATGCGCCCCCCAGCAGCGACACACCACTCGTCCGTGTTGCCACCTGTAGCACCCGTCTCACTTGACGACCGTCTACCGGTGACGCCACAGGTCAGCGGCCCGTCGAGGCGTCGCTTGGCAGCGGGCGTCCCGATAGCCCTGTCCGGTTTGAATTTTCACTCAGGGGCGTCATACGGACGGCCCCGGTGGCGGCGCGAGAGTCGGTTGGCCTCGCGGGCGAGCTGGACGATCGAAGGTCCCGACCATGCGGCGAACCTGGGCGTCGCCGTCAGCGGCGCGCCAGCTGTAGCTGCTCGCGCGTCCACGGGCCCGCGCCGTGCAGCCACCGGTCCAACCAGTGAGGCCACCGGACCCATCGGCGGTTCCACTCCTGGAGGAAGCAGGCCTCGGCGTAGTCCAACGGGGTGACGACGCCTGCCGTGGCGGTGCCCGCGGGCGACCGGCGCACGGCGTCGTCGACCAGCGCCTGCAGCGCGGCGGCGTCGACCTCACCGGTGAGGGTGAGCACCACGCGCTCCTCCTTCCGCACGCTCGCGATGGCCAGGACCGCGCCGTCGACTCGATAGGCGGCCACGTACTCGCCGTCCTCGACCATCAGGAACTCCATCGACCCAGCCGCATACGCCGCATCGGCGTAGACGTCGAGGTCACCGTCACGGTCGAGCACGAAGACCGCCCCGCCGACCGGCGCCTCATCACGAGCCACCGCCGACCCCCTGCTCATCCGTCGCCCGCGAGCCCAGGACGTTGCGGTAGATGGTGTTGCGGGAGACACCGAGGTGGGCGGCAACGCCGGTGACGGTGGCGCCCGGCTGGGCGAGCAGCGCCCGGGCCGCCTCGATCCGCTCGGGGCCCATGACGGTCGGGCGGCCGCCGACGCGGCCGCGGGCGCGGGCGGCCTCGAGCCCGGCGATGGTCCGCTCCCGGATGAGCTGACGCTCGAAGTCCGCCAGGGCCCCGAAGATCGAGAACACCAGCCGACCGCCGGCGGTGGTGGTGTCGATGGACTCGGTCAGGGACCGGAAGCCCACTCCCCTGGCCTCGAGCTCGTTGACCGTGGCGAGCAGGTGCGGCAGGGACCGGCCGAGCCGGTCCAAACGCCAGACGACGAGGGTGTCGCCGGGCAGCAGCCGCTCGAGGAGCTGGGCTAGCTGAGGCCGGTCGTCGCGGGAGCCGGAGGCGACGTCGGTCCACAGCCGGGCGCAGCCGGCAGCGGTCAGCGCATCGTGCTGGAGCGAAGCGTCCTGCGAGGTCGTCGAGACCCGGGCGTATCCGTGGGCGTGAGGCACTCCCCCACTGTGCCGGAAAGGCCGACCACCGGGTTGTGGCACGCCGAGGTTTCCGCCACGGGTTTTGGCACGTCCACTATCAGCGTGTCGCGCTCTCGCCGCCCGCCCCCGGCGACTGTCCCTCAAACCATCGGTTTAGTTGTGAGGCGGTCGGGTTGTCGCTTCCTCACAACGACACCTCCCCCGACGGCGTGGCGGACCTCGTGATCAGTCGGTTGCGGCGAGGGCCTGGTCGACAAGCTCGCGGAAGTGGTCGGGCGAGGTCGGCTCGATGCGCTGGCCGTCGAGGAAGAACGTCGGGGTGCCCTGGACGCCGAGGGCCTGGCCGTCGGTGAGGTCCTGGCCGACCCGCTGCAGGGTGGCGGGATCGGCCACGGCCGCGTCGTAGGCGGCCAGGTCCAGCCCGAGGTCGGCGGCGTAGCCGCGGAAGACTTTCGCTTGGGAGGCCTCCTGGTGAGACCAGTCCTCCTGGGTCTCGTACAGCCGCTGGTACATGACCTCGAAGGCGTCCTGGCCGGCGGCGGCCTCGACGGCGACCGCGGCGGTCTCGGAGTTGGGGTGCCCGGGCAGCGGGAAGTACCGGGCGACCACGCTCAGGCGACCCTCGTACTCCGCCCGCAGCTCTTCCACGGTGGGGTAGACCTCGGCGCACGCCTCGCACTCCAGGTCCAGGAACTCCACCAGCACCGGCGCTCCGGACCCGGCGTCGGACAGGTAGTGACTGTCCTGGCGGACCAGCGGCACGTCGGCCTGCGCGGTCGGGGTCGGTCCGCCACCGCCGGAGACGACCGTGAGGACCACCAGCGCCGCGACCACCGCTAGGAATCCCCCGGCGGCCAGGGTCAGGACCCGCGACAGCCTGCTGGGACGACGTCGGCGGGGCGGCGTCACACGGCCCGGTGCAGTGCTCATCAGATGTCCTCCAGCAGCCCTCGGTCACCGGTCATGGCGACGGCTCACCATAACGAACTAATGAACGTTAGAGTTACTGACGTGGAGAGAGTCGACGACTGCGACCTGCTGTGCCTGGACCTGCCGCACGCCGAGCGGGTCCGCGCGGCCGTGCCGGCCCCGGGCGCCCTCGACGACGCCGCGGCGCGGGCCAAGGCGCTGTCGGACCCGACCCGGCTGCGGGTCGCAACGGCCCTGGCGACCGGCGGAGCCATGTGCGGGTGCGACCTGGCCTGGGTGACCGGGCTGGCGACCAACCTGGTCTCCCACCACGCCCGGGCGCTGCGCGCCGCCGGGCTCGCGAGCTCACGGCGCGACGGCAAGCTCGTGATGTATCAGCTCACCCCAGCGGGGGTCGCGCTGCTCGGCGCGCTGACCGGCACCGGCGCTCTCACCCACCTCGCCAGTACCGCCGGTGCCGCTGGTGTCGCCGGCGCGCCGGCCGACCAGGGAGCGGCGACCCGATGAGCACCCCGACGCGCCCCGCGGCGCCGGTCTTGAACGGTGCCCGGCGGGCGGTGCTGACCCGCCGGGTCCGCTGGGTCGTGGCCATCACGATCACCTGGAACGTCGTCGAGGCCGTCGTGGCCATCACCGCCGGCCGCGACGCGTCCTCGACCGCCCTGGTCGCGTTCGGGCTCGACTCCGTCGTCGAGGTGCTGTCCGCCGCCGCAGTGGCGTGGCAGTTCTCCGCCCCCGACCCCCAGGCCCGCGAACGGGTCGCGATGCGGTTGATCGCGGTGTCCTTCGTCGGCCTGGCCCTGTTCGTCTCCGTCGACGCCCTCCGCACCCTGTTAGGCACTGCCGAGCCCAAGCACTCGACCATCGGCATCGCCTTGGCCGCGCTCAGCCTCGCCGTGATGCCGTTCCTGTCCTGGTTCGAACGCCGCACCGGCCGCGAGCTCGGCTCAGCCTCAGCCGTGGTCGACTCCAAGCAGACGCTGCTGTGCACCTACCTGTCCGCGGTCCTGCTGGTCGGACTGCTGCTCAACTCCACCCTCGGGTGGACCTGGGCCGACCCGATCGCGGCCCTGGTCATCGCCGCCGTCGCCCTCAAGGAAGCCCGCGAGGCCTGGCGCGGTGACGCCTGCTGCGCCCCCACCGCCCTGACCGCTCACGCCGACGACCCTGCACCGGTCGACGGCCAGGTCGATCCTTCGCCTGGGGCTCAGCCGGGGGTTCAGGGGGCCGGGTGCGAGGACGGCCGCTGTTCGGTGCCCACGGGCTCGTCCCGTCGAGGCCGGCCCGCGCCCATGTCTTCGCCCGTGCCCACGCCCACGCCCACGGCCACGGCCACGGCCACGCCGGGGTCATAGCCGACCGGTCGTCGCCCGTCTGCAGTTGGTCGGGTTCTGGTCGTCGGGCGAGGCGACCACCTCCTCCCACCTGGGAATAGGGTACCCCCCGGGGGTATTGTGGTGGGCATGGTTCATCTGCGTCACGGCCCGCGCGTCGCCGCCCACGGCTCGTCCGACGGCTCTCATGGCGACCACGCCCCCACCGGCACGACGGCCGAGCACACGTGCCCGATGCACCCCGAGGTCCGCCAGCAGGGGCCGGGGGCGTGCCCGATCTGCGGGATGGCGTTGGAGCCGGTGACGGTCACTGCCGAGGACGGTCCGAGCCCGGAGCTGGTCGACTTCACCCGGCGGCTGTGGGTCGCGGTGGTGCTGACGGTGCCGGTGGTGGTCCTCGAGATGGGCGCCCACCTGTTTCCAGTCGTGCACGACTTCGTACCGCCGGCGGTGTCGGTGTGGGTGCAGCTGGTGCTGGCGACCCCGGTGGTGCTGTGGGCGGGGTGGCCGTTCTTCGTGCGGGGTGTGGCCTCGGTGCGCAGCCGGCACCTGAACATGTTCACGTTGGTCGCCCTGGGGACCGGGGTGGCGTGGGCCTTCAGCGTCGTGGCGGTCCTGGCGCCGGGGATCTTCCCGGCGGCTTTCCGCGGCATGGGCGGGACGGTCGACGTCTACTTCGAGCCCGCCGCTGTCATCGCGACGCTGGTGCTGCTGGGGCAGGTGCTCGAGCTGCGGGCCCGCGACCGCACCTCCGGGGCGGTGCGCGCCCTGCTGGACCTGACCCCGCCGACCGCCCGCCGGGTCGAGACCGACGGCAGCGAGCACGACGTCGACCTGGCCGACATTGCCGTGGGCGACCTCGTGCGGGTGCGCCCCGGGGAGAAGGTCCCGGTCGACGGGACCGTCGAGTCCGGCCGCGCGAGCGTCGACGAGTCGATGGTCACCGGCGAGTCGATGCCGGTGACCAAGACCGGCGGTGACCCGGTGATCGGGGGGACGCTGGCCTCCGGCGGTGGGCTGCTGGTACGCGCTGGCGCTGTCGGCGGCGACACTGTCCTGGCCCGGGTAGTCGACCTTGTCTCGGCCGCGCAGCGCTCCCGCGCCCCGATCCAGGCGACCGTCGACAAGGTCGCCGCGGTCTTCGTGCCCGTGGTCATCGCCGTGGCCGTGGCCGCCTTCGTGGTGTGGGCGCTGGTCGGCCCCGACCCCGCCCTGGCGCACGCCTTGATCGTCGCGGTCAGCGTGCTGATCATCGCCTGCCCGTGCGCGCTGGGGCTGGCCACGCCGATGTCGGTGATGGTCGGCGTCGGCCGCGCCGCCGGCGCCGGCGTGCTGGTCAAGGACGCCCAAGCGATGGAGCGGCTGGAGAAGGTCGACACCGTCGTGGTCGACAAGACCGGCACCCTGACCCAGGGCCGCCCCGAGCTCACCGACATCCACGCCGTCGAGGGCGCCGACCCCACCCGGGTGCTGCGGCTGGCCGCCGCGCTCGAGCGGTCCTCCGAGCACCCCCTGGCCCACGCCGTGGTGACCGCCGCCGACAGCCAGCCCGACGCGCGGACCGCTGGAGGCCCAGTGGTCAGCGACTTCGCCGCCCCCGCCGGGCGTGGGGTGTCCGGGGTCGTCGACGGCCACCGCGTGCTGGTCGGCAGCGCCGCCCACCTGCGCGAGCACGACGTCGACCCCTCTCCGCTGGAGGGCGACGCCGACCGGGTCCGCGCCGGCGCGGCGACCGGCGTGCTGGTCGCCGTCGACGGCGCCCCAGCCGCGGTCCTGGCGATCGCCGACCCGATCCGCCAGACCACCGCCGAGGCGCTGGCGGCGCTGCGCGCCGACGGGCTCGAGGTCGTAATGCTCACCGGTGACGCCCACGCGACCGCCGCCGCGGTCGCCGGGCAGGTCGGCATCGACCGGTTCGAGGCCGAGGTCACCCCCGAGCGCAAGCACGAGGTCGTCGCCGAGCTCCGCGCCCGAGGGAGGGTCGTGGCGATGGTCGGTGACGGCGTCAACGACGCCCCCGCCCTGGCCGCGGCCGACGTGGGCGTGGCGATGGGCACCGGCACCGACGTCGCCCTGGAGAGCGCCGGGGTCACCCTGCTGCAGGCCGACCTGACCGCCCTGGTCCGCGCCCGCCGGCTGTCGCGGGCGACCATGCGCAACATTCGCCAGAACCTGGTCTTCGCGTTCGTCTACAACGGCGCGGGCATCCCGATCGCCGCGGGCGTGCTGTACCCCGCGACCGGTCTGCTGCTGTCCCCCGTCCTCGCCGCGGCCGCGATGGCCCTGTCGTCCTTCAGCGTCATCACCAACGCCCTGCGGTTGCGCACCACCACCACCTGAGCCGAACCTGCCCCGAACCCACATCGAGGCCACCGGCGCCCGCGCCGGTGGCCCGATCGACACCCCACCGGACCCGAGAGGAGGCCTGCACCGATGAGCACGCCGACGATGCGGCCCTCGGGCTCGCTGACGCATCCGGCACCCGCCGGTCAAGCTGCTGGTGGGGCCGGCAGCCGGGGTCCGGGTGGGAGCACGCGCGGGCGCGCGAGCCGGAGTGGGCGGCGCGGTAAGGCCGCCGTCGTCCACGGTCGCGGTGAGCACCGTCGCATCCCGACGGTGGCCGACGCTGCGCAATGGGCGGCCGTGATGCTGCTGGCGACCGGCGTGGTCGTCATGCATGCCGTGCTCGGCCTGGCCCCGGCCTCCTCGACGTCCCTGGCCGGCTCCCCCGCCTCCACCTCGGCTACTCCTGCGGCCATCACCCAAACCGTCACCGAGACCGTCACCCGGACCGGCCCCGAGACCGTCACCCAGACCATCGGGTCGACGTCGATGTCCACGTCTGGCGTCTCGTCGGGTGTCGCCGCCGCTCAGGTGTCGCCGGACGCCGGCCACGGCGGTCCGGCCGACCCGTCCGGTCATGACTGCGTGCACTGCCAGGGCGCGGACCACGCGATGTCGTTGGGGCACCTGTGCTTGGCGGTCGTCGGCGGGTTGCTGCTGGCCGGTGCTGCTGCGTGGGGCCGGCGCCGTCACCGGCTGCCGGTGCTGGACCTCGACGTCCGGCGCAGCGAGCAAGGGCTCCGCCCACCGGCGCGGGCGGTGCTGGGCGTCCCACCCTGGAGTCATCTGTCCTTGGCGCAGCTGTCCCTGCTGCGGGTGTGACAGGTCACCGGAGCCGTCGACCCCGACGCGCTCCGGGCCCTGTCATCACGCGTGAGCACCACGTGCTTCGCGTGCATCTACCCCGCAGCACACAGCCGCAAGGAGAACTTCGTGAAGATCCGCACCGTGATGCCCGCCCTCGCCCTGACCAGCGCCCTGGTCCTGGCCGGTTGCGGCGACGACGACGCCCCGATGCCCGGCATGGACATGGGTTCAGGCAGCACCTCCAGCCCCACCAGCAGCTCCTCGGCCACCGAGGGGGGCGACAACGAGCACAGCCAGGACACCCCGACCGGCGAGGCCGCCGACGTGATGTTCCTGCAGATGATGTACCCCCACCACGCCCAGGCGACCGAGATGGCGGCGCTGGCGCAGGGCCGCACCGACAACCAGGCCGTGCTGGACCTGGCCACCCAGATCGAGCAGGCCCAGGGCCCGGAGATGGAGGAGATGGCCCAGCTGCTCGAGAGCCTCGGTGAGCCCGCACCCTCGGCCGACATGAGCGCGATGGAGGGCATGGACCACGGCTCGGGGTCGATGAGCGGGATGATGGACGAGGAGGACATGACCACTCTGGAGGCCGCCTCGGGCCGCGAGTTCGACCAGATGTGGCTGTCGATGATGATCGAGCACCACACCGGTGCGGTCGAGATGGCCCGCACCGAGCTCGAGAACGGCGCCGACCCGCAGGTCAAGCAGCTGGCGACCGAGATCATCGAGGGCCAGGAGGCCGAAATCACCACGATGACCGAGCTCGTCAACCAGCCCCCTCGCTGACCGCCCCCGCAGCACCCGGGACTTCACGGCAGGTCGGCCCTCGGCCCGCGTCCTGCTCGCCACACCGCGTGGCGGGCAGGACGCGGGCCTGCCCTCGACGGAGACATGCCGCCAGATCGCGGCCCGTAGAAGCACCCCCGAGCCCCCCCTCCCCCGAGCCACCCGGACCACCTCAGAGCCACCCCTGGGGCTACCGCAGAGGTAAGCGGTACTCGATCAGCGCGGCACCGTCGCGCTCGACCTCCCGGGCCCGCTGCCATCCCAGCCGGTCGTAGAAGCCGGCCGCCCCCGCACGCTCCCGGTCTGACGCCTGCCCCCGCAGCCCCGGCGCCGGGCGGGCCTGCGCGATGGCGTCACGGGTCAGCAAGCACACCTCGGTGGCCCCCTCCTGCCGGGCCGCCTCGACCGCGGCCTCGAGCAGCTCGCGCCCGACCCCTCGACCGCGCACAGCCGGAACGGTGACCAGGGCGTAGACCACGGCCGACCGGGCGGGACCGACCGGCTCCCCCTGACCACCGCCGCCGCCTCGAGGACCAGCCGCGGTAGCAGCAGACGGCGCGGCCGGCGGGGCGCCGTGACCGCGTCCGGTCGGTCGAGGGCGCCGGCGCAGCAGCCGGCGGGCGTAGCGACGGCCACGGGTACGCGCGAACAACATCGCTACCACCGGCCGCCGGAGCAGGGCCGCGACGCCCGCAGCCCCCAGCCGCCACCGGCCGGTCCGCAGCACCTCCTCGACGTACCGGTCGGCCCGGGTCGCCACGAGGGCGAAGCCCACGACCTGGCCCAGGTCGTCGACCGCGACGACCCCGCGGCCATGGGGCACCGCCACGAAGGTGCGATGCCACCGCCGCAGGAAGCCGGCACCCAGCTGCGGGAACAGGCCCACCGACAGGTACTGGTGGTGCAGCCCGGCGGTCACCTGACAGTCGTCGTCTCTCATCGGCCGCAGCGCCGTCCTGGCCATCTGCCTGGACGAGTCGGCACTGCGGTAGTCGTCGTGCCCCCGGTGACCCGGGTCGTGCTGAAAGCGCGCGGGCATGCGTCATCGGCCCTCTGGTGACGAACGAGCACTGCCGCGGCCCCGAGGCCGGCGACGGTGATGACCTCAGAAGGCGGTCAGACCCTCCGCAGGCACAGCTGCGCCAAGGACGGGCCCGCCGGCACCCACACCGAGCCACGCACCAGCGGAGGACCCCGGAGCCCGTGCGCCCGGGTGGCCCACGCCAGCAGCGCCACCCCGACGACCCCGACCACCCACGACCGGTCAGCATCGGCTCGACCGGACCGGCCCGCCGCGGCAGCCACCTCTGCCCTCTGCCCGGCCAGGTGACCGCTGGGATGAGCACCCGAGTGCTCCCCCGATCCCGAATGCCCTACATGCTCGGACTGGCCTGGGTATCCCGCAGGAGCATCACCGTGCACGTGAGCGGCAAGACCCCCATGGACCGCAGCTGACCGCGTGTCGGCAGGCCCGTCCGCGCCCGTCTGATGGTGGTGAGCCCCTAGGACGGCGACCACCACCACGACCAGCACGGCCGCCAACCACGCCCCCGGCAGCCGTGGGGCGCCCGCGTGCGGGAGACGGGGCACGGGCATAGCCGCAGGGTAGAGACGCCACCTCACCCTGGTCGGCAGCCCTGACCGACGCCACGACCGAGGCCCCGACCGCCCGCGCGACACGCGCACCAGTCGACAACTGTCCCAGAAAGGGTGTCCGTTGCTCCACTGCTCCAGAAGCTCGCGTCATGTGGCACAGGCAATCGAACGCCCCTCGACAACCCCGCCACCCGGTGTGCCAGAAACCATCGAATGACGCCACGGACAGTCGGCTTGGAGGTTTCGACAGGAAGCCGGATGCAGAGCAGGGCCGGCGGCTGGTTGCCGTCGGCCCTGTTGTTGGTGGTGTGCGTCAGGACGGGCGGGCGGCCTCGGCCTGTCGGGCGGCCTTGACCGGCTCGGGGGTGGTGCGGTTGTCGATCGCGGCCTGCTTGGTGGCCTCGTCGCCGCCGACGACGTGGTCGTCGCCGGCGATGAGCGCGTCGTAGCCCTGCTGGGCGACGAGGGTCTTGTCGTTCTTCCAGGAGTTGTCGCCGAACTTGGTGTTGCCCATGCCGGCGTTGGCGTGGAACTCGCTGTTGGTGGCGCCAGGGAGCAGGGCGGTGACGGACACGCCGGTGTCCTTGAGCTCTTCGCGCAGGGACTCGGCGAAGGAGAACCCGAAGGCTTTGGACGGGCCGTAGACGGTCTCGTAGGGGGTGGGGGTGGTCGCCGAGACCGACGAGACGACCAAGATCCGCCCGTCACCGCCTGCGACCATGTGCTGCACGACCCGCTTGGCCATGTGGACGGTGCCGGTGACGTTGATCGCGATGAGCTTGAGCTCGTCGTCCAGGTCGGTGTCGACGAAGGCACCGCCGACGCCGATCCCGACGTTGAGCGCGGCCGCGGCGACGGGGCGGCCGAGGTCGGTCACGAAGGTCCAGAAGCCCTCGACGCCGTCGTAGGTGCCGGCGTCCCCGCGGAAGGGGTAGGCCTCCACACCCAGGTCCGCCAGGGTCTTGGCGGAGTCGAAGACCCGCTCGCTCTGCCCGGAGATCGCCACGTCGTAGCCGTGGGTGGCGAACTGCTTGGCCAGCTCCAGGCCGATCCCGGAGGCGCCGCCGGTGACCAGGGCCAGAGGGCGGGCGGCGGCCGTGCCCGTGGTGGTGGTGGTGTCGCTCATCGGTGCTCCTTGCTCGAGGGGGACGTCGCTGCGCGTGCTCGCGCTCGTGCTGGCGCCGTGGTGGGTGTGGTGAATGCTGGGTCAGACGTGGTCGCGCCAGGAGTGGCGGGGGGTGAAGCCGAGCTCGTCGCGGGCGCGGGCGTTGGACAGCAGCGAGCCGTGCTCGGCGATGCGGCCGCGGACCTCGGCGCGGGGGTAGCGGGCGGCGATGATGTCGGCGGTCGGGATCGGCATGACGGTGTCGTCGGCCACGATCAGGTAGGCGCGGAAGCCCCGGGGCTCGTGGCGGACGGCGAGCTCAACGGCCTGGCCGACGTCACGGGCGTCGACGTAAGACCAGATGTCCCACGCGCGGGCGTCGAGGTCGTCGGCGAACGAGGGGTACTCGGCGTACTCCTGCACGGTCTGGACGTAGGAGATCCGCAGCGCGGTGATCCGCAGGTCGGGGTCGCCGGCGGTGAACTCCTCGGCGACGTGCTCACCGACGACCTTGGACAGGCCGTAGGCGTTGCGGCCGCGGCGGGGCGCGTCGTCGTCCAGCGGCAGGTAGGGCAGGTCGTCACCGAAGGGCACGCCCAGGACGGTCTCGCTGGAGGCGATGACGATGTCCTTGATCTTCAGCCGCCGGCAGGCCTCCACGACGTTGTAGAACGCCATCACGTTGTTCCCGAAGGTCTGGGTGTTGGAGACCAGCCGGGGGTGGGGCACCGCGGCGAGGTGGACCACGACGTCGAAGGCCCGGTCCTGGGTGTCTCCCAAGACGTCCCAGCCGACCGAGCCGAGGGCGTCGAAGGTCTGCCCGTAGTCGCCCAGGTCGGCGACGATCGAGATGATGTCGTCGCGCTGGGCCGAGGTGCGGTCGATCCCGACGACCTCGTGACCGGCGGCCAGCAGCGCGTCGACGGCGTACCCGCCGACCTTGCCGTTGATGCCGGTCACCGCGACCCGCAGCTTCTTGGCGGTCTCCATGTGCTCCTGCTGGGTGCTGGTGCTGTCGCTGCTGGTGGCGTCGGGGGCGGTCACGCGGCGTCCCCGGTGGAGGTCTCGTCGGCGCCGCGGCTGAGGTACTCACGGGCGGCGATGTCGTCGCGGACCATGTCGAGCTTCTCGCGGATGCCGTCGTAGGCGATGGCGCCCAGCGGCAGCCGCAGCGGCGGGGTGTCCTCGTGGGCGACGGCCACGATCGCGGCCGCGGCGCGGGCGGGGTCACCGGGCTCGGCGCCGGCGCCCTGACGGAAGGTGCGGCGCTGGGCGCCGGCGGTGGCCGCGTAGTCGGCGATCTCGTCCTCGGGGGTGACCTCGGCGGCCGAGGACCCGGCCCAGTCGGTCGCGAACGGGCCGGGCTCGACGATGACCACGCGCACGCCCAGCGGGGCGACCTCCTGCGCGAGGGCCTCCGACAGGCCCTCGACGGCGAACTTCGAGGCGTTGTACCAGCCGACCGCGGGGAACGAGCGCATCCCGCCGACCGAGGAGACGTTGACCACGGTGCCGGTGCGGCGGTCCCGCATCCCCGGCAGCACCGCGTTAGTCACCCCGACGAGGCCGAAGACGTTGATCTCCATCATCCGGCGGTACTCGGCCTCCTGGCTCTCCTCGACCGCGGCGAAGTACCCGATCCCGGCGTTGTTGAAGAGCACGTCGATCCCGCCGAAGGCCTCCTCGGCGCGGGCCACGACGGTCGCGACCTGCTCGGCGTCGGTCACGTCCAACGCGAGGGCCAGGACCTGGTCGTCGTCGACGCCGGCGGTTCGAGCCAGGTCGGTCAGGGCGTCGGTGGAGCGGGCAGTGGCCACGACCCGGTCGCCGCGGCGCAGCGCCTCCAGGGCGACCTCGCGTCCGAAGCCACGCGATGAGCCGGTGATGAACCAGGTGTGCATGAGGGCCCTCCAGCCGGTTGAGCAGACGGTGGCGCCGGACAGCTGCCCGACGCGCTTGCCTGAACAGGCAACCGCCCACCACCAGGGCCGAGGAAGGGTCGCCGCACCCTAGGAGCCGGCGACCCACCCACACCCCTTCTTCCGGGTTGCGGCCGGGGCGAGCATGGGGCGGTGGCCACCAACCAGGCGCTGAGCTCGTTCCTGACCGCCAAGCGCGCCGCCGTCAGCCCCGCCGAGGCCGGCGTGCCCGTCACCGGGCCCCGCCGGGTGCCCGGGCTGCGCCGCGAGGAGGTCGCCTACCTGTCCGGCGTCAGCGCCGACTGGTACGTCCGCCTCGAGCAGGGCCGCCAGATCACCCCCTCGGAGTCGGTCCTGGCCGCCGTCGCCCGGACCCTGCGCCTGGACGACGCCGAACGCGACTACCTGTTCAACCTCGCCGGCCACCGCTCCGACGGCCGTCGCCGTCCGCCCCGCGCGACCGTCCGCCCCGGCGTCACCCGCATGATCGGCGCCCTGGTCGACCAGGCCGCGTTCGTCCTGGGCCCCCGCATGGAGGTCCTCACCGGCAACGACCTCACCTGGGCACTGATCCACGACTTCCCCGCCGAACCCGACGACCGCCAGAACCTGCTCCGCTGGCTGCTGACCGACCCCACCGCCAAGGACCTCTACCTCGACTGGGCCGTCGTGGTCTCGGAGATGGTCGGCGTGCTCCACCTGGAGTCCAGCGCCCACCCCAAGGACGCCGCCATCGCCGCCCTCGTCGGCGACCTCGCCACCACCAGCGCCGAGTTCCGCACCTGGTGGGCCGACCCCCGACCCCAGGGCCGCACCTCGGGCACCAAGCGCTTCGCCCACCCCGTCGCCGGCCCGCTGACCATCGACTGGGAAGCGTTCACCCTGCCCGACGAGCCCACTCAGACACTCTTCATCTACACCGCCGCCGACCCCACCTCGCGCGACGCCATGCGCTTCCTGGCCACCTGGCAGACCAGCCGTACCACCACGTCCTGACCGCGGCCGGCGCTCAGCGCAGCAGCTCGGCCCCGCGACGTAGAACGTCGATACGGCTCGCTCGGCCGGCACCTGCTCGCCGCGCTGTCTGCACCATGGGCCCGGTACGCCTCGCGGCCTCCGTTCCGGGCCACCTCCCTCGAGACCGTGCAGGCAGGCCGGCCGAGAGCGGCTGCGATGCGCCGCAAGCTCAAGCCGGCGGCCAGGCCACGGGAGATCTCTTCCCGCTCGACCAGCGACAGGTGCCTCGACGAGCGGCCAGCGGGATGGACCCGAACCCCGCCGGTAGCGCCGAAGTACCGGCTGACGCGGTACGTCGGCTCCCCGATGTCCCGAGCGATCGAGCGGACCGACTGGCCGGTCCTCCAGGCCGTCCAAGCCTGGTCCTGCTGGGCGGGCGTGAGCGCGGGGCTCGGCACGGGCACCTCCACGGGTCGTGGCCATCGTGGGTGGTGCATCGACCGGTTGAGGCCGCCATCGATTTTGCTCTGAGGCAGCCGTGTTGTGCCCTTTCCACAACCACACGCCGCTGGCGAGACCGAGAGAACCCATCAGTCGGCCGCGAGGGCCTGGTCGACGAGCTCGCGGAAGTGGTCGGGTGAGGTCGGTTCGATCCGCTGCCCGTCGAGGAAGAAGGTCGGGGTGCCCTGGACGCCGAGGGCCTGGCCGTCCATGAGGTCCTGCCCGACCCGCTGGAGGGTGGCCGGGTCGGCCACGGCGGCGTCGTAGGTGGGCAGGTCCAGGCCGAGGTCGGCCGCGAACCCGCGGAAGACGTCTGCCTGGGAGGCCTCCCGGTGGCTCCACCGCTCCTGCGTCTCGTACATCCGCCGGTACATGCCCTCGAAGGCGCCCTGGCCGGCGGCGGCCTCGACCACGACCGCGGCCGTCTCGGAGCTGGGGTGCCCGGGCAGCGGGAAGTACCGCGCGACCACGGTGAGGCGCCCGTCGTACTCGGCCCGCAGCTCCTCCACCGTCGGGTAGACCTCGGCGCACGCCTCGCACTCCAGGTCCAGGAACCCCACGAGCACCGGCGCGCCCGGACCGGCGTCGGAGAGGTGGTGGCTGTCCTCGCGCACCAGGGGGACGTCGGCCTGCGCGGCCGGCGTCCGCCCGCCACCGCCGGCGACGACGGTGACGACCACCAGCGCGGCGACCGCGGCCAGGAAGCCGCCGGCGACCACGGTCAGCACCCGCGACAGCGTGCCGGGACGACGGCGACGGCCCGGGGCCGGCCTCGGTGCGGTGCTCATGACCGGGTCCTCCAGCGGTCGGGGCGCGCCCCCGTGGGTCGTCGGCGCGGTCACCGGCAGGGCGACGGCTCACCCTAACGCTCCAACGACGGTTAGGGTGATCGGGTGGAGCGAGCGGACGACTGCGACCTGCTGTGCCTCGACCTGCCGCACGCGGAGCAGGTCCGTGCGGCCCTGCCCGCTCCCGAGGCCCTGGACGGCGTCGCCGCGAGAGCCAAGGCGCTGTCCGACCCGACCCGCCTGCGCGTCGCGACGGCGCTGGCGACCGGCGGGGCGATGTGCGGGTGCGACCTGGCGTGGGTGACCGGTCTGGCGACCAACCTCGTCTCCCACCACGCCCGGGCGCTGCGGGCCGCCGGCCTGGCCGCCTCCCGCCGCGACGGGAAGCTCGTCATGTACCGCCTCACCCCGACCGGCACCGCGCTGCTCGAGGCCCTGACCGGCGCCGACGCCGCCTCCGAGCGTGCGGGGACAGTCCGGTGATCGCCCACAGCGCGCCGGCGACGCCCGACCTCAACGCAACGCGCCGAGCCGTGCTGACCCGCCGGGTCCGCTGGGTCGTGGCCGTCACGATCACCTGGAACGTCGTCGAGGCCGTCGTGGCCCTCACCGCCGGCCACGTCGCGTCCTCGACCGCGCTGGTCGCCTTCGGGCTCGACTCCGTCGTCGAGGTGCTGTCGGCCGCCGCGGTCGCGTGGCAGTTCTCCGTCCCCGACCCGCAGGCCCGCGAGCGGGTCGCGATGCGCCTGATCGCGGTGTCCTTCGTCGGTCTGGCCCTGCTCGTGTCGGTCGACGCCGTCCGCACCCTGCTCGGCGCCGTCGAGCCCGAGCACGTCCGGGTCGGCATCGTCCTGGCCGCCCTCAGCCTGGCCGTCATGCCGTTCCTGTCGTGGTTCGAGCGCCGCACCGGCCGCGAGCTCGGCTCCGCCTCGGCCGTGGCCGACTCGAAGCAGACGCTGCTGTGCACCTACCTCTCGGCGGTCCTGCTCGTCGGGCTGCTGCTCAACGCCACCCTCGGCTGGACCTGGGCCGGCCCCGTCGCCGCCCTGGTGATCGCCGCCGTCGCCCTCGGGGAGGCCCGGGGGGCCTGGCGCGGCGACGCCTGCTGCGCCCCCACCGCCCTGACCACCACCCGCACCGACGACGGCGGCGGCGCAGGGAGCGCGTGCACCGACCCTTGCTGCTCCTCCGACGCAGGCGCCACGAGGCAGGCCACCCCGGTCCAGCTCTCGGCACGCCGGCCCTGACACCAGGCGCACGGCCGCCGGCACGGGGCCGACCCCGTCGACGACCCCGTGATCAGCGGCGCCGCACGTGCGCCAGGACCGCCGCGACCACCGCGTCCGGCTCCCGCTCGGGCACCCAGTGGCCGGTCGGCAGCACCCGGTGCTCGTAGGGGCCGCGGACGAGGTCGGCGGTCCCCTCGACCGCCGCCCGGGCGTAGAAGGGGTCGTCGCGACCGGACAGGTAGGTCACGGGCACCCCGACCCGTCCGACGCCTCCGGAGAACGGGAGGGCGCGGTACCAGCCGAGCGCCGCGGTGAGGCGGCCGCCCTCGCCGGCACGAAGTGCGTAGCCCGCGGCGAGCTCGTCGGCCAGGCCGGTGCGCCGCAGCGTCTCCCGCAGCCCCCGGCCGCCACGGCGCAGCAGCACCCGCTCGGGGAGCCACGGCACCTGGAAGCCGAGGACGTACGCCGAGCGCAGCAGCTGGTCGGACCGGGTGACGGCGCCGACCATCGCCGCCGGGTGCGCCTGCGAGAGCGCCGTCAGCGACGCCACCCGGTCCGGGTGCCGCGCCGCCAGCGCCCACGCCACGACGCCGCCCCAGTCGTGACCGACGACGTGGGCGCGGGCCACGCCGACGGCGTCGAGCAGGGCGACCGCGTCGGCGACGAGCTCGGGCAGCGCGTACGGCCGCCGCCCGCGCGGCCGGGCACCCGGCGAGTACCCGCGCTGGTCCGGCGCCAGCACGCGCACCCCCGCGGCGGCGAGCCGGGGCGCGACGCCGTCCCAGGCCGACCGGTCCTGCGGGAAGCCGTGGAGGCACAGGGCGACCTGACCGCCGGTTACCTCCCCCGGCCGGCCGGCCGGGGCGGTGTCGGTGACGTCGAAGGTGAGGCCGTCGCGCCGGAAGGTGTCCACCGCCCCACCGTGCGGCCCGACGGCCCGGGCCGCCGCCCGGGCCGTCGGGTGCGTCGGACGAGGGGTCAGGCCGTGGGGGCCGACGCCCGCCCGATGACCCGGTCGTAGAGGACCGCGGCCGCGATGCCGCCGACGACCGGCGCCAGCAGGTACAGCCAGGCGCTGCCGAGCTCGCCGCTGACGAGCATGGGCCCGAGCGCGCGCACGGGGTTGACGGCGCCGCCGGTGACCGGCCCGCCGATGAGGACGGCAGCCGCGAGCGCGAAACCGATGCTCGTGCTCGCCGCCGCGCCCGAGGCCCGACGGTCGCTCGTCACGGCGATGATGACGAAGACGAGCAGGAAGGTGATGAGCGCCTCGACGAGGAAGGCGCGCCCGTCGGAGACGCCGTCCGCCGGGGCGGGTGCCCCGAGCGCCGCGACGGAGCGGGCGTCGGGACCGAAGGCCGCCCACGTGGCGAGGGCGGCCAGGACGGCGCCGGCGAGCTGGAAGCCGACGTAGACCGGCACGGCGCGCCAGGCGAACTTGCCGGTGACCGCGAGGCCGAGCGTGACGGCCGGGTTGAGGTGGGCCCCGCTGACGTGCCCGAGCGCCCCGACGAGCGCCGCGAGGACGAAGCCGAAGGCGAGCGCGATGGCGAGGCTGTCCGGCGGCGCCCCGCCGATGGCGGTGCCGAGCGTGGCGGCGACGGCCGTGGCCGTCCCGGTGAAGACGAGGAAGAAGGCGCCGATCATCTCGGCGAGTCCCGCCCGCGTGAGGTTGAGCGTGCCCGTCGCCTCGTCGGCGGAGGACGTCCGCGGGTCCGCCGCGTCCTCGAAGGACGTGTCGCGTCGTCGTGCCATGGGGGTGCGCTCCTCGTGCTTTACGGCGTAAGCCAGAACAGGTCGCACGGACCGTAAGTGCCACCGGGCCGCGGCGCGCGGCGGAGGCGTCACCCGGGCGGGTGGCGCCCTCCGGGAGGGCGCCGGTGAGGCTCGCCGCGCGGCACGATGCCGCCGTGAGCGCTGCCGACCCCTCCTCGCCCCTCGTCGTCGTCCTGCCGCACGTGGGCGAGGCGCTCGTCGCGGCGCCCGTGGCCGTCCTGGTCGTCGCGGCGGCCGTCGGCGTGGTGCTGCAGGTGCGCGAGCGGCGGCGGCGGGCGGCGTCGCGCCGGCCCTGACCGCCCGCGTCGGGCCCGGGCCCGCTCCGGCGGACGGCGGGCGACCGCCCTCAGGGGTGGGCGTGCTCCTCGTGCCCGTGGTGGGACAGCGGCTCGAGCTGGAACGTCGAGTGGTGCACCGCCACGGCGAAGTGCTCGGCCACGCACCGCTGGAGCACGTCGAGCACCTGGGGCGCGTGCCCGTCGTGGAAGCAGCCGTCGTCGAGGACGACGTGGGCGGAGAGCACGGGGAGCCCGCTGACGATCTCCGAGGCGTGGAGGTCGTGGACCCCCCGGACGTGCGGCAGCGCCAGCAGGTGCCCGCGGACGTCGTCGAGGTCCAGGTCCCGCGGGACGGCCTCGAGGAGGACCCCCGTCGTCTCGCGGAGGATCGACAGCGTGCGGGGCACGACGAGGGCGACGACGACGAAGGACGCGACGGCGTCGGCCCGCTGCCACCCGGTGAGCAGGACGACGAGCGCGGACACGAGCACGGCCACGGACCCCACGCCGTCGGCGAGCACCTCGAGGAAGGCCGCCCGGGTGTTGACGCTCGCCCCCCGCCCGCGGGCCAGCACGGCGAGCCCGACGACGTTGACCGCCAGGCCCACGGCGCCGAAGACGAGCACGAGGCCGGCCGCCACCTCGGGCGGCTCGGCGAGGCGCCGGACCGCCTCGACGGCCACGAGGACGCCGACGGCGAGGAGCAGCCCCGCCTGGACGGTGGCGCCGAGCACCTCGGCGCGGCGCAGCCCCCACGTGCGCCGCGACGTCGGCGGGCGCAGCGCCAGGGTGGCCGCGAGGACGGCGATGCCGAGCCCGACGACGTCGGTGAGCATGTGCGCGGCGTCGGCCAGCAGCGCGAGGCTGCCGGTGACGAGCCCGCCGACCACCTGGACGACCATGACGGTCGCCGTGAGGCCGAGGACGACGAGCAGGCGGCGGCGCTGGTCCTGCGCGCCGTCGGGCCCGGCCGAGGGGCCGTGGTGGTGCCCCGCGCCCATCAGGCCGCCCCGGCGCCGTGCGTCACGCCGACGATCCAACCACCGGGGGCGGTGCCGGGGCGGTGCGCCCCCGCCGTCGGGTCAGGCGCGGTCGCGCACCCAGGCGAGCGGTCGGCGGACGGTCGAGAGCGGGCCGAAGCCGCGGCGGTAGGAGCTGGTGCGGATCGAGCCCACCTGGAAGAGGACGAACACCACGAGCCAGAGCAGGCGCGCCTGCGCGGGGGCGGTGAGGAGCAGGACGGCGGCGGCCACGACGAGCGCCCCGACCTCCACGGCGACGACCGCGGCCAACGAGCCCGGCGCCAGCCAGGGCGCGCGCCCGTCCCACGCGCCGCCGCCCGGCCGGCTGCGGAGGTGCAGCACCGTGGGTGCCGCCGCGCTGACGACCGCCGCCGTGCCGAGGACGGCGCCCGCGAGGGGCCCCGCTCCCCCGCCGACGGCGACGGTGGCGTAGGCGCCGAGCACCGCGAGCGCGCCCGCGACGTCCCAGACCTTCCAGTCGGCCCACGACGAGGCGGGGCGGTCCCGGGCGACGACGAGGGACGCGGGCTCCGCCGGGACGGCGGCCGTCGTGCCCTCGGCCCGCAGCAGGCCGGCGTGCTGGAGCAGGAGGCCGACGTGCGCCCGGCGCTGCAGGCCGGCCGCCGGGGGCTCGCCCCGGCCGCGCAGGAACGTCGTGGCCTCGAGCGCCCACGCCGTGCAGACGGTGGCCGTGTAGGTGGCGAGCACGGTGACGACGAGGAGCAGGCCCAGGACCGCGGGCAGCTCGCCCTGCGAGGCGGCGTGGTAGCCCGCCCAGACGCGCAGCCCGTAGCCGAGGGGGATGCACAGCAGCACGGGCAGGCCGAGCCGGCGCGCGTCGGTGCTGCCCGGCACGACGTCGGGCCCGCGGCGGATGCGCTCGCGGCACACCTCGTAGGTGCCCGAGACGAGCACGAGGAGGACGAGGAAGGCGACGGCGGCCTGACCGGCGGCGCCGGGCAGCCAGACCGCGAGGCCGACGGCGAGGACGACGCGGGCGACGAGGCTCCCCCAGACGACCGCGGCCCGCAGCGGGGTCCAAGGGAAGGTCAGCCGGCCCCGGTGCGTCTTCTCCGGGTGGGCGGCGTCGGCCGCGCGGTCGCGGAGGTCGTTGAGCTGGTAGCGGGCCTGGTAGGCGAGGACCTCGACGAGCAGCCACAGGACGACGAGCTGGCCGAGCAGCGCGCCCGTGGGCAGCCGGCCCTCCGCGACGACGGCCACGGCCGCGCCCAGCGGCACCAGCGGCAGCTTGAGGAGCACCTCCCGGGCCCGCGGCATCAGCGCGCGGGAGACGACCTGGCCGCGCGTGCTGCGCAGCTCCTCCGTCGTCGGTCCCACGTCGTGCCCCCGCCCCTCCGGTGACGGCTCGTCGCCGTCCGCCCGGCTCCCGACCGCCATGACCCCCGTCGCGCTCACGGTCAGTCACCGTAGGGGCCGCCGCCGACCGCCGGGGCCGTCCGTCGGGACGTCACCCGTGAGGACCACCGGCGTTCACGAGGACGACGCAGCGCTGTCGTCGCCCTGGGCCATCATCGGCGCGACCACCGTGCCCTGGAGGACCCCGTGCCCGTGCCCGACCACCTCGTGTCCACCGACTGCTTCGACACGGTCATCACCCGCGCCCTCGGCGAGCCCCGCCAGGTCGGGTACGTCGTCGCGGCGCGCCTGCGCGCCGCCGGGGTCGTCGACGTCGACGGCGAGGAGTACGTCGAGGCGCGCGAGCGCGGCGAGCACCTGGCACGGCGGCGGCGCGGGCCGGGCCGGTCGCTGGCCGACGTCGCCGCCGAGACGGTCGAGCTCCTCGGCCTGCCGGCGACGGCCGCCGGCGACCTGCTCGCGGCCGAGCTCGACGTCGAGGCGGAGCTCACCCGCGAGGTGCCGGGCAGCGCGGCCGACCTGTCCGCGCGGAGGGGCGGGGGCGCACGGGTGGCGTTCCTCTCCGACACCCCCCTCACCGGGCCCCAGCTGGACGTCCTGCTGCGCCGCTGCGGCGTGGTGGGCGAGGGCGACCTCGTGTGGACCTCGAGCGACCTGGCGGCGGAGAAGGGCGAGGGCGAGGCCTACGCGGCGGTCGTCGGCGCGCTGGGCGGCCGCCCCTCCCGGTGGGAGCACCGCGGCGACAACCGCCGCTCGGACGTCCTCATGGCGCGGCTGTCCGGCGTCGAGGCGACGTGGGCGCCCGCCGCGGCCCTGACGCCGGACGAGCACCGGCTGGACGCCGCGGCCGCGGCCACCGGCGGCACCTCCTCGGCGCTCGCCGGTGCGGCGCGCCTCGCCCGCCTGCGCCTGGCGGCGGACGGTCGGGGGGACGACCGCACCGGCACGGCCACCGCCGTCGTCGCGCCCCTCCTCGTCGGCTACGCGCTCTGGGCGCTGGGACGGGCCCGGGCGGCCGGCGCCCCCGCCCTGCGGGTCGTCGGCGCCCCGGTGGGGACGACGTCGCTCGAGGAGGTGCTCGCGGCGCTGGCGCCCGTCGTCGCCCCCGACCTGCGCCTGCTCCGCGGGGACGACGACGCCGTCGCGGGCGAGGTGCGGCTGCACCCGCCGCACGTCCGGGGCGACGCGCCCGGCCTGCGGCTCGTCCGCGACGTCGGCGGGCGCCCCGACGACGGCTCGGCCGGGTGGCTGCGGGACGACACGGCCGGCACCGGGGTGGTCGAGCCGGTCCTCGACGCGGCCCTGCTCGTGGCCGGCCTCGCCGCGGCGCCGCACCCCGGCCCGGGCCTCGTGGCCGCGGAGCTCGCCCGGGTGCTCGGCCGGCTGCCCGAGCTGCGGCCCGGTGCGGACCTGCGCGGCCCCGTCCTGCGGGTCGCCCGTCGCCTCGCGGACGCGCCCACGCCCGAGGAGGCGCGGGCCTGGGCCGGCGTGCTGCCTGCCGCGACCGCCTGGCCGGCCGCGCGGCGCGCCGCCGCTCCGCGCGCGAGGCGGACCGTGCTCCGGGCCGCCGACCGGGCGGCGGGCGGCGCCGGTCTCGTCCGCCACAAGGTCCGCCGCGCGGCGGCGGTCCTCGGCGCCCGGCGCCGGTGGCGCGGGGTCAGTCGCGGAGGGTGAGGACCTCCGGCCCGTCCGGGGTGACGACGCACGTGTGCTCGACGTGGACGCCCCGGCCGCCGGTGGCGCTGCGGAGGGTCCAGCCGTCGTCGTCCGTGACGAGCTCGTCGGTGTCGACCATGACCCACGGCTCCAGCGCGACGAGCAGGCCCGGCTTGATCGGCATGCCGCGCCGGGCGCGGCCGTCGTTGGGCACGTGCGGCTCCTGGTGCATGGTGCGCCCGACGCCGTGGCCGCCGAAGTCGGTGTTGACGCGGTAGCCGGCCCCGCGGAGGACGCCGCCGATGGCCGCCGAGACGTCGCCGAGACGGTTGCCGACCCGCAGGGCGTCGATGCCCGCGGCCAGCGCCTCGTCCGTCGTGTCGATCATGTGCTGCTCGGCCGGGGTCGGCTCGGCCCCGACGACGACCGTCAGCGCCGAGTCGGCCACCCAGCCCTCGACCTCGACCGCCAGGTCGAGGCTCAGCAGGTCGCCGCGCTGCAGCCGGTACGGGTGCGGCCGGCCGTGGAGGACCGCGTCGTTGACCGACGTGCAGATCCAGTGCGCGAAGGGGCCGCGGCCGAAGGAGGGCGCGTAGTCGACGTAGCAGGACGTCGCGCCGGCCTCCGCGATGCGGCGGGCGACGAGGGCGTCGACGTCCATGAGGTCGGTGCCGACGCCCACGGAGTCGCGCAGCTCGGCGAGGACACCGGCGACGAAGCGGCCGGCCGGGCGCGCCCGCTCGACCTCGGCGGGGCTGAGGAGCTCGATCACGGCGTCGACGCTAGCGCGCCCGGCCCGGACGTCCGGACCGGGCGGCGGCGGGGCGGCGCGGCCCGCACGAGCGCGCCGCCCCCCGCTCGACCCGTCGGGTCAGGCGCGGAAGACCCGGTCGGCCAGGGCGGTGGCCCGGTTGCTCGGGCGCTGCTGCTCGCCGGCGAAGGAGCTGATGCCGACGAGGGCCCCGGTGAGCGAGGGGATGACCCACTGCAGGGCGTGCAGCTGGCGCTGGGCGTCGGCGACGTCGGGCGGCGTCGCGGCGGTGGGGCTCGTCCCGGCGGCGACGGGGACGTCGGTGCGCTGCGAGACGACCTTGCCGAGCTTGCGGCTGTAGGCCGTGACGCCGAGGGCGGCGACCGTGAGGACGGTCTTGGTGACGCTCATCGTCGCCACGCTGGGCTGGTCGGTGATGCGGTCGCGGTTGCCGATCACCTGGCCGACGCTGCCGACGAGGTGGGCGCCGATGGCGGCGGCGTTGACCGGCGTCCACCGGTCCCAGCCGACGTTGGCGACCTTGCCCGCCTCGCGGGGGTCCCCGGGCGCGGCCGCGGCGGCGTTGAGGGCCACCGCGTTGGCGAGCGTGCCGCCGAACCAGGCGGCGAGGCCGACGTCGTGCAGGACGCGGGAGACGGTGCTGGGTGCCACGGTGAGACCTCCGGGTGGGGGCGGGTCGACCCCCGTGGCCGGCCCGTCGTCGTCCACCCTGCGCGCCGCCCGCCGGGGCCGCACGGCGAGACCGGGCCGGCGCCGGCGGCGGGCCGGGGTCAGTCCTTGGCGCGGAGGGCGGTGCGGCGGAGCACGAGGCCGTCGTCGGTGAGCTGCTTCTGCCGCCACACGAGCAGCCCCATGGTCACGCCGAAGGCGATGAGCACCCACCCGCCGTACGTCGCGGGCCGCATGACGGCGAGGACGACGCCCCCGACGAGGGCGACGACCCCGAGCACCGCGACGAGGCGGCGGACGAGGACGGTCAGCGTCGACTGGTAGATCTCGTTGGTGCTCACGGGCGCGAGGGTAGAGGGCGGGGTCCCCGGCGGCCCCCGGGCGGCCCGAGCCGGGCGCGTCACGGCCGTGGGTCAAGCCCTCGGGCTTGACCTGGCACCATCAAGCACCCAGGCTTGACCGGTGACCCGTCCCGTCGTCCTCACCGTGGACCAGCGCGGCAGCCGGCGCGGCGCCGACGCGGTGCCCGCCCTGCTGGAGCGGCTCTCGGCCCTCCGGCCGGCTCCCCTGCGGCCCTTCGAGCGGACGGCCGGCGACGAGGTGCAGGGCGTGCTCGACGACGCGGGCGCCGTCGTCGCGGCCGTCACGGCCCTGGCGGACGACGGCCGGTGGAGCGTCGGCGTGGGCGTCGGCGCCGTCCGCACGCCGCTGCCCGCCAGCACGAGGGCGGGGGCCGGCGTCGCCTTCGAGGCCGCCCGGCGCGCGGTCGAGGCCGCCAAGCGCGTCCGGGAGGGCGTCGCCGTCCGCGGCGGGCCCGACGACGCCGAGCCCGCCCCTGCCGTCGTCGACGCGGAGACCGCGCTGCTGCTCCTCGTGGACCTGCGGCGGCGCCGCTCGGCGGCCGGGCGGGAGGTCGTCCGCCTCGTCGAGGAGGGCCTGCCCGCCGGGCGGGCGGCGGAGCGGCTCGGGATCACGCCGCAGGCGGTGAGCCAGCGGCTCGCCGCCGCCCGCTGGTCCTCCGAGCAGCGCCTCGTCCCGCTCGCGGTGCGCCTCGTGGCGGCGGCCGCCGGCTGAGCCGGCCCGGCGGGCGGGCGCGGGCCCCCGGTCGTCGGTGGCCTGCGCCAGGGTGGGGACGTGGTCGCCCTGCTGCTCCTCCTCGTCGCGCTGACGGCCGCGCCCGGCTGGCCGCAGACGGCCGACCTGCTGCGGCGCCGCGGCCTGCTGGGCCTGCGGCGGGCCGCCCTCGTCGCGCCGCTGGGGCTCCTCGCGGCCGCCGCCGTCCTCGCGGCCGCGGTGGGGACGCCGGCCGGTGGCCCGCTCGGCCCGCAGGGGCTGGGCGCCACGGCCGTCGTCGTGCCCGCGGCCGTCGCCGCCGCCGTCGTCGCGGGCGGCCCGTGGACGACGGCGGTCCTCGAGGCCGTGCGCCGGGGGCAGCGGGCCGACGCGACCATCTCTGCCGTCGTGCTCAGGGGCGGCGCCGCCATCGGCGCCCTCGAGCGGGCGGCCGTCGCCGCGACGCTCCTCGCGGGCTGGCCGGAGGGGCTGGCCGTCGTCCTCGCCGTCAAGGGGCTCGGCCGCTACGACGAGCTCCGCGCCTCCACCGACGCGGCGGAGCGCTTCATCGTCGGGACCTTCGCCAGCGGCCTGTGGGCGGCGGCCTGCACGGGCGTGGCCCTCCTCGCCACCCGTTGAGCGGGGCGGACGCCGGTCAGCCGACCGGCGGACGCCCGCGGCGCGGGCGCCGCGAGCGCAGCCACCAGAGCCCGAGGACGGGCAGGACGAGCGGGACGAACCCGTAGCCGCTGCCGTAGCCGGACCAGACGGTGGCCTCGGGGAAGTCGGCGGCGTCGACCTGGCTGAGCGTCCCGACGGCGAGGACGCCGACGAGCTCGACCGTCACGGCGACCAGGGCCACGCGGCGCGAGCGCTCGCTGGAGCGGACGAGCGCCACCGTCGCGACGACGTAGACGGCCGCGGCGAAGGCCGACAGCAGGTAGGGCAGCGGCGCGCTCGGGAAGTCGGTGACGAGCTGGAAGCCCGCCCGGAAGCTCGCCGAGAGGGCGAACACCGCGTAGACGGCCACGAGGATGCGCCCCGGCCCGCTGCTCAGCGCCGGGCCGCCCCGTCGTCCCGTCGTCGACCCGTCCACGCGCCTCACCCGTTCCAGACCTGCTCGAGCCGCAGCACGAGGACCGCCGTCGTCACCGCCGCCACCGCCAGCACGCCGTTGCCCCAGCGGCTCCGGTCGGCGAGCCCCCAGAAGACGCCGGCCGGCAGCAGCAGCACGATCGTCAGGAGGTAGCCCACGAAGGTCGCCGTCGACAGCGGCCGGGTGCCGGTGACGACGAGGACGACGGCGACCACGCCCTGCACGAGCAGGCCGACCTCGAGGGCCGCCGCGAGGAGCAGCTGCCCGCCGGAGGGGCGCGCCGCCCGGACCGCGCCGACGAGGGACCACACCGCCAGCACGAGCGAGGCCGCGCCGAGCGCGACGGCCAGGGGGGTGAGCACGGCGAGCAGCGTAGGAGGGCGGCGCCGCTCCCCTAGCCTCGCCCGGTGACCATCCCCGACGACGCGACGCCCCCGGCCCTCGGCGACGGGCCGCACGGCCTGGCCCTCGGGCCCGGCCGGTACCCGCTCCTGCTCGTGCGGCACGGCCAGACCGACTGGGCGCGGGACGGGCGGCACACGGGCCGCACCGACGTCCCCCTCAACGCCGTCGGCGAGGAGCAGGCCCGGGCGCTGCGGGCGCTCCTCGCGCCGTGGGACGTGCGGGCCGTGCGGGTCAGCCCCCTCCAGCGGGCGCGCCGGACGGCCGAGCTCGCCGGGCTCGGCGACGGGCTCGAGCTCGTCGAGGACCCCGACCTCGTCGAGTGGGACTACGGCGGCGTCGAGGGCCTGGCCACGCCGGAGATCCGCGAGCGCCTCGGCTTCGAGTGGAAGATCTTCGACCACGGCGTCCCGCCGGGGCGGACCCCGGGCGAGCTGGTGCAGGACGTCGCCGCACGGGTGGCGCACGCGCTGGCCCGGGTCCGGCCGCTGCTCGACGAGGGGCCGGTCTGCGTCGTGGCCCACGGCCACTCGCTGCGCGTCCTCGCGGCCACCTACCTCGGTCTCCCGCCCGCCACGGCGGCGGCCCTCGAGCTGAGCCCGGCCTCGCTGAGCGTGCTCGGCGAGAACCACCGGGTGCCCACGGTGCGCCACTGGAACCTCCAGGCGCCCGGCGCCTGAGCCCGCCCCCGGGCGGTGCCGCCCCGGCGGCCCCGTCCCGTCGTCGCCGGGCGCACGGTCCCGGCGGTGGCAGACTCGTCGCCCGTGCGCCCGGGGCGTGCCCCACGACCACGGGGCCGGCCCGCCCGGCGGACCACCGGACGGACAGACAGGACACGCGCGTGACGGGCAACACCACCATCAGCCACGAGGGCACCGCCCTGCTCGGGACCAGCGCCGTCGAGGCGCCCGTGGTGGTGACCTCCGACGCGATGGAGGAGCGGCTCGCCGAGACGCTGACCCGGCTGCGCATGCGGCCGGGCACCCTGTCGTCGCTCGCGGGCATCCAGGAGCGCCGCTGGTGGGGGCCCGACGAGGACGCTGCCCAGGGCGCGGCGCGGGCCGGGCGCGAGGCGCTCGCCGCCGCCGGCGTCGAGCCGGGCCAGGTGGACCTCCTCATCAACACCTCGGTCTTCCGCGCCAACCTCGAGCCGTCCGTGGCCGTCGGCATCCACCACGCGCTGGGCCTGCCGTCGTCGGCGCTGAACTTCGACATCACCAACGCCTGCCTCGGCTTCGTCAACGCGCTGACGCTCGCCGGCACCCTCATCGACAGCGGCCAGGTCCGGTACGCGCTCGTCGTCGACGGCGAGGACGCGCGGCCCGTGCACGAGTCGACCCTGCGGCGCCTGTCGGCGCCCGAGGCCGTCCGGCGCGACTACCTCGACGCCTTCGCCACCCTCACGCTGGGCTCCGGCGCCGCCGCGGCCGTGCTCGGTCCCGTCGGGGCGCACCCCGACGCCCCGCGCGTCATGGGCGGCATCTCGCGCGCGAGGTCGTCCGCCCACGAGCTCTGCGTCGGCGGCAACGACGGCATGGTCACCGACGCCCGCGGCCTGCTCGAGGAGGGGCTGCTCCTCGTCGGCGAGGCGTGGGACGACGCCCTCGCCGACGGCTGGGCGTGGAAGGACATGGACCGCTACGTCATGCACCAGGTCAGCACCGTGCACACCCGTGCCCTCGTGGAGCGCATCGGCATCGACCCCGAGCGCGTCCCGCTGACCTTCCCGCGCTGGGGCAACGTCGGCCCCGCGGCTCTGCCCATGACCCTGGCCACCGAGGCGCCGACGCTGCGCCGCGGCGAGCGCGTGCTCTGCATGGGCGTCGGCTCGGGCCTCAACACGGCCATGACGGAGATCCGCTGGTGAGGGGCGCCCCCTCGCCCGCCTCCCCCTCCCCCGCCGCGGCGGCCGCGCCCGGCGCGCCCGCCGTCGACGTCGCGGCCCTGCCCGGCGTGGACCCCCGGTGGTCGCGCCTCGTCGCCGCCCCGAGCGCCGACGGCACCCGCCGGACGTGGCACCTGCTCGACGGCGCCGGCGCCCTCGACGGGCGCGAGCCCGCCGGCACCGTGCTCGCCGTCCACGGCAACCCCACCTGGTCCTACCTGTGGCGCGACGTGGTCCGCGCGGGCGTCGTCGGGGACGCCGCGGGCCGCCCGTGGCGCGTCCTCGCCGTCGACCAGCTCGGCATGGGGCTGTCGGACCGCCGTCCCCGTGCCGGCGGCGGGCCGTGGCGCCTCGCCGACCGGGTGGCCGACCTCGCCGCGCTCGTCGACGTCCTCCGCGCCGGCACGGACGACGGCTTCCCGCCGGTCGACGGGCCGCTCGTCGCCCTCGGCCACGACTGGGGCGGGGTCGTCGTCAGCGGCTGGGCCGGGGAGCACCCCGACGAGCTCGCGGCGCTCGTCCTCACGAACACCGCCGTCCACGCCCCCGCGGGCGACGCCCTCCCGCCCGCCCTGCAGGCGGTCACCGCGCCCGGGCTGCACGCGCTCCTCACCTCGCGCACCGACGCCTTCGTGCGCGCCGCGGCCGCGCAGCCCGCCCGTCGCCTGCCCGACGCGGTCCGCGCCGCCTACCGGGCCCCCTACCGCAGCGTGGCCGACCGGGCCGCCGTCGAGGGCTTCGTGGCCGACATCCCCTGGCGCGCCGACGACGTCAGCCGTCCGGCGCTCGAGCGGGTGTCGGCCGGAGTGAGCGCCCTCGGCGCCGCCGACGTCCCCGCGCTGCTCGTGTGGGGTCCCCGCGACCCCGTCTTCGGCGAGCGCTACCTGCGCGACCTGCGCGGCCGCCTGCCGGGCGCCGACGTCCACCGGGTCGAGGACGGCGGCCACCTGCTGCCCGAGGACGTCGACCTGGGCCCGCTCCTGCTGCGCTGGCTCGCGGCGCGGGGGCTCGGCGCGGGCGGCACGCCCGTCGTCTCGGGGCCCGCGCCGGCCGGCGTGCGCGCCCCGCTGTGGGCCGAGCTCGAGGCCCGGACCGGGGACGACTCCCCCGCCGTCGTCGAGCTGTCCGCCGACGGGGCCGCGCCCCGCGTCGTCAGCTGGCGCGAGCTCGGGCACCGGGTCGCCGAGGTGGCGGTCGGCCTCCACGAGGAGGGGGTCCGGCCCGGCGACCGGGTCAGCCTCCTCGTGCCCCCGGGCGCCGACCTCACGACCTGCCTCTACGCCTGCCTGCGCCTCGGCGCGGTCGTCGTCGTGGCCGACCAGGGCCTCGGCGTCCGCGGTCTCGGCCGCGCGGTCCGGGGCGCCGGCCCCCGCCACGTCGTGGCCGTCGAGCGCGGCCTCGTGGCCGCCGCCGCCCTGGGCTGGCCCGGGAGCCGCACCGGTGCGGGCCCCCTCGGGCCCGTGGGGCGCCGGCTCGCCGGGACGACGCTCACCGGGCTCGCGGCGCGCGGCCGCCGCAGCGCGCTCGGCGGCGTCGAGGGCGGGCCCGCCGCGGGCCGGCCGACGCTCGCCACGGTCCGGCTGCCGGAGCCCGACCCCTCCGCGGACGCGGCCGTCCTCTTCACCTCCGGGTCGACCGGGCCGGCGAAGGGCGCCGTCTACACGCACGAGCGGCTCGCGGCGATGCGCGACGCCGTCGCCGCGGCGTACGACGTCGACCGGCGCACCGCCCTCGTCGCGGCCTTCGCGCCCTTCGCGCTCCTGGGCCCTGCGCTCGGCGCCGTCTCGGCGAGCCCGGCCATGGACGTCACCGCACCGCGGACGCTCACCGCGCGGGCGCTGGCGGACGCCGTCGCCGCCGTCGACGCCACCGTCGTCTTCGCCTCTCCCGCAGCCCTCGCCAACGTCGTGGCGACCGGCGGGGACCTCGACGCCGCCGGCCGTGAGGCGCTGGCCGGGGTCCGGCGGCTGCTGTCGGCCGGGGCGCCCGTGCCCGTGGCGCTGCTGCGCGACGTCGCCCGGCTCGTCCCGGGGGCGTCGCTCCACACCCCCTACGGCATGACCGAGGGGCTGCCCATGACCGACGTCCGGCTCGAGGAGCTCGAGGCCGCCGCCGCCCCCGGCGGCGTGGACGACGGCGTCCTCGTCGGCGGGCCCCTGGCCGACGTCGAGGTGGCGCTCGCGCCGCTCGACGGCGAGGGGACGCCGTCGGACCGACCGGTCCGCGACGCCGGCACCACCGGCGAGGTGCTGCTGCGGGCCCCGCACACGAAGGCGCGCTACGACCAGCTGTGGGCCACCGAGCACGCCAGCCGCCTCGTGGACGACGAGGGGCGCACGTGGCACCGCAGCGGGGACGTCGGCGTCCTCGAGCCCGACGGCCGGCTCCGCGTGCGGGGCCGGACCGCGCACCTCGTGCGGACGGCCGAGGGCGTCGTGACGCCCGTGGGCGTCGAGCTCGCCGCGGCGTCCGTGCCCGGCGTCGCCCGGGCCGCCGCCACCGGCGTCGGCCCGGCGGGCACGCAGGCGCTCGTCGTCGTCGTGGAGACCGTGCCGCCCGCCCGCCGGGCCGGCGGGGCGGCGCCCGACCTCGTCGACGCGGTGCGGCGGTCCGTGGCCGCCCTGCCGGAGCACCCCGCCGTCGCCGCCGTCCTCGTCGTGCCCGGGCTGCCGACCGACGTCCGCCACGACTCGAAGGTGGACCGGACCCTCGTCGGCGCCTGGGCCGCGGAGCGTCTGGCCGGTCGTCCGGTGCCGCCGCCGTGGGGCGGGGGCGGCCTGCCCGCCCGGCTCGGCCGCGCCCGCCGGGCCCTGCGGGGACGGCGATGAGCGACGACGTCCTCGTCACCGGCGCCAGCGGGATGCTGGGGCGCGCCGTGGCCCGCACCCTCGCCGACGCGGGGCACCGGGTCCGGACGCTGCAGCGCAGCCCCAGCGGGCTGGCGGGGCCCCGCTCGGGCACCGGGGGGACGGTGGCCGACGTCGCGCTCGACCTCGGCGACCCGGGGTCGGCCCCGGCGCTGCGGGAGGCGCTGACGGGCACGGACGTCGTCGTCCACCTCGCCGCCAAGGTCTCGGTCTCCGGGCCGTGGGCCGACTACCGGCGCACCAACGTCGAGGGCACGCAGCGCCTGCTCGACGCCGCCCGCGGCGCCGGCGTGCGCCGCTTCGTGCAGGTCTCGTCGCCGTCGGTGGCCCACGCGGGCGACCCCCTCGTCGGCGCGCCGGCGGGGGCGGCCGACCCGGACGCGGCCCGCGGCTCCTACGCGCGCAGCAAGGCGATGGCCGAGCTGGCGGCCCTGGCCGCCGACGGGCCCGACCTCGCCGTCGTCGCCGTCCGGCCGCACCTCGTGTGGGGCCCCGGCGACACCCAGCTCGTCGCCCGCGTCGTCGCGCGCTCGCGCGCCGGCCGCCTGCCGCTGCTCGACGGCGGGACGGCGCTCGTCGACTCGACGTACGTGGACGACGCCGCCGAGGCGGTCGCCGCGGCGGCGGCCCGGGCGGGCGACGCGGAGGTCCACGGCCGCGCGCTCGTCGTCAGCAGCGGGGAGCCGCGGACGGTCGGCGAGCTGCTCGCGTCGCTGTGCCGCGCCCACGGCGCCCCGGCGCCGGAGCGCTCGGTGCCCGCCGGCCTGGCCCGCGCGGTCGGCGCTGCGGTGGAGGCGGTCTGGGCGGTCCGCCCGGGGCTCGGCGGCGCCGACGAGCCGCCCATGACGCGCTTCCTCGCCGAGCAGCTGTCGACGGCGCACTGGTTCGACCAGCGCGAGACCCGCCGCCTGCTGCGGTGGTCGCCGCGGGTCGGCCTGGACGAGGGCTTCGCGCGCCTCGCCGCGGCCGCGGGCTGAGCGACGGTGACCGGCACCCCGCCCGGGCGCCCTCCCGTGGCCGCCGTGCCCACCGGCGCGGTCCCGGTGCCCGACCTCGTCCGGTCCGTGCTCCCCGGCCGGCGGCTGGACCCGGTGTGGCGCAACGAGGCCGGCGGGCTCACGTGGCGGACGGACGACGCGGGCCCGGCCCGCCACGTCAAGTGGACCCCGCACGGGGCGGCCGCCCTGGACATCCCCGCGGAGGCGGGGCGCCTGCGCTGGCTCGCCGGCCGGGTCGTCGTCCCGGAGGTCGTCGCCGTCGAGCACGACGACGGCGGGACGGTGCTCGTCACCGCCACGCTCCCCGGCCGCAGCGCCGTGGACCCGCGGTGGCTCGCTGCCCCCGAGGTCGCCGTCACCGCCGTCGGGCGGGGCCTGCGGGCGTTCCACGACGCGCTGCCGGTCGAGGGCTGCCCCTTCTCGTGGACGGCCGAGCACCGGCTGGCGCGGCTGCGCCCCGACGTCCCCGCCGAGGTCCGGGCCCGGCTGGGCGACGTCCCCGACGTCGACCACCTCGTCGTCGCCCACGGCGACGCGTGCATGCCGAACACGCTGCTCGACGACGACGGCCGCCCCGCGGCGCACGTCGACGTCGGCGCCCTCGGGCTGGCCGACCGCTGGGCCGACCTCGCCGTCGCCTCGTGGAGCACCGCCTGGAACGTCGGGCCCGGCTACGAGGACCTGCTCCTCGAGGCCTACGGGGTCGAGCGCGACGACGCCCGCGTCGCCTACTACCGGGAGCTCTGGGACGCGAGCCCCTGAGCGCTCCTCCTCACCCCTCCCCCTCCCGCGACGTGCGGCCATGACGCGCCGTCGCACCGCGACCTCCCCCCGACGTGTGGCCATGACGCGGTCCGCGTGGGTCCACGGACCGCGTCATGGCCACAGGTCGCGGGTCGGGGTGACGGTTCGCCGCCGCACGTGCGCCGGCGAGGGCGTCGGTAGCGTGCCGCCATGCCGCAGATCGCCACCAACACCTCGGTCTCCCGCGAGGAGATGCTCGAGTTCTGCCGTCCGCGTCACCGTGTCGTCCTCATCACGCACCGACGCTCGGACGGCGGGCCGCAGGCCTCTCCCGTATCGTGCGGCGTCGACGCCGAGGGGCGCTTCGTCGTCTCGACGTACCCGGAGCGGGCCAAGTCGGGCAACGTCCGGGCCACCGGGCGGGCCAGCGTCGTCGTGCTGTCGGACGAGTGGGACGGGCCGTGGATGCAGGTCGACGGCGACGCCGAGCTGCTCGAGCTGCCCGACGCCCTCGAGCCCCTCGTCGACTACTTCCGCTCGATCTCCGGCGAGCACCCGGACTGGGACGAGTACCGCGAGGCCATGGCGCGCCAGGGCAAGGCGCTCGTCCGCATCACGCCGACCCGCTGGAGCCCGGTCGCCACCGGCGGCTTCCCCGCCCGGCTGGGCTGACGGGGCGCGAGGCCGCCGGCCGTCCCGCGGGACGGCCGGCAGCCCGACGGCTCACCGCCCGGGGACGGTGACGGCCTGGGAGGTGCGCGACCAGATGTACGGCGTCTCCCACGTCGTCACCCGGTACGTCGCGGCGTACCGGTTGGTGAAGGTGTAGTCGATGAGACCCGTGCCCGGGACGGTGACCGAGCGCAGGTACTGCCAGGTGCGGCCGTCCTTGCCCAGGATCTCGACGGTCGCCTTCCGGTCGCGCAGCGGCTGGAACGAGGCCTTCGACGCGTCGTAGTACGAGGCCTGGACCCTCAGCGTGACGTCGTCCCCGGAACGGCTGCCGCGCAGGCTCGCCCGTGCGCCGTACTTGAGGGCGACGGTCACCGGGGCGACCTCGACGTCCGGGTCCTGGTCCAGGTCGCCCGAGAAGGTCCAGCGGCCCACCGGGTACTCCAGGCCGACCTCCCACGTGCCGGTCGAGGTCGCCCCCTCCGGCACGAGGACGGCGGTCCGGATGCCCCGGGGGCCGGCGAGGTCCAGCAGGTACTCGTCGGTGCCGCCGCAGCGGTCGAGCCCGACCGCGACGTCCTTGGAGAAGGCGTCGATCGAGATCCTCGCCGGCACCTGCGGTGCCGTCCGGCACAGCTCCGCGCTCCCGTGCCCGCCCTCAACCGGCGTCGCGGACGCCGGTGCCACCGCCAGCCCCCCGAGGACGACCGCCGTCACCAGGGCCTGCGCCGCGCGACGACCCACCCGCTCGATGCTCATGTGTGCTCCTCCCGTCGGCACCCCTGCGGCGCCGTCCCGGGCAGCCAAGTGCACCCCGCGCGCCGTGTCCCGGCAGGAGGGCGGTCGTGGCGTGATCGTGACGTGCGGTCGTGGTGGGAGCCCCGCCGCCCGGCGCGGGCAGCACCGCGGCGAGCAGGACGGCCGCCCCGGCGAGCACCGCACCGGCGAGCCCGAGCCCCTCGGCCAGCCGGCCCGCCGCCGTCGCCCCCACCGCCTGACCGGCGGTGAGCCCGACGAAGAGGGTCGCCGTCGTCGCGCCGGCCGTGGCGGGACGCAGGTCGCCGGCCCAGGCGATGAGGACGCCGCTGAGCGCGGTGTACGAGGCGCCGAAGAGCGCGCCCGCCGCGCCCGCGAGGAGCACCGACGACGGCGCCAGCGCGAGGACGGCGGCGCCGACGGCCGAGCCGACCACGGTGAGCAGCCAGGCCCTCCGGAGCCCCAGCAGCCGCACGGCGTCACCGCTGAGGGCGCCGAGGACCGCCGCCGCCCCGAGCAGGACCCACAGCGCGGCGGTGGTCCGCTCCGGGAGCCCGCCGACCTCGCCGAGCAGCCCGCGACCAAAGGTCCAGACCGCGGCGCTGCCCGCGCCCGCCAGCCCGGCCGCGGCGAGCGGCCGCAGGAGGTCGCGCCACGTCCCCCCGTCGGCCGGGGGCGCCGCCGCGGGCGCCGGCCACCGCGTACGGCGGTCGACGACGACGGCGACGAGGACCACCGCCACGGCTGCCCCCGCCCAGACCGGGCGCCACTGCGTCGGCGCGAGGAGGACGCCGACGCCCGCGACGGCCACGCCCAGCCCCGTCCCGCCGTTGACGACGGCCTGCGCCCGGGCCGCCCGCCCGGCCGGGACCGTCCCCGCGACCGCCACGACGAGGGCCGGTGACGCGGCCCCCGCCGCCCCGCCGGCCACGAGGACCCCGACGGCGAGGACCGGCGCCGAGGGGGCGACGGCCACGACGAGCGCCCCGACGGCCGCGAGCGCCGCGGACAGCCGCAGCACCGGTCGGCCCCCCGCCCGGCGGACGAGGCCGCCCGCCAGCAGCGCGACGACGCAGTACGCCCCGAACGCCCCCGTGGCGACGGCCCCCTGCAGCGTCGGCGCCAGGTCGAGCTCCGCCGCGACGACCGGGAGGTGCAGCCCGTAGCCGAAGCGGACGACGCCGTACGTGAGGGCCACCAGCACGGTCCCGCCGGCGACGAGGCCCGTGGTCGCCGCGGCCTCCCCCGGCACCTCTGGCTGTAACGTCCGTTTCACCATAGTGGTCGTTACAGTAGGGGGCGTGGCGACGACGAGCACGCGGCCCCCCGCCCGCGACCGGCTGCTGGACGCGGCCGAGACGCTCTTCGCCGAGCAGGGCATCGCGGCGACCGGCGTGGACGCGGTGCTGCGCCGCGCCGGCGTCGCCCCGGCGACCCTCTACGCGCACTTCCCCGGCAAGGACGGTCTCGTGGCCGCCTACCTCGAGCGGCGGCACCGGCGGTGGCGGGCGGTGTGGGACGAGGTGCTCGAGCGCTGCGGGGAGGACGTCGACGCCCGCGCCGTCTCCGTCGTCGACGCCCTCGCCGAGCTCCACCGCCGCGACCTGCCCGGCCGCGGGTGCGCCTTCCTCGCCGCGTCGGTCGAGGTGACCGACCACGACCACCCCGCCCACCGCTGGCTCGTCGAGGACAGCCGGCTCCTCGCCGACCGCCTCAGGACGCTGGCGGCGGCGACGGGGGCGGACGACGCCGACGCCCTCGCCGCCGAGCTGCTGCTGCTCTACGACGGCGCCCTCGCCGCCCGCGCCCGCGCCCTCACCGCGGGCCGTGGTGGCCCGGTCGCCCCGCCGGACCTCGCCGCCGTCCGCGCCCTCGCCGTCGCGGCCGTCGGGCGCCACCGCCGCACCTGACCGGACGGCCGGGCGGGCGAGCGGGGCTCAGGCCGGGACCGCCCAGGTGGCCACCGGCTCGCCCGCTCGCATGAGCTCGGCGTAGCGCACGAGCATCGTGTGCAGCGCCTCGCGGCGGTCCGTGCCACCCCGCTCGGCGGCCGCGACGGAGTCGTGCTGCCACTGCGCGCCCGTGCGCCGCGTCCGCGCGCGCTCCTCGAGCACCCCGAGGTAGCGGTCGCACACCGCCGCCTCGATCCCCCAGTCCCGCAGGCCCTCGTGGACCAGCGGCAGGAGCGTCCGCAGGACGAGGTCGTCGGCGTCGCGCTCGACGACCTCGCCCGTGCGCTCGTCGGGCCACGGCAGCCGCGAGCGCATCCCCCGCCGGGCGCCCGCGTCGAGGCCGGCCTGCGCGACGGCGAAGGGGACGGCGTCGGGGCCCTCCCACGGGCGGTGCTCCCGGGCGGCGAGGGCGCGCACGGCGCCGAACCAGAAGGCGGCGTTGGCCACCATGTCCACCACCGTGGGGCCCGAGGGCAGCACCCGGTTCTCGACCCGCAGGTTGGGGGCGCCGTCGACGACGTCGTACACCGGGCGGTTCCACCGCCAGACCGTGCCGTTCTGCATCCGCAGCTCGGGCAGCCGCGGCACGCCGCCGCGGGAGAGCACGCGCAGCGAGTCCTCCTCGCCGAGCTCGGGCAGCAGCGGCGGGTAGTGCCGGACCGCGTCGGCGAAGAGGGCGTGCGCGGACGTCGTCCACTCGCGCCCGAGGAGCACGCGCTCGCGCACGCCCTGGGCGGCCAGCTCGGGCGCCCGTGAGTCGGTCGACTGCGCGAAGACCGGCAGCCGTGACTCGTCCCACAGCCGCCGCCCGCCGTAGAACGGCGAGTTCGCGGCCAGGGCCACCTGCGCCCCCGCGAGAAGCTGGGCGGCGTTGTGGACGGCGGGGAAGTCCTCGGGCGTGGTCTGCAGGTGCAGCTGGACGGAGGTGCACGCCGCCTCGGGGGCGATGGAGGCGGAGTGGGCCAGCAGCCGCTCCTCGTCGCCACGGATGTCGAGGAGCAGGTCCTCGCCGCGCTGGGCCCGCACCGCCTCGTCGAGGGCGCGGTAGCGCGGGGAGCGCGTCATCCACCCCTCGGTCTGGTCGTCCGGCAGGAGCGTCGGGACGATCCCCACCATGACCACGCGCGCCCCGTGCGCGCGGGCGGCGACGTCGGCGGCCTCCAGCCGGGCCCGGAGGTCCTCCTCGAGCGCCTGGGCGCCGCCCGCGTGCATCCGGGCCGGCGGCACGTTGAGCTCGATGGTGTGCGACCCGAGCTCGGTGGTGACGAGCGGGTCGGACAGCGTCCGCAGCACGTCGCGGTTGGCCCGGGACGGCCGGGCGTCGGCGCCGACGAGCGCCAGCTCCACCTCCATGCCGGTGAGCGTCCCGTCGGTGCGGAAGGCGTCGGCGTCGAGCAGCCGCTGCAGCACCTCGAGCTGGCTCCTCAGCCGCTCGCGGTACCGGCGCCGCCCCTCGGGCGTGGTGGCCGTGCCCGAGACCTCGTCACCCACGGGTCGATCCGACCACAGCCCGCGACGGCCCGCCCGGCGCAGCGGCGCCGCGCCCGACGGGGACGCCCCCGGGCCGCGGGGCCGGGTCAGGCGTGCAGCCGCTCCGTCCGCGCCCCGGTGACGAGGCGGTACCGGTCCGGGACGCACGTGAGGACGAGCACCTGGCAGGACGCCCCGGCCACGGACAGCGCGCGGGCCATGCCGTCGAGGCGCCGGGGGTCGGACCAGCCGAGCGCGTCGTCGACGACGACGGGGACACCGGCGCCGCCGCTGACGAGGACGGCGCACGCCAGCCGTCCGAGCAGGGCCAGCTGCTCGCGCGCACCGGCCGAGAGCTGCTCGAAGGGCACCGTGACGCCGCCGAGGGTGCGGGAGACCACCCGCAGGTCGGGGCCCACCTCCACCTGGACGTCGGGGCCGAAGACGGGCACGGCCAGCCGGTGCAGCTGGGCGCGCAGGGGCTCGACGTAGGCGGCGTGGGCGGACGCCCGGGCCGCCTGCAGCGCCTCGTGCAGGGTCCTCGCCGCGGTCGCCCGCCGGTCCCACGCCACGAGGGCCCGACGGGCACGCTCCTCCTCGGCCCGCGCCTGCCCCAGCTGCTCGGCGAGGCCGAGACCGCCCTGCGCCTCGAGGACCGCCGTGAGCGCGCCCACCTCGTCCTCGTGCGCGCGGAGCCGCTTCTGCCCGTCGAGGAGCCGCGCCCGGCGCAGGTCCAGCTCGGCCTGGGCGTCCGCCACCCCGGCGACGGCGACCGCCGCCTCGGCGACGGCGAGCGAGGCCGCCGCCTCCCCGCGCCGCCGCAGCGCGTCCTCGGCGTCCTCGGCGGCCCGGTCGTCGGGCAGCGCGGCGCGGGCCCCGGCCAGCTCGTCGAGGACGACCCGCTCGCGCGCGTCGGCCGCCGTCGCCGCGGCGGTGCGGTCGGCGGAGCGCGCGGCCGCGCCGTCCACGGCCTCGCGCGCCGCCTCGAGCCGCACCCCGGCGCGGACGACGGCGAGGTCGGCCGCACCGAGCGCCCCGTCGGCCTCCTCCCGCCGCCGGCGCAGGTGCTCCCCCGTCGCCGCCCCGGCGTCGGCGGCGGCGTCGTCGGCGCCCGCGGCGGCGTCGGGCGACCCCTCGAGGTCGTCGGCGCGCGCGACCCGTCGGCGGGCGGCGTCGAGGTCCTCCCCCGACGCCGCCCGCCGGGCCGCGTCCCGGGCCCGCTCGAGCTCTGCCGTGGCCTCCCGGCGGGCGCGGGCGGCCGTGGCCGCCGCCGCCGCGTCGTCGACGCCGAGGCGGGCGCACAGCCCGGCGAGGGCGTCCTCGGCCCGGCGGGCGTCGGCCTCGGCCCGCTCCTGGTCGGCGGAGGGACGGGCGCTCACGCGGACCCCGCCCGCCTCGAACCAGGTGCCGCCGACGAGCCGGACCTCCTCGGGCCCCTCGTCGAGCACCCGCTCCCCGTCGGACGTGAGCAGGGTCCGACCGGCGCCCTCGAGCACGACCACCGGGGTGGCCGCGCCCGCCCGCGCGGCGGCCACGGCGAGGGCCCGCGCGGCGTCCTCGACGAGGGCCAGGGCGGCGTCGTCGACCGGTGCGGCGGCGACGGCCTCCTCGGCCGCGGCCACCCGGCGCTGCGCGGCGACGGCGTCGGCGAGGACCGCGCGCAGGCGCGTCACCTCGACCACCTCGGCGTGCCGCTGCTCGGCGGCGAGGGCGTCCTCGCGCTCCTCCCGACGCGCCGCGGCGGCGTCCCGGGCGAGCTCCAGCTCCCGGGCGACCGCACGCAGGTGGTCCTCCGCCGCCGCGAGGTCGGCCGCGGCCGTGGCCGCGGCGACGTCGCGCTCGGCCGCGGCCTCCCGCGCCTCCTCGGCCCGCGCGAGCAGCGCGCGGCGGCCCGCCCGTTCCCGCTCGGCGGTGGCCGCGGCGGCGTCGGCCGCCGCCAGGGCCCCGCGGGCCACCTCGACGGCCCGGACGACCCCGTGGAGGTCGGCGACCCGCTCCTCCGCGTCCCGGACGGCGGCGGCGTCCTGCGCCCCCGCGGCCCGCTCGTCGGCGGCGTCGGCGCGGGCCCGGTCGAGGCGCTCGACGACCCGTTCGACGCCCGCCACCTCGGCCTCGAGGGCGGTGACGCGCGCCGAGGCGGCGGCGACGTCGGCCTCGAGCGTCCGCGCCTCCGTCCGCCGACCGCCGGTCGGCGTCCAGTAGCGGAGGAACTCCTCCTCGGCCCGCGCGACGAGCGTCTCCTCCCGCTCGCCGCCGACGGTGCCGGCGACGGTGGCGTCGAGGGCCTGCGCGAGCGACGAGCGCGCCTGGAGGTCCGCCTGCTCGAGGGGCACGCCCTGCTGGAGGCGCAGGGCCCGCCACAGCGGCAGGTCGACCTCCGCGCCGAGGACGGCGAGCACCCAGTCGTGGGCCTCCCGCCCGGCGAGCTGCTCGGGCGCCGGCTCGTGCACGACGAGCCGGGTGGACGGCTGGCGGTGCCACTGCTTGCGGTACGTGAAGCGGTGGGCGCCCGCCTGCACCTCCGCCTCGACGACGGTGGGCACGTCCTGCCCGACGGGCTGGGTGCGTCTCACCGCCTTCTTCCGGGCGTCGTCGTACTCGTCGAGAAGCATGTCGAGCGCCTCGACGAGGCTCGTCTTGCCCACCTCGTTGTCGCCGGCGAGCACCGTGACGCCGGTGGGCGCCGGCGTCACCTCGCGGTCGGCCACCCCGCGGAAGTTCTGCAGCCGCAGCCGCAGGACCCTCATCCGGCGGCCGCCAGGCGGTGGAGCAGGGACAGCGCGTCCTGCGCCGCGACGGCGTCGGGCGTCACGGGGACGCGGCCACGCTCCCCGCCCGTGCCGCCGGCCACGAGGTCCGCCACGGCGGGGGCCTCGGCGCGCGCCGCCAGGGCCTCCGCGGCCTCGCGGGCGAAGCCGGTGAGCGCCAGGGCGTCCAGGTCGTCGGCGTCCGGCCGGACGACGAGGTCGCTGCGCCGCTCCCACACCTGCAGGGCGCCGAGGAGGTCGGCGGAGTGCTCGAGCAGCGCGTCGACGCGGGCCTTCTGCGCCAGCGAGAGGGTGCCGACGACGGCGAGCTTGAGCGCCGTGCGCGACTTGTCGGGCAGCCCGGCGAGCAGCCGCTCGAGCTCGTCGACGTCCTCGTCCGTGCTCAGCTCGCGCCGCTCGCGGTGGAAGCGCCACCGCCCCACGGGGACCCGCGTGACCTCGGGGGCCGGACGGCCGCCGGGGCCGGGCAGGAGGAGGTCCTCGTCGCCGAGGTCGACGACGAGCACGTTGCCGGGGTCGAGCTCGTCGTGGTCGGTCGGCTCGGGCGCCCCGGCGTACCAGACCCGCCCCGTCCGCCCGACCTCCGTCGTCGAGTGCCGGTCCCCCAGGCAGACCGCGTCGAGGGCCCCGGCTTCGAGGAGCCGCTCGAGGGCGGCGAGGTCGACGAGCGCCGGGTCGGGCGACGACGACCCGAACTCGAGCACCGTGCCGTGCGCGACGAGCACGCGGCGCACGCCCGGCTCCGCCGCGAGCCCCTCGCAGGCCCGGGCGGCGAGGTCCTCGACCGGGCGCTTGCTGCGCCACGGGGCGGAGAGCACCTGCACCCCCGCGACCTCGACGGGCGTGCCGTCGAGCACCGTGACGTGGGGCGGCGCCAGCCGCCGGAAGAGCGCGGACGTCATGACGCTGCCCGCGTCGAGGGGGTCGTGGTTGCCCGGCAGCAGGAGGACGGGGACGGGGACCTCGGCCATCGCCTCGCACGCGCGGGCGACGACGTCGCGGCCCACGCGGTTGGTCTCGAAGACGTCCCCCGCGACGACGACGAACGCGCAGCCGTGCTCGGCGGCCACGGCCCCGAGCCGGCGGACCGCCTCGAAGCGCGCCTCGGTGGAGCGGGCCTGCGCGGCCGGCGAGAGGTAGTGCCGCGTCATGCCGAGCTGCCAGTCCGCGGTGTGGAGGAACCTCACCGACCGACCTCCCCGTGGTCCCGCCGCCGGGCCCCGACGGCCCGCCCCCGCGCGCCCTGCGCGGCCGTGCCGACGCTAGCCGCGGGGACCGACAGCGCCCCGGCCCCGCGCCGCGGGGGCCCGTGCGGCAGGCGGCGGCGTCATCACCCGTCCGGGGGACGTCGGGCGCCCGTCCCCGCCCCACCAATCCCGCGGCGCCCCGGGGGCGAACACCCCTCGCCGGACGCCCCGAGGGGCGCCCCGGTGGTCGGCGGGTCCACCGCCGACCTGCGGATCGACGACCCCGGGGAGTGGCACAGTGGGCGAGGTGTCCTTCCTGAGACCAGAGCGACGGCGCTCCCGCACCGAGGCGGCGTCGGCCGACGTCCTCGGCGACCTGCTGCGCCGCGTGGCCCGCGGCGACGAGCAGGCCTTCGAGAGCCTCTACGACGCCGTCGTCGGGCCTGTCTACGGCGTGGTGCTGAGGGTCCTGCGTGACCCGGCCCAGTCCGAGGAGGTCGTGCAGGAGGTCCTCGTCGAGGTCTGGCGGCAGGCCCCCCGGTACGACCCGTCGCGCGGCACCGCCCGCGGCTGGGTCCTCACCGTGGCGCACCGCCGGGCGGTCGACCGTGTGCGGTCGGCCCAGGCGAGCACCGACCGCGAGGACAAGGTGGCCTCGCGGGACACCGCGCGCCCCTTCGACGTCGTCTCCGAGGAGGTCGAGCACCGGCTGGAGACCGAGCAGGTCCGCCGGGCCCTCGACGTCCTCACCGACCTCCAGCGCGAGTCCGTCGAGCTCGCCTACTTCGGCGGGTACACCCACCGCCAGGTCTCCGACATCCTCGGCGTCCCCCTGGGCACCGTGAAGACACGACTTCGTGACGGGCTGATCCGCCTGCGCGACGAGATGGGAGTGGTGGCGTGATGACCGTGCTGCCGCCGCAGAGCCCCTGGCGCACCGGGGACGACGCACGTGACCTGCTGGGGGCCTACGCCCTCGACGCCGTCGACGACGTGGAGCGCGCCCGCGTGGAGCGCCTGCTCCGCGAGGACGCCGACGCGGCCGCCGAGGCCGCCTCCTTCCGCGAGACGGCGTCCCGCCTCGCGGTCGCCGTGGCCGCGACACCGCCGCCGGCGCTGCGGGCCCGCGTCCTCGCCGAGGTGGCCCGCACCCGGCAGGAGGCGCCGAGCGCCGTCCGTCCCGCCGACCGCCGCCGGGCCGGCGCCCGCTCGGTCCGCCTCCTCGCCGCCGCGTGCGGCGTCCTGCTCGTCGGCTGCCTTGGCCTCGGGGCCGCCCTCGTCGGCCAGGACGACCCCGCGCCGGCGCTCGTCGCGACGGGCGAGCTGGCCGGCGGCACCGCGGCGGTGCTGCAGGTGGACGACCGCTACGTCGTCGTCGGCGAGGGCCTCGAGGACCTGCCGGCCGACCGCGTGTACCAGCTGTGGGCGGTCTCCGGGCCCGACGCCGCCCCCGTACCCGCCGGCTTCCTCGCCCCCGCCGAGGGCGGCGGCCTGTCCGCCGACCTCGAGGACTGGCGCGCCGGCGACACCCTCGCCGTCACGGAGGAGCCCACCGGGGGCTCTCCCGCCCCCACCGGCGAGATCCTCACCACCGTCGCCACCTGACCCCGCGGGCCCGCCGCCCGCCGCCCGTCCGCGTGACCCCCGTGACCCGCCGTGGTCACGGGGGTCTCGTGCGTCCGGCCCCGGGGGGTTGACGGCGACCCTGGTCCCCTGGTTCATTAGTCGAGTAATGAACCAAGGAGGCATCGTGCTCGACGACGGCAGCCCGCTGTTCCAGCAGATCGCCCGCCAGGTGTCCGACGGCGTCCTCGTCGGCACCTTCCCCGAGGGCACGCAGGTGCCCTCGACCACCGAGCTCGCCGCCCTCCACCGCATCAACCCGGCGACCGTCGGCAAGGGGCTCGCGCTCCTCGTCGCCGAGGAGGTGCTCCACAAGCGCCGCGGCCTCGGCATGTTCGTCAGCGACGGCGCCCGGGAACGCCTCGTCGAGCGCCGGCGCGGGGAGCTGGCCACGACGTACGTGCGCCCGCTCGTCGCCGAGGCGCGGTCCCTGGGCCTCGCCGCCGACGACGTCCTCGCGCTCGTCGCGCAGCAGCTCCGCGACGACGGGCCCGCCCCGACCACCCGCCGCCCGCCCGTGCCGACGCCGGCACGGACCACCCCGGAAGGAGCCCGATGACCACCACCGCTCCCGCGGTCAGCGCCCGGGGCGTCGGCCGACGCCTCGGCAGCACGCAGGCCCTGCAGGACGTCTCGTTCGACCTCCCCACCGGCGCCGTGTGCGGCCTCCTCGGCCGCAACGGGGCCGGCAAGACCACGCTCATGGCGATGGTCGCCGGCCACGACCGCCCCGACGCCGGCGAGATCGCCGTGCACGGCGAGCGGCCCTTCGAGAACCCCGCGGCCGCAGGACTCGTGAGCATGGTGCGGGACAACCAGCGCTACCCCGACGACCTGCACCTCGCGCACCTGCTGCGGGTCGGCCCGCTGTTCCACGCGGGCTGGGACGCCGACCTCGCCGCCGAGGTCGTGGACGCCTTCCGGCTCCCGTCGAAGCCGCAGCTGCGCAAGCTGTCCCGCGGCCAGTCCTCGGCCGTGGCGATCCTCGTCGGACTTGCGTCCCGGGCGCCCGTCACCGTCCTCGACGAGCCGACGCTGGGCCTCGACGCGACGTCGCGGCAGGTCTTCGCCGACCTCCTCGTGCGCGACCTCGCCGCCGCGCCCCGCACCGTCCTGCTGTCGACGCACCTCGTCGACGAGCTCGAGGGCCTCCTCGACCACGTCCTCGTCCTCGACGGCGGCCGGCTCGTCCGCGACGCCGCGCTCGAGGACCTGCACGGCAGCGCCTCCGTCGTGCTCGGCCCGGCCGACGCCGTCGAGCGCGCCACCGCGGACGTCGCCGTCCTCGCCTCGCGCCGGGTCGGCGGCTTCCTCGAGCGGGTCGTCGAGGAGCCGGGGGGCTCTGCCCGGGCCGCCGGGGACCCCGCTCTGCAGGTCCGTCCGGCGGGCCTGCAGGAGCTCGTCGCCGCCCTCGGCGCCGGCGACGACGGGGACCGCGCGACCGCCGCCCGTCCCGGCTCCCTCACGGAGGTCTCCCGATGAGCACCGTCCTGCCCTCCTCGACGCCGCGGACCTCAGGGACGTCGCCGGCCCCCGGCGCCCGCCCGTCCCCCGTCCTGGCTGTCCTGCGGCTGCAGTCCGTCAAGCGCTTCGAGACCTGGGCCACGCCCCTCGTCGTGCTGCTGCTCGGGCTCGTCTTCACCGTCCTGCTCGTCCTCGTCGTCTGGCGCGCCACGGGCGAGGGCCCGGGCAGCACCACGCTGGCCGACGTGAGCCGCGGGACCCAGGTGGCGCTGCCGTGGCTGGCCGGCTACCTCGTCTACAACGGCGTCCAGTCCGTCGGCACGACCTTCCCCCTCGCCCTGTCGCTCGGGACGACGCGGCGGGCCTTCGCGCTCGGGACCCTCGTGCACCACGGGCGGGTGGCGGCGTGGGTGGCGGTCGCCGTCCTCGCGCTGCGGGGGCTCGAGGTCCTCACCGGCGGGTGGTTCGCCGGCCTGCCCCTCCTCGCGGGGACGGCGCTCGGCGGCGGCGACCCGGTCCGCCTCGTCGTCACGGTCCTGCTCGTCTCGCTCGTCGCGATGTCCGTCGGCGGCGCCTTCGCCGCGATCTGGCTACGGGGGGGCGCCCGCGCGGCGGGCGCCGCCGGCGTGGTGCTCGGCCTCCTCGTGGGCGCCGCGGCCCTGCTGCTCGTGCCCGCCCTCGCCGACCTCGCCGGCGCCTTCCGGGTCTGGTGGCTCGCGGTCGCCGCCCTCGTCGTCGTCGCGGTCGGCGCGGCCGTCCAGGTCGTCGCCCTCCGCGGGGCGTCCGTCCGCTGACCCCGCTGACGCCACGGGCGCGACGCGGCCCCCGTCCCGGGAGGGACGGGGGCCGCGTCGTGCGGAGGCCGGAGGCCCGAGGGGCCCGGCCGGGCTCAGAGCCCGGCGAGCTCCTCCACCGGCGGGCACGAGCACACGAGGTTGCGGTCGCCGTAGGCGCCGTCGATCCGGCGCACCGGCGGCCAGTACTTGCGCTGCGGCGTCACGCCCGCGGGGTAGACGGCCCGCGCGCGGTCGTAGGCGCGGTCCCACTCCCCCACGAGCATCGCCGCGGTGTGGGGCGCGCCGCGCAGCGGCGAGTCCTCGACCGACCAGCGGCCGTCCTCGACCTCGGCGACCTCGGCCCGGATGGCGACCATCGCGTCGCAGAAGCGGTCGAGCTCGGCGAGGTCCTCGCTCTCCGTCGGCTCGACCATGAGCGTCCCCGCGACGGGGAACGACATCGTCGGCGCGTGGAACCCGAAGTCCACGAGCCGCTTCGCGACGTCCTCGACGGTGACGCCGGTGGACGCGGTGAGCGGCCGGAGGTCGAGCACGCACTCGTGGGCGACGAGGCCGCCCTCGCCCGTGTAGAGGACGGGGAAGTGGTCGCGCAGCCGCGCCGCGACGTAGTTGGCGGTGAGCAGCGCCGCCTGGGTCGCGCGGAGCAGCCCGTCCGGGCCCATGAGGGCCAGGTAGGTCCACGAGATCGGGAGGATGCCGGCGGAGCCGAAGGGCGCCCCCGACACGGGGCCGACCCCGTCGGGCCCGGTGCCCCCCGCGGTGGTGCGCCCGGCGTCGGGACCGCCGGCGACCTCGGCCGACGGCAGGAACGGCGCGAGGTGCGCCCGCGCCGCGACGGGCCCGACGCCGGGGCCGCCGCCGCCGTGCGGGATGCAGAAGGTCTTGTGCAGGTTGAGGTGCGAGACGTCGGCGCCGAACTCGCCGGGCTTGGCGATGCCCACGAGCGCGTTGAGGTTCGCGCCGTCGACGTAGACCTGGCCGCCCGCCGCGTGGACGGTCTCGCACAGCCGCGTGATGCCGGCCTCGAAGACGCCGTGCGTCGAGGGGTAGGTGACCATGACGGCCGCCAGGCGCTCGCCGTGCTGCGCCACCTTCGCGTCGAGGTCGTCGAGGTCGACGTCGCCCGTGGCCGTCGTCGCGACGGTGACGACGCGCAGGCCGGCCATGACGGCGCTGGCGGCGTTCGTGCCGTGCGCGGACGTGGGGATGAGGCAGATGTCGCGCGCCTCGTCGCCGCGGCTGCGGTGGTAGGCGCGGATCGCGAGCAGCCCCGCGAGCTCGCCCTGGCTGCCGGCGTTGGGCTGCAGGCTGACGGCGTCGTAGCCGGTGACCTCGGCCAGCTGGGCCTCCAGCTCCGCGACGAGGGCGCGCGTGCCCGCCTGGTCCTCGGCCGGCGCGAAGGGGTGCACGTCGGCGAAGGCGGGCCAGCTGATGGGCTCCATCTCCGCGGTCGCGTTGAGCTTCATCGTGCAGGAGCCGAGCGGGATCATGCCGCGGTCGAGCGCGTAGTCGGCGTCGGACAGCCGCTTGAGGTAGCGCAGCATCGACGTCTCGCTGCGGTGCAGCGCGAAGACGGGGTGGGTGAGGAACGCGCTCGTGCGCGCGAGCGCCGCGGGCAGGCCGACGGGGGCGCCGTCCACCGCGGCCCCGGCCTCCGGGAAGCACCCGGCCACCCGGTCCACGTCGGCGGGCGTCGTCGTCTCGTCGCACGCGACACCGACGACGTCGCCGTCCACCCGGCGCAGCCAGTACCCCGCCTCGCGCGCCGCGGCGACGACCTCGTCCGCCCGGCCGGGCACCCGCACGAGGACGGTGTCGAAGACGTCCTCGTGGACGACCTCCAGCCCCCGGTCGCGGACCGCGCCCGCGAGCGACGACGCCCGGTCGGCGACGGCGGAGGCGATGCGGCGCAGCCCGTCCGGGCCGTGGTGGACGGCGTACATGCTGGCGATGACGGCGAGCAGCACCTGGGCGGTGCAGATGTTGCTCGTGGCCTTCTCGCGGCGGATGTGCTGCTCGCGCGTCTGCAGCGCGAGGCGGTAGGCGGGGTTGCCGTCGGCGTCCTTGCTGACGCCCACGAGCCGCCCCGGCAGGGTGCGCTGCAGGCCGTCCCGGACGGCGAGGTAGCCGGCGTGCGGGCCGCCGCCGCCGAGCGGGACGCCGAAGCGCTGGCTCGTGCCGAGCGCCACGTCGACGCCGATCTCGCCCGGCGGGCGCAGCAGCGTCAGCGCCAGGAGGTCGGCGGCCACCGCGACGAGGGCGCCGCGGTCGTGGGCCGCCCGGACGAGCGCGGCGTCGTCGCGCACGAGGCCCGAGGCGCCGGGGTACTGCAGGAGGAGGCCGAAGAGGTCTCCCTCGGGCAGCCCCTGCCGGGTGTCGTGGACGACGACGGGCAGGCCGATGGCCTCGGCCCGGGTCCGGACGACCGCGAGGGTCTGCGGAAGGACGTCGGCGTCGACGACGAAGGCGGCGTCGGCCGGCGCCTTGCTGCTGCGCCGCAGGAGCGTCATCGCCTCGGCGGCGGCGGTGGCCTCGTCGAGCATCGAGGCGTTGGCGAGCGCCAGGCCCGTCAGCTCGGCGACGACCGTCTGGAAGTTGAGGAGCGCCTCGAGCCGGCCCTGGCTGATCTCCGGCTGGTAGGGCGTGTACGCCGTGTACCAGGAGGGGTCCTCGAGGACGTTGCGGCGGATCACCGGCGGGGTCACGGTGCCGGAGTAGCCGAGGCCGATCATCGACCGGCGGACCGTGTTGCGGTCCGCGAGCGCGCGGAGCCGGGCGGTCACCCCGGTCTCGCTGCCCGCGGCGGGGAGGTCCAGCGGGCCGTCCGTGCGGATGGCGGCGGGGACGGCGGCGTCGACGAGCGCCTCGAGCGAGGGCTGCCCGACGACGGCCAGCATCCGCGCGACGTCGTCGGCGGACGGGCCCACGTGGCGGTCGGCGAAGGCGACGGCGCCCGTGGTGCCGGCGGGCACGAGGCCCTCGGCGGGCGTGGCGACCGGGTGCTGCGGCGCGGCGGGAGGACGGCTCAACGACGGCTCCGGGGTGGCGGGCGGCGCCCGGTGGGCGCCACGACGGCGTGACCCCGCGGCCGCGGGGCTCCCCCTCTGTCGCCCTCGGCTCCAGAGATGCCTCACCCGCGCGGTCCTGGCGCCTGAGAGGTTCCGGGGAGGTTGCCCCTTCGGCGCCCCACCTCCGCCGGCGGGCCGGCGGTGCGGGGGCTCTCCCGCGCGGGGTCGATCAGCGGCCCCAGGGTAACCCCGGCGGGGGCGCCGTCCGTGGCGCCGTCTCAGGGCGCGGCCACGGCGCGCCGCTCCCCCGCCGCCCCGTCGGCCCTCTCCCCGCCCGCGTCCCCCCGGTCCGGGCCGGGGTCGACCCGGGCCGGCCACCAGAAGCGGCGCCCGAGGAGGAAGGCCGCCGCGGGCACGAGCAGCGTGCGCACGACGAGGGTGTCGAGGAGCACGCCGATCCCGACGAGGACGCCGATCTGCGTCAGCGTGACGACGGGCAGCACGCCGAGGACGGCGAAGACGGCCGCGAGGAGCACGCCCGCGCTCGTGATGACCCCGCCCGTCGCCCGCAGCGCGGCGAGCATGCCGGGGCCGGTGCCCCGGACCACGGCCTCCTCCCGCGCCCGGGTCGTGAGGAAGATGCTGTAGTCGACGCCCAGCGCGACGAGGAAGACGAAGCCGAGCAGCAGCACCGTGCCGTCGAGGGCGGGCTGGCCCAGCGGCCCGGTGAGGACGAGCCAGCCGGCGCCGACGGCCGCGCCGTAGGTGGCCACGACGGCGAGCAGCAGCAGCAGGGGCGCCACGAGCGCGCGCAGGAGCAGCACGAGGACGAGCAGCACCGCGCCGAGGATGACGGGGACGACGACGGCACGGTCGTGCGCCTGCGCGTCCGCCACGTCCGCCGCGCTCGCGACGGTGCCGCCGAGCACCGTCGTCGGGCCGCCGGCGTCCGGCGCCCGCACCGCCGCGCGGACGTCCTCGAGCAGGTCGAGGGAGCGCTGCGAGGTCGGCACGGCGTCGAGGACGACGTCCACCTCCGCGGTGGTGGCACCGGTGCGGACGACGTCGGCGCCCAGCACGCCGTCGACCGCCCGCGCCGCGGCCGCGACGTCGTCGGCCGCCGCCGCGGGGGCGAGGACCTCGACCGGCTCGCGGGCGCCGGCGGGGAAGCCCCGCGCCAGCGTCTCGGCGCCGAGGACCGCCTCGGGCGTCTCCCGGAACTGCTCGGGCTGCGACAGGCCGGTGCGCAGGCCGAGCGCCGGCGCCGCCAGCAGCGCGAGGACGGCGACGCCGGCACCGGCGACGAGCCACGGCCGTCGGGCGGCCCCGGACCCGAGGCGGTGCCACACCCGGCCCTCGCGCCCCACGCTGCCGAGGCGCGGCACGAACGGCCAGAAGGCGGCCCGTCCGAGGAGGACGAGGGCGCACGGCAGGACGACGAGGCCCGCGAGCATCGCGACGACGACGCCGACGGCCGCGGAGACGCCGAGGGACTGCGTGCCCTCGACGTCCGAGAGCGTGAGCGCCAGCACGGCGAGGACGACGGTGCTCCCGCTCGCGAGCACGGCGGAGCCGGCCCGGCGCACCGCCGTGCGCATGGCGTCCGCCGGCCGGGCCTCGACGCGGAGCTGCTCGCGGTAGCGCGCGACGAGCAGCAGCGCGTAGTTCGTGGCCGCGCCGAAGACGAGGACGCTCGTGATGCCGGCGCCGCTCGGGTCGAGCGCGAGCCCGACGCGGGGGACGACCTGCTCGACGAGCGCGAGCACCGTCTGCTCGGCGGCCCCGACGACGAGGAGCGGCACGACGACGAGGAGCGGGCTGCGGTAGGTGACCAGCAGGAGCACCGCGACGACCGACGCCGTGAAGGCCAGGATCGTCACGTCGAGGCCGGCGAAGACCGCGGCGAGGTCGGCGGTGAAGGCCAGCCCGCCGGTCACCTCGACGACGAGCCCGTCCGCGGTGCCCGCCAGCGCGTCGCGCAGCTGCTGCACGAGGTCGCCCTCGTCGGCGGCGTCCGGCCCGGTCGGCAGGGGGACCGGCAGGAGCGCGACGGTGCCGTCCTCGGACGGCTGGGCGGGCGGCGTCGGCCCGGCGGCGACGCCGGCCGCGGCGACCCGCTCCCCCACGGCGGCGAGCTCCTCCGCGCCGAGCGCCCCGCCGTCGGCGCGGCTGACGACGACGAGGGCCACCGGCGCGTCCTCCGTCCCCAGCTCCGCGTCCAGCGCGGCCGCCGCCCGCTCGGCGGCGACCGAGCCGTAGGCGGCCCCGAGGCCCGTCGACGAGCGCGCCTCGAGGGGGGCGGGCGCGGGCGCGAGGGCGGCCGCGGCGACGCCGAGCGCGGCGAGGACGAGGACGAGCGCGGCGGTCCACGCGCGGGCGGGCAGGGCGGCGACGACGCGCACGAGGTCTCCTCAGATCGCTAAGCAGGTGAGGAGACTAGGGCGACGGGCGGCGCGGCGCCACCGGGCCGCGAGGGCGGTGCCGGCGGGGTCGGTGGGATGCTCCCGCCATGAGCGAGCCGCCCCCGGAGCCTCCGGCCACCGGTGCGGGCGGGACGCCGGACCCGCTCGCGGTGGCGATGCGCGAGCTCCTCACCCTCACCGCCCTCGCCCGGACGGTGATGGCCCGGCGGCTCGGGATGTCCGTCCACGACCTCGAGGCGGTGGAGCACGTGATGCTCTCGCCGGAGCCGGTGGGGCCCGCCGACCTGTCCCGCCTGCTGGGGGTCAGCACGGCGGCGGCGACGCAGTCCGTGCACCGCCTGCAGGCCGCCGGCCACATGGAGCGCGAGCCCCACCCCGTGGACGGGCGCCGCAAGGTGCTGCGGGTCACGAGCAGCGGCGCGGACCACGTGGTCGCCGAGCTCCGCCCGCTCCTGCGCCTCACGGCCGCCGCGGCCGACGGCCTCGACGAGCGCGACCGCCGGGCCGTCGCCCGGTACCTCGGCGGCATCAACGACGCCTACCGCACCTTCCTCGGGGACGGGCCCGCCGAGCCGCCCACCTGACCTCCCCGGGCTCTCGGGGCAGCCCGGCGGGCACCGGCATGGTCGGCGCCGCCACGGCGTTGTGACCGCGCCCGTCCCGTCCGCCCGGACGGCGGGCCGGCACGCGCGACGCGAGGAGGGCCCCGTGGCCCAGCACGGACCACCCGCCGGACCGGTCGGCGACCCGCCCGCGGCGCCGGTGGTCGCCCCGCTGGCCCTCGGCACGCCGCGGGCCCGGTGGGTCCTCCTGGCCACGGTCCTCGCCTCCGCCATGGCCTTCCTCGACGCGTCCGCCGTCAACGTGGCCCTCCCGACGCTCGGGACGGACCTCGGTGCCTCCCTGCAGGGGCTGCAGTGGGTGGTCACCGGCTACACGCTCGCGCTGGCCGCGCTCGTGCTCCTCGGCGGGTCGCTGGGCGACCGGTACGGGCGCCGACGCGTGTTCCTCGTCGGCGTCGTCTGGTTCGCCGCGGCGTCGCTGCTGTGCGGGCTGGCGCCGTCGACGGGGCTGCTCGTCGCCGCCCGGGTCCTCCAGGGCGTGGGGGGCGCGCTCCTCACCCCCGGCTCCCTGGCGATCCTCCAGTCCTCCTTCCGCCCCGGCGACCGCGCCCGCGCCATCGGGCTCTGGTCGGGGCTCGGCGGCGTCGCCGGGCTCGGCGGGCCCTTCCTCGGCGGGTTCCTCGTCGACGCCGCGAGCTGGCGCTGGGTCTTCCTCGTCAACGTCCCGGTCGCGGCGGCGGTCGTCGCCGTCACGCTCCGGCACGTCCCCGAGAGCCGCGACCCCGCCGCGCACGGCCGCTTCGACGTCGCCGGGGCCGTTCTCGCGGCCGTGGCGCTCGGCGCGACGACGTACGCCCTCGTCGACGCGGGCGGGGCGGGCACCTGGCCCGCCGCGGCCGTGGGGCTCGCGGCCGGCGTCGGCTTCGTCCTGCGGGAGCGGCGGGCCCGCGACCCCCTCCTGCCGCTCGCCGTCTTCGCCGACCGCACCTTCAGCGGCGCCAACCTCACGACCCTCGCCGTCTACGGCGCGCTGGGCGGCTTCTCCTTCTTCCTCGTCCTGCAGCTGCAGACGGTCCTCGGGTACGGCGCGCTGCAGGCGGGCGCCGCGAGCGTGCCGCCGGTCCTCGTCATCTCGCTGCTGTCGGCGCGCGCCGGCGCGCTGGCCACCCGGGTCGGGCCTCGGGTGCCGATGACCGTCGGCCCCCTCGTCGCGGCGGCGGGGGTGCTGCACCTGTCGGCCGCCGACGCCGGCGACCGCTTCGTCACCGCCGTGCTCCCCGGCTCGCTCGTCTTCGGGCTGGGCATGGCCCTCACCGTCGCGCCGCTGACGGCCGCCGTGCTGGCGGCCGCCCCCGACCACCTCGCCGGCGTCGCGAGCGGCGTCAACAACGCCCTCGCGCGGGCGGGGCAGCTGCTCGCCGTCGCGGCCCTGCCCGTCGCCGTCGGCCTCTCCGGCGACGACTACGCGCGCCCCGACGCCCTCTCCGACGGCTTCGCCTCCGCGCTGCGGGTCTGCGCGGGCCTGCTCGCGGCCGGTGGGGTCGTCGCCTGGCTGACGGTGCGTGGCGACGTCGTCGCGTCGTCGACGTCGGAGCGTCCGGCCTGACGGCCTGACGGCTGACGGCCCACCGGGCGCGACGGCGGAAAGCCCTGGCCGGGGGACGTGGCGGTGGTCCACCCTCCGCGGGTGCCCCCCGCCACCGCCCCGCGCGTCACCGTCGTCCACCTGCCCCCCGCCGCGCTCGACGCGCTGGCGGCCGGCGACCTCGCCGCGGCCTCGGCCGTCAGCCCGGTGCCGCTGCCCCCCGCCGTCGGCGCGCCCGACCTCCGGTGGCTGTGGCGCCTGCGCAGCGAGCAGGTCCGGGCCGACCCGGCCGCCGCGGCGTGGGTGACGGGGGTGCTGCGCGCCGGCGACCTCGGCCTGGTCGTGGGCCACGCCGGCTTCCACGGACCGCCGGACGAGCACGGCACGGTCGAGGTGGGTTACGCCGTCGCCCCCGAGCACCGACGTCGGGGGTACGCGCGGGCGGCGCTGGGCGCGCTGCTGCGGCGCGCGGCGGAGGAGCCGGACGTCCGGACGGTCCGCGCCACGGTCTCGCCGGACAACGTCGCCTCGCGGGCGCTCGTCGACAGCTGCGGCTTCGTGGCCGTGGGCGAGCAGTGGGACGAGGTGGACGGCCTCGAGGTGGTGCTGGAACGAGCCGTCTGAGGTCTGGCGGGGGACGGGCTGCGGTCAGCCGGTCTTGCGGGCGGCGCGCCGGGCGGACAGCTCGTCGGCGGCGTCGGGCGCCGGCGGTCCGGCGCTCTCGCCCTCGTCGGCCCGCTCCCCCGGCAGGGCGGCGAGCGTGCCCTCGACCTCGCGCCAGACGCGGCCGACGGCGATGCCGAAGACGCCCTGGCCGCCCTGCACGAGGTCGATGACCTCGTCGGCGGACGTGCACTCGTAGACGCTGGCGCCGTCGCTCATGAGGGTGATCTGGGCCAGGTCCTCGACGCCCCGCTCGCGCAGGGCGGCGACGGCGGTCCGGATCTGCTGGAGCGAGACGCCGGTGTCGAGCAACCGCTTGACGACCTTGAGGACGAGGACGTCTCGGAAGCCGTAGAGGCGCTGGGTGCCCGAGCCGGTGGCCGGGCGCACGCTCGGCTCGACGAGCCCGGTGCGGGCCCAGTAGTCGAGCTGGCGGTAGGTGATACCGGCGGCGCGGCACGCGGTGACGCCGCGGTAGCCGACCTCCTCGTCGAGGACGGGCAGGTCCTCCGTGAACAGCACGCCCTGGGCGGGCTGCGCCGGGGCACGGCGCGGGGCGGCCCCGCCGGTGTCACCCGTGCTGCTCATGGAGACCTCCATCGGGTCCGCGGGCCCCGCGGGTCGCGGGGCGGTGCTCCGGGCGTCGGGGTGGAGCCGTGCCCGCCGCTGACCTCGTCGTCCGGGGTCGTGCGCGAACGTACGGCCGGCTCCCAGCCGGGTCAACGACCACGGCCCCGGACGGCTCCGGGCGTGTCGCGGACCTCGGCGTCATCGCCACCCCGCCCCTCGGTCTCGACCTGAGGTCGAGGGTCGAGGGTCGGTCACGGCCTCGGCTCGGCCGGCCCCCCGGGCGGGGTCCCGTCGTCGCCCGTGGGCTCGAAGTCCTCGGCGCTGACCTGGTCGAGGAACTCGCGGAAGCGCTCGACCTCGTCCTCGGCCTCGCCCTCCTCCTCGGGGACGCCCACCGCGCTCGCGTCGAGCACCTCCTCGGCGCCGAGGATGCTGCAGCCGACGCGCAGGGCGAGGGCGATCGCGTCGGACGACCGCGCGCTGACGACAACGCCGCCGTCGAGCACCAGCTCGGCGTAGAAGACGTCGTCCCGCACGGCGACGATCCGCACCTGCTCGAGCGTCCGCCCCAGGGCACCGATGACGTCGGTCATGAGGTCGTGCGTGAGGGGCCGGGGCGGCACGACGCCCTGCTGGGCGAAGGCGATGGCGCTGGCCTCCGGGGCGCCGACCCAGATCGGCAGGTAGCGCTCGCTGCCCGTCTCGCGCAGCAGCACGATCGGCTGGTTGGACGGCATCTCGACCCGGACTCCGACGACCTCGAGCTCACGCACGTCCTCACGGTAGCCCCGTCGGCCGGGACGGGGCTCCCCCGACGCCCCCCGCGTCCGCGGGCGGGCGGCCGGAGGGGTCGCTCACCCGAGGCGGTCGAGGCCCGCCCGCACGAGGGAGGTGTGCAGGCGCAGGCAGAGCGCGGCGATCTCCGACGCGGCGTCGGCCGCGCGGGCCGGCGCCCCGGGCGACGGGTGGTGCCGCAGCGGGCTGACGACCTGGTCGACGAGGCCGACCTCGCGCTCGGCGGCGGTCCGGAAGGCCCGCAGGTGGCGGGCGCCGATGCCGTAGGCCGCGAGCTCCCCCGCCGCGCGGGCGACCTCGAGGTCCTCCGCGCCGAAGTGGCCGTCCTGCGCCGCGACGAGCCCGAAGCCCTCGAGGTCGGACAGCAGCTGCTCGTCGACGCCGGCGGCCTCGCGCAGCTCCGAGCGGCGCAGCCGCAGACGCGCCGGGGCCGCGAGGCGGACCGGCGCCGGCTCGGCCGCCGCCTGGGGCACGAGGACGGGCCGCCCGGGGGCGCGGCGCTCCTCGAGGCCGCGGTCCATCGCGTCGAGGTGCTCGGCGATGGCCTTGAGCGGCATGTAGTGGTCGCGCTGCAGCTGGAGGACGGTGCGCAGGCGCTCGACGTCCGCCGGGGTGAACTTCCGGTAGCCCGCCGGGGTGCGCTGGGGCTCCACGAGCCCGCGCTCCTCGAGGAAGCGGATCTTGGAGTGGCTGATCTCGGGGAAGTCGCCGACGAGCTCCCCGAGGACCTCGCCGATGCTCAGCAGCCGCCCCGGGGGCTGGCCGCCGGGCCGCTCCCCCGGGCGCGCGACGGCGCTCACGCGCCGTCCCCGGCGTCGACGGGCGACGGCGAGAAGACGAGCCGGTACTTGCCCACCTGGACCTCGTCGCCGGCCGAGAGGCGGACCTCCTCGACCCGGTCGCGGTTGACGTAGGTGCCGTTGAGGCTGCCGGCGTCGCGGACGCTGAAGGCGGTGGCCGGGCCGGTGCCCTCGCGGAGGAACTCCGCGTGCCGGCGGGAGACCGTCACGTCGTCGAGGAAGATGTCGCTGTCCGGGTTGCGCCCGGCCGTGGTGCGGCCCGCGTCGAGGAGGAAGCGAGCCCCCTGGTTGGGGCCCCGCTGGACGACGAGCAGCGCCGTCCCCGGCGGCAGCGCCCGGACGGCCGCCTGCTCCTCGGTGCTCAGCAGGGACGCCGCACCGGCGGCGTCGGGCACGTCCACGGCGGGCCGGGAGGTGGTGCGGTCGACCTCGGGCAGCGCGTGGCTCGAGGTGGTCAGGTCGCGACCGGTGCCCTCCGGGGCGGGGCCGCCGGCCGACGCCCCCGGGTCCTGCGTGCTCATCGGTTCCTCCTCCTGACGTCGCCTACCGACCACTGCGAGCCACCGCTCGCCGCGGAGCGTGGCAACCCTAGTGCTGCACCGGGGCAGCGTTCCCCCGTCGACCGCGACCGGTGCACCGGTCGCGTCCGGGACGCGCGACCGCTGCCGGCCGCCGCGGTCAGGACGTCGTCGCGCGGTAGCCGTCGGCGTCGAGGAGCGCCTCGACGGCGGCGGGGTCCACGCCCTCGAGCTCGAACATCCACCCCTCGCCGTACGGGTCCGAGTTGACGAGCTCGGGCGAGGCCTCGAGGGCCTCGTTCACCGCGCTGACCGTGCCGCCGAGCGGGGCGTAGACCTCGCTGACGCTCTTCGTCGACTCCACCTCGCCGATGCTGTCGCCCGAGGTGACCGCGGCCCCCGCGTCGGGGAGCTGGACGAAGACGACGTCGCCGAGGGCGTCCTGCGCGAAGTCGGTGATCCCGACGCGCACCGCGCCGTCCGGGCCGGCCGGGCGGACCCACTCGTGCTCGGCGGTGTAGCGCAGGTCGGCGGGGAGGGCGTGCTCGGCCACGGTGCTCCAGGGGTCGGGCGCGCTGGTGCGCGACTGGGAGGGCGGCCGCCGGCGACCGGCGGCCACGGCGGTGGGCAGATCATGCCAGCCGGCGACCGTCCCGGGCAGCACGGGGACGAGGGCCGGGGACGGCGGGACGACCCGCCGGTCAGCCGCCGTCGGACGGGGCGTCGTCGCGACGGGCGACGCCGTCCTCGGGCAGCTCCGCCAGGGCGTCGACGCGGACCTCCTGGCTGGCGCGCACGGTGACCGCGGCGCCCCGGTTCTCCAGCAGGTCGAGCACCCCGCCGGGGATGCCGGCCGTCGCCTCGAGGCGGCTCGGGTCCCCGATCGCCAGCACCGAGAAGGACGGCCCCAGCGCCGTGCCGTCGACCTCGACAGTGCCGTCGGCGTCGACGAAGGCGGACGACGCGACGACCCGGACGTCGCCGACGGAGATGACCTCGGCCCCGGCGTCGCGCAGCTCCTGGACGGCGCCCAGCACGTCGCGCGCCATGACGTCGGACGCCTCGTCGACGCGCAGCTCGACGCCGGGCCCGACCGCCGGCTCGGTGCCCGCGAGCAGCGCCAGCGAGCGCTCGCGCTCCCGGGCCGAGGCCAGGGCCTCCGCCCGGCTGGCGCCCTCGGACTCCAGGGCCCGGCGGGACTGCTCGAGCTCGGCCAGCTCGGACTGCAGCCGCTGGCGCTGGTCCCCCAGGTCGTCGACCGCCCGGACGAGGTCGGCCTCGCGGAGCTGGCCGAGGCCGGACTCCTGCGTCGAGCGGAGCTGGACGACGAGGGCGAAGCCGAGCGCCAGGCACAGCAGCCCCGCGAGCACCTGCCCCCGCGTGGCGCGCGGCAGGAGCGCCGTCGCGAGCCGCCGCCAGGGCGACGTCCCGTCGTGCCGCCGCGGTGCGCCCGGCGGCGTCGACGTCCCGGGCTCGCCGGCCCCGTCGTCGGGGCGCTCGACGGCCGGCCGGTCGGGCTCCCCGGGACGGGCGTGCCGCGGGCGCGGCGAGGTCTCGTCGGCCACGGTCAGGCCTTGAAGAGGTGCCGGCGGATGGCGGCGGCGTTGGAGAAGATCCGGATGCCGAGGACGACGACGACGCCGGTGGACAGCTGCGCGCCGACCCCGAGCTGGTCGCCGAGGTAGACGACGAGCGCGGCGACCACGACGTTCGAGAGGAACGAGACGACGAAGACGCGGTCGTCGAAGACGCCGTCGAGGACCGCCCGCAGGCCGCCGAAGACGGCGTCGAGCGCGGCGACGACGGCGATCGGCAGGTACGGCTGGACGGCCGGCGGCACGGTCGGCTGGAGGACGAGGCCGAGGACGACGCCGGCCACGAGGCCGAGGACGGCGATCACGGCGCGTCCGTCGCGGCGTCGTCGGGGACCCGGGCGAGCTCGGGGCGCAGGCCGGCGGCGGCGGGCAGGTGCAGCTCGTCCTCCTCGGTCGTCGTGACGCGGATGCCGTAGTCGGCGAGGCCGGCGGCGTACCGGCCGCCGGCCGAGAGGGCGAAGCCGGTGGCGAGGTCCGCCGGGTCCCCGACGGCCTCGACGGTGTAGGGCGGCGCGAGCGGCTGGTAGCCGACGAGCACGGCCTCCCCGGCGCCGCGGACGGCGGTGCGGGCGGTCAGCCGCTGCCCGCCCACGGAGACGGCCTCGGCCCCGGCCACCCAGAGGCCGTTGACGACGGTCTGGAGGTCGCGGTCGCGCACGCGGCCGGCGTCGGCGGCCTCGTCGGTGCGGGGCGAGCCGGAGGCGTCGGCGGCCGCGGAGGGCGCGTCGGCGACGACGACCCGCAGCCCGGGTCCCGTGACGGGCAGGTCGCCGGTGAGGACGCCGAGGCGCTCGGTCCGCTCGGACGTGGCGGCGGCTCCCGGCCCCAGGGCCGCCTCCTCGGCCGCCGCCACGGCGGCGCGGCTCTCCTCGACGGACGCGGCGAGCCCGTCGACCTGGGCCTGCCGGTCCTCGACCTCGGCGCGCAGCGCCCCCGTCGTGCCGGCGGCGGCGGGCGCCCGGAGCGCCACGACGCCGACGGTGGCCACGAGCCCGGCGGTGGCGGCCAGCGCCAGCGTGAGGACGAGCCGGCGGCGGCGCGGGCCGGGTGCCGTGCCGTCCGCGCGGGCCCGGGCGGCGGCGGCGTAGCCCGGGTCGAGCGGCCGCTCCATGACCTCGCGCAGGAGCGTCATGGAGGCGTCGGGCCGCGGCCGGGCGGGGGTGCTCACGCGGTCCCCGGGGGGCTCGCCGCCGTCGCCGCGTCGCGCCCGCGGCCGGCGGCCCGGTCCTCCTGCACGAGGCGGCGGACCTGGTGCACGTAGAGCAGCCCGGCCCACCAGTACAGGCCGGTCCCCCACCACGCGAAGGCCCAGCCGAGCGGCTCGGCCACGACGCCGACGGACTCGCCCACCTGCGCGAGGAGGATGAGCGGGAAGGCGTAGAGCAGGCAGAAGGTCGCGGCCTTGCCGAGGTAGTGGACCTCGAGCGTCCCGTAGCCGTGCCGCTGCAGCACGGGCACGGTGGCGGTCAGGACGACGTCGCGCAGCGCGATGAGGACCACGAGCCACCACGGCACGATGTCGCGCCACGCGAGCCCGACGAGCGTGACGGCGATGTAGAGCCGGTCGGCCGCGGGGTCGAGCACGCGCCCGAGCCGGGAGGTCTGGTGCCACCGGCGGGCGAGGTAGCCGTCGACGTAGTCCGAGATGCCGGAGACGAAGAGGACGACGAGGGCGGCCAGGTCCCGCTCGGTGACGATGAGGACGGCGAAGACGGGGACCAGCAGCAGCCGGGCGGCGCTGATGGCGTTGGGGATGGTGAGGACCTCGTCGGTGTCCATCTCGTCCGCCGTCGAGCCGACCGGCCGGCCGACGAGGGTGTCCTCGCGCCGGGCTGCCCCCGGCGCTCGCTCGGGCCGTTGCGGCACGGCGGGCCCTCCTCCACGACGACGTCCGGTCGGGCACGGGAGGACCCGGCCCACGCGCCGCAGCGTACGGGGCGGGGCCGACGGCGGAGGGCGCCCCGGGGCGCCGGGCGGGTCCCGCGAGGGGGTGGTGGCCGGACACGGCCGGGACGAGACGGGGACGAGACCGGGACGACGCCGGAACGGGGCCGCAGACGACGAGAGGCCCCGGTGGGTCTCCCCACCGAGGCCTCGTGCGTCGGGATGACAGGATTTGAACCTGCGACCCCTTGACCCCCAGTCAAGTGCGCTACCAAGCTGCGCCACATCCCGAGCTGCTGCCGTCCTCGGCCCGACGACCCCGGCAGGGGCCGCGCACCGATCACCGCAGCGGGAGGAACCCTACCGCAGCGCGGGCGGGCCCCGCCCCCGCCTCGGCGGTCAGCGCTTGCGGCGCTCGCGCACGCGGACGCTGACCTCGACGGGCGAGCCCGTGAAGCCGAACTCCTCACGCAGCCGGCGCTCGAGGAACCGGCGGTAGCCCGCCTCGAGGAACCCGGACGCGAAGAGCACGAAGCGCGGCGGCTGCGTGGACGGCTGGGTGCCGAAGAGGATGCGCGGCTGCTTCCCGCCGCGGACGGGGTGCGGGTGCTCGGCGACGACCTGGCCGAGGAAGCTGTTGAGCCGCCCCGTCGGCACGCGGGTGTCCCACGACTCGAGGGCGACGTCGAGGGCGGGGACGAGTCGCTCGAGGTGCCGGCCCGTCAGCGCCGAGACGTTGACGCGCGGCGCCCACGTCACCTGGACGAGCTCCTTCTCGAGCTCGCGCTCGAGGTAGTGGCGGCGCTCCTCGTCGAGGAGGTCCCACTTGTTGATCGCGAGGACGAGCGCGCGGCCGGCCTCGACGACGGAGGTGATGACGCGGACGTCCTGCTCGGCGAGCGGCTCCGAGCCGTCGACGAGCACCACCGCGACCTCGGCCTTCTCCAGCGCCGCCTGCGTGCGCAGGGAGGCGTAGAAGTCGGCGCCGGACGTCTGGTGCACCCGGCGGCGGATGCCGGCGGTGTCGACGAAGCGCCACTCGCGCCCGCCGAGCTCGACGACCTCGTCGACGGGGTCGCGCGTCGTCCCCGCCGTCGCGTCGACGACGACGCGGTCGGAGCCGGTCAGCTTGTTGAGCATGCTCGACTTGCCGACGTTCGGGCGGCCCAGCAGCGCCACGCGGCGCATGCCGGGGGCGTGCTCCTCGTCGCCGAGGAGCTTCTCCGGGACGGCCGCCATGACGGCGTCGAGCAGGTCGCCGGAGCCCCGGCCGTGGACCGAGGAGACCGGGTAGGGCTCCCCGAGGCCGAGCGACCAGAGCATCGCCGCGTCGGCCTCGCCGCGCTGGTCGTCGACCTTGTTGGCGGCCAGGACGACCGGCTTGCCGGAGCGCCGCAGGAGCCGGACGACCGCCTCGTCGGTGCCCGTGGCGCCGACCGTCGCGTCGACGACGAAGACGACGACGTCGGCGAGCTGGACGGCCACCTCGGCCTGCGCGGCCACGCGGGCGTCGAGGCCGGCGGCGTCCTTCTCCCAGCCGCCGGTGTCGACGACCATGAAGCGGCGCCCGGCCCAGTCGGCGGGGTAGGCCACGCGGTCGCGCGTGATGCCGGGCACGTCCTGGACGACCGCCTCGCGGCGGCCGAGGATGCGGTTGACGAGGCTCGACTTGCCGACGTTGGGCCGCCCGACGACGGCGACGACGGGCAGCACCTCCGCCGGCTCGACCGGGGCACCGGTCTCGTCGACGTCGAGGAGGGCGTAGTCCTCCGGCGACAGCTCGTAGTCCTCGAGGCCGGCGCGCAGCGCCGTCTCGCGGTCCGGGCCGCCGAGGTCGTCGTCGAGGACGTCGTCGTCGTCCTCGGGCGCCTCCTCGACGTCGTCCACGTCGTCGCCGAGGGCGGGCGCCGGCTCGAGGTCGCGGACCTCCTCGGCGGCCGCGACGTCGTCCGTCGGGTCGTCGGCGGGTCGGGGGGCGGTGGGCTCGCTCACGGGTGGGACCTCCCGGCGCCCGGGGCGCCGTCGTCGGTGGTGCGCTCGGCGTCGGCGCGCTCGGCCGCCTCGGCGGCGACCTCGCGGCCCTCCTCGGCGGAGCCGGGGCCCGCGTCGGGCAGGGGCATGCCCGTGAGGGCGACGGCGGCGAGCACGTGCTCGGTCATGGCCACGCGCAGGTCCTCGGTGGCCTGCGCCAGGGCGGTGCGGCGCGGGACGCCCGCGGGCGCCGTGAGGTGCACGGGCGCGCCGAGGACGACGTGGACGTGCTGGCGGAAGCGCGGCAGGGACGACGTCGAGCGCCCCGCCGGCCGGGTCCCCAGCAGCGCGACGGGCACGACCGGCGCACCGGTCTGCAGCGCGAGCCAGGTGACGCCGGACTGGAGGGACGCGACGTCGCCGCGGCCGCGCGTGCCCTCGGGGAAGACGCCGACGGACCCGCCGCGCCGCAGCACCTGGACGGCCGTGACGAGCGCGCCCCGGTCGCCGGTGCGGTCCACGGGGATCTGCCCGCAGCCGCGCAGGACGGCGCCCAGCCAGCCCCGGAACATCTCCTTCTTCACGAGGAAGTGGGTGCCCCGCGGCGCCATCCCCATGAGGAGCGGCCCGTCGAGGAAGCCGAGGTGGTTGCTCGCGAGCAGCACGGGGCCCTCGGCGGGCACGTGCTCGGCGCCGTGGCGCGTCACCGACCACAGCCCCTTGGACAGGACCCAGCCGACGGGCTTGCCCCATTTGGGCCCGAAGGTGCCGGGCACCTCGCGCGACGGCGCGGCCTTCTGCGGCGCCGCCGCCCCGGGGAGGCGGCGGGCCAGCGGGCCGGGCAGCGCCTCCCGCAGCCGGCTCACGGAGCCACCGCCTGCGCCGCCCGGTCGGCGACCGACGTCGGCGGCTCGGCGCCGGGCGGCAGCGCCTCCGGGACGGCGCGCAGGACGAGGGCGAGGACGGCGTCGACCGTCTCCTCCAGCGTCAGCGCGGAGGAGTCGACGGTGACGACGCCGTCGGCGGCCACGGAGAACTCCGACACGGTCGAGTCGTCGCGGTCCCGGCGGACCACCTCGTCGCGGGTCCGCTCGCGCGCCGCGGCGTCGTCGGTGCCGTGGACGTCGCGGGCGCGACGGCGCAGGCGTGCGTCCTCGTCGGCGACGAGGAGGACGCGCACGTCGGCGTCGGGCGTGACGACCGTCGTCGTGTCCCGCCCCTCGAGGACGACGCCCCGGCCCCCGCGGGCGGCGTCGACGACCTCGCGCTGGCGGCGGCGCAGCTCGGCGCGGACGTCGAGGTTGGTGGCGACGGCGCTGACGGCGGACGAGACGCGGCTCGTGCGCAGCTCCTCGGCGACGAGGCGCCCCTGCACGCGGACGGTGGGGCCCGTCGGGTCGGTGCCGAGCTCCAGGTCGAGCTGCCGCGCGGCCTCGGCGACGGCGGGGCGGTCCTCGAGGTCGACGTCGTTCTCGAGGCACCACCAGCACACCGCGCGGAAGGTCGCGCCGGTGTCGAGGTACTCGGCGCCGAGGCGGGCCGCGACGGCCCGGCTGACGCTCGACTTGCCGGAGCCGGAGGGACCGTCCACGGCGACGACGACCGGGCGGTGAGCGGGCATGACGGTCCCCCGTACGGCTGAGGATGGAGGCGGTCTGCCGTGGCAGGCCGCCGGGTGCGGCGGCCACGCGGGCGCCGGCCGTCCGGCCCGCGGCGTCGTGGCCGGGGGCCAGGGTAGTCGCCCGGCCCCCCGGGCCCCGCCGCCCGCGCCGGGACCCTCGCTGCCGACGACGATCCCTGAGGCCCCCCTCCACGACTTCGCTGCCGAAGACGATCCCCGATGCCCCCTCTCGCCGACTTCGCTGCCGAAGGCGATCCCCGAGGGCCCCTCTCGCCGACTTCGCTGCCGAAGGCGATCCCTGAGGGCCCCTTTCCACGACGTCGCTGCCGACGTGGGCGCTCGGGACCCGTTCTCCACGACGTCGCCGCCGACGTCGCCCCGCGACGGCCCCCCGCGTCGTCAGCCGGCGACGCGCCACCCGCGGCGCGGCAGCTCGGCCTCGAGGCGGGGGCGCTCGGCCGGCAGGACGGAGATCTCCGCGAGGCCGACGGGGCGGCCCTGGGCGTGCTCGAGGACGAGGTCCTCGAGGTTGACGCCGATGTCACCCACGTCGTGGAGGAGCTGCGCGAGGCGGCCCGGCTCGTCCGGGACGAGGACGACGACGACCTCGTAGGGCACCGGCGCCCGGCCGTGCTTGCCGGGCACGCGCGCCACGCCCGCTCCCCCGGCGTCGATGGCCCGGGCCACGCGGGCACGGGCGCCCACCGCGCCGTCGACCGGCCCGGCCGGCGCGACGTCGGCCGTGGCGGGCGTGTCCGCGGCGAGGGCGTCGAGGGCGCCGAGCACCTCGTCGAGGTCGTCGCGCAGGGCGTGCAGCGCCCGCGCGACGGGCGCCGCGTTCGCCCCGAGGATCTGCACCCACAGCCGCGGGTCGCTCGCGGCGATGCGCGTGACGTCCCGGAGGCCCTGGCCGGCGAGGGCGACGGCCTCGTCGCGCGCGTCGAGCAGCCGGGCGGCGACGAGGCTCGCGGCCACCTGCGGCACGTGGGAGACGACGGCGACGGCCTCGTCGTGCTCGTCGGCCGCCATGACGACGGGCACGCCGCGGCAGTCGTCGACGAGCGCGCGCACGCGCTCGAGGGGGTCCGGGCCGCCGTCCGCCCGGGCCCCCGCGGCCGGCGGCACGAGCACCCACGGGCGGCCGACGAAGAGGTCGGGGCGGGCGCTCGTCGCGCCGGAGCGCTCCCGGCCGGCCATCGGGTGCCCGCCGACGTACCGCCGGGCCTCGGCCGGGTCGGCCCCGGCCCGCTCGAGCGCCGTCGCGACGCCCTGCAGGACAGCGCCCTTGACGCTGGCGACGTCCGTGACGACCGCGCGGGGGTGGGCGAGCAGCCGCGCGGCGACGACGTCGGCCGTCACGTCCGGGGGCGCGGCGACGAGGACGAGGTCGGGGTCCTCGTCCGGGCCGGCGAGACGGCCGGCGCCGACGTCACGGGCGAGGGCCCGGGCGGTGGGCGAGGGGTCGTCGAGGGCCACGTCGACGCCGCGCGCCCGCAGCGCGAGCCCGGCGCTGGCGCCGAGGAGGCCCGCGCCGACGACGAGGACGGTGCCGCGCGTCCGGGCGGGGGCGGCGGCGTCCGGGACGGCGCTCACTGGGCGATGTCGCGCCGCAGCGCCACGGCCCCGCGGAGGTAGACGTGGCGCACGTCGGCGCGCGGCACGTCCAGCTCGGCGTGCGCCATGAGCCGCACGACCCGCGGCATGGCGCCGGGGACGTCGATCTCGGTGCAGCACAGCAGGGGCACGTCGCCGAGCCCGAGCTCGCGGGCGGCCACGGCGGGGAACTCCGACCGGAGGTCGGGGGTCACGGTGAAGACCACGGAGATGAGGTCCTCGGGGCCCATGGGGTTGGCGTCGAGGACGGCCTGCACGAGCTCGCGCGTCGAGGACAGCAGGTGCTCCCGCTCGTCGACGTCGAGCTGGGTCGCCCCGCGCACCGCACGCACCGCCACCGGGTCCTCCTCGCCTCGCGCCGCCCGGCCCGGACGGCCCGGCGGCAGGCCGGGCCCGCGCCCCGCCGTCGCCGAGGCTAACGACCGGCGCCCGGGGCGACGTCGTCGTCCCGCGCGTCGGACCGCGTCGTCGCGACCGGCGCGGGCGGACCGGGGAGCACGGTGCACGACCGTGCGGCGCGCTCCCCGGCCGACGCCCGAGGGGCCGACCGGGGAGCGCGACGGCTCAGAGGCCGACGTCCGCCATGAGCCTGCCCAGCTCCGGCGCCGCGAGCGGGCGCGAGCGCCCGGGGAGCATGTCGCCGAGGACGACCGGCCCGATCCGCGTGCGGACGAGCTGCTCCACGGGGTGGCCGACCTCCGCCATGAGGCGGCGGACGATGTGGTTGCGCCCCTCGTGGAGGACGAGCTCGACGAGCGCACGACCCGGCTGGCTGTCCACGAGCCGGAAGGAGTCGACCGTCACGGGGCCGTCCTCCAGCTCGACGCCGTCCCGCAGCCGCTGCCCGAGGTTGCGCGGGATGGGCCCCAGCACCTGCGCGAGGTAGGTCTTGGGCACCTCCCACGAGGGGTGCTGGAGCCGGTTGGCCAGCTCGCCGTCGTTCGTCACGAGGAGCAGGCCCTCGGTGTCGACGTCGAGGCGGCCGACGTGGAACAGCCGCTGCTCGCGCTGCTCGAGGAGGTCGCCCACGCACGGACGCCCCTGCGGGTCCGACATCGTCGAGACGACGCCGAGCGGCTTGTTGAGCGCGAGGTAGACCTTCGTCGTGTCGAGGACGACGCGCAGGCCGTCGACGTGGACGGGCTGGCGTTCCGGGTCGACGCGCAGGCCGAGCTCGGTGACGACGACGCCGTCCACGCTCACCCGCCCTGCGGCGATGAGGTCCTCGCACTTGCGGCGGGACCCGACGCCGGCCTGCGCCAGCACCTTCTGCAGGCGCACGCCGTCGGCGACGTGGACGTCGACGTCGCCGCCCTGCGGGACGACGGGCGGGGTGCCGCGGCGGCCCGTGCCCGCGGGACGGCGCGACGAGGCGCCGCGGGCGGCGACCCCCCGGCCGCTCGTGCCCTGCTGCCCGCGCCCGAGGCCCGAGCCGCGCTGGGCCGCCTTGAGGTTGCGGCGGCGCTCCTCGGCGATCTCCTCCGGCGTGCGCCGGCGGTCGCCGGCCCGGCCGGAGGGACGGCGCTCGGTGTCGCCCGGGCGCGGCCCGGTCCGGGGGTAGCCGGTGCGGGCGGGACGCTCGCCGTCCCGCGGGGGACGCCGGTCGCCGTCACGCGGCGGACGCCGGTCGCCGTCACGCGGCGGACGCCGGTCGCCGTCACGCGGCGGACGCCGGTCGCCGTCACGCGGCGGACGCCGGTCGCCGTCGCGCGGGGGACGACGGTCGCCGTCGAAGGACGGGCGCCGGTCGCCGTCGCGCGGGGGACGACGGTCGCCGTCGAAGGACGGGCGCCGGTCGCCGTCGCGCGCGGGGCGACGGTCGCCGTCGAAGGACGAGCGCCGGTCACCGTCGCGCGCGGGACGACGGTCGCCGTCCCGCGGCGGGCGCCGGTCGCCGTCGCGCCCGTCGGACCACGAGCCCGACCGGCCGCCGTCGGTCCGACCGCCGGCGCGCGGACCACCGGTCCGGGGCCCCTGGCCCGCTCGGCCCTGCGCGGGGCGGCCCTGCGCCGGGCGGCCCCCCTCGCTCCGGCCCCGGGGGCCGCCGGGGCGGCCCGTGGAGGATCCGCGGCTCCCGCCGGGTCCTCCCGCGGGGCGGCTCCCGCGGCCCCCGGGCTCGCGCCGTCCGTCGTCGCTCACAGCTGTCCTTCCGTCAGGTCGTCGAGGTCGGCGCCCTCCGGCAGGAAGGGGGCGAGCGGCGGCAGCTCGTCGAGGCTGCGCAGGCCCAGCCGCTCCAGGAAGGAGGGCGTCGTCCCGTAGAGCATCGCACCCGTGACGGGGTCCTTCGCGACCTCGACGACGAGCCCCCGGGCCAGGAGGGTCCGGACGACCCCGTCCACGTCGACCCCGCGGACGGCCGAGACGCGGGCGCGGCTCACGGGCTGGCGGTACGCGACGACCGCCAGCGTCTCCAGCGCGGCCTGGCTCAGCCGGGCGCTCTGGCCGTCACGGAGGAAGCGGCCGACGACGTCCGCGAGGTCGGCCCGGCTGTAGACGCGCCACCCGGTCCCGGTGCGGCGCAGCTCGAACCCGCGCTCCTCCCGCTCGTACTCGCGCTCCAGGTCCTCGACCACCCCGCGGACCCGCTCGAGGTCGACGCCGACGGCGGCGGCCAGCGCCGCCTCGTCGACGGGCTCGTCGACGACCATGAGCACCGCCTCCACCGCGGCCCGCAGCCCTCCCGGCAGGTCCTCCGGCGCCGGGGCGCCCGCCCCGCCCGCCGGCTGCGCGTCCGGGCCGGGGTCGGGGGCGGGGTCGGGGCGCGGGGCGTCGTCCTGGCTCACGGGGCCGCATCCTCCCCCGGCTCGGCGACGCCGCCGACGAGCGCCTCGAGGACGGCCTCGTCCTGGGCACCGCCGGGCTCCTCGTCCGCCCCGTCGGCCGCGGTCGCGCGGGCCCAGCGCACCGTCAGCTCGCCGAGCGCGTCGGCCTGGTCGAGGCCGAGCACGCCGTCGCGGTACAGCTCGAGCAGCGCGAGGAAGCGGGCGACGACGACGAGGCGGGAGCCCGCGTCGGCCGTGAGCTCGCGGAAGGTCGCGGCACCGGCGCGCCGCAGCCGCCGGGCGACGACGAGCGCCTCCTCCCGGACGCTCACGCCCGCGTCGTGGAGGTGGGCGAGGTCGACCTCCGGCGGCCCCGGCCGGCGCTGCCCCGAGAGGGCGCGGGCCGCGAGTGCGGCGAGCTGCTCGGGGCTGGTGCGCCACACCAGCTCCGGGAGCAGACCGGCCAGCGCCGGCTCGAGGGGCGCGGCCCGCGCCACCCGCCCGCCGAAGCGCTCGAGGCGCTCGGCGAGGACGCCGGACACCTCCTTGTAGGCGCGGTACTGCAGGAGCCGCGCGAAGAGGAGGTCGCGCGCCTCGAGGAGGGCGAGGTCCTCCTCGTCCTCCACCTGCGCCTGGGGCAGCAGCCGCGCCGCCTTGAGGTCGAGGAGCGTGGCCGCGACGACGAGGAACTCGCTGGCCTGCCCCAGGTCCCACTCGCCGTCCTCGCCGTCCGTGCCGCCGGGGCGCTCGTCCCCGTCGGCGCCGCGGTGCTCCGACGCGGCCCGCAGGTGGGCGACGAACTCGTCGGTGACGGCGGCCAGCGCCACCTCGGTGACGTCGAGGCGGTGCCGGCTGATGAGCTGGAGCAGCAGGTCGAACGGCCCCGTGAAGACGGGCAGGTGCACCTCGAAGGGGCGCTGCCGTCCCCCGGGGCGCCGCGACGACGGGACGGGCGCGGCCGCCGCGGGGCCCGGCGCGACGTCCGGCGCGCCCCCGGCGGGCGGCACGGCCGGGACGTCCGGCGGGGCGGCGTCCACGGGCGGGCCGCTCAGGCGGCGGCGCCGCGCGCCACGAGCTCGCGCGCGAGCTGGCGGTACGACGCGGCGGCGGGGTGCCCGCTGGCGTAGGTCGTGACGGGCTCGGCGGCCGCGCTCGCGTCGGGGAACTTCACCGTGCGGGCGATGACGGTGTGGAAGACGTCGTCGCCGAAGGCCTCGACGACCCGGGCCACGACCTCGCGGCTGTGCAGCGTCCGGGAGTCGTACATCGTCGCGAGGATGCCGTCGACCTCGAGGCGCGGGTTGAGCCGGTCCTGCACCTTCTCGATCGTCTCGACGAGCAGCGCCACCCCGCGCAGCGCGAAGTACTCGCACTCCAGCGGCACGACGACGCCGTGGGCGGCGGTGAGGGCGTTGACGGTGAGCAGCCCGAGCGACGGCTGGCAGTCGACGAGGACGACGTCGTAGTCGTCGAGCACGGGGCGCAGGGCCCGCGCGAGGAGGTTCTCGCGGGCCACCTCGGCGACGAGCTGGACCTCCGCCGCCGACAGGTCGATGGTCGCGGGGAGCACGTCCATGCCCTTGATCCGCGTGGGCCGGATGGCGTCACGCGTGCTGGCGTGGCGGTCGACCAGCAGCGTGTAGACGGTCGTCTCGAGGTCGTGCGCCGGGACGCCGACCCCGGCGCTGAGGGCGCCCTGCGGGTCGAAGTCGACGAGCAGGACCTTGCGGCCGAGCTCGGCGAGCGCGGCGCCGAGGTTGATCGTCGTCGTCGTCTTGCCGACGCCGCCCTTCTGGTTGCAGAGGGCGATGACGCGCGCCGGGCCGTGGGACGCGAGCGGCGCCGGCTCCGGGAAGTGCGGCAGCGGGCGGCCCGTCGGGCCGGTCACCTCGGAGGTGGCGACGTCGAGCGAGGTCTGGCCGGGAGCGCCCCGGTCGTCGTCGGCGTCGCTGGTCACGCTGTCCTCCGGGTCGGCGGCTGCCCGTCTGCGCCCGTGGGCCGGTGGCCCCGGGCGGCGGCGCGGGGGCCGCGCCGGGCGCCGTCGACCCTAGCCGCGCCCCCGGACGGGCGTCGATCGGCGCCCCCGCCGGGCGGGCCGCGGGGCCACGTCGGGCGGCAGGACCCAGCGGTCGCCGAGCTCGCGGTCGAGCTCGGGGTGCTCGCGGAAGTCGGTGAGGCCGCTGCCGGGGTAGACCGTCAGCTCGCCGAAGACGACCCGGTCGGGACCGGTCCCGTCGGGGACGAGGTAGAGGTCCACGCGGACGTAGTCCCACCCCGCCGCCAGCCGCCGCGCCGTGGCGAGCAGCGCGGGCAGCGCGGCGGGCGGGGGCACGAGGTCGGCCGACCGCGTCGCCGCGACGGTGACGTCCGTGGGCGTCCAGTCGGGGCGGTACCAGCGGACGCGGTGGTCGCCGAAACGGCCGGTGTGCACCTGGACGAGCACGGGCTCGCCGCCGATGACGTGGACCTTCCAGTCGGCGAGGTCGGCGCCCGGGTCCCCGAGCCGCTCCTCGACGAGCAGGACGCGGCGGGCCCCCGAGTAGGCCCACTCCCCCATCCGCTGCTCGTCGGTGCCCGGGTCCAGCCAGCCGTGCGTCGTCCTCGCGAGCGCCTCGAGCGCGTCCCGGTCGGGCGCGCCGTGGCCGAGGTGGACGAGCCCGCCGCTGCGGTGGTTGGGCTTGAGCACCCAGTGCGCCCCGAGGTCGACGTCGGCGAGCTCGCGGACGTCCGAGCCCACCCACAGCGTCCGCGCCACGGGGACGCCGGCCGCCGCCGCCGCGTCCTTGGCGGCGAGCTTGTCGCAGGCGGTCACGAGGCGGGGACGACGGTCGGCGAGCAGCCGACGGTCCAGCTTCTCGTTGAAGGTGCGCGGGTCGGAGCGGCGGGGGAAGGCGCCGAAGGCCCGCCGGTAGGCGAGCGCCCGGCGGGCGCCGACGGGCAGCGACCGCCAGGCGCGGCGGGCGAGGCCGGCCGCGGCTGCGGGGACGGGCACGGGGTCTCCTGCGGTGCGGGCCGGGCGGCGGCTGCTGCACCGCGGACGCCGTCGGCCGGGGGTCCGGGCGCCCGCCGCGAGTGAAGCACCCGGCCGCGCACGGCGCCCGGGGTGCCCGCCGTCAGGCCGCTTGGGCGGTGCCCGGCAGCACCCACCGCCGGCCGAGCTCGGCGTCGACGACCGGGTCGTCCCGGAAGTCGGTGAGGCCGCTGCCCGGGTAGACGGTCAGCTCGCCGAAGGCGACGCCCTCCGGCAGGTCGTAGAGGTCCACGCGCACGTAGTCCCACCCGGCCCCGAGACGCCGTGCGGCGGCGAGCATCTCGTCGAGGTGGGCGGGAGGCGGCACGACGTCCGCCATGGGCGCCGCCCGGGCCGTGATGGCGGTGGGCGTCCACCGCGGCCGGTAGTAGCGGACCCGGTGGTCCCCGAAGCGCCCGTGGTGCACCTGCACCAGCACCGGCTCGCCGCCGAAGACGTGCACCTTCCAGTCCGGCAGGTCCTCCCCGGGGACCCCGAGCCGCTCCTCGACGAGCAGCGTCCGCCGGGCGCGGGAGTAGGCCCACTCCCCCATGCGGACCTCGTCGCTGCCCGGGTCGAGCCACCCCCGCGAGACCTCGGCGAGGCGCCCGGCGCCGGCCGCGTCGACGACGCCACGGCCCAGGTGCACGAGGCCCCCGCCGCGGTGGTTGGGCTTGAGCACCCAGTGCTCCCCGAGGTCGAGGCCGACGAGCTCGCGCAGGTCCGTCCCCGACCACAGCGTGCGCGCCGGGCGGACGCCCGCGGCCGCGGCCGCGTCCTTGGCGGCCAGCTTGTCGACGGCGGCCACGAGCGCGGGCCGGCGGTCGTGGAGGAGGCGGTGGTCGACCTTCTCGTTGAAGGTCAGCGGGTCCCGCCGACGCGGGAAGGTGCCGAAGGACCGTCGGAAGGCGAGGGCGCGCCGGGTGCGCACGGGCAGCGCCCGCCACACGAGGCGGCCGGCGGCGGTGGCCGCGCGGCGGGCGGCGGGGTCGGGGGTGGCGAGCAGCACGTCAGGGCTCCGGACGGGTCGGCGGTGGTCGGCGGGCGCCCCGGTGGCCCCCGCCCCGACGTCGCCCGTCGTCCTTCGGCGCCCCCCGGGTGCCGGATGGGCCCGGACGGGCTCCCGGGCGCCCCCGGACGGGTGGTCCTCAGCGGGCGCGGGGGTGCGCCGCCGCGAAGACCTCGCGGAGGGCGTCGGCCGTGACGAGCGTGTACGCCTGCGTCGTCGTGACGGAGGCGTGGCCGAGGAGCTCCTGGACGACCCGCACGTCCGCCCCGCCCTCGAGGAGGTGCGTCGCGAAGCTGTGCCGCAGCGTGTGCGGCGAGACCGGACGGGCCAGGCGGGCGCGCTCCCCCGCGGCGTGGAGCACCGACCAGGCGCTCTGGCGCGACAGCCGGCCGCCGCGGGTGTTGAGCAGCAGCGCGGGCCCGCCGCGCCCCGCGGCGGCCAGCGCCGGCCGCCCCCGGACGAGGTAGGCGGCCAGCGCCCGCCGGGCGTAGCGGCCGAGCGGCACCAGCCGCTCCTTGTCGCCCTTGCCGCGCAGCCGCAGGAGGCCGGGCGGCGGCCCGTCGTCCGGCTCCTCCGCCGGGCCGTCCGGCGGCAGCACGTCGAGGAGGTCGTCGACGTCGAGCGCGACGACCTCGGAGATGCGGGCGCCGGAGCCGTAGAGCAGCTCGAGCAGCGCCCGGTCGCGCAGCGCGGTCGGGCCGTCGCCCACGGCCGCGGCCGCGAGCAGCCGCTCGACCTCCGCGACGCCGATGGCCTTGGGCAGCCGCCGGGGCTCGGCCGGCGGACGGACGTCGCGCGCCGGGTCGGCGGGCGTGAGGCCCTCCTCGGCGAGGAAGCGGTGCAGCCCCCGGACCGCCACGACGGCGCGCCGGGCCGACGAGGCGGTCAGCGCGGTCCCCCCGTCGTCCCCCGTGGCCAGGACGACGGCGTAGGCCGACACCTCGGCCGGCGTCACGTCCTCCGGCCGGAGGCAGCCGCACGAGGCGAGGAAGGCGGTGTAGCGCAGGAGGTCCCGGCGGTAGGCCGCGAGGGAGTTGGCCGCGAGCCCCCGCTCGACCCGCAGGTGGGCGAGGTAGCCGGCGACCGCCGCCTCGACGGCGGGCGCGACGGGGCGGGGCGACGTCGTCGGCCCCTCCGCGCGCAGCTCCACGCCCGCCACGCTAGCGGCGGGCGGCCGGCCGCCCCGGCGACGCCGCGACCGTCCGCCCCTCAGTCCTGCAGGTAGTCGCCGTACAGCCGGTGGCCCTTCCCCGCGACGAACCCGAAGGACACCTCGCCGTCCCCGACCGGCTCGCCGGCGGGCTCCGCCGGCTGGTCCGCCGGCACGCCGAGCAGCGCGCGGGTCACCTGCTGGGTGCTGTCGAGCAGGTCGTCCAGCGCCCGGCGCAGCTGCTCGCCGCGGACGGGGCGCAGCTCGCCGTCGTGGTCGTGGAGGGACTCGAGCACCGCCCGGCGCAGGAGCTCCTTGACGAAGGAGGCGGTGACGCCCTCGGTCCGGTCGACGGCCTCGTCGACGTCCGCGGCGGTGAGGTCGGTGGGCACCCCGCGGGCGTAGAGGTCGAGCAGCCGTCGCCGGCCGTCCGCGTCCGGCAGGCCCACCTCGACCGCCACGTCGACCCGCCCCGGACGGGCGGCGAGCGCGGGCTCGAGGAGGTCGGCGCGGTTAGTCGTGAGGAGGAAGAGGAGGTCGGCGTCGGCCGCGGCGCCGTCCATCGCGTCCAGCAGCTCGAAGAGGACCGGGCTGCTCCCGTGGTGCCCGCGCTCCTCGGCGACGAGGTCGACGTCCTCGAGGACGACGACCGACGGCGCCAGGTCGCGCGCGAGGGCGGCGACCTGGCCGACGAGCCCGAGCGAGCGCCCCGCGAGGAGCAGGACGGTGGCCCCCGGGACGTGCTGCACGACGTACCGGGTCGTGTGGGTCTTGCCCGTGCCGGGCGGCCCGTGGAGCAGCAGCCCCCGCTTGAGGTGCTGCCCGGCGGCCCGCAGCGCGGTGCGGTGGCGGGCCACCTCGATGCTGTGCCGCTCCACGCGGCGGAGCACCTCCTCGGGGAGGACGACGTCCTCGCGCCGGGTCGGGGGGAGGTCGGCGAAGCGCAGGACGAGGCCGCCGGTGTCCCCGGTCGTCAGCTCGACCACCTGGCCGCGGTGGACGTCGAGCCGCGAGCGCAGCACGTCGAGCTCGTCGAGGAGGGCCTGCGCGGCGGCGGTCGGGAGGCCGCCGACCTCGAGGCGCAGGCCCGGGTCGTGCGGCGACGGGCCGACGAGCCGCAGGACCCACGCGCCCTGGGCGTCCGTGACGAGGAGGAGGGCCGACCGCCAGCACGCCGTCGTCCGCCCGCCGGGGCCCGAGGGCAGGTCGACGAGGTCCGGTGCCACGAGGCGGACCGGGGTCGGGTCGCCGCCGTGGAGGAGGTGGTGCAGGTCCACCCCGCCGTAGTGCGGCGGGAGCGCCACGCCGAGCACCTCGACCGTGCGGCCCTGCGCGGCCGACCACACCTCGAGCGCGAGCTGGAGGTTGACGTGCTGGAAGGGCGGGAGGTCGCGCGTCACGACGGACCGCTCCCGCGCCGCGGCCGGCACGTGCTCCTGCAGCCGCGCGGTGACGGGGTTCGTCGTGCCCTCCTGGGCGGTCGCGCCGGCCCACTCGACGAGCTGCTGCAGCGCGCGGGCCAGGGCGCGCGCCTCGTCGTCGCCGCCGCGGCCGCTCGTCGTCGGGCCGGGACGCTCGGGGGTCGCCATGCCGCGACCGTAGGCACGGCCCGGCGCCCGGTCGAGGGAGATCGCCCGGGAGGACGGACGACCCGCCCGCCGGGCATGCTCGGCAGGTGCCCCCGTCCCCCGCCCCGGCGCCGCGCCCCGAGGGCGACGGCGCCACGGGCGACCTCCGGGTGCGCGTGCCGGGGCGCCGCGAGGTCGTCCTGCCCGCCGGGGAGCTGCGGTGGCGCTTCAGCCGCGCGGGCGGCCCCGGGGGCCAGGGCGTCAACACCGCCGACAGCCGCGTGGAGCTGCGGTGGGACCCGGAGACGTCGCGGGCGCTGCGGCCCGAGCAGCGGGAGCGCCTGCGGGAGAGGCTGGCCGGCCGGCTCGTGGGCGGCGCCCTCCTCGTCGTCGCGGCCGAGCACCGCGAGCAGCGCCGCAACCGCTCGGCCGCCCGCGACCGCCTCGCCGCGCTCGTGGCCGAGGGGCTGGCGCCGCCGCCGGCGCCCCGCCGGGACACGGCGCCCTCCCGCCGTGCCCGCGCCCGGCGCACCGACACCAAGACGGCGCGGGGGCGCACCAAGGCGCTGCGGCGCCGCCCCGACGACGGCTGAGGTCCGGGCGGGCCGGCGGGCGGCGGCACGGCGCGGCGGCTGACAGGCTGCCCCCATGGCCCGCGAGAGCTCGAGGCACCGCCGGGGCGACCGGGCCCCCTCCCCCGAGCCGGGGACCTGGTCGACGAGCAGCGGCGTCGTGGAGCTCGCGCGCAGCGGGTCCGACGAGCAGGCGTGGACGGTCTTCGTCAACGGCGTGGCCAGCTCCTCGGTCCACACCGGCGACCCGACGCTCCTGGAGTTCGAGTACCTGCGGTGGATGGCCGACGTCCTCGACGTCGGGTGGCCCGAGGGCGCGCCGCTGGAGGTCGTGCACCTGGGGGCCGCCGGCTGCGCGCTCGCCCGCTACGTCGACGCGACCCGCCCCGGCTCGCAGCAGGTCGCCGTCGAGCTCGACGAGGACCTCGCCCGGCTCGTCCGCGAGTGGTTCGACCTCCCCCGCTCCCCCGCCCTGCGCCTGCAGGTCGGCGACGCCCGGGAGCGCCTGGCGACCCGCCGGGACGCGAGCGCGGACGCCGTCGTGCGCGACGTCTTCGCCGGCGACACGACGCCCCGGCACGTGCGGACGGTCGAGTTCGTGGCCGACGCCGCGCGGGTCCTGCGGCCGGGCGGGACCTACCTCGCGAACGTGGCCGACCGCCCGCCGCTCAAACGGCTGCGCGCCGAGCTCGCCTCCGTCGCAGCCGTCTTCGACCACGTCGGGCTCCTCGCCGAGACGGGGCTGCTGCGGGGCCGGCGCTACGCCAACGCCGTCGTCGTCGCGTCCGACGCCCCGCTGCCGGCCGACGCCCTCGTCCGGCGGGCCGCCCGGACCCCGGTGCCGACCCGGTGGGTCGACGGGGACGCGCTCGTCGACCTCGTCGCGGGCGCGTCCCCGGAGCACGACCCAGTGCCCCCGGGCGAGCCGCTGCCCTCCTGAGAGCGCGGGACCGCCTCAGCGCCAGGGCTCGACGACGACGACGCCCGGTCTCGTCCGGCCGGGCAGCCCCGCCAGGGCGGCGCCCGCCGCGTCGAGCGGCAGGACGTCGCCCACGAGGTCGGCGGGGCGCAGCGCGCCGGTGGCGACGAGCGCGAGCAGGCCCGGGTAGTCCGCGGCGGCGAGGCCGTGGCTGCCGAGGAGGTCCAGCTCGTGGGAGATCACCCGCTCGACCGGGACCCGTGGCCGCCCGGCGCCGTCCCGGCCCGGCGGCAGGAGCCCCACCTGGACGAGGCGCCCGCGGCGGCGGAGCGACCAGAGCCCTTGCGCCAGCGTCGCCTCCGACCCCAGGGCCTCGACGGCGACGTGCGCGCCGCCGCCCGTCGCGTCCCGGACGGCCTCCGCCACCGCCGAGTCGGCGTGCGGGGGGCTGCCGGGGTCGCCGCCGTCGCGACGCACCGGCACGACGACGTCGGCGCCGAGCTCGCGGGCCCGCCCCAGGGCGGCGTCGGAGACGTCGACGGCCACCACGGTGCCCGCGCCGAGGGCCCGCGCGAGGACGACGGCGGACAGCCCCACCCCGCCGCAGCCGAGGACGACGACGTGCTCGCCCGCGACGAGCGACGCCCGCTGGGCGAGGGCGCGGTAGGCGGTCGCGGTGCGGCAGCCGAGCGCGGCCGCGGCGACGTCCGTCGGCCCGCCGTCGGCGACGTCCGGCAGCGCGACGAGGTTGGTGTCGGCGTGGTGGAGGGCGACGAGCTCGGCGAGCGAGCCGTCGTCGGTGAAGCCGGGCTGCCGCTGGTGCGGGCACACCTGGGGGTCGCCGCCCCGGCACGTGGCGCAGGTGCCGCAGGCGCAGACGAAGGGCGTCGTCACGCGCTCCCCGCCCCGCCACCGGCGCACGTCGGCGCCGACCGCCTCGACGACCCCGACGAGCTCGTGACCCGGGACGAGGGGCAGGACGACGTCCGGGTCGTGCCCGGCCAGGGCGTGCCAGTCGCTGCGGCACACGCCGCTCGCCGTCACCCGCAGGACCACGCCGTCCCGGGGCGGCATCGGGTCGGGGACGACCTCGACGACGGGCGCGACGCCGTGCTCCCGCACCACGAGGGCCCTCACGGCAGGACCACCCGGCAGCGCACAGGCGGACCGTACGCGCCGCCGTCCCCAGGCGCTCCGCCCGTGGTGCCCGGTGTCGGCGCGCGCCCGTAGCGTCGTCGCCCGTGGACACCCCCTCGGCCGTCGTCGACCCCCGTCCCTCCGGCACGGCGGAGGCGGCCGCCGCGGTGCTGCGCCGGCTCGTCGGGCGCGAGGACGCCGCGCTGCGCGACGGGCAGGGCGAGGCCGTCGAGGCCCTCGTCGACCGCCACGCCCGGGCGCTCGTCGTCCAGCGCACCGGCTGGGGCAAGTCCGCCGTCTACTTCGTGTCCACGGCGCTGCTGCGCGAGCGCGGGGCGGGGCCCACGCTCCTCGTCTCCCCGCTGCTGGCGCTCATGCGCGACCAGGTGGCCGCCGCGGCCCGCGCCGGGGTGCGCGCCGTCGAGATCTCCTCGGCCACCGCCCACGAGAACGACCTGGCCCTGCAGGCCCTGGCCGCCGACGAGGTGGACGTCCTCCTCATCTCCCCCGAGCGCCTCGTCAACCCGGCCTTCGCCGAGCAGGTGCTGCCCGGGCTGCTCGCCCGGACCGGGCTCCTCGTCGTCGACGAGGCGCACTGCATCTCGGACTGGGGGCACGACTTCCGCCCGGACTACCGGCGCATCCGCGACCTGCTCGGGCGCCTGCCCGAGGGCACGCCCGTGCTGGCCACCACGGCCACCGCCAACGCCCGGGTCGTCGAGGACGTCGCCGAGCAGCTCTCCGCGCCGGCACCCGGCTCGGCCGCGCCCGTCGAGGTCCTCACGGTCCGCGGGCCGCTGGCCCGCGACTCGCTGCGGCTCGGCGTGCTCGAGCTGCCCGACGACGCCGCGCGGCTGGCCTGGCTCACGGCGCACCTGCCGGACCTGCCGGGGTCCGGCATCGTCTACACGCTCACCGTGGCCGCCACCGAGGACACCGCGGCGGCGCTGCGGGCCGCCGGGCACGAGGTGCTCGCCTACACGGGCCGCACCGACGACGCCGAGCGCCGCGAGGCCGAGAGGGCGCTGCGCGAGAACCGCGTCAAGGCGCTCGTCGCCACCTCGGCGCTCGGGATGGGCTTCGACAAGCCCGACCTCGGCTTCGTCGTCCACCTCGGCGCCCCCTCCTCCCCCGTCAGCTACTACCAGCAGGTGGGCCGCGCGGGCCGCGCCGTCGACCGGGCGGACGTCCTGCTCCTGCCCGGGCGGGAGGACCGCGCCGTGTGGTCGTACTTCGCCACCGCGAGCATGCCGCGCCAGGCCGACGCGGACGCCGTGCTCGCCGCCCTGGCCGACGCCTCCCGCCCGCTCAGCGCGGCGGCGCTGGAGCCGGTGGCCGACGTCCGGCGCACGCGCCTCGAGCTGCTGCTCAAGGTCCTGGCGGTCGACGGCGCCGTCGAGCGCGTCCGCGGCGGCTGGACGGCGACGGGACGGCCGTGGACCTACGACGCCGAGCGCTACGAGCAGGTGGCGGCCACCCGGACCGCCGAGCAGCAGTCGATGCTCGACTACGAGCGCACGCCGGGCTGCCGCATGGCCTTCCTGCAGGAGGCGCTCGACGACGCGACGGCCGCCCCGTGCGGGCGCTGCGACCGCTGCGCGGGGCCCTGGTACCCCACCGACCTGCCCGACGACGCCCGCGAGTCCGCGGCCGGCGCGCTGCGGCGGGCGGGCACGGTGGTCGAGCCCAGGGCGCAGTGGCCCACGGGCGCGGACCGCCTCGGCGTCCCGGTGCGCGGCCGCATCCCCGCCGACGAGCAGGTCGGTCCCGGACGCGCGCTGGCGCGCACGAGCGACCTGGGCTGGGGCACCCGGCTCCGCGCCCTGCTCGGGGAGCTGGGCGGTGGCGAGGGCGCGCTCGACGGCCCGCTGCCCGACGACGTCCTGCGCGCGTGCGTACCGGTCCTCGCCGGGTGGGACTGGGGACGGCGGCCCGTCGCCGTCGCCTCGGTGGCCTCCCGGACCCGCCCCGAGCTGGTGCGCGGGCTGGCCGAGGGCATCGCGGGGCTGGGCCGCCTGCCCTACGTCGGCGAGCTGCCGCTCGTGCCCGGGCACCCGCGGCCCCGGCCCGGGTCGGGCAACAGCGCCTTCCGCCTCGCCGCGGTGTGGGGCTCCTTCGGCCCCGCCGACGACCTCGTGGCCCGGGTCCCCGCCGGGCCGGCGGGGCCCGCCGGGCCCGTGCTGCTCGTCGACGACGTCGTCGACACCCGCTGGACGATGGCGGTCGCCGGCCGGCAGCTGCGGCTGGCGGGCGTCGAGGTCCTGCCCTTCGCGCTCGCCGTCGTCGGCTGACGGCGCCGGATGTCCGCGGGGGCCGGGGCGTCCGGCGTGGGTGGCGTCGGCTCGGGTGGCGTCGCCTCAGGTGGCGTCGGCGCCGGGCGAGCGTCGACGGCCCAGCCCCCGGCGGGCGGCGAGCGGGGGCGTGGCGGCACCCCGGCCGTCGGACATCGCGTCGAGCAGCTCGACGAGCGCCGTGGCGGCGCCGACGCGCGGCGCCCAGCCCAGCTCGTCGCGGGCGAGGGCCGAGGACAGCAGCGGCACCTGCGTGAGCAGGTCCACCCAGCCGACGTCCGTGGGCTGCAGCCGGGCGCGCCAGGTGGCCGACGCCAGGGCGCGCACCGCCCCGACGGGCACGGTGGCCACCCGCTGCACGCGCAGCGCCTGAGCGACGTCGAGCGGGCCGAGCACCGGTCCCGTCACGAGGTTGAAGGGCCCGGTCGCGCCGGTGCGGAGCACGCGCACCACGGCGTCGGCCACGTCGTCGGCGTGCACCACCTGGAAGACGGCCTCGGCCGGCAGGGGGAAGGCCGGCAGCGCGACGCGGCGCACGAGGCCGAGGGGCACGAGCCCGCCGAGGAAGTAGCGGCCGATCTCCGAGCCCGCGGCCGCCTGGAGCACCAGGCCGGGTCGCAGCCGGGCGACCCGGGCGTCCGGGCGCTCGCGGACGAGGTCGTCGAGCAGCCTCTCGGCGGCGACCTTCTGCCGGCTGTAGAGGGACGTGGGGACGCCGGTGGTGGGCCAGTCCTCGCCGACGGCGTCGCGCGGGTCGCCGGCGGCCGCCCCTCCGGGACCGTCGGCGCCGCCGCCGGTCGGCGTGCCGTCGGGGACGGGCACGGCGCGGGGGGCGTAGGCCCCCACGGAGGAGGCGTGGACGAGGTGCGCCCCGGCCGCGAGCGCGGCCGCGGCCACCCGGCGCGTCCCCTCGACGTTGGCCGCCTCGAGCAGCTCGGGTCGGTGGCTCGGCTGGAGCAGCCAGGCGAGGTGGACGACGGCGTCGGCACCCTCGACCGCCCGCTCGAGCACGGGGACGGCGGCCGGGGTGGCGAGGTCGGCGGCGACCCAGCGCACGCCACCGGCCTCGCGCGGGGGCCGGCGGACGACGCCGACGACCTCGACGTCGTCCTCCGTCCGGAGGCGCCGCAGCAGCGCCGTCCCGAGGTTCCCGGTTGCTCCCGTGACGACGACGCGCATGCCGCCACTCTGGCCGACCCCACGACGGGGCGCGCAGCGACGCGCGGGTCCCGCCTGCCCGGCGGCGCCGCCGGCGTGGCGCAGGGTGGCCGCGTGAGCAGCGGGACGGGCACGGCGGCACGGGGCGACCGGGCGGGCGGGTGGCGTCCGTCCCTCCCGGGCTCCCCGGCCTCCCCGTCGGGCGGCGCGCGCCCCGGCGGGTCCGTGGCGGCCTCCCGCCCGCCCGCCGGCCGTGCGCTCGGCCCGCGCCGGGTGCGCGGGGCCGGGCGGCCGCGGTGACCACGGGCCCCGGGCCCGACGGCCCGCTCCCCGGCGACGAGCCGGCCACGCCCGGCGTCGCGGGCACGGCCCTGCCGGCAGCCGCGGCACCCGGTCCCCCGCCCCCCGCGGCGGGCAGCGGCGTCGACCCCTCTGCGCCGCTGCTGGCGACGGCGCGGACCGCCCGCGGACCGGTCGACCCCGCCTCCGCCCCGCTCCTCGCGACGAGCTCGGCCGGCGAGGACGGCGCAGCGCCCGCGCGGGCGCTGCTGCCCGACGCCGTGCGCGGCTTCTCCGCCGCCGTGGACGACGCCGCCCGCGCCGACGCCTGGGCGGCGCCGACGCCCTGCGGCTGGGACGTGCGGGCCGTCGTCGCCCACGTCGTCGCGCAGCACCGCCGGGTGCCCGCGGTGGTCGGCGGCCGCACCGCCCTCCCGCGGCCGGCGGGCGACGGCCTCGGGGACGACCCGCGCGCGGCGTGGCGTTCCGCGGCCGCCCTCTCCACGGTCACGTGGGCCACGGCGCCCGCCGACGCGACGGTCGACCTGCGCGGCGAGCGTGCCCCGGCCGCCGAGCTCGCCGAGCGGCTGCTCCTCGACCTCGTCGTCCACGCCTGGGACGTCCGCCGGGCGGTGGCGGCGGCGGGCGGCCGCGTCGCGGAGCCGTCGACCGCGGGCCCGCCGGTGGTGCACGGGCTGGCGTGGGCGCGCGCCCACGCCGACCTGCTCGGCGGCTCCGGGCACTTCGGGACCCCGCAGCCGGCGGCGTCGGAGGACCCGTTGGACCAGCTCCTCGCGCTGACGGGTCGCCGCGCCTGACCGGTGGGGCCCCGCCCCTCGCTGCACCACCGGGACGACGTCCTGCCCGGACGAGCCCGCGCGGCTACGGTGCGTCGATGCCCGTCACCGTGCGCGTGCCGCACCTCGAGGACGCCGAGGTCCTCGCCGCGCTGGCGGTGGCCAACCGCACGTTCCTGGCCCCGTACGAGCCCCACCGCGACGAGGGCTACTACACGGCGACGGGCCAGCGCGCCCTGCTCGCCCGGACGCTCGCCGCCTGCGAGGCCGGCACGGCCCTGCCCTTCCTCGTGCTCGACGACGGCGAGGTCGTGGGCCGGGTGACGGTCAACGACGTCGTCCGGGGCCCCTTCCTCTCCGGGCACCTCGGCTACTGGGTGGCCGAGGACGCCGGCGGCCGCGGCGTCGCGACGACGGCGGTGGGCCTCGTCGTCGCGGCGGCCCTGGGGCCCTTCGGGCTGCACCGGGTCCAGGCCGCCGTCATGCCCGACAACGCGCGGTCCCTCGCCGTCCTCGCGCACCACCGCTTCGAGCGCATCGGGCCCGCGCCGCGCTACCTGCGCATCGCGGGCGCGTGGCGTGACCACCTCCTCCTGCAGCGCGTCGCGGACGAGGACGGCAGCTGAGCGACGGCGGCTGACCGACCTGCAACGACCGGCACGGACCGGCGGCGGGCGGCGAAGGGCCGGACGGGCGGTCCGTCGGCGGACGGCTCCCCGGGCACCGCGTCCGCGTCCGCCGGCACGCCTACCGTCGGGTCGGCGGGCCGCCGGCCCGCCGCGACCGGACGGTCGCACCGCCCGACCCGGGGGAGCCCCGTGCCGTCCCGCCGCCCCGCCGCTGCCGCGCTCCTCCTCGTCCTCCTCGCCGGCTGCAGCGCGCCGTCGACCTCCCCGACGCCCCCGCCCGACGAGGTCGTGAGCCCGGTCGGCGGCTCCGCGCTCGCCCCCGCGGAGGGTGCCTACCTCGGCCTGTACTACGGCGACCGTCCGCCGGTGGAGACCGACGCCGCGGTCGGCCGGACGCCGCAGGTCCACCTCACCTACGTCGGCTGGGAGGACGACTGGCCCCGCTCGGCCGAGGTCCGCGGGGACGTGGACCGGGGGCAGGTGTCGCTGGTCAGCTGGGAACCGTTCGGCGTCGACCTCGCCGACGTGGTCGCCGGGCGGCACGACGCGATGCTGCGCGAGCGGGCGCGGGCCGCGGCACGGCTCGAGCGGCCCGTCCTGCTGGACCTCGCCGCCGAGATGAACGAGGAGGAGGGCTGGGGCGGCCACGACCCCGGCCTCTACGTCGCCTTCTACCGGCACGTCCACGACGTCGTGGCCCCCGTGGCCGGCGACCGCGTCGAGTGGGTGTGGGCCCCGAACAACGTCGACAGCCCGGGCGCGCCGCCGGCTCTCGACTACTACCCCGGTGACGCGTACGTCGACTGGACCGGCATCGACGGCTACAACTGGGGCACCGAGGACGACGACCACGCGTGGGAGTCCTTCGCCGACGTGATGGGCCCGATGTACGAGGAGCTCGAGCCCCTCGGCAAGCCCGTGATCGTCGCCGAGACCTCGTCCGCCGAGGACGGCGGCTCGAAGGCCGCCTGGGTCGCGGAGGTCGTCCCGTCCCTCCGGGAGGAGATGCCCGCCGTCCGCGCCCTCGTCTGGTTCGACGTCGACAAGGAGCGCGACTGGCGGATCGGGTCCTCGCCGGGCGCGGAGGCCGCCGTCCGCGCCCTGGCCGCCGACCCGTACCTCGCCGCCGAGGTGCCCTGAGCCGGACGCACGACCGCCCCCGGCGCCGCGGGGCACCGGGGGCGGGACGTCGGGGGCGTCAGGCCAGCGCGGCCACGGCCTCCTCGACCGGGACGTCGCCGGAGACGAGCTCGAGGGTCTGGCCCGCCGTCCCCGGCGCCTCGAGGAGGGCCAGGAGGACGGCGGCGACGTCGGCGCGGGGGACGCCGCCGTCGACCGCGTCGGTCGTGCTGCGGGTGAGGGCCACGCGACCCGTCGCGGGCTCGTCGAGCAGGTGGCCCGGACGCAGCGACGTGAGGTCGAGGGACGGCCGCGAGCGCAGGGCGTCCTCCGCCTCGAGCTTGGCGCGGAGGTAGGCGACGAAGCCCTCCTCGACGCCGTCGGGCGTCGCACCGTCGACGACGGACTGCAGGCCGATCGACGAGACGAGCAGGTAGCGGCGGACGCCGGAGACCTCGGCCGCCTCCGCGAGCTTGACGGCGCCGTCGCGGTCGACGTGCTGCTTGCGCTCGGGGGCACCCTTGCCGCCCGCGCCGGCGGAGAAGACGACGGCGTCCGAGCCGCGCACGTGCTCGGCCAGCTCGGCCGACGTGGCGCTCTCGATGTCGAGGACGACCGGCGTGGCGCCGTCGGCCGCCACGTCGGCGGTGTGGTCGGGGTTGCGGACCACGCCGACCGCCTCGTGCCCGCCCGCGACGAGCAGCGGGACCAGCTGACGGGCGACCTTGCCGTGGGCTCCCACGATGGTGACCTTCATGCCGGTGCCAGCAGGCGGCACGGCCGCGGCATTCCGCCCGGGCGGCGTCCACGTCCCGGACCCGCGCGCCGGGCACGTCGCGGGCCGCGCGATGATCGGGCCCATGGCGCGCGCCCTCCTGCTAGAGAACCTCCACCCCCAGGCCTCGACCATCCTCGGCGCGGCGGGCGTCGACCCCGAGGCCCGCGCCGGGGCTCTCGACGAGGACGAGCTCGTCGCGGCCCTCGCGGGCGTGACGGTCCTCGGCATCCGCTCCAAGACGCAGGTGACCGAGCGCGTCCTCGCCGCGGCGCCCGACCTGCGGGCGGTGGGCGCCTTCTGCATCGGCACCAACCAGATCGACCTGGCCGCCGCCGCCGCGCACGGCGTCGCCGTCTTCAACGCCCCGTTCTCCAACACCCGCAGCGTCGTCGAGCTCGCCCTCGCCGAGATCATCGCGCTGACGCGCCGCCTCACGGTGAAGGACTCCACGCTCCACGCCGGCGTCTGGGACAAGTCGGCCGAGGGCAGCCACGAGGTGCGCGGGCGCACGCTCGGCATCGTCGGCTACGGCAACATCGGCAGCCAGCTCTCCGTCGTGGCCGAGGCGCTCGGCATGTCGGTCGTCTACTACGACACCGCGGAGAAGCTGGCCCTCGGCAACGCCCGCCGGGCGCCCGACCTCGAGAGCCTGCTGCGCCAGAGCGACGTCGTGACGCTGCACGTCGACGGGCGCCCGGGCAACGCGGGCTTCTTCGGCCGCGAGCAGCTGGCGCAGATGCGCGAGGGGGCGATCTTCCTCAACCTCTCGCGCGGCTTCGTCCTCGACCACGACGCCCTCGCCGAGCAGGTGCGCGCCGGCCACCTGTCGGGCGCGGCGATCGACGTCTTCCCCGAGGAGCCGAAGACCCGCGGCGACGCCTTCTCCTCGCCGCTCCGCGGTCTGCCCAACGTCATCCTCACGCCGCACATCGGCGGCTCCACGGAGGAGGCGCAGGAGGACATCGGCCGCTTCGTCGCCACCAAGCTGCGGGACTACCTGTCCACCGGCAGCACGAGCCTGTCGGTCAACCTCCCGGCCGTGGCCCTCGAGCGCGTGCCCGGCTCGGCGCGGCTCGCCCACCTGCACCGCAACGTCCCCGGCGTCCTCGCGACGGTCAACCGCGTCCTCGCCGAGCACGACGTCAACGTCGAGGGCCAGCTGCTGACGACCCGCGGCGAGATGGGCTACGCCGTCACCGACGTCCCGGGCGGCGTCACCGACGAGGTCGTCGCGGCGCTGCGGGCGATGCCGGAGACCGTCCGCCTGTCCGTCGTCTGACGCACCGCCCCCCTTCCCGGCCGCCCGCGCGGGCCGGCCGGGACGAGGCGGCGGGTCAGGGCGGGCAGCTGCCCCGGTGGGCGGTCGTCGTGGCCACCGAGGTGCAGCGGAAGGCGGAGGGGTTGACCTCGGCCGGCGGCAGCCAGGCGTCTGCCGCCGCCTCGTAGCCCGCGGCCAGGGACAGCAGCTGCGCCTCCTCCCACGCCGAGCCGAGGAAGACGAGCGACACGGGATCGCGGCCGAGGTCGGTGTACCCCGCGGGGACGCCGACCGACGGGTAGCCCGCCCGTGCGCCCGTCCCCGTCGTCCGGCTGTTGGAGACCACGGCGCCGAGGTCGTCGGCGGGGTCGTCGGTGAGGCGCCCGAGGGCCGTGTCGACGGCGGCGCGCGTCTCGGCGAGGCCCCGGTCGCGCGCCTCCTCGTACCGGGCCCGCTGCGCCGGGTCGGACAGGTCGACGGCGAGGGACTGCTCGAGGAGCGTCTGGCCGAACTTCAGCGCCTCCCGGGGGTGCGCCGCGTTGTAGGCGACCACGTCCTCGAGCGAGCGGACGGGCGCGTTCTCGGGCAGGCGGTCGAGGTAGGCGTCGAGGTCGCGCCGGAACTCGTCGACGAGGATCCCCGGCGCCCCGGTCCCGCCGACGGTGACGGGCACGAGCTCGGCCCCCTCGGCCCGCAGGACGTCGAGCGCCCGCAGGTAGACCTGGTCCGCCGCCGAGGGCGCGGCCGGGTCCGCGGGCGGCACGTAGCCGAGCCGGGCGCCGTCGAGGGCGCCGGGGTCGAGGGCGGCGAGGTAGTCGGTGCCGGCCACCGGGGCGCTCGCGGCCGTCGCCGGGTCCTCCTCGTCGACGCCCGTCATCGCGGTGAGGAGCGCGGCGGCGTCACCGACCGTGCGCGTCATGGGGCCGGCGGTGTCCTGGCTCGCCGAGATCGGCACGATCCCGCTCCGGCTGACGAGGCCGACGGTCGGCTTGACCCCCACGAGGCTCGTCGCCCGGGCCGGGCTGAGGATGGAGCCGGAGGTCTCGGTGCCGACCGCGGCGGCCGCGAGCCCGGCGGCCGTGGCGCTGCCCGAGCCGGAGCTCGACCCGCTCGGCGTGTCGGCGAGGTCGTAGGGGTTGAGCACCTGGCCGCCCAGCGAGCTGTACCCGCTCGGCATGCCGGCGGTCGTGAAGTTGGCGAACTCGGTGAGGTTGGTCTTGCCGAGGACGACGGCGCCCGCCGCCTCGAGCTGCGCGGTGACGAAGGCGTCGCGGTCGGGGACGGACCCGGCCAGGGCCACCGAGCCGGCCGTCGTCGGCAGCCCGGCGACGTCGACGTTGTCCTTGAGGAGGACGGGGACGCCGTGCAGCGGGCCGCGGGGCCCGGAGACCCGGCGCTCCCGGTCGAGCGCCCGGGCCTGCGCCGCCGCGTCGGGGTTGAGGCCGCGGACGGCGTTGAGCGACGGGCCCCGGCTGTTGAGCGCGCCGATGCGGGCCAGGTAGGCGCGGACGAGCCGGGCGGAGGTCACCCGGCCGGAGTCCATCGCCGCGGAGACCTCGAGGAGGCTCGCCGAGCCGAGGTCCAGCCCGCCGACGTCGGCGAGCGCGGCGGCCCGTCCCGTCGAGGAGGACACGGCCGCGGGGGCGGCGGCGCCCGCCGCGGCCCCCGCGAGGAGCAGCGCGGCCACGGCGGCGCCGGCGGCCCGGCGCCCGGAGGGAGCGGCGGGGGCGGCCGCGTGCCGCGCGGCGGGTCGAGGGGACGGGCGTCGGGGCTGTCGGTGCGGGCTCACGGTGGCTCCTGCCGGCGGGACCGGGGCCCGGGGGCGGCGGTCGGTGGGTGCTTCGTCCGCATCGTGCGGGTCGTCCCGCCGCCGTGGGGGCGCCGCGACGAGATCCGGGTCACCCGTCCGGGACCTCGGGGGCGCGGAGCCCGACCGGACGGCCGCGGTCGCGGGTAGCGTGCGGACGTCCGCGACGGGGCGGGCGCAGCCTCGCGGGAGGTCGACGTGGCGGTGGTGCAGCGGGCGCGCGAGCGGCGGTCCGCCCTGGCGCGGGCCCGCGACCGGGTCACCGCGACCGGCGCGGGCGCACCCCCCGGCGAGGACGCCGTGCGCGACGTCATCCGCGCGAGCTGGGGCCGCAGCCGCCGGTCCGTCCACGACGACCTCGCCACCGCCCCCCTCGACGACGCCGGGGCCACCGACGAGGCCTGGCGCACGTCGCCGCTCCAGCGGGCGGTCACGGCGCTGCAGGCGGACCTCCGCGACGTCGCCGACGACGGCGACCTCGTCGTCGCGGTCACCGACCCCTCGGCGCGCATCCTCTGGACGGCCGGGGGCCGGGTCATGCGACGCCGCGCCGAGGCGGTCAACTTCGTCCCCGGCGGGCGCTGGGACGAGGCGAGCGTGGGCACCAACGCCCTCGACCTGGCCCTGCGCACCGGGGCGCCCGCCACGGTGTGGTCCGCCGAGCACTTCGCCCCCGTCGTCCAGGGCTGGGTGTGCTGGGCGGCGCCCGTCCACGACCCGCAGGGGCGGGCGCTCGGCGTCCTCGACCTGTCGACGACCTGGGAGCGGTCCCACCCCCTCGGCCTGACGACGGCGCGCAGCCTCGCCGCCCTCCTGTCCCACGAGGTCGCGGCCGCGGCGGCCGCCGACCGGCGCCGGGCCGCGGCGGACGCACCCGACGAGCCGCGGCCCGGCCACCTCCGCCTGCGCCTGCTCGGCCGCGGCGGGGCCGACCTGGACGGCGAGCCCCTCCCCCTCACCCGGCGGCAGCTCGAGCTCGTCGCGCTCCTGGCGCTCGCCCCCGGGGGCCTGTCGGCCGACGCGCTGCACGACGCTCTCTACGGCGACGCCCCGGTGAGCCGGTCGACCCTCAAGGCCGAGGTGAGCCACCTCCGGACGCTGCTGCGGGGCGGGATCGGCTCGCGCCCCTACCGGCTGCTCGGCACCTGCTCCAGCGACGTCGAGGAGGTCCGGCGCCGGCTGCGCGCCGGCGACGCCGCCGGCGCGGCGGAGGCGTGGGGCGGCGAGCTCCTGGCCGGGGTGGGCGGCACGGACGCCCCGGGCCTGCGGCGGGTGGACGCCGAGCTCGCCGCCGGGCTGCGCCAGGCCGTGCTGGGGAGCACGGACCGGGCGGCCGTCCTGCGCTACGCCGCCACCGCCGGGGCGGACCCCCACGTGGTGCGGAGCCGGCTCGACCTCGCCTGACCCGGTCGGGTCGACCACGACCCGGCCCACGCCCGACGGCGGACGCTGCCGCGGGCTCCGGGTGACGAGACGACCTGGTGGACTGCGGCCGTGAGCCCCGCGGTCCTGCCCCCCGCCCTCCTCGTGCTCGCGTTGCTCGTCGCCTCCGCCGGCAGCGCCTCCCTGGCCGTCACCCGCCGTGGCGGGCCGGGCGCCGTCGTCGGCGCGGTCGTCCTGGGCGGCGCCGGCGTCGCCGTCGCGGTCCTCTCGCTCGTGCCCGCGGTCACCGGCGGGTGACGCCCGGCCGGAGCTGCTGCGTCAGGCCGGCCACGACCGGAGGTCGTCGCGCTGGCGCACCAGCTCGGGCTGCTCGCCGTGGACCCGGAGGAGGACGTCGACCGCCTTCCGGGTGTCCGCCAGCCCCTGGTCGTCGAGGCGCCCGGTGAGGCGGAGCAGCGTGAAGCCGGCGCCGAGGACGGTGGTCGCGGCGTCGACCAGGCCGTCCGGCGTCCGGTGCGGGTCGGTGATCGGGAGGTCGAGGTCCTGCAGCATCTCGCCCGCCCCCTCCTCCTCGAGGAGGTGCGCGAGCGTGGACGACGGCCCGAGCTCGTCGCGCCGGTCCGCCCACTCGTGGAGCAGGTCGGCCCCCTCGTCGGTGCCGAAGGGCGCGTACTCGGACGCGGGGTCGTCGTAGAGCGGATCGGTGAAGTGAGCCGCGAAGGCGGGCGCGGGGGTGGGCAGGCGGTCGTCGTCCGTCACGGGCTCTCCTCGGTCGGGCACCGGCTGCCGGCGCACGCGGATCCTCACCTGCCGGGTCTGCCGCCGTCCACCACCACGCCCCGGCGCCCAGCCGACCCACGGCCGGGGCCAACCTCCCACCAACCTCCGGCTCCTAGCGTCCTGCGCGTCGGGAGCACACCTGCTCCCCGCGGACGCCCGTCGACGAGGACGGGCGAGGACCGAGAGGACGCCCACCATGGCCAGCACCCCTTACCTCCGTCCCGGCGCCGACGGGGCGGTCGTCTCCGTCCCGGAGCGCTACGAGAACTTCATCGGCGGCAAGTGGACGCCGCCCGTCCACGGCGAGTACTTCGACGACATCTCCCCCGTCGACGGCAAGCCCTTCGTGCAGGTGGCGCGCGGCACGTCCGCCGACATCGACCTCGCGGTCTCGGCCGCGCAGGGGGCCGCGCAGGTGTGGGGCCGCACGTCGACGACGGTGCGCTCCAACATCCTCCTGGCCGTCGCGGCCCGGCTCGAGGAGCACCTCGAGGAGCTGGCCGTCCTCGAGACGTGGGAGAACGGCAAGCCCGTGCGGGAGACCCTCGCCGCGGACCTTCCTCTGGCCGTCGACCACTTCCGCTACTTCGCCGGCGCCATCCGGGCGCAGGAGGGCTCGATCGGCGAGATCGACGCCGACACCGTCGCCTACCACTTCCACGAGCCGCTCGGCGTCGTCGGCCAGATCATCCCGTGGAACTTCCCGATCCTCATGGCGTCGTGGAAGCTCGCGCCCGCGCTCGCGGCCGGCAACTGCGTCGTCCTCAAGCCGGCGGAGCAGACGCCCGCGTCGATCCTCAAGGTCGTCGAGCTCATCGCGGACCTGCTGCCCGACGGCGTCCTCAACGTCGTCAACGGCTTCGGCGTCGAGGCCGGCAAGCCGCTGGCCCAGCACACCGGCATCCGCAAGGTCGCCTTCACGGGCGAGACGACGACGGGCCGGCTGATCATGCAGTACGCCAGCCAGAACATCATCCCGGTCACCCTCGAGCTGGGCGGCAAGAGCCCCAACATCTTCCGCGCCGACGTCATGGCCGAGGACGACGCCTACCTCGACAAGGCGCTCGAGGGCTTCACGATGTTCGCCCTCAACCAGGGCGAGGTGTGCACGTGCCCGTCGCGGGCGCTCGTCCACGAGTCGATCTACGACGCGTTCATGGAGAAGGCGATCGCGCGGGTCGAGGCGATCGTCACGGGCGACCCGCTCGACCCGGCGACGATGGTCGGGGCGCAGGCGAGCAACGACCAGCTCGAGAAGATCCTCAGCTACCTGCAGATCGGCCGCGACGAGGGCGCGACCGTGCGCACCGGCGGGTCGCAGCGGACGGTCCAGGGGCTCGAGGGCGGCTACTACGTCGAGCCGACGGTCTTCGAGGGCTCCAACTCGATGCGCATCTTCCAGGAGGAGATCTTCGGGCCGGTCCTCGCGGTGACCCGGTTCTCCGACGACGCCGACGCGCTGCGTCTCGCCAACGACACCCTCTACGGCCTCGGCGCCGGCCTCTGGACGCGCGACACCAACGCCGCCTTCCGGCTCGGCCGCGGCATCGAGGCCGGACGCGTGTGGGTGAACAACTACCACGCGTACCCGGCGGGGGCCGCCTTCGGCGGGTACAAGGCGTCGGGCATCGGCCGCGAGAACCACAAGATGATGCTCGACCACTACCAGCAGACGAAGAACATGCTCGTCTCCTACTCCCCCGACAAGCTCGGCTTCTTCTGATGGCCGGCGGTCCCGGGGGCGCCGCGGCGGACGCCGCCCCCGGGACGCCGCGGACGGCGGCGTCCCGCGTCGACATCACCGAGGCCGCGCGGGAGCTGCTCGACCGGCTCCGCGCACGGCACGGACCGTTGATGTTCCACCAGTCCGGCGGCTGCTGCGACGGCAGCTCGCCGATGTGCTACCCGGAGGGCGAATTCCTCACGGGGGCCGGTGACGTCCTGCTCGGCGACGTGGCCGGCGCGCCGTTCTGGATGTCGGCGTCGCAGTACACGTACTGGCGGCACACCCACCTCACCGTCGACGTCGTCCCCGGCCGGGGGTCGGGGTTCAGCGTCGAGGCGCCCGAGGGGGTCCGCTTCCTCATCCGCTCTCGGCTGCTCACCGACGAGGAGGACGCGCTGCCGGAGGTGCTGCCGGGCGGCTGAGTCGCTGCGGCGGAGACGGTCACGCACGAGGGGGAGGGCGCGGTGCGCCCTCCCCCTCGTCTCGTGACCGGGCGGCGTCAGCCGGTGGTGGCGGGCGCCTGGCCCCCGGCCACGGCCTCGAGGGGCACGGTGTCCGTGGGCTCCTCGACGGTGACGTCCTGCCCCCACCCCGTGTAGTCGACGGTGGAGGTCGCGGTGACCGCCGTCCCCTGCACCTCGGTGTCCAGGGTCGTCACCACGCGCAGCGGCAGGCCGTCCTCGCCGACGTGGAGCTCGAAGGGCAGGCTCGTGAGGCCGAGGGCCTCGAGCTGCTGGGCGGCCTGGCCGCCGTCCGCGCCGGACGCCTCGAGGGCCGCCGCGAGGTCGACGGAACCGCGGTAGCCCGTGGCCTGCACGCCGTCCAGGTCGGTCGGCCCCGTCTCCTCGACGTCCTCGCCGACCTGCTCGAGCAGTGCCAGCTGCTGGGAGGGGTCGGTGGTGTCGAGGCCGCCCGAGCCGAGCCCCAGGTCCTCCGGCGTGGCCTCGACCCACTGCTCCGCCGGCAGGCCCGGGAAGCCGCCGATGAACGTGCGGTCCCCCAGCTGCCGGACCGTGAGGGTGACGGCCTCGGAGCCGGGCACCTCGGTGGTGACCTCGACCTGGGACACCCCGGCCTCGCCGTCGAAGACGCCCTCGCCCGAGCTCGAGCTCGTGACGTCGCCCGCCACCGTGTCGGTCGTCAGCGTGAAGGCGCCGCTCCCGGCCTCCTGCGCGGCGACGCCCGCGGCCGCGACCGCCTCCGTGGCGCTGCCGGAGCCCTCCGCGCCCTCCGGGCTCCCGGTCGTGGCCTCCGTGGCCGGGGCGGACGACGGCGCGGTGCTCGCGGGGCCGGCGGGGGCGGTCGACGGCTCGTCGGCGTCGCCGCCGCAGCCGGCGAGGACGAGTCCTCCGGCGGCGACGAGGACGGCGGCACGGCGGGCGGCGGACCGGCGCACGCCGGCGGGTCGGCGGACGGGGATGCTCATGGGTGGGGCCTCCTCGGTTCGGTGGTCCCGGGCACGTTTCCACGGCCGTCGCCGCGCCGCCCGGTGGGACGGCCCGGGACGAGCGGGACCACCCGGACGAGACCGCCTCAGGCCGTGGCGGTCGCGCGCCGGGCGGCCGTCCGCAGCGGGAGGTCGTGCAGCGCGACGTCGACGAGCGCGCCGTCGGCGGCCGTGGCCGTGAGGTAGGTGCAGCGGGGCTGCCGGCGCCGGTCGGTGGGCGACCCCGGGTTGAGCAGCCGGCGACCGCCGGGCGTCGTCGTGTCCCACGGGATGTGGCTGTGCCCGAAGACGAGGACGTCCGCCCCGGGGTGCGCGGCGTCGCACCGTGCCTCCCGGCCGTCCTTGCCACCGGTCTCGTGGACCACCTCGAGCCGGACGCCGGCGACGACCGCCCGGCCCACCTCGGGGAGCCGCGCCCGCAGTCCCGCGCCGTCGTTGTTCCCCCAGCAGGCCAGCAGGAGCCGGCTCGCCGCGAGGAGGTCGTCCAGCGCGGCCTCGTCGACCCAGTCCCCCGCGTGGACGACGAGGTCGGCGCTGACGACGGCCGCGAGGACCTCGTCGGGCAGCACCTTCGCGCGCACCGGCAGGTGGGTGTCGGCGAGCAGGACCAGCCGCAGCGGCCCGTCGAGGTGCTCGTCCTGCTCGACGAGACGGCCCACGGGTCAGGCGCTCTCGAGCAGGTCGTGCTCCTCGACGAGGCGCACGCCCAGCGTCTTGTAGCCCTCGTCCTCGAAGAGGACCGTCACCGTGTTCGTGTCGACGGACGCCACGACCCCGTCGCCGAAACGGCCGTGGTGCACGCGCTGGCCGCCGTGCCAGCCGGCGTCCTCGACGTCGCGGGCGGTGCCGGCGTCGCAGCTGTCGCAGGCACCGCACCGCTCGGGGTGCTCCTCGCCGAGGAGCTCCAGCAGCAGGCGACGGCGGCAGTCGTCCGTGCCGGCGTAGCGCTCGACCATCTCGACCGCGGACTCGTCGAGACGGCGCCGGCGCTCCTTCTCCGCCTCCACCCGGTCGGCGATCTGGGTCCCGGTCTCGTCGCCGTCGACCCACACGCTGCGTCCGCCCTGCCCCGCGGAGACGACGCCGACCTGGGTCAGCGCGCCCAGCGTGCGGGAGAGCGTCCGCGGCGAGACGTCGGCCTGCTCCGCCAGCTCCGCCCGCGTCAGCCCCTCGGCCCCCGCCGCCTGCAGCGCCGGCACGACCGCGCGGATCGTGGCCCGCTTCGGCCCGCCGCCGGCGGCGTAGAGGCGCCCGAGCGAGGTGTCGGTCCCGGTGTGCACGAGCAGGGCCCACGCCGGCTCGCCGTCGCGGCCGGCCCGCCCGACCTCCTGGTAGTACGCGTCGAGCGAGGGGGCCGGCCCGCTGTGGACGACGAAGCGGACGTCCGCCCGGTCCACGCCCATGCCGAACGCGCTCGTGGCGACGACGAGGTCGCGCTCCCCCTCGAGGAAGGCGTCGCCGACCCGCGACCGCTCGGCCGCGGGAAGACCGCCGTGGTACCGCAGCGGCTCCAGGCCGCGGCGCTCGAGGAGCACCGCCAGCTCGTCGACCTCGGCCCGCGTCTGCACGTAGACGATGCCGCAGCCGCCCGCCGGGCGGTCGGGCCGCGCGTCGTCGTCGGTGTCGTCCTCGCCGGTCCCGGCGCCGCAGGCGGCCGCCACCTCGTCGGCGACGACGAGCGCCCGGGCGTGCGCGTCCTCGGCCGCCCGGACGGCCAGGTGAATGTTGGGGCGGTCGACGTCGTCGACGACGACCTCGGCGTCCCGGAGACCGAGCCGCTCGACGACGTCGCGCCGCACCGCCGGCGACGCCGTCGCCGTGAGGGCCAGCACCCGGTCCGCGCCGAGACGCCGTGCGGCGGCGCCCACCTGGAGGAAGTCGGGACGGAAGTCGTGGCCCCAGTCGCTGACGACGTGCGCCTCGTCGACGACGAGGAGCCGCACGTCCGCCCCGGCCAGGGCCTCCGCCGTCTGCTCGCGGACGAGCTGCTCGGGGGCGAGGAGCAGGAGGTCGAGGTCGCCCTCGACGGCGCGCCGGAGCACGTCCCGTCGGCGGGCCGCCGACAGCGTGCTGTTGAGGACCTCCGCCCGCTGGCCGCCCTCGACGAGCGTGCGGGCCTGGTCGCGCTGCAGGGCGATGAGGGGCGAGACGACGAGCGTGAGACCGCCCGCCACCCGGCTGGCCACCTGGTAGACCGCCGTCTTGCCGGCGCCCGAGCGGGCGACGAGGAGGGTGTCCGCGTGCTCGAGCGCCGCCAGCGCGCGGGCCTGCGCCGGGCGCAGCTCGGCTCCCTCGCCGAGGACCTCCTCGACGGCCGCCTCGACCACTTCCCGTTGCGCGGCAGCCCCTGTCGTGCTCCGACCACCCCGGCGCCCTGCGCCGCCCCCCTGCTCGCTGCTCACCCGGCGACGCTACGTCGGGCCCTCGCGGCCCGCCCGTCGGACGCCGGGAGGGCGTCCAGCGCCGTCGCCGCCGGCCCGACGTGGCCACCCATCGGATCTCTTCACGCCCCGACGACCCCGACGAGGCCACGCGTCGGGCGAGGATGGAGGGGCCCGGACGCGACGACGGCCGGCACCCCCCGCGAGGGGTGCCGGCCGTCGGCCGAGAGGCGGTCGCTCAGACAGCGGGGACGATGAGCCCGGCGGTCTGGGTGCGGGCGCGGGTGAAGCGCTCGGTGACGTTGGCCCAGTCGACGACGTCCCACCAGGCCTTGACGTAGTCGGCCTTGACGTTGCGGTACTGCAGGTAGAAGGCGTGCTCCCACATGTCGAGCATGAGCAGCGGCACGAGGCCGATCGGCAGGTTGCCCTGCTGGTCGTACAGCTGGACGTTGAGCAGCTTCTGGCCGACCGAGTCCCACGCGAGGATCGACCAACCGGAGCCCTGGACGCCGAGGGCGGTGGCCGTGAACTGGGCGCGGAAGCCGTCGAAGGAGCCGAAGTGCTCGTCGAGCGCCGCGGCGAGCTCGCCGGTGGGCTTGTCGCCGCCGTCCGGGCTGAGGTTGGTCCAGAACACCGAGTGGTTGACGTGGCCGCCGAGGTTGAAGGCCAGGTTCTTCTCGTAGAGGTTGACCGCGCCGAGGGAGTCCTTCGAGCGGGCCTCGGCGAGCTGCTCGAGGGCGGTGTTGACGCCCGCCACGTACGTGGCGTGGTGCTTGGAGTGGTGCAGCTCCATGATCTCGCCGCTGATCGCGGGCTCGAGCGCGGAGTAGTCGTAGGGCAGGTCCGGCAGCGTGTACTCGGCCAAGGGTCCTCCTCGTAGGCGGTGGCGCGTGCGCCCGCGCGCGGGGCGGGGACGCCGGTCGCGATCACCCTGCCCCCCTCCCCCGGCGCCTGCAAGATGGCCCGGACGCCGGCGGACGCGCCCGCCGGCACCCGCCGAGCGCAGGAGGACACCGTGGCGAAGGACACCCCCGACCCGGCCGACGTCGAGCTGCCGAGCACGCTGGAGCGCTCCGACGAGAAGGCCCGCGAGACCTACGCCGCGGCCAAGGCGTCGGCGGTCGGCTCGTACGGCGACGGCGAGCGCGCCAACCGGACGGCGTGGGCCGCGCTCAAGCACACGCACGAGAAGGTCGGCGACCACTGGGAGCCCAAGGACGGCAAGGGGCCCTCCGACGCGCAGGCCGAGGGCGGCGCGGGCACCGACCGCCCGACGGCGGGCGGCGTCGACGCCAACGCGTCGAAGGAGCACCTGCTCGACCTGGCCCGGCGCCTCGACGTCCCGGGCCGTTCGTCGATGACCAAGGACGAGCTCGTCGAGGCGCTGCAGAGGGCCAACGACGCCGAGACGCGGCGCAGCCGCGGCTGACCGCCCGCTCCGGGTGCCGTCGTCGCCCCTCCCCCCTACGCTCGAACACATGACCGAGAACTCGAGCACGGCGGGGAACGGCACGGACGACACGCGGGGCGCGCACGGCGACGGGCGCCCCGAGGACCAGACCCCGGGCACCTCGCCCGCGGACGCGGAGAAGGACCCCTCGGACTGGGTCACGGGCGGCGAGCCGGCCACCGGCCCGCAGCGCAGCTACCTGTCCACGCTGGCCCAGGAGGCGGGCGAGGAGGTGCCGGAGGACGTGACGAAGGCGCAGGCCTCCGAGGAGATCGACCGCCTGCAGGACAAGACCGGCCGCGGCTGACCCCGCCGCCCGGTCCCGGGCCTGACGCCCCGCACCGCTCGTCGGTGCGGGGCGTCGTCGCGTCCGGGCCCGGGTCGGCGCCCGGCGCGCGCCGGTGGCTCAGCCGTCGGTCAGCACCCAGGTGTCCTTCGACCCGCCGCCGGCCGAGCTGTTGACGACGAGGCTGCCCTCGCGCAGCGCCACCCGCGTCAGCGGGGCCGGCGAGACGACCGGCCGCGCGGGGTCGGCCGTCCCCAGCGCGAAGACGCGCAGGTCCACGTGCCGGGGCGCCAGCGCGTCGCCGCAGAGCGTCGGGTGGGTCGTGAAGGTCACCGGCTGCTGCGCGACGAAGCGGTGCGGGCCCGCCTCGACCTCGGCCCGGAGGTCCGCCAGCCCCCGCTCGTCGAGCAGGGGGCCGAAGACGACGCCCAGCCCGCCGTACCCGTCGACCGGCTTGACGACGAGCTCGCCCAGGCGTGGCAGGGCGTCCGCGAGCATCTCGGGGTCCGCGAGCACCCACGTCCTCACGTCGTCGAGGACGGGCTCCTCGCCGAGGTAGTACCGGACCATCGCCGGCACGTAGGCGTACGTCGCCTTGTCGTCGGCCACGCCGTTGCCCGGGGCGTTGGCCACCGAGAGCCGTCCCGCGCGCACGGCCCGCAGGAGGAGGTCGTCGAGCGGGGTGCCCTCGAGGCCCCGGAGCCCGCCGAGCGCGTCCTCGTCGGTGCGCCGGTAGAGGACGTCGACGGGCACGTCCCCCGCCGCCGTCCGCGCCCGCACGCCGCTGCCGTCGACGCCCAGGTCGGCCGGCGTGACGACGGGCACGCCCATGCCGGCGGCGAGGAGGACGTGCTCGAACCAGGCGCTGTTGCCGGGCCCGTCGGACAGGACGACGACGGACGGCACGGCACGCCGGCACCGCGGCGGGGCCAGCGCCAGCAGGCCCTCGAGCAGCAGGGCCGGCGCCTCCGACGGCTCCAGCATCGCCGGGGCGCGCTCGAGCAGGCCCGGCTCCGCCGCCGCGACGCCGGCCCGGTTGGCGATGGCGTAGCCCATCCCCGACGGGATCCGGAGGTTGTCCTCGAGGACGCGCCAGGGCCCGTCGCCGTCCTTGAGGAGGTCGAGGCCGCTCACGGTGATGCGGGGCACGCCCGGCGCCGCCCACTGCGGGCCGCGGGGCCGCAGGCCCGGGCTCTCGGTGACGACCCAGGCGGGCACGACCCCGTCGGCGACGACGGCGGGCGGACGGCCGTCCCGGGCGCCGTAGACGTCGCCGAGGAAGGCCTCGAGCGCGCGGGTGCGCTGCACGACGCCCTCCGCGAGGTGGCGCCACTCGTCGGCGGGCACGACGCGCGGCAGGACGTCGAGCGGGAAGGGCTGCTCGACGTCGACGCCGTCCACCGTGGCCGTGAAGACGACCCCGTCCGCGACCCGGGTCCCGTCGAGCCGCGCCGCCGTCCCGGCGAGCGCCTCCGGCGTCGACCAGCCGTCGACGACGTCCGTGTACGCGCCCCGCCACCCGGGGCCCCCGGCCCCGGCGGCCCGGCCGTCCTCGACCGCCTCGTCGACGAGCGGGACGCCCAGGCGCGTCGTCCCGGCGGTGCGGCGGTAGGTCTCCAGCAGCGTCATGAGGGCGTCCCGGGGTCTCGTGTCTCCTCGACCAGCAGGTCGACGACGTCGCGGAGGGAGCCGCGGCGGGCGAAGGCGGCGCGCTGGCGGGCGGCGCTGCTGCCGCGGGCCAGGGCCGCGTCGAGGAGGTGCTCCACGAGAGCGAGGTCGCCCTCCGCCTCGAGCTCCTCCCGGACGTGGTCGAGCACGGCCGCGAGCACCACGCGCGCCGGCCGGGGGTCCCCGGCGGTGGGGTGGAGCAGGTCGCCCTCGAGGCCGGAGCGGGCGGCCCGCCACCGGGCGGCGTCGACGACCTCGCGCGGCGTCCCCGCGCCCGCCGGGTCGCCCGCGGCGAGGTCGGCGAGGCCGCGCCGGACGAGCGCGCGGCTCAGCGCCGTGAGGAGGAGGACGTCGTCCACGAGCGGCGCGGAGTCGCAGAGCCGGACCTCGAGGGTCGGGTAGTGGTGCTGCGGACGGACGTCGAAGTAGAGCATCCCCTGGTCCGACACCGTCCCGGACGCGACGAGGGCGCCGACGAGGGCGTCGTACTCCGCCGCGGAGGCCAGCGCCGGGGGCGGGCCGGCCGTGGGCCAGCGGCGCCAGAGCTGGCTGCGGAAGCTCGCGTAGCCGGTGTCGCGCCCGCACCAGTACGGCGAGCTGGCGGAGAGCGCGAGCAGCGGCGGCAGCCACGGCCGGAGCCGGCCGAGGACGGCCACGGCCGCGTCCCGGTCGGCGCAGTCCACCTGCGCCTGGACGCCGCAGATGAGCTGCTCGTCGACGAGGACCTTGTAGTCCTCGCGCATCCGGTCGTTGCGGGGGTGGGCGACGACGCCGACGTCCGAGGGGTCGGCGAGCGGCACCGTGCCGGCGGCGACGGCGGCCCACCCGCCCCCGGCGGCCACCTCGGCGACGGCGGCGCGCGCGGCCACGAGGTCGCGCCGCATCTCCTCGAGCGTCTGGTGCACGGCCGAGTTGGTCTCGAGGGCCGAGCTCATGAGCTCGGCCTTGTACTGCGGCCCGTCGCCCAGCTGCTCGAGGATCGGCCCGGCGCTGGGGGCCAGCTCGCCGCTGCGGGCCTCGACGACGTGGAACTCCTCCTCGACGCCGATCCGCAGGCGCGGGACCCCGGCGCGGGCGGCCGCGCTCACGCCGCGCCCCCGACCGCCGCCGCGCCGACGGCAGCGGGGCCGTCCCCCGGGCGCAGCGTCCGCACGAAGAAGGACGTGAGCCGCTCGGCGACCGTCCGCACGGCCGGGGCGCCGACGATCGCGTGCGCCTCGCCCGGCAGGAGCACGAGCTCGGCGGGCGTCCCCTGGGCCCGGAGCGCGGCGTGCGCCTGCACGGACTCCTGGAGCGGCACGTTGGTGTCGAGCTCCCCGTGGGTCAGCAGGACCGGGACGCGCACCCGCCCGATGCCCGTCATGGGCGAGAGGCGGCGCAGGAGCGCCGCGTCGCGCACCGGGTCGCCGTACTCCGGCGTCGAGGCCGCGGCCATCCAGGTCTCCGTCCCCGCGTAGAAGGTGGTGAGGTCGCTCATGCCGGACAGCGAGCTCCCGGCGGCGAAGAGGTCCGGCCAGCGCACGAGGGCCGCGAGCGCGAGGTAGCCCCCGTAGGACCAGCCGTGGACCCCGAGGCGCCCCGGCGCGGCCAGTCCGCTGCGCAGCGCGTGGTCGACGGTGGCGGTGACGTCCTCCATCGAGGCCCAGCGCGCCGCGCCGTCGTCGAGCTGCCGGAAGCGGGCGCCGTAGCCGTCGGACCCGCGGACGTTGGGCGCGACGACGGCGACGCCGGCCGCGGCGAGCGCCTGGGCCGACCGCTGCAGCAGCGGCCGCTCCTGCCCCTCGGGCCCGCCGTGGAGGAAGACGACGGTGGGCACGGGCCCGGTGGTGCCCGGCGGGCGGTAGACCCACGCCTCGAGCGGCAGGCCGTCGGCCGCGGAGAAGCGCTCCAGCGCCGGGACGACGAGGGAGCCGGGCAGGTCGGCCGGCGGCGTGCAGCCGAGCAGGCGGGCGCAGGAGGCCGGGCGCGGGCCGCCCGTCGTCGGCGTGGCGCCGGGGGGCCCCGCGGACGGCGCGGCCGCGGCCGGGGCGTGGGGCAGCCGCACCCACCACAGCGAGCGCGGCAGCCGCGGGCCGCCCGCCTCGACGACGGCGCCCCGCCCGTCGGGCGCCACGGACCACGAGAGCACGACCTCGGCGCCCGGCGGCAGGGCGACGTGCTCCCCCGCGACGGGCACCGGGGCCCCCGGCCCGCCGAGCCGGCCGGCCGGCCCGAGGCCCGGGGCGCGCGCGAGGACGTCGCGCCGCACCTCGGTCTCGGTGCGGCCGCGGACGTTCCACCGGCACAGCAGGGCCCCGCCGGGCAGCGGCGCGGCGGCCTCGAGGTCGGCGTCGGGCCGGGCGAGCAGCACCCGGGGCTCCCCGGGGACGCCGTCGACGAGCGGGACCCGGACGAGCGCGACCCGTCCCGCCGTGCCGGGCAGCGCGTCCGTGCGGGCGAGGACGGCGACGCCGCCGCGCCCGTCGTGCTCGACCCGGCCGTCCTCCCCGCGGTCCTCCTCCGGAGGGACGACGGCCGCGAGCAGGCGACGGCCCTCCCCGCCCCGGTCCGCCGGCACCAGCCAGAGGCTGCGGTGCCCGCGCGGGCCCCGGCGGACGACGGCGAGGCCGGTGACGGCGTCGACGGAGGTGACGACCTGGTGGCCGGCGGGGGCGAGCCGGCGGGCGCCCGCGGGCTCCTCCCCGTCCCCCGGTGCGGCGGCGTGCGGCGCGAGCGCGTGGAGCGTGGCGTCCGGGCCCACGCCGTCGGCGACGGCGAGCAGGTGGCCGCCGGCCGGCGTCCACGCGCCGAGCACGGCCGTCTCCGTGGCGCCGCCCCCGGCGACGCGGCGCCGCCCGCTCCCGTCGGGGCGCACCGCGTGCACCTCGGTCCGGACGAGGCCGCCCGGCGCGACGACGTAGAGCAGCGACGCCCCGTCCGGCGCCCACGACGCCGTGACGACCTCCTGGTCCGGCCCGGAGACCTGCCGCGGCTCGCCGCAGGAGACGACGTCCCCGGCGGCGTCGCCGCTGCCGCGCCCCAGGGCCACGACCTCGAGGCGGGGCAGCCCGCTGCGGTCGGTGACGTAGGCGAGCCGGTCCCCGCCCGGAGCCAGGGACGGCGCCCAGCAGGAGCGGACCGAGGCCACGCGGCGCACGGCGGCCAGCAGGGTGTCGTCCAGCCCCGGGACGTGCGCGGGGGGCTCGGGCGAGGCGACGACCACGTCGCCCCCGTCTGCGGGGCTCGTCACGGGCGGGGCCCCCTCCTGGCGGCGCCGGGGCGCGACGGGCCCGCGGCGACGCAGGTCGCGGCGGTGCCGGGCGGCGCCCGGCCGGCGGAGCGTGGCACAGGGCGCGGCGCTGCGGGGGGCCGTCGGCCGAGGTCGGGCACCGCCGTCGCGGGCCCCTGCGCGGGCGTCGTCGCCGGGCGGGCCGGGGCGGGTCGACCTAGCGTCGCCGGGTGACCCCCAGCGGCAGCCCCCCGACCTCCGACCCCTCGTCCGACGCCGTCGACGGCACCGGCTGGGACGACGGCACGGTCGTCGTCGTGGGCGCCGGCATCGCCGGGCTCGCCTGCGCCGCCGCGCTGCGGACGGGGGGCGCCGACGTCGTGGTCCTCGACCGCGGCCGGCAGCCGGGCGGCCGGCTGGGCCTGCGCCGCACGGGCGGCGGCCAGGGCGACGACGGACGGCGGGTCGTCGACGTGGGCGCCGCCTACGCCGTCCCCCGCGACACCGCCTTCGCCGCGCTCGCGGCCTCCTGGGAGGACCGGGGCCTCGCCCACCCGTGGACGGACACCCTCGACGCCCTCGAGCGGGGCGACGACGGCCGGGTCACCCGGACCTCCAAGACCGGGCCCGTGCGCTGGGCGGCCCCCGGCGGGCTGCGGTCGCTCACGGACGACCTGGCCGCGGCCCTGGCCGACGACGGCGTCCCGGTCCGCCGCCACGACGTGCGGACGGTGGACCGGGTCGGCCCCGCGGGCGACGGCGGCGGTCCCGGCCGTCTCGTCGTCGACGGCGTCCCGTGCCGCGCCGTCGTCCTCGCCATGCCGGACCCCCAGGCCGTCCGGCTCTGCGGCCCGGGGGTCGCGGCCGAGGTGGCGCCCCTGCGAGCGCGCTCGTGGAGCCCCGTCGTCACGGTTTGGGCTCGCTGGGACGAGGCGTGGTGGCCGCCGATGGACGCCGCCTTCGTCAACGGCTCCGACACGGTCGAGCTCGTCGCCGACGACGGCCGCCGCCGGGGCGACGGCGCCGCCGTCCTCGTCGCCCACTCGACCGCCGACCTCGCCCGGGCCCACCTCGGCGAGCCGGAGGGGGCGGTGGCCCCCGTCCTCGCCGAGCTCGGCGCGCTGCTCGGCGACCCCGCCGCCGGGGCCCCGCCCGCCCCGGTGGAGCAGGGCGCGCAGCGCTGGACCTTCGCCCGCCCCGACGAGGGCCGCGAGGAGACGTCGTGGCTGTCCGGGGGGCTGGGCGTCTGCGGCGACGCCTGGGGCCCGCGCCCCGGCGTCGAGCAGGCGTGGCTGTCCGGCACGGCCCTGGGCGCCCGCCTCGCCGCCGCGGTCGCGGCCGGGACGGACCGCTCCTAGCCTCCCGGGCAGGCGCCCGCGCCCCCGTCGCCGCAGCACCGGCCGGCCCGCCCGGCCGTCGACCCCACCGTCCCGGACGCAGGAGGACCCCATGGCCGACCTCAAGAAGGGTGACGACGTCACCTGGAGCTCGCACGGCAACGAGGTGCACGGCACCGTCGAGAAGAAGATCACCGAGGACACGAAGGAGGCGGGCCGCACGGTCCGCGCCAGCAAGGACGAGCCGCAGTACCTCGTGGAGAGCGACAAGACCGGCAAGGAGGCCGTCCACAAGGGCGACGCGCTCGACAAGGAGTGACGTCGGCGGCCGACGGCCGCGACGTGACGAGGGCCGGTCCCCGGGCGGGGGCCGGCCCTCGTCGTCGGTCGGGGGCGCCGGCGGGTCAGCGGCCGGCGGTCACCGGGGTCGTGCGCGAGGAGGACGCCCGCTGCTGCGGGAGCTCGCCCGTGGCGGGCGTCCCGGGGCGACGGCGGCGCTCGACCCGGAGCGCGACGGAGAGCACCGCGAGGCCCGTCAGCGAGGCGCCGACGCCCACCCACAGCGGGGCGGTGACCCCGAGCCCGGCCTGCAGCACGAGGGCCCCGAGCACCGCGCCGATGGCGTTGGCGAGGTTGAAGGCACCGTGGGTGGCCGCGCTGACGAGGCTGCCGCCGCGGCCGGCGAGCCGGATGACGCGGTCCTGGAAGGCGGGGCCGGCGCCGAAGGTGACGACCCCGAGCGCGAAGAGGGTGGCGAGCGCCGTCGGCGCCCACGTCGAGGCGAGGACGAGCACCGCGAGCAGGACCGCCGTCGACGTGAGCGAGCCGACCATGACGAGCGTCGAGCGCCGGTCCGCGAGCCGGCCGCCGAGGACCGTCCCGACGACCGTGCCGACGCCGAAGACGACGAGGGCCCACGCCAGCCCGCCACCGGTGAGGCCCGTGCGCTCCTCGAGGAGCGGCGCCACGAAGGAGTGGACGGCGAAGAGGGCGCTGAAGCCGGTCATGACGACCGCGAGGAAGAGCCAGACCGACGGCTGCCGGAAGACGGCCAGCTCGGCCCGCAGGCCGACGCGCGCGGCCGTGGAGCGGGGCACGAGCACGGTGATGCCCAGCGCCGTCAGCGCGCCCAGGCCGGCGACGACGAGGAAGGGCACGCGCCAGCCGACGGCCTGGCCGAGGGCGGTCGCCGCCGGCACGCCGACGACGTTGGCGATCGCGAGGCCGGCCATGAGCGTGCCGACCGCCGACGCCGCCCGGCCCGGCAGGGCGACGGAGCGGGCGACGACGGTGGCGACGCCGAAGTAGGCGCCGTGGACGAGCGCCGTGACGAAGCGGGCCGCGACGAGCGCCGTGGCGTCAGGGGCGACGGCGCACAGCACGTTGCCGACGAGGAAGAGGGCCGTCATCCCGAGGAGGACCGGCCGGGGCGACCAGCGGGTGGCCAGCGCCGTGAGCGTCGGGGCCCCGACGACGACGCCGACCGCGTACGCGGTGATGGCCGAGCTGGCGACGGGCACGCTGACCCCGAGGTCGGCGGCCACGAGCGGCAGCAGGCCCATCATCATGAACTCGGCCGTGCCGATGGCGAACCCGCCGACGGCGAGCGCGGTGACGGTGAGGGCCGCGGCACGGCGGCCGACGCCGAGGTCGGGCGCGGGGGGCGTGGGCGTGCGGACGTGACCGGTCACGGGCTGGTCTCCGGGGGGACGACGGGGTCGGTGCAGGGCAGGTCGACGCCGTCGTCGCACCGGCACGCTCGCCGGTGGCACCAGTCCACCACGCCGGCGGGGCCCGCGTCACGTCCGCCGGGCGGGGCGCGCCGGGCCCCGGGGGGCACGACCCCGGGCCGCGGGCGAGGATCGGCGCGTGGTGCAGTCGGTGGAGGCCCTCCTGGACGCGGCGACCGAGGAGCACGTGCTCGCGCAGTGGCGGGCGCTGGCGGACGCCGACCTCCCGAGCCAGGCGCACCACACCGGCGCGACGAACCGCCCGCACGTCACCCTCGCCGCCGTCGGCACGCTGGACGAGCCGGCCGAGCGCCGTCTGGCCGCCGCGGTCCGGCAGGCCCGGGCCGCCGGCGGCGGGCTGCCCCTGCCGGTGCGCCTCGGCCCGCCCGTCGTCCTCGGCGGCCGTCGTCACGTGCTCGCGCGGCTCGTCGTCGCGACGCCCGGCCTGCTCGCGCTGCACGCCGCCGTCCGGGGGGCCCTCCACGACGGGACGGCCGAGGAGGACGACGAGGGCGACCTCCTCGCCCCGGGCGCGTGGACGCCGCACGTGACGCTGGCCCGCGGGCTCGGCGGCGAGCAGCTCGCGCACGCCCTGGGGGTGCTGCGCGCGGCCGCGCGCGACGCCGAGGACCCGGGCACCGACGTCGTCCCGGGCGTGCCGCGGCCCGGCGCCGCCGTCGCCGTCCGCCGCTTCGACGGGACGGAGAAGGTCACCTGGCTCGTCGACGGCGAGGACCCGCTGGGCCGCACGCCGGCGGCGCGCCCCGGGACGGCGGGACCGGAGGACGAGGGGCCGGGCGCGGCGACGCCGGCCGGCTGAGCCGGGGCGCGGTCAGCCGAGGAGGCGGACCGCGCCCACGAGGACGGGCGTCAGCGGCGCGTCGAGGCGGAGGTCGGCGGTCGCGTCGGCCCGCGTCTCCCCCTGCACGAGGACGACCACGGGCGTGCCCGCCCGCCGGGCGTGGAGCACGAAGCGGTAGCCGGACATGACCGTCAGCGACGACCCGAGCACGAGGAGCGTGCGCGCGGCGTCCACCCGCGCGAAGCAGTCGTCGACGCGGGGGCGCGGCACGGACTCGCCGAAGAAGACGACGTCCGGCTTGAGCGGGCCGCTCCCGCAGCTCTCGCACGGCACGACGACGAAGCGCGTGACGACCTCCTCCGGCAGGTCGACGTCGCCGTCCGGGTTGACCTCGCCCGGGGGCGGCTCGGGCAGGGAGCCCCGCCACCCCTCGTTGGCGAGCCGCAGGCGGTCGTCGAGGCGGCCCCGGTCGCTCGTGGCCCGGCAGGAGAGGCAGACGACGCGGTCGAGGCTGCCGTGCAGCTCGACGACGTCCCGGGAGCCGCCGGCCTGGTGCAGCCCGTCGACGTTCTGCGTGATGGTGCCCGTGACGCGGCCGCGGGCCTCCATCGCGGCGACCGCCCGGTGCCCGTCGTTGGGCCGCGAGCGGGCGACCACGCGCCAGCCGACGTGGCTGCGGGCCCAGTAGCGGCGCCTCGCCGCCTCGCCCTCCGCGCCGGCCGCTGTGAACTCCTGGTACGTCATCGGCGTGTGCCGCCGCAGCGACCCGCGGGGCCCGCGGTAGTCGGGGATGCCCGAGTCGGTCGACAGGCCGGCGCCGGAGAGGACGACGGCGCCCCCGCGTCCCACCACCTCGGCCAGGCGCCGGGCCGCCTCGGCCGGGTCGGTGACGCCCGGGCGCGGCGCCGGGTCCCCGGGACGGCGCACGGGGCGGCCCAGCAGGTGCGCCGTCGTCAGCGGGGTCGCCACGCGGGAACGGTACGTCGCGCCGTCCCGCGGGACCTGCCCGGGCGCCCGGGAGGCCGGGCGCCCGGGTCCCGCTCAGCCGCGGGGGTCGTCGGGGTCGGCGTCGCCCGCGAGCCAGTCGTACCGGGCGGCGACGGCGACGTCCGGGTGGTCGGAGAAGACCGCGTCGACGCCCGCCTCGTAGAAGGCGCGGTGCTCGAGGGCGGAGTCACCGGTGGCGCGGGCGTACTCGGGGCTCGCCGGGTCGCCGCCGCGGAGGTCCGTCGGCAGGAAGGTGTTCTCGCGCCGCAGCGTGTAGACGGCCACCTCGTACCCGAGGCGGTGGGCGCGGGCGACGAGGTCGGTGGGCTCGCCGAGCGAGCCGTCGGCGCGGCGCGGGATCACGTACCCCTTCTCGGGCCCGAGGACGTCGACGAAGCGGCTCAGCCGGCGCAGCTGGGCGGACGAGGTGAGGTCGCCGTACGTCGTCGTCCGCCCCTGCGCGGCGTAGTCCGGCGGCACGGTCCCCGCCGAGCCGAGGTTGAGCGACGTGCGCAGGTCGCCCGCCGCCTTGACCTCGGAGAGCGGGGTGACGTCGAAGGACTGGACGACGACGGGGTCGTCCTCGTCCGTGTACCCGTACCCGGCGAGCTCCTCGACGAGCTGCTCGGGCATCGGCATCCCGATGCTGGCGAAGTAGGTCGGGTGCTTCATCTCCGGGATGATCCCGACGCCGGCCTCCTGCGCCAGCCCGACGACCTCCTCGAGGGTCGGCACGGGCTCGAGGCCGTCGTAGGCGGTGTTCCCCGGCCGGAGGTCGGGCAGCCGCTCCACCGCCCGCAGCGTGCGCAGCTCGGCGAGCGTCATGTCCTCGGTGAACCAGCCGGTCACGGCCACGCCGTCGATCGTCTTCGTCGTCCGGCGGTCGGCGAACTCCGGCCGGTCCGCGACGTCGGTCGTGCCGGAGATCTCGTTCTCGTGGCGGGCCACGAAGACGCCGTCCTTCGTCAGCACCAGGTCGGGCTCGACGTAGTCGGCCCCCATGGTGACCGCCATCGCGTAGGCGGTGAGGGTGTGCTCGGGCGCGTAGCCGCTGGCCCCGCGGTGGGCCAGGACGAGGGGGACGTCGCGGTCGTCGCCCCGGGGGTCGTCGGCGACGGCGGCGGGAGCGGCCGACCGGGCCGCCGGGAGCGGGGCCGACGGCGCGTGGAGGAGGGGGGCGGCGGTGGCGGCGGCGAGGACGACGGCGGCGGCGCCGGTCGTGAGCGGGCGGGGCATGGGTCCTCCGAGGGGACGGCCGTGGTCGGACCGCCGCGGGCCGGACGACCCGGGCAGCCGTCGCATCCTGCGCGTCCCGGGCACCGTGCGCCGGTCCGGCGCGGGACACGTGGGCGACGTCACGTCGACGGGCGGGTGAACCGGCCGCCGGTCGGGGACACGGGCGCCGTCGCCCCGGCCCGTGGACCGGCGTCCCGGGCGGGTCGCGGCGGCACCTACGCTGCGCCCGTGAGCGAGCTCCGCAGCGTGCAGGCCGGGCCCGCGGCCGGCACCGGCGCCGTGCCCGACGGCGGCACGGCCGAGGAGGTCGTGCTCGAGACGCACCCGCGCGGCGCCGCCACGGCCCGCGCCCTCGTGCAGCGCCTCGTGGCCCCGCACGCCCCGCACGGCACGGTCGAGACGGCCGTCCTGCTGACGAGCGAGCTCGCCACCAACGCCGTCCTCCACGCGCAGGGCGAGGTGGTGGTCCGCGTCCAGGTCGGGCCCGACCTGCTCACCGTCACCGTCACCGACACGTCTCCGCGGACGCCGGCCCTGCGCACGCCCCGCCTCGACGCGACGGGCGGCCGCGGGCTCGTCCTCGTGGAGGCCCTCAGCAGCCGCTGGGGCAGCCGGCTCGTCCGGGGCGGGAAGGCCGTCTGGTTCGAGCTGGCGCTGCCGGCGCGCTGACCGCGCCCCGCGCCTGGCGAGGCACGTCCCGCACGACGGAGCCCCCGACCACCGCGGTGGTCGGGGGCTCCGTCGTGGACGGCCGGGCGTCGCCGGGGGGCCGTCAGGCCGTCGTGTACGTGAGGCAGTTGGCCTGAACGTCGTGGCCCGGGCCGACGCGGACCGAGCCCGCGGTGCAGGTGAGGTCCTTGTTGAAGGAGCAGTCGGTGCGCTCGCACGCGCCGACCTGGCCGACGACGCGGTCGAGGCCGCCCTTCGTGGAGATGTCGAAGAAGGTGCCGCACCCGGCCGTGCCCTGCTGGGAGCGGACGGTGATGGCCGGCGCGTGGCAGCCGTCGTGGTTGAAGGCGCAGCCGTCGACCGCGCACTCGGTGACCTGGGGCATCTCGATGAGGGACATGGCTCTCCTTGCCGGGTCGGACCGTCGGGGCGACGGCTGTCGTCAACGAGCGCGACGGTAGACCCGTGTTCCCTTCTGCGCACCGAAGGGAAGCCTTTCCAGAACTCAGGCCGGCCCATTCTCGGGAAAGCGCAGGAAAGGCTGCCCTCACCCTTTCCCGGAGAGGTGAGGCACACCTACGCGCCCGGTGCTGCGCTCCCGGACCGGCCCTCGGTGCCCGACCAGGCGTGCCACAGGGCGGCGTACCGGCCGCCCGCGGCGACGAGGTCGGCGTGCCGCCCCTCCTCGACCACCTGCCCGTCGGCCATGACGACGACGCGGTCGGCCGACAGGGCCTGCGTGAGGCGGTGCGCGACGACGAGCGTGGTCCGCCCCGCCGTCGCGGCGTCGGCCGCCCGCTCGAGCCCGCGGGCGCCCGCGCTGCCGGCCTCGGCGGTCGCCTCGTCGAGCACCGCCACCGCGGGGTCGGCGAGGACGAGCCGGGCGAGCGCGAGGGCCTGGGCCTGGTCGGGCGTCAGGGCGTGGCCGCCCTCCCCCACCGGGGTGGCGACGCCCTCCGGCAGGGCGTCCACCCAGGGCAGCGCGCCCACGACGTCCAGCGCCCGCCGGACGGCCGCGTCGAGCTCCGCGCCGACGAGGTGCGGCGGGGCGGCCAGGGCGACGTCGTCGCCGAGGGGCCCCGAGAAGACGTGCACGTCCTGGCTCACGAGGACGACGGCGTCACGGCGCCGCGCGTCGTCGAGCTCGCGCACGTCGGCGCCCCCGAGGAGGACGCGTCCGCCGGCGGGCTCGAGCTCCCCCGCGACGAGCGAGGCCAGCGTCGTCTTGCCCGCGCCGCTGGCCCCGACGACGGCCACGCGCTCGCCCGGGGCGAGCACGAGGTCCACGCCGCGCAGGACCGGCGGCCCGCCGTCGTAGTGGTGGACGACGCCCTCCACGCGCACGCCCGCGTCCGCCGGCGGGGCGGGGGCCTGCGCCGCGGGCGGCAGGGGCATGAGCGCGACGCCCGCCAGCCGGGCGAGGCTCGCGCCCGCGGCCTGCACCTCCCCGAAGGACGTGAGCAGCATGCCCAGCGGGCCGAAGAGCTGGAGGAAGAGGAGGACGGCCGTCGTCACCTCCCCGACGGTGAGCACGTCGCCGCGCACGAGGGCGAAGCCCGTGACGAGCAGGGCGACGACGCCGACGGCCTCCGCGACGTTGACCGCCGACGAGAACTGGGTGAACTGGCGGAAGACGGCCACGGCGAGGTCCCGGGCGCGGCCGGAGCGCGCCTCGACCTCGGCGACGTGCGCGCGCTCGACCCGGAGCGCCCGGACCGTCCCGGCGCCGCGCAGCGAGCCGAGCAGCGCCTGCGAGCGGGCGCCCTGGGCCGTGCGCTGCCGGGCGTGGAGCGGCCCCGACCGCGGCAGGTACCAGCGCAGCGCCGCCGCGTGCACGGGGAGGCAGACGACGCCGGCCAGCCCCATCCGCCAGTCCACGGCCGTGAGCGCGGCGACCGTGAGGACGACCGTCAGCGCCGAGGCGACGACCTGCGGGACGACCGCGGTCACCGAGCGGGTGACGACGCCGACGTCGTCGCCCACGCGCGCCAGGACGTCGCCCGCGCCGACCCGGTCGACGACGGCCGGGGGCAGCCGCAGCACCCGGTCGACGACGCGCTCGCGCAGCCCCGCGAGCACGCGGGCGCCGAGCCGGCTGACGGCGGCGGCGGACAGGCCGGTGGCCACCCCCGCGCCGAGGGCCCCCAGGACGAGGACGACGAGGACGGGCACGACGTCGCCCGCGCGGCCGACGTCCGCGCCCGCGGGGGCCTGCTCCGCCGCGACCACGTCGACGAGGCGGCCGAGGGCCCACGGCGCCACGAGCGACAGCGCGGAGGCGAGGACGCCGAGCGCGAGGGTGCCGACGGCGCACCCGGGCGCCCGGCCGAGCTCGGTGCGCACCGCCGCCCAGGAGCCGGCGGCCGTGGCGACGGGCAGGAGGGGGCGGTCCGCCTCGTCGTGCGCGGCGCGCGCCGAGCCGCCGCGGGGGGCGTCGGGGCCCTGGGGGCCGGTCGCGTCGCTCACGAGAGCACCGCCTCGCGGTAGGCGGGGTGGCGGGCGAGGTCGGCGTGAGAGCCCACCAGCGCGCTGCGCCCCCCGGCGACGAGGACGACCCGGTCGGCGACGGCGAGCAGCGCGGGGCTCGCCGTGAGGACGAGCGTGCTGCGCGCCGGGCGGTCGCCCCCGTCGTCCGGCCCCGCGGCGGGCCCGTGGCGGAGGTCCCGCAGCCCGCGGGCGACCGCCTGCTCGGTCACGGCGTCGACCGCGGTCGTCGGGTCGTGCAGCACGAGCAGCGGCGGGTCGGCGCGCAGCGCGCGGGCGAGGCCCACCCGCTGCCGCTGCCCGCCGGACAGGCCCGTGCCGCCGTCGTGGAGGGGGCGCCCGAGGCCCCGCGGGTCGAGGCCGACGACCTCGTCGGCCGCGGCCGCGGCGAGCGCGCCCTGCACGGTGGGCCGCCGGGCGCCCGTCCCGTCGACGGCGGTGCCGGCGCTCGCGGCCCCCGCGACGTCGCGGACGAGCGCGTCCTCGAGCGTGCCCTCGAAGAGCGCCGTCGCGTGCGGCTCGACGTGGACGACGGCGCGGACGAGGTCGGCGTCGAGCTCGGACAGCGGCGCCCCGCCGAGGCGGACCGCGTCGCCCACCGCGGGGGGCGGCACCCGCCCGGCGAGGACGTCGAGGAGGGTGGCGGCGCCGGCCGGGTCGGGCGTGACGACGGCGACGAGCTCGCCGGGCGCGACGTCGAGGTCGAGGCCGTCGAGGCCCTGCCCCCGCAGCCCGCGGACGACGAGGTGCGGCGATCCCGACGGCGCCCGGCCGCCCGGCTCGCTCACCGGGGGCTCGGCGAGGTAGTCGGCCACCCGGGCGGCGCTCGCGCGCGCGCCGGCGAGCCGCTGCACCGCGAGGCCGACGAGCCGGACCGGCTGCGAGAGGTGCTGCGCGAGGCCGACGACCACGACGAGCTGGCCCACGGTCATCTGGCCGTCGACGGCGAGGAGCCCGGCCGCCGTCGCCACGCCGGCGAGGAAGAGCCCGCTGACGAGCGTCGTGACCCCCAGCTGGGCGCCGTCCGCGTCCGCCGAGCGCAGCGAGGCCGCGAGCGCGTCGCCGCTGGAGCGGCGGTACCGCTCGGCGGCGGCGCCCTGCGCGCCGAGCCCCCGCACGACGCGGAGCCCGCGGACGAGGTCGGTGGCGAGGCCGGACGTCACGGCGACCGCCTCCTGCTGCGCGGCGGCCCGTCGCGTCACGAGCGGTGCGAGCAGCTGCAGCGCCAGCGACACGAGCGGGGCGAGCACGAGGACGGCCAGCGCGAGCGGGACGTGGATGCCGAGGAGGACGACGGCGACGGCCACGAGCGAGACGACCGCGGACGAGACGAGCAGGGCCACGTCGAGCGCCTCGGCGGTGCGCTGGGTGTCGGAGGAGGCCACCGAGAGCACCGCGCCGTCGGGCCGGCGGCCGCGCGCCCCGTGGGGGTCGAGCGCCCGCCGGGCCACGGCGACGCGGAGGGCGTGGCCCTCGTGCTCCTGCGCCGCGAGCAGCGGCCGGATGCCCGTGCGGTAGCTGAGCATGAGGACGGTGAAGAGGACGGCCACGACGACGACGGCGCGGACGAGCGCCCCGACGTCGCCGGTGAGGACGGCCGTGTCGATCGCCCAGCCGGCGACCACGGGGACGAGGACCTCGCAGAGGGCCCACACGCCGAGCAGGACGCTGCCGACGAGCACGCGGCGGCGCTGACGGCGGACGACGAGCCGGAGCAGCCCGTCCGCCGTCGTGCCGGGCGGCACCTCCGTGGCGCCCGGGGCCGGTCGCGCCGCCCGTGCCCGTCCGGGTCCCCCGGCGGCGGGGCGGCGGGGTCGTCGCTGCGCGCGCAGGAGGGCTCCTCGGGTCGGGGCGGGCGGGGCGGGACCGCCTGGGGGGCGGGGCCGCGAGGGGCGGGGGCGCAGGGTCGACCTCCGGCCCGCCGGACCACCGTAGGCCAGCCTCACCTCGCGGCCGGCCATGGCGGGAGGCGGTCAGGGACGGCGCAGCGGCACGTCCGCGAGCGACGTCAGCGGCGACCAGCGCGCCCGGGGGCCCGCGCCCGCCCCGGCCGGGACGGCGAGGAGGTCGGCGCCCACGAGCGGGCCGAGGTCGAGCCCGGTGAGCGACGCGACGTCGGCCACGGGGACGGCGAAGGTGCGGAACGGCCCGAGCGGCGGCGGGGCGTCGACCCGCTGGGCACGGGCCTCGGCCTCCCGCAGGTCGACGTCCGCCAGCTGGGGCGTCTGGTCGAGGACGTGCGCGACGGCGGCGGGCCGGACGCCGTCGCCCCCGTCGTCGGGCACCGCCCAGGCGACGACCTTCCAGAAGAGCCGCGGCACCTGCACGCCCCGGTAGGTGGGGTCGTCGTCGGCGAGCACCGGGCCGGTGAGGACGACGAGCCGGACGTCGACCGCCCCGGCGTGCTCGAGCACGTGGTCCTCGAGCCCGAGCCACAGCTCGCGCGACTGGTTGAACCCGGACGCCTGCGGCGCCGCGTTGGGGTAGGTGAAGGTGTCGCGCTCGGCCGCCCGCGCCTCCGCGGGCTCGCCCCACACCGGGTCGAGGCGCCGGACGAGGTGCCCGCGGTCGAGGTCGTTGCGCGCGTACAGCTCCTCCCCGGCCTGCTGGTCCGCCGGGACGCGCGGGTCGAGGCGCCACCCCTCCGAGCGCGGCAGGTCGAGCAGCCGGGCCCCGTCGACGGTGCACGCCGCCGCCGCCGCGAGCCGGCGTGCGGGGTCGAGCAGCACGGTGAAGTGCGTGCTCGGCAGCTCGACGAGGGGTCGTGCCGCCGTGCCGGCCGGGCGCGGCAGCGGCACGGGGACGCCGAGGAAGTCGGGGTCGTAGCCGTCGGGCCCCGCGGGGCCGGGGGTGCCGGGGACGTCGGGGGTGTCGGTGGTCACGGGCGGCAGCGAAGCACCGACCGGTGACAGCGGGGCGACGACCGGTCGACGGGCAGCCCGTCCCGTCGTCCGCCCCCCGTCCGTCGGTGGTCGGCCCCACACTCGGCCACGGCCCGTGAGGGTCGACGACGCCGCGTCGTCGGGCGGGCCCGCAGGAGGAGGAGCGGCATGGACATCGAGGCAGCACGCGCGGTCAAGCAGGAGCTGGTGCGCTCGGCGGTGACGGCCCTCGGGGCGGAGCCCGCCGACGGCGGCGGCGCCCTCGTCGTCGGGGTGCGCACCTACGGCGGGGGTCGCTACGGCGTCGCGGTGCGCCACGACGGCGGCGAGGGGGCGGCGGTCGCCGCCCGCGCCCTCGAGATGGCCGGCGAGGACGCCGACGTCCGCGACGTCGGTCGCGTCGTCGCCCTCACGCTGCCCGTCGGGCCGGAGGCGCCCGCGGGGCCCGTGGCCTCGCCGGCCGACCCGGGGCGCTGGGCGGCCGACGTCCTGCAGCAGCGCGAGCGGCCGCTGCGCCCCGGGCTGTCCGTGGCGCAGGCCGCCGTGACCGCCGGGACGATCGGCGGCTTCGTGCTCCTCGAGGGCGACGACCGCGTCCACGTCCTGTCGAACAACCACGTCCTCGGCGACTCCGACCGGGCGGCCGTCGGGTCGGACGTGCTCCAGCCCGGCTCGGCCGACGGCGGCACGGCCCCGGACGACGTCGTGGGCACGCTCGCCGTGGCGGTCCCGCTGGACCCGGCGGGCGGCAACCGCGTGGACGCCGCGCTCGCCCGGCTCGCCGACGGCGTCGAGGTAGACGCCACCTACCCCGTCGGGGCCGTCACCACCGTCGCGGCGGCGGACGACGGCCTCGTCGTCGAGAAGGTCGGCCGGACGACGGGTCTCACGCGCGGCGTCGTGACGGCCATCGAGCTGGACGGCGTCGCGGTGGGCTTCCCCGGCGGCGTCGTCACCTTCGACGACCAGATCGAGGTGACGGGCGACGGCGGCGCCTTCTCCGCGGGCGGCGACAGCGGCTCGCTCGTCTACGACCCCGCGACGGGCGCCGCCGTCGGCCTCCTCTTCGCGGGCAGCGAGCGCGGGGGGCCCGAGGGCACCGGCCTCACCTTCTGCAACCCGGTCGGGGCGGTCCTCGAGACCCTCGGGGCCCGGCTGCTCGGCTGAGCCGCCGGCCGCCCGTCACCACGGGGTGGTGACGGGCGGCCCGGGGGTCCCCGTCGGGTGAGGTCCTCACGACCCGGATGGCAGGGGCGCCCCGCGGGTGCACACTGCGGGGATGACGCTGCCGACCTCCCCCTCGCCCGAGGGACCGTCGCGCGACGCGGCGCGCGCGGCCAAGTCCTCCCTCGCCGCCCGGCTCGCGGGCGACGCCCGCGTCAACGGCGTCGGCGTCGTCCGCTGGCACAGCGCCTACGCGGTCCGCGTCAACGTCGTCACGCAGGCCGACGCCCCCGAGCTGCCCGAGCAGGTCGACGGCGTGCCCGTCCGCGTCGTCGAGATCGGGCACGTCACCGCCTCCTGAGCGCCCGCGCCGTCCCCGTCGGGACGCCGGGCCGACGGCCTGCCACGCTCGGGCGGTGGTCCAGCCCCCGCCCCGTCGCCCGCCCGCCCGACCCGACGGGGCCGCGGCGCACCCGCCGGCCCGCCGCGCCGCCCTGGCCGTGGGGGCGGTCGCGCTCCCCTGGGCCGTCGCGGGCCTCGCCCGCCGGGCGCGCCTCGTCGCCGCCCTCCCGCCCGACCTCCGCCGGGCCTCCCTCCTGGTCCCCCTCGGGCTGCCGCCGACCCCGTTCCTCCCGCTCGCCCGTCGTCTGCCCGTGCCCGACGCCGACGTCCCGCCCGGGGTGACGGTGCTGCGCCGCACGGTGCCCGGCGACGCCGGCGGACCGCCCGTCGACGTCCTCGTCGTCGAGCCCACCGTCCGCCGACCGCCCGCCCCGGCCCTGCTGTGGATCCACGGCGGGGGGCACGTCCTCGGCGAGGCCTACGCCGACCTCGCCTGGTGCGCCCGGCTCGCCGACGAGCTGGGCGTCGTCGTCGTGGCGCCGGACCACCGGCTCGCGCCCGAGCACCCCTACCCCGCCGGGCACGACGACTGCCGTCGCGTGCTGCGGTGGCTGCGCGCGGAGGCCGACGACCTCGGCGTCGACCCGGACCGGCTCGCCGTGGGCGGCGCCAGCGCCGGCGGCGGCGTGGCGGCCTCGCTGGCCGCGACGGCCTCCGACGACGGCGTCCCCCTCCGCCTCCAGCTGCTCGTGTACCCGATGCTCGACGACCGCACCGGCCTCCGGCTCGCCGGCCCGCGGCGGCTCGGGTGGTCGCACCGCTCCAACCGGCGCGGCTGGGCGGCGCTGCTCGGCCGCTCCCCGCACGACCGGCGTCCCGCGCCCGCCCCGCCGCGCGCGGCCCCGGCGCGGCAGGAGGACCTCACGGGCCTCCCGCCCGCCTGGCTCGGGGTCGGGACGCTCGACGTGCTCCACGACGAGACCGTCGAGCACGCCCGCCGGCTGCGCTCCGCCGGCGTCGCGGCGCGGCTCGTCGTCGTCCCCGGCGTCTACCACGGGACCTGGGGGGCCGCGGCGGGCGTGCCCCGCGTCGCGGCGCTGCAGGCGGACGCGGTCGCCCGCCTCGCCGCGGCCCTGGAGCTCGGTCCCGCGGAGGGAGCCCCGGCGCGCTAGAGCGGGGCGGCCGCCGCGGGGACGGGCTCGCCGGCCGCGGCGGCGTCGCGCTCGGCGCGGAGCTGGGTGATGGCGGCCTGGAAGTCCTCGAGCGAGTCGAACGCCTGGTAGACCGAGGCGAAGCGCAGGTAGGCCACCTCGTCGAGCTCCCGCAGCGGCGCGAGGACGGCGACGCCCACGTCGTGCGCCTCCACCTCGGCGGTCCCGGCGGTGCGGATCGCCTCCTCCACCTGCTGCGCGAGGACGGCCAGCTGGTCCTCGGTGACGGGTCGGCCCTGGCAGGCCTTGCGGACGCCGCTCAGCACCTTCTCCCGGCTGAAGGGCTCCGTCGTGCCCGAGCGCTTGACGACGGTGAGGCTCGCCGCCTCCATCGTCGTGAAGCGCCGCTGGCACTGGGGGCACTGCCGCCGGCGCCGGATCGCCGTCCCGTCGTCCGTCGCGCGCGAGTCGACGACGCGGCTGTCCGGGTGGCGGCAGAACGGGCAGTGCACGGCCGACCTCCTCGGTGCCGGCACGGCGCCGACGACCCGTCGACGCTAGGTCGCCGCGCGCCCCCGTCGCAAGCGAGCCCGGCCGGGGACGCCCGCCCGGGCGCCCCGGCCGACGGTCAGGCCAGCAGGTCCTGGATCGGGCCGATGGTGAAGTAGACGGCGAAGACGGCGGCCACCACCCACATGAGCGGGTGGACGTCGCGAACCCGGCCGCGGACCGCCGCGAGCAGGACGTAGGCGAGGAAGCCGGCCCCGATGCCCACGGTGATCGAGTAGGCGAACGGCATGAGGACGACGGCGAGGAAGGCGGGCAGCCCGACGCCGATGTCGTCCCAGTCGATGCCCTTGACCTGGCGCATCATGAGGAAGCCGACGACGACGAGCGCCGGGCTGGCCGCCTCGTAGGGCACGAGGGTCACGAGCGGCGCCGCCACGACGGCGACGAGGAAGGCCGCGCCGGTGACGACGCTGGCGAGGCCCGTGCGGGCGCCGTCGCCGACGCCGGCCGCGGACTCCACGAAGCTCGTGGCGCTGGAGGCGCTGGCGGCACCGCCCGCCACCGCGGCCAGGGAGTCGACGAGGAGGATGCGCTGGCTGCCGACGGGGTTGCCCTCGTCGTCGAGGAGGTCGGCCTCGTGGCCGACGGCGACCATCGTCCCCATCGTGTCGAAGAAGTCGGCGACGACGAGGGAGAAGACGACGAGCACGGCCGTGACCGCGCCGGCGGCGGCGACGCCGCCGACGAGGCTGAACTGCCCGAGCAGCGAGAGGTCCGGCAGGGCGAGCCACTGCTCGGGCACCTGGGGCACGGACAGGCCGAAGCCGGTGGGTCGCAGGACGTCGCCGTCGACGCGCGGACCGACGTCGAACAGCGCCTGGACGACCACGGCCAGGGCGGTGGCGACGAGGATGCCGACGAGGAGCGCCCCGCGGACGGCACGCGCCATGAGCACGACCGTGACGACGAGCCCGACGACGAAGACGACTGTGGGCCAGCCGCGCAGCGAGCCGCCGATGCCCAGCTCGAGCGGCACGGCGGCCCCGGCCGGCGTGCGCACGATGCCCGCGTTGACGAGGCCCACGAGCGTGAGGAACAGGCCGATGCCGACGCTGATGGCGGTCTTGAGCGGTCCTGGCACGGCGCGCAGCACGGCCTTGCGGAAGCCGGTGAGGACGAGCACGAGGATGACGAGGCCCTCGAGGACGACGAGCCCCATGGCCGCGGGCCACGTCATGCCCGGCAGCCCGACGATGCCGTAGGCCACGAAGGCGTTGAGCCCGAGACCGGCAGCCAGGCCGAGCGGGAAGCGGCCGACGACACCCATGGTGATCGTCAGGACGCCCGCGACGAGGGCCGTCACCGCGGCCACCGCGGGCAGGTTCGGCGCGTCGCCGCCGCCGAGGTAGGCGCCGGTCGAGTCGGGCACCGTCCCGATGATGAGCGGGTTGAGGACGACGATGTAGGCCATCGCCACGAAGGTGACGAGCCCGCCGCGCACCTCCCGGGCGGTGGTGGAGCCACGGGCCGTGATGGAGAAGTACCGGTCGAGCGCGCCCACGGGGGCCTCGCCGTCGCGGCGGACGTCGTCCGCGGGCTTCCGGGTGCTGCTCATGCGTCCTCCGCGGGACGGGCCGCGGCCGCGGCGTCGCCGCGGCCGGCGACGGTGCTGGCGCTGGGCGCGGACACCTTGCCAGAGGCACCGGCCGCCCGGGTGCACCCGCCCGCGGTCCGGGACGCGGCGCCTCAGACGGCGGGGACGACGAGCGTCTGCCCGACCTGGAGCGCGGACGTGCTGAGGCCGTTGAGCTGCTCGAGGTGGAGGACGACGTCGCGGACGTCCTCGCCCGGCGCGGCCACGCCCTCGGCCACCGACCAGAGGGTTTCCCCCGGCAGCACGACGTGCTCGGCGGCCGGCGTGGCCGGCACGGCCGCTGCGACGGCGGGTGCGGCCGGGGCCGCGGGCGTCGACGGGCTCCCGGCGGCGAGCACGGCGGTCGGCGCGCCGAGGAGCGCGACGGCCACCGCCGTCGTGACGGCGAGCCGGCCGCGCCGCGTCACGTGCACGGGGCCGACCGCCGGGGCGGCGGCCCGACGACGGGCGGGGGTGCGCCGCGGGGGCGCGGCGACGGGCGGCGGCACGAGGGCCAGGTGCCGGCGCCGCGCCGGGCGGGCGGCGGGGACGAAGGACGGCTGCAGGGCCAGTGCGGACATGAGGACCTCCGGGTGGACCGCGCGGCCTCGCGGCCGGCGGACGTGCGGGTCGAGGGGGTCGCGCCCCGGCGCCTGCCCGGCGTCGAACGCGTATTCGATCGAACGTCTGTGCGATGTGTACCAGCGGGCGGGGCGGGCGTCCAGCGGCGCCCGCACCGACGCCCCGTCCGGACCGGGCGGGGCCGGGCCGACCGGGCCCCCGGTGCACGTCCCGTAGTCGACCAGCGACCACCGACAACGGGTCCCGCCGCAGGTCAGCGGTCCACCGGCGGCGCCGGACACCCCCCGCGGCGCCCCTGACGACACGCCGCGACACGCTCGAACAGGTGTTTGATCTCGACCTCCCGCGTCCCTACGCTCGCGGCACGGCCGGCGTCGGGGACGCCGGCGCACGACGACCGCAGGAGGCTCCGTGGCACGGCGCAGGGACGACGAGGGCACGTCGGCGGGCACGGACGGCACGTCCGAGGGCACCGTGGTGGAGATGCCGGACACGCCGGCGGCGGCCGGCACCGGGCTCACCGAGCGGCAGCGCCGGGTGCTCGAGTGCATCAGCGAGGCGGTCGAGCGGCGCGGCTACCCGCCGAGCATGCGCGAGATCGGCGAGGCCGTCGGGCTCACGAGCCCGTCGAGCGTGGCGCACCAGCTGAGCACGCTGGAGCGCAAGGGCTTCCTGCGCCGCGACCCGCGGCGCCCCCGCGCCATCGAGGTCGTCGTCCCGGACGAGCAGCCCGCGGGCGGCGCGTCGGTGCACCGGCTGCGGCCCGCGCGCCCCGAGGCCCCGGCCGACGTCCCGGCCGACGACACCGGCGCCGGCGACGAGCGCCCCGCCGCCGCCTACGTGCCCGTGGTCGGGCGCATCGCGGCCGGCGGCCCGATCCTCGCCGAGCAGGCCGTCGAGGACGTCTTCCCGCTCCCCCGCCAGCTCGTCGGCGGCGGGCAGCTCTTCCTGCTCAAGGTGGTCGGCGACTCCATGGTCGAGGCGGCCATCTGCGACGGGGACTGGGTCGTCGTCCGGCAGCAGCCCGTCGCCGAGAACGGCGAGGTGGTGGCCGCCATGATCGACGGCGAGGCCACGGTCAAGGTCTTCCAGCGCCGTGACGGCCACGTCCGGCTGCTCCCGCGCAACGCCGCCTACAGCCCCATCGACGGCGACGAGGCCACCGTGCTGGGACGCGTCGTCGCCGTCCTGCGGAGCGTCTGAGCCGTGCCGCGGCGCCGGTGCCCCTCCCTCAGCGGGGCCCGAGCGCCGCGGCCGCCACGCGCAGGTCGGCCACGAGCCCGTCCCGTGCCGCGTCCCGCTGCTCCGGCGGCGTCCGCAGCACGGCCGAGGGGTGCAGCGTCGCCACGAAGCGCTTGGTGCCCCTGGAGGTCTCCCGCTCGATGACGTGGCCGCGCTCCTTGGTCACCCGGAACGACGGGCCGAGGAGCGCCCGGCCGGCGGTCGCGCCGAGGACGACGACGACCTCCGGGTCCACCGCCGCCAGCTCCGCGGCCAGCCAGGGGCGGCACGCCGTGACGTGCGCCGCCTCCGGCGTCGCGTGGATGCGCCGGTTGCCGGGCGCCTGCTGCGTGAAGCGGAAGTGCTTGACGGCGTTCGTCACGTAGACGTCCTCCCGGGCGATGCCCGCCTCCTCGACGGCGGCCTGCAGGAGGCGGCCCGCCGGGCCGACGAAGGGCACGCCGCGGCGGTCCTCCTGGTCCCCCGGCTGCTCGCCGACGAGCGCCAGCCGCCCGCCCGTCGCCCCGGCCGAGAAGACGACCTGCGTCGCCGGCTCCCAGAGCTCGCAGCCGCGGCACCCGGTCGCGGCCTCGCGGAGCGTCGCGACGTCGCGGTGCCCCGGCTCCGGCAGCCACTGCTCCGCGCCCGGCCGCTCCGGCTTCTCCGCTCCACCCGCCATGCCCGGCACGCTAGGTCGCCCCCCGGCGCACCGCGCGTCGTCGCGCGCGAGGACGCCGCCGCACCGCGAACGGGCGCCTGTTCGCGTCCGGGGACGCCGCCTCAGCACGAACAGGCGCCTCTTCGCGCCCCGGGACGCCACCTCACCACGAACAGGCGCCCGTTCGCGTCCGGGGACGCCGCTCCACCACGAGCAGGCGGAAGCGGTCAGCGCAGGGCGCCCAGCACCCGCTCGACGTCGGAGTCGTCGTTCCACAGGTGGAAGGCGAGGCGGACGGCGCCCGCCCGGGCCACGGCCGTGACCCCCGCGGCGGCGAGGCGCTCGAGGGCGTGGCCGTCGGCGTCCGGGACGGCGACGACGGCGCGCCCCGCGGGCGGCAGGTCGAGCCCGGCGAGGACGGCGTCGGCCAGGCGGGCGTCGTGGTCGCGGACCTCGGCGACGTCGAGCCCGTCGTACAGCTCGAGCGCCGGGACGGCCCCCGCCCACGGCAGCCACGCGGGCGAGACGTCGAAGCGCCGCGCGTCCTGCGCGAGCGCCATGCCGGGCCCGTACACCGAGCCCCAGACGTCCTCGCCGGCGTACCAGCCGGCCGCCACCGGCAGCAGACGCTCCTGCCACGACGGCGCGACGGTCGTGAAGCAGACGCCGCGCGGCGCGCCGAGCCACTTGTAGGCGGCGGTCACGGTGAGGTCGTGGAGCCCGGCGTCGACGGGCCACCAGCCCGCGGCCTGCGTGAGGTCGCACAGCGTCGCCGCGCCGACCCTGGCCGCCGCGGCGCGGACCGCGTCGTCGTCGGCCACGGCGCCGTCGGAGGACTGCACGAGGCTGTAGGCGACGAGGTCGCAGCCCTCGGCGACGGCGTCGGCCAGGCCCGCCAGCGGCACCTGCCGCACGACGAGCCCGCGCCGCTCGGCGTGGACGAGGAAGGGGAAGACGACGGAGGTGAAGTCGCCCTCGGGGACGACGACCCGGGCGCCGTCGGGCAGCGAGGCCGCGACGGCGCCCACGGCCACCGACGCCTGCGAGCCCACGGCCACGCGGTCCGCGGGGACGCCGACGAGCCGGGCGAAGAGCTCCCGTGCCCGGCCGACGACGGCGTCGTAGCCCGGCGCCGTGGCCCGGCCGGCCGCCCACTCGTCGAGGGCCGCCACCATCGCCGTGCGGACGGCTCGGCTCGGCAGGCCCAGCGTCGCCGCGTTGCAGTAGCCGGGGACGTGCTCGAAGGCGGCGCGGGCGCGGGCGAGGTCCATGCCCCGATGCTCCCCCACGTCGCGGTCTCCCCCGTCCACGCCGGGAGGGGCGACCGCCGCCGGGCCGCGGGAGGCCTCGCCGCCTACGCCGTCTCGTCCTCCGCCGTACGCGCGGCGGCGTCCAGCCGGCGGAGCGCGGCGAGGACGACGTCCTTGTCGCTCGTCGCCCACAGCGGCGGGAGGCTCGCGCGCAGGAAGCCGCCGTACCGCGCGGTCGCCAGCCGCGGGTCGAGGACGGCGACGACGCCGCGGTCCCCCGTCGACCGGACGAGCCGCCCCGCGCCCTGGGCGAGCCGCAGCGCCGCGTGCTGCGCCGACACGGCGAGGAAGCCGTTGCCGCCGCCGCGGGAGACCGCCTCGGCGCGGGCCGACAGCAGGGGGTCGTCGGGACGGGGGAAGGGGATGCGGTCGATCGTCACGAGCTGGCAGGACGGCCCCGGCACGTCCACCCCCTGCCACAGCGACAGCGTGCCGACGAGGACGCTCGACGGGTCCGCGGCGAACTCGCGCACGAGCGTGGGGGTCACGTCGTCGCCCTGGCAGAGGACGGGGACGTCGAGCCGCTCGCGCAGCACCTCGGCCGCCGCCTCCGCGGCCCGGCGCGACGAGAAGAGCCCCAGCGTGCGGCCGCCCGCGGCCCGCACCAGCTCGGTCACCTCGTCGAGGACCGGTGACCCGGCGCCCTCGCGCCCCGGGGCGGGCAGGTGGCGCGCGAGGTAGAGGATCCCCTGGCGGGGGTAGTCGAAGGGGCTGCCGACGTCGAGCTGCTCCCACGCCGGGCCGCCCGCGGAGGGCGGGGACTGCAGCCCCACCGACTGCGCCGCCCCCGTGAACGAGCCGCCCGTCGTCAACGTCGCGGACGTGAGGACGACCGTCCGCTCGGCGAAGAGGGCCTCGCGCAGGAGCCCCGACACCGACAGCGGCGCGACGTGGAGGACCCGCCGTGCCGCGGACGGCACGGAGGACAGGTCGGACACGGACAGCCACAGCACGTCGCGCTCCGAGCCGCCGGCCATCCGCTCCGCGACCTCGTGGACCTCGCCGACGGCGGCGCGGGCCATCGTGAGGGCCCCCTGCTGCGCGTCGGTCGGCCGCTCCCCCGGCTGCGGCTTGATCTGCCCGGTGAGCTCGCGGGCGGCGTCGCGGACCGACAGCACCGCGAGGTGGACCAGCTCGGGCAGCCCGCGCGGGAAGCGCCCCTCGGCCGCGTCGACGAGCGCGACGCCGAGGTCGTCCGCCGCGGCCTCGAGGCGACCGGTGTCGCTGCCCGCCTGCCGCGCCCGGCTCGCCGCGGCGGACACGGAGGCGGGGCTCAGCTGGGCCGAGACGGCGGAGGTGACGCGGTCGGCCAGCTCGTGCGCCTCGTCGACGACGAGCGCGTCGTGCTCGGGGAGGATCTGGCGGCCCTCGACGGAGTCGACGGCGAGCAGGGCGTGGTTGGTGACGACGACGTCCACCTCGCGCGCCCGCTCGCGCGCGCCCTCGCTGAAGCAGTCCTCCGCCTGCGGGCAGCGGGTGGCGCCGAGGCACTCGCGGGCGCCGACGGACACCTGGCGCCACGCGGCCTCGCTGACGCCGGGGACGAGGTCGTCCCGGTCCCCCGTGGCCGTGGTCCCGGCCCACTCGCGCAGGCGGACGACCTCCTTGCCGAGCCGGGACCCGGCGCCGCCGCCCCCGCCGACGGTCCGGCCGGGCAGCGGCGCGGGCGCGTCGAAGAGGGCGGGCTCCTCCGGGAAGCCGCCCTCGAGCTTGTGCAGGCAGAGGTGGTTGGCGCGCCCCTTGACCACCTGCCACGTGAGCTTGCGGCCGAGGAGCGGCTCCAGGGCGTCGGCGAGCCGGGGGAGGTCCCGGGCGGCCACCTGGTTCTGCAGCGCGAGGGTGGCCGTCGAGACGACGACCGGCCCCTTCCCCGCCACGGCACGGCGCGCGAGCGGTACGAGGTAGGCCAGCGACTTGCCGGTGCCCGTGCCCGCCTGGACGAGGAGGTGCTCGCGGGTCGCGAGGGCGGCGTCGACGGCCCGGGCCATGACGTGCTGGCCGTCGCGCCGGGACCCGCCCAGCGTGGCGACCGCCGCGGACAGCAGCGCGTCGACGTCGGGGGCCTCGGCGCCGCCGGACGCCCCCCTCGGGCCGGCGGTGCTGCGGGGCGTGCTCGTCACCCCCCGAGGGTAGGCGCCCCGTCGGGGCGCCCCGGGCCGCGTCCACAGGCCCCGACGACGGCAACGGCCCCGCACCCGGGGGTGCGGGGCCGCGGCCGGGGCGGACGGCTCAGACGGCCGTGCGCGCGCCCTCGAGCTGGGCCGCGAGGTGCTCGCCGACACGGGCGCGCAGCCGCGTGCCCTCGGCGGTGTGCTCCTCCTCGAGGACCTCCCCGTCCACGTGGACCCGGGAGACGAGGTCGCCCCGCGTGTAGGGGACGACGACGTCGACGTCGACCTGCGGGCGCGGCAGCCGCTCGGCGACGATCTCCCGCAGCTCCTCGAGCCCCTCGCCCGTGCGCGCCGAGACGACGACGGCCCCGGGCAGCCGCGAGCGCAGCCGCGCCACGGTCTCCGGCGTCGCGAGGTCGGCCTTGTTGAGGACGACGAGCTCCGGCACGTCGAGGGCGCCGACGTCGGCGAGGACCTCGCGGACCGCGGCGACCTGGCCCTCGGGGTCGACGTCCGAGGCGTCGACGACGTGGAGCACGAGGTCGGCGCCCTGCACCTCCTCCAGCGTCGAGCGGAACGCCTCGACGAGCTGGGTGGGCAGGTGCCGGACGAAGCCGACCGTGTCCGCGAGGACCATCTCCCGGCCGTCCGGCGTGCGCGAGCGCCGCACCGTCGGGTCGAGCGTGGCGAAGAGCGCGTCCTCGACGAGCACGCCCGCCCCGGTGAGGCGGTTGAGCAGGCTCGACTTGCCGGCGTTCGTGTAGCCGGCGATGGCCACCGACGGCACGCCGCCGGCGGTCCGCCGCGAGCGCTTGGTCTCCCGGGCGGGCGCCATCTCCTTGATCTGGCGGCGCAGCCGCGCCATCCGGGTGCGGATGCGGCGCCGGTCGAGCTCGATCTTCGTCTCGCCGGGGCCTCGGGAGCCGATGCCGGCACCGGCGGCCACGCGGCCACCGGCCTGGCGGGACATCGACTCGCCCCAGCCGCGCAGGCGCGGCAGCAGGTACTCGAGCTGGGCCAGCTCGACCTGCGCCTTGCCCTCCTTGGACTTCGCGTGCTGGGCGAAGATGTCGAGGATCAGGGCGGTCCGGTCGATGACCTTGACGCCGACGATGTCCTCGAGGCCGCGGCGCTGGGACGGCGACAGCTCGCCGTCGCAGACGACCGTGTCGGCGCCCGTGGTGGCCACGACCTCCTTGAGGTCTGCCGCCTTGCCGGAGCCGAGGAAGGTCGCCGGGTCCGGCGTCGGACGGCGCTGGAGGACGCCGTCGAGCACCGCGGAGCCCGCCGTCTCGGCGAGGGCGGCCAGCTCGCGCAGGGAGGCCTCGGCCTCCTCGACGCTCGCCGAGGTCCACAGGCCGGCGAGGACGACGCGCTCCAGGCGCAGCTGCCGGTACTCGACCTCGGTGACGTCGCGCAGCTCGGAGGAGTGGCTCCCGAGGCCGCCGACGCGGCGCAGCGCCTGCCGCTCGGCGAGGTCGAGCTGGTCGCCGTCCCAGTCGAGGTCGGCGGGCCCGGCGTCGCCGTGGCGGGCGAGGATGCGGGTGACGGCGTCGGCACGGTCGGCACGGGGCGCGGCGGGAGCAGCGGTGCTCCCGCGGCCGACGACGTCGTCGGGGGTCGCGGGCGCGGCGACGTCGGTGGTGGTCACGACGGTCTGGGTGGCGGGCGTCATGGTCTCCTGCGGTGTCGGTGCGGGCGGTGCGCGCCGGGCGGGGTGGCCCGGTCGGTGCCCACTGTCCCTGCCAACGGCCGCGGGCGCGAGGATGTTTCCCCGGCCCGGCCCGCCGGGGCGCCGTCCGCCGCGGCCGAGGGAGCACCGGGCGCGCCGCCGGCTCCCGGTAGCGTCCCCGCCGTGGACGAGAGCGCCGGCGAGCACTACTTCAGCGGACGCCTGGCGGACCGGCCCGCGTCGGACGCCGAGCGGGAGCTCGTCGAGGTCCGCCTGCGCGGCCGCGAGGTCGAGGTCGAGACGGCCCCCGGCGTCTTCAGCGGCGGGCGGATCGACCTCGGCACGCGGGTCCTCCTGCGGGAGGCGCCCGTGCCGCCCGCCTCGGGCGACCTCCTCGACCTCGGGTGCGGCTGGGGGGCCCTCGCGCTGGCGATGGCCGCCGACGCCCCCGGCGCGACGGTCTGGGCCGTCGACGTCAGCGCCCGCGCGCGCGACCTCACGCGGCGCAACGCCGAGCGCCTGGGCCTCCCGGGCGTGCGGGCCGTCGCCCCCGAGGAGGTGCCGGACGACGTCGTCCTCGCGGGCCTGTGGTCGAACCCGCCCATCCGGGTCGGCAAGGAGGCGCTCCACGGCCTGCTGCGGACGTGGCTGCCGCGGCTCGCCCCGGGCGCGGACGCGCACCTCGTCGTCCAGCGCAACCTCGGCGCGGACTCGCTGCAGGCGTGGGTGCAGACCTCGCTGGGCGAGGTCGTGCGGGTCGAGCGGGCCGGCAGCGCCAAGGGGTACCGGGTGCTGCGGGCCACGCGGCTCGGCTGAGGCCGGCCGCCCGGGGGTCGGCGCCGGTCAGCGCCGGCCGGAGTCCCGGCGACGGCGCGACATCTCCAGCACGTGCAGGAGGGCCTCCCGGCGGGCCGCGCGGTCGCCGCCCGGGGCGTCCACGTCCTCCCGGGGCGCGGGCACCTCCGCGGTGACGGTGCGCATGAGACGGCGGCGGGCGGCGACGGTGCTCGGGGGTGCGGTGGCCGCGGGCCGGTGCCCGAGCTCGGCCGCCAGCCGTCCCACCTCGACCGCGTGGCGTCGCCGCGTCACGGCCCCCCGGCCGTCGACCTCCTGCGTGCCGTCCCCCATGACCGCCCCCTGCGTGTCCGTGCCCGGCGCCGGGGTCCTCGCCCGGCGTCGCGAGCGCCCAGTGCAGCACCTCGGGGTCACGATCCGTGGCACTGAGTCATCACGATCCGGTCACCGGCGCGTCGTCCCATCCCTCGGACATCGCCGCGGGGCCCGCCCCGGCGACGCCGTGGCCTACGCGAGGACGACGTCCGCGACGACGACGGCCGGCCCGGCCAGCTCGACCCGGCCCCCGGGCAGCGCCGTCACGCGCAGCGCCCCGCCCGGCACGGCGACCCGCCAGACGTCGGGCGAGTCGGCGCCCGCCCACAGCCGGACGGCGAGCGCGGCCGCGCAGGCGCCCGTGCCGCACGAGCGCGTCTCCCCCACCCCACGCTCGCTGACGCGCATGAGCAGGGCGCCGACGCCCGGCGCGGGCGCGTCGAGGGGGACGACGAGCTCGACGTTCGTGCCGCCGGCCGGGGCGGGTGCCACCTCCGGCGCGAGCAGCAGGTCCGCGCCCTCGAGCTCCTCGCGGCTCGTCAGGGCGACGACGACGTGCGGGTTGCCGAGGTCGAACGACAGGCCGGGCCGGGGGACGCCGTCGAGGCCGCGCACGGCCACGGTGGCGTCGAAGCCGTCGGCGACGGCCGCGTCCCCGCCGGGCACCGACCACGGACCCATGTCGACGGCGAACCAGCCCGGGCGTCCGTCGTCGTCGGGCGCGGCGGCGACGCGCTTGACGCCGGACCGGGTGCCCACGGCGAGGGTGCGGCCGTCCGCCAGCTCCTCCGGCGCGACGAGGCCCTCGCGCAGGAGGTGGGCGACGAGGACGCGGACGCCGTTGCCGCACATCTCCGCGGCCGAGCCGTCGGCGTTGCGGTAGTCCATGAACCAGGTCGCCGACGGGTCCTCCGCGAGCGCCGCGGCGCCCTCGGCCAGGGCGTCGCTGCGGACGGCCCGGATGAGCCCGTCGCCGCCCACGCCCGCGCGGCGGTCGCACAGCGCCGCCACGGCGGCGGCGTCGAGGTCGAGGCGGCCGTGCTCGTCCGTGACGAGGACGAAGTCGTTCTCGGTGCCGTGCCCCTTGGCCACCCGCAGGCCCCGCAGGGGCGCCCCGGGCGCCGTCGGGCCGGGCTGCTCCGCCACCGCGCTCGTCATGGCGGGGAGGCTACGCACCCGCGAGCGAGGTCGCGACGACGTCGAGGGCCGCCGCCGCGAGGTCCGGCAGCCCGTCGTCCGCCGACGCGTCGAGCCACGTGATGCGCGGGTCGCGGTGGAACCAGGACTCCTGGCGCCGGACGTAGCGGCGCGTGGCCGCCGTCGTCGCCGCGAGCGCCTCGTCGAGGGTGCAGCGCCCGTCGAGGTGGTCGAGCACCTGCGCGTAGCCGAGGGCGCGGGACGCCGTCCGCCCCTCGCGCAGGCCCGCGCCGGCGAGGCGCCGGACCTCGTCGACGAGGCCCTCGTCGGCCATCCGCCGCACGCGCGCCTCGACCCGCGCGTCGAGGACGGGCCGCGGCACCCGCAGCCCCACCTGCACGACGGGCGCCAGCGCGCCGCGGTCGGTGTAGGTCGGCAGCGTGGCGCTGAAGGGGCGGCCGTCCACCTCGGTCGCCTCGAGCGCGCGGACGACGCGGCGCACGTTGGCGGCGGGGATGCGGCCCGCCGAGGCGGGGTCGACCCGGGCCAGGACGGCGTGGAGCGCAGCCGGCCCCTCGGCCTCGGCGTACGCCTCCCACCGCGCCCGGACGACAGGGTCGGTGCCCGGGAACTCGAGCGCGTCGACGACGGCGCGGACGTACAGCCCGCTGCCGCCCACGAGCACCGGCACCCGGCCCCGGGCGCGGACGGCGGCGACGTCGGCCCGGGCGGCCTCCTGGTAGGCGGCGACGCTCGCGTCCGCGCGCACGTCGAGCACGTCGACCTGGTGGTGCGGCACGCCGCGGCGCTCCGCCACCGGCAGCTTCGCGGTGCCCACGTCCATGCCGCGGTAGAGCTGGGAGGCGTCGGCCCCCACGACCTCGCCGTCGAGCGCGAGCGCGAGCGCGACGCCGAGGTCGGACTTCCCCGACGCCGTCGGGCCCACGACGACGACGAGCGGCGGCCGCCCCCCGCGGCCCGGCGGCACGGGCGGGGAGGGGGGGCTGCTCACGGCGCCGAGGGTCCCACGCCGCGCACCGGGTCCCGCGCGCGTCGGACCGCCGCCGGCGCGGTGGTTGGATCGCCGTGATGAGCGCGCTCGAGGTCGGCCTCCTGCTGCTCGCCGGCGTCGGCGCTGGGCTCGTGGGCTCCGTCGTCGGGCTCGCCTCGCTCGTCTCCTACCCGGCGCTGCTGGCGGCGGGCCTGCCGCCCGTCGTCGCCAACGCCACGAACACCGTGGCGCTCGTCGCGTCCGGGATCGGCTCGGCGGCCAGCAGCCGGCCCGAGCTGGCCGGGCAGCGGGCGCGGCTGGTCCGCCTGACGCCGCTGTTCCTCGTCGGCGGGCTCACGGGCGCCGTGCTCCTCGTGACGACGCCGGCCGAGGCGTTCGAGCGGGTCGTGCCCTTCCTCGTCGGCGGGGCGTCGGTGCTCATGGTCGCCCAGCCGTGGCTCAAGCGGCTGGCGCGCCGGCCGGCGGCCCCCGACGACACGAAGGAGTCCTGGCTCGCGCTCCTGGGGCTCTTCCTCGTGGCCGTCTACGGCGGCTACTTCGGCGCCGCCGCCGGGGTGCTCATCACCGTGCTGCTCGGCTTCGTCCTCGACGCGAGCGTCCAGCGCCTCGTCGCGCTGAAGAACATCCTGCTCATGGTGAGCAACATCGCGGCCGCGGCACTCTTCGTCGTCCTCGGGCTCGCCGACCTGCTCGTGGCCCTGCCGCTCGCGGCCGGGGTGCTCCTCGGGGGCTGGCTCGGCCCGATCGTCGCGCGGCGGCTGCCGCAGACGGTCCTGCGGCTCGTCATCGGCGTGGCCGGCGTGGGCCTCGCCGTCGAGCTGTGGCGGCAGGCGACCGGCTGAGCGCGCGCAGGCCCCTCAACGACGGCGGGTCGGGAGACCCAGCGCGACCGGCACGGGGCCGCGCGCGGCCGCGCCCGCCGGGGCCGGGACGCCGCACGACGCCGCCTCGCGGCGGTCCCACGCGTCGCCCGCCGTCGTCCGGCGGAGCCGGTGGACCCAGCCGCCCTCGGCGACCACCTGCGGGCCCGTGCCCACCGACGGGTCGGCGACGAGGTGGTGCGGCGCGGCGTAGGTGACCCGTGTCGTCACCATGTCGCCCGGCCGCGGCGTCTCGGCGTCCTCGGGCAGCGAGAAGTGGACGAGGCGGTTGTCGGGGGCGCGCCCGGACAGGCGGGCGGTGGCGCCGTCCTTGCGACCCTCCCCCACGGAGACCATGACCTCGACCTCGCGGCCGACGACCCGCTGGTTCTCCTCCCAGCTGATGCGCTCCTGCAGCGCGACGAGCCGCTCGAAGCGCTCCTGGACGACGGCCTTGGGCACCTGGTCGTCCATCGTCGCGGCCGGCGTCCCGGGGCGGGGCGAGTACTGGAACGTGAAGGCCTGCGCGAAGCGCGACGCCTCGACGACCTCGAGCGTCCGCGCGAAGTCCTCCTCGGTCTCGCCGGGGAAGCCCACGATGAGGTCGGTGGAGATGGCCGCCTCGGGCATGGCCGCGCGGACGCGGTCGAGGATGCCGAGGAAGCGGGCGCTGCGGTACGAGCGGCGCATGGCCCGCAGGACGCGGTCCGACCCCGCCTGCAGCGGCATGTGCAGCTGCGGCATGACGTTCGGCGTCTCGGCCATGGCGGCGATGACGTCGTCGGTGAAGGACGCCGGGTGCGGGCTCGTGAACCGGACCCGCTCGAGCCCGTCGATCCCGCCGCAGGCCCGCAGCAGCTTGGCGAAGGCGCCGCGGTCGCCCAGCTCGATGCCGTAGGTGTTGACGTTCTGGCCCAGCAGCGTGACCTCGACGGCGCCGTCGGCCACGAGCGCCCGCACCTCGGCGAGGACGTCGCCCGGCCGGCGGTCCTTCTCGGTCCCGCGCAGCGCCGGGACGATGCAGAAGGTGCACGTGTTGGTGCAGCCGACGCTGATGGAGACCCAGCCGGAGGCCGCCGAGTCGCGCTTCGTCGGCAGCGTGGAGGGGAAGACGTCGAGCGACTCGAGGATCTCCACCTCGGCGCGCCGGTTGTGCCGCGAGCGGTCGAGCAGGGCCGGCAGGGAGCCGATGTTGTGGGTGCCGAAGACGACGTCGACCCACGGCGCCCTGTCGACGATCGTCGAGCGGTCCTTCTGCGCGAGGCAGCCGCCGACGGCGATCTGCATCCCGGGGCGGGAGGCCTTGACCGGCGCGAGCCGGCCGAGGTTGCCGTAGAGCTTGTTGTCCGCGTTCTCGCGGACGGCGCACGTGTTGAAGACGACGACGTCGGCCGTCTCGGGGTCCGCGCCCGCCGCCAGCGGCGCGTAGCCCGCCGCCTCGAGCGAGCCCTGCAGCCGCTCCGAGTCGTGGACGTTCATCTGGCAGCCGAAGGTGCGGACGGCGTAGGTCCGCCCCTCGCCGCCACCCGGCAGCGGGCTGTCGGCGGGAGCGGCCTGGAGGGTGGCCTCGGGGGCGTCGGCGGTCGTCGTCATGGCCGCACCAGGGTACGGCGGCGCGGCGGCGGGCCCGGCGCGCCAGGGCCCGCCGGTGGACGACGGCCCCCGCGGCGACGGGACACCGAGCGGCGCAGCGCTGATCACGATGGCGTCACGACGCCACGACGTGTCCCACGACTCCCCCGTCCGCCCGCCCCGCCCCGTTATGTTGCGCCGCGTGAGCAGCGACGAGGGCGGCGCAGCAGGCCGGCAGCACGGCACGGACGCGGGGCGGGAGCCCCTCGTCGTCATGTCCGGCGTCGACAAGCACTACGGCGCGCTCCACGTGCTGAAGGGCATCGAGCTCACCGTGGGCCGCGGCGAGGTCCTCGTCGTCATCGGCCCGTCCGGCTCCGGCAAGTCGACGCTGTGCCGGACCATCAACCGCCTCGAGGGCGTCGACGGCGGCCGCATCACCATCGACGGCAAGGAGCTCCCCGCCGAGGGCAAGGCCCTCGCCGGGCTCCGCGCCGACGTCGGGATGGTCTTCCAGTCCTTCAACCTCTTCGCGCACAAGACCGTGCTGGAGAACGTCACCCTCGGGCCGACGCAGGTGCGCAAGGTCAAGAAGGCCGACGCGGACCGTCGGGCGATGGAGCTCCTCGAGCGCGTCGGCGTCGGGCACCAGGCGCAGAAGTACCCGGCACAGCTCTCCGGCGGCCAGCAGCAGCGCGTCGCCATCGCCCGTGCCCTCGCCATGGACCCCAAGATCATGCTGTTCGACGAGCCGACGTCGGCCCTGGACCCGGAGATGATCAACGAGGTCCTCGACGTCATGACCGACCTGGCGAGGAGCGGGATGACGATGGTCGTCGTCACCCACGAGATGGGCTTCGCCCGCCGCGCCGCGGACCGGGTCGTCTTCATGGCCGACGGCGAGATCGTCGAGCAGGCCGACCCGGAGACCTTCTTCACGAAGCCGTCCTCCGCCCGGGCGCAGGACTTCCTCTCGAAGCTCCTCACCCACTGACGTCTGCGCCCCACGGCGCAGCAGCACCGCACCGACCGGCCGGGACCCGACCGGGCCGGTGGCCACGAGCACCCCCACCGACGAAGGGCTCACCTGATGAGGCTCCACCGCACCCTCGCCGCCGCCGCGGCCGCCACCCTCATGATCACGCTCAGCGCGTGCGGGCAGGAGGGCTCCCCGACGTCCCCCGCCGCCCCCGGCGAGAGCGGCGGCACGACGGCGGAGGCCCCGGAGTACGAGGTCGCGAGCGACGTCGACCTGGCCGACAGCCTCACCTACGAGCGCATGGTCGCCAACGGCGGCCCGACGATCGGCGTGAAGTTCGACCAGCCGGGCCTCGGCCTGCAGTCCCCCGGCGCCGACGCGCCCGAGGGCTTCGACGTCGAGATCGCCAAGCTGATCGCGGCCGACCTCGGCTTCGCGCCGGAGGACATCACCTTCACGGAGACGGTCTCCGCCAACCGCGAGCCGTTCCTCCAGAACGGCACGGTGGACCTCGTCGTCGCCACCTACACGATCAACGACGAGCGCAAGCAGGTCGTCGACTTCGCCGGGCCCTACTACGTGGCCGGCCAGGACCTCCTCGTCCGCGCGGACGACGACTCGATCAACGGGCCGGACGACCTCTCCGGCAAGACGGTGTGCTCGGTCGACGGCTCCACGCCGGCGCAGCGCATCACCGAGGAGTACCCCGACGCCGAGCTCGTCACCTTCGACGCCTACACGAACTGCGTCGAGCAGCTCACCGGCGGTCAGGTCGACGCCGTGACGACGGACGACGCCATCCTCCGCGGGTACGCCGCGCAGCAGCCCGAGCTCCTGCGCGTCGTGGGCGAGCCCTTCTCGGAGGAGCCCTACGGCATCGGCATGCCCCTCGGCGACACGGCCCTGCGCGACTTCGTCAACGACTCCCTCGAGGAGGCCGAGGACGACGGCCAGTGGCAGGCGGCCTTCGAGTACACCCTCGGCGACAGCGACGGCGTCGAGCCGCCCGAGGTCGACCGCTACTGATCGACGGACGGGTGGGGCGGCCGGCGTGACCGGCCGCCCCACCCGCCTGCCCGGCCCCACCTGACCCAGCCGACACCCCCGACCACGCAGAGGAGGCGCCGTGGACGCGGTCCTCGACAACCTCGGGCTCTTCGCCAGCGGACTGGCCGGCACCGTGACCCTCTTCGTGTGGTCGGCCGTGGCGTCCCTCGTCCTCGGCGTGGTGCTCGCCGTCATGCGGGTCGCACCGAGCCCCGCCGTCCGCGCCTTCGGCACGGCTTACGTGCTGACCGTCCGGAACACGCCCCTGACCGTCGTCTTCGCCCTCATCGTCTTCGGCGGCCCCATCCTCGGCCTGTCCGTCGGCGGCAGCGTGGACCTGCAGTACCGGGTCCTCGCCGTGCTGGCGCTCTCGCTCTACACGGCGTCCTTCGTCTGCGAGGCCCTGCGCGGCGGTATCGCCACCATCCCCGTCGGGCAGGCGGAGGCGGCACGCTCGCTCGGGCTGACCTTCCCGCAGACCCTGCGGCACGTCGTGCTGCCGCAGGCCGGGCGGACCGTCGTCCCGCCGCTGGGCAGCGTCCTCATCGCCATGGCGAAGAACACGAGCATCGCCTCGGCGTTCAACAACACCGAGCTCATCTCGGCGATGAGGACGGGCATCGAGAACCGCGGCGACGCGGTCATCGCGATCCTCGTGGCCACGGCGGTCGCCTACCTGCTCGTCACGCTGACCCTCAGCCTCGTCTTCGCCCTCGTCGAGAAGAAGGTGGCGATCGTCCGATGAGCGCACCCACGAGCGTCCTCTACGACCTGCCGGGGCCGAAGGCCGTCCGCCGCAACCGGGTCATCGGCGTGGTCGGCGTCCTCCTCGTCATCGGGCTCGTCGCCTTCTTCGTCTACCGGATGGGCGAGGCCGGCCAGCTGACGGCCGCCCGCTGGACGCCCTTCCTCTACAGCGACATCCAGAACGCCCTCCTCGACGGCCTCCTCGCCACGCTGCAGGTGGCGGCCATCGCGGGTGCCCTGGCGCTCGCCTTCGGCGTCGTCTTCGCCGCCGGCCAGCTGAGCGACCACCGGGTGCTCCGGTGGCCCAGCGTGGCCGTCGTCCAGCTCTTCCGCGGGCTGCCGCTGCTGCTGCTCATCTTCGCGCTCTTCTTCGCGAGCGGCGGGGCCATCACGGTCTTCTGGTCCCTGGTCCTCGGGCTCGTGCTCTACAACGGGTCCGTCCTCGCCGAGGTCTTCCGTGCCGGCGTCCTCGCCGTCCCGCGCGGCCAGTGGGAGGCGGCGTCGGCGCTCGGCCTGCGCAAGACGGCGACCATGCGCCTCGTCCTCGTGCCGCAGGCCGTCCGGTCGATGCTGCCGGTGATCGTGGCCCAGCTCGTCGTCCTCCTCAAGGACTCCGCGCTCGGCTTCATCGTGGGCTACACCGAGCTCCTCCGGCAGGGCCGCCTCATCGGGACGAACTTCTTCAACGTCATCCCGTCCCTGCTCGTGGTGGCCGTGATCTACATCGTCATCAACTTCCTCCTCGGGCTGCTGGCGACGTACCTCGAGCGGCGCCTCAGCCGCTCCAAGCGGTCGTCGGCCGACACTCACGCCCCCGAGGTCGAGCTCGAGCAGCGCTGACCCGGCGCCTCGGCGAAGGACGGACGGAGGGGCACGACGGCGACGCCGTCGTGCCCCTCCGTCGTCCCGCGCCTGCCGGGCGTCCGGTTCAGCCGTCGCGCTCGGCGTCCAGCGCCTCCCGGACCACGGCGTACGCGACGCCGGGCGGGTAGCCCTTGCGGGCGAGGACGCCGGCCAGCCGGCGCAGGCGCACCTGCTCGTCGAGGCCGCGGGTGGCGCGCATCTTCCGCTCGACGACGCGCTCGGCCCCGGCCCGCTCGTCCTCGTCGCTGACGTCCGCGACGGCGCCGCGGGCGACGTCGTCCTCGACACCCTTCGTCCGCAGCTCGTGGAGCAGCGCGCGACGGGCGAGCCCGCGCGTCTCCTGGCGGGAGCGGACGAGCATGTCCGCGTAGGCGACGTCGTCGACGAGACCGACCTCCGTGAGCCGGTCGAGCACCTGCTCGACGACGGGCTCCTCGACCCCCTTGCGCGCCATCGCCGCGGCCAGCTCCCCGCGGCTACGGGGGGCCATCGCCAGCTGGCGCAGCGCGATGCCCCTCGCGACGGCGACAGGGTCGGCCGGCGGCTCGGCCGCACGGGGACCCTCGTCGCCCGCGGCGCCCTCCCCCGCGCCCGGCGGCCCGGGTGCGTCGCGAGGTCCGGAGGGGGGCGACGACGCGCCCGTCCGGCGGCGGGCGCCGGGCCGGCGACGGCCCGGCCGGCCGCCGCGCCCCTCGCCGCCCTCAGCGCTCACGAGAGCCCTCGCCCGCCGCGGCCGCTCAGAAGGCGACCTCGGCCTCCGCGGGCTCGGCCGGCTTGTCGACCTGCGGGCCGACGCCGAGCTTCTCCTTGATCTTCTTCTCGAGCTCGTCCGCGAGGTCGGGGTTGTCGCGCATGAAGGCGCGCGCGTTCTCCTTGCCCTGGCCGAGCTGGTCGCCGTCGTACGTGTACCAGGCGCCGGACTTGCGGACGAAGCCCTGCTCGACGCCCATGTCGATGAGGCCGCCCTCCCGGGAGATGCCGTGCCCGTAGAGGATGTCGAACTCGGCCTGCTTGAACGGCGGGCTGACCTTGTTCTTGACGACCTTGACCCGGGTGCGGTTGCCGACGGGCTCGGTGCCGTCCTTGAGCGTCTCGATGCGGCGCACGTCGAGGCGGACGGAGGCGTAGAACTTCAGGGCCTTGCCGCCCGTCGTCGTCTCGGGCGAGCCGAACATCACGCCGATCTTCTCGCGCAGCTGGTTGATGAAGATCGCCGTGGTGCCGGAGCTGTTGAGCGCACCGGTGATCTTGCGCAGGGCCTGCGACATGAGGCGGGCCTGGAGGCCGACGTGGCTGTCGCCCATCTCGCCCTCGATCTCGGCGCGGGGCACGAGCGCGGCCACCGAGTCGATGACGATGACGTCGAGCGCGCCGGAGCGGATGAGCATGTCGGCGATCTCGAGGGCCTGCTCACCCGTGTCGGGCTGGCTGACGAGCAGCGCGTCGGTGTCGACGCCGAGCTTCTTGGCGTAGTCCGGGTCGAGCGCGTGCTCGGCGTCGATGAAGGCGGCGATGCCGCCGGCGCGCTGGGCGTTGGCCACGGCGTGCAGCGCCACGGTCGTCTTTCCCGACGACTCCGGGCCGTAGATCTCGACGACGCGGCCGCGGGGCAGGCCGCCGATGCCGAGCGCGACGTCCAGCGAGATGGCGCCGGTGGGGATGACCTCGATGGGTGCTCGGACCTCGTCGCCGAGACGCATCACCGAGCCCTTGCCGAACTGGCGGTCGATCTGGCCGAGGGCCGTCTCGAGGGCCTTGCCGCGGTCTGCCGTCACGGGCATGTCATCACCTCAGGGTCTGGGCCGGCCGCTGGCCGGTGTGGCTTCGGTCCGTCGGGAGGACGCTAGGAGCGCCCACCGACAGCGGGTCCGGGCCTGGCCCGGGCTGGGGACGGACGACGCCGGACGTCGACCTGTGCGCGCCCGACGGTACTCGGACACGCGTTCGAGCGGCGCGCACGACACGCCGGTCCGCGCCGGACGTCGCGCCGTCAGCCCCGGGGCCGGCGGCGCGCCGGGTCCGCGCCCAGCCGGCGCTCCGGCGGCACGTCCATGGCGTCGCACAGGGCCTCCCACACCTCGCGGGGAGGGACGCCGTCGGCGAGCGCCTCGTCCGGCGTCCGGTGCCCGAGCCGCCCGACCACCTGGGTGGCGGTGACCGACCGGGCGTACGTCGGGCCGAGCTCGCCCTCCGCCAGCCGCCAGAACTCGCTGAGCCTCACGCGGGCCAGCGTGCCACCACCGGCGGGGCGGCTGTCGGTGCCCCGGGGCAGGATCACCGCATGGCCCGGGGCAGCACGACGACCGCAGCGCCCGCCCCCGTGCCCGCCCCCGACCCGGCCGCCGTGCTCGGCCGCTTCTCCGAGGCGACCCGCCGGTGGTTCACGGGCGCCTTCGCCGCCCCCACCCCCGCGCAGGCGGGCGCCTGGCACGCCATCAGCAGCGACGAGCACACGCTCGTCGTCGCGCCCACGGGCTCCGGCAAGACGCTGTCGGCCTTCCTGTGGTCGGTGGACCGCCTCGTCACGGACCCGGTGCCCGAGGCCGCGCTGCGCTGCCGCGTCCTCTACGTCTCCCCGCTGAAGGCGCTGGCCAGCGACGTCGAGCGCAACCTCCGGGCCCCGCTCACGGGCATCGGCCACGAGCGGGTCCGGCTCGGGCTGGAGCCGCCGGACGTGCGCGTCGGCATCCGCTCCGGCGACACCTCCCAGGCCGAGCGCCGGCTGCAGGCGCGGACGCCGCCCGACGTGCTCATCACGACGCCGGAGTCGCTCTTCCTCGTCCTCACGTCGCGGGCCCGGGAGTCGCTGGCCGGCGTCACCACCGTCGTCCTCGACGAGGTCCACGCCGTGGCCGGCACCAAGCGCGGGGCCCACCTGGCGCTGTCGCTCGAGCGGCTGGACGCGATGCTCGAGCGCCCCGCCCAGCGCATCGGCCTGTCCGCCACCGTCCGCCCGCCGGAGACGGTCGCCCGCTTCCTCGCCGGCGCGCGCACCCCGCAGGACGGCGGCCGGGCGGTCCGGGTCGTCCAGCCGCCGTCGACGAAGGTCTTCGACCTCTCCGTCGTCGTGCCCGTCGAGGACATGTCCCGCCTCGGCGAGCCCACCGACGACCTCAGCGGCGCGGCCGCGGGCGCCCAGCGCACGACGTCGATCTGGCCCTCGGTCGAGGAGCGCGTCGTCGACCTCGTCGCCCCCACCGAGGACGAGCACCGCTCCACCATCGTCTTCGCCAACTCCCGGCGGCTGGCCGAGCGCCTCACCTCGCGCCTCAACGAGGAGTGGGCCGAGCGGCTCGAGGCGGCCGCCGAGGGCGTCGTCGACCTCGAGGCCGACCCCGGCACGACGGACGGGGCGGGGGCCCGCCGCCCGCCCGCCGAGGTGATGGCGCAGGCCGGCACGTCCGCGGGCGTCCCGGCCGTCCTCGCGCGGGCCCACCACGGGTCGGTGAGCAAGGAGCAGCGCTCGCTCATCGAGGAGGACCTCAAGAGCGGGCGCCTGCCGGCCGTCGTCGCGACGTCGAGCCTCGAGCTCGGCATCGACATGGGGGCCGTCGACCTCGTCGTCCAGGTGGAGTCCCCGCCCAGCGTGGCCAGCGGCCTGCAGCGGGTCGGCCGTGCGGGCCACCAGGTGGGCGCCGTCAGCCGCGGCGTCCTCTTCCCCAAGTTCCGCTCCGACCTCGTGCAGACGGCCGTCGTCACCGAGCGCATGCGCGAGGGGCTCATCGAGGAGCTGACGGTCCCCGCCAACCCGCTCGACGTCCTCGCCCAGCAGGTCGTGGCCATGACGGCGCTCGACGAGTGGTCCGTCGACGACCTCGAGGCGCTCGTCCGCCGGGCCTCGCCCTTCGAGGGCCTCACCCGCCCGGTGCTCGAGGCCGTGCTCGACATGCTGTCCGGCCGCTACCCCAGCGAGGAGTTCGCCGAGCTGCGGCCGCGCGTCGTGTGGGACCGCGTCGCCGGCACCCTCACCGGCCGCCCGGGCGCCCAGCGGCTCGCGGTGACGAGCGGCGGCACCATCCCCGACCGCGGCCTCTACGGCGTCTTCCTCGCCGGCGGCGACGGGCCCGGCCGCCGCGTCGGCGAGCTCGACGAGGAGATGGTCTACGAGTCGCGGGTCGGCGACGTCTTCACGCTGGGCGCCTCGACGTGGCGCATCGAGGAGATCACGCGCGACCAGGTGCTCGTCACCCCCGCGCCGGGCCAGCCGGGCAAGCTGCCGTTCTGGCACGGCGACGCCCCGGGGCGGCCCGCCGAGCTGGGGCGCGCCCTCGGCGCCTTCGTCCGCGAGCTCGCCGCCGCGCCGGGAGGGTGGGACGGCGAGGTCGCCCGCGGCCGGGCCGAGGCCGCCGGCCTCGACACGTGGGCGGTCGACAACCTCCTCGCCTACCTGCGCGAGCAGCAGGAGGCCGTGGGCCACCTGCCCGACGACCGCACCGTCGTCGTCGAGCGCTCCCGGGACGAGCTGGGCGACTGGCGCGTCGTCGTGCACTCCCCCTACGGCAAGCCGGTCCACGCCCCGTGGGCCCTGGCGGTCTCGGCGCGGCTGCGCGAGCGCTTCGGCGTCGACGTCCAGGCCATGCCGTCCGACGACGGCCTCGTCCTGCGGCTGCCCGACGTCGGCCTCGGCGACGACGGCGGCGGCACCGGCGGCGAGGGCGACCTGCCCGACCTCGCCGAGGTGCTCCTGCTCGACCCGGACGACGTCGCCGCCGTCGTCACCGAGGAGCTCGGCGGCTCCGCGCTCTTCGCCGCCCGCTTCCGCGAGTGCGCCGGGCGGTCCCTCCTGCTGCCCAAGCGTCGTCCCGACCGGCGCCAGCCGCTGTGGCAGCAGCGCCAGCGGGCCGCGCAGCTGCTCGAGGTCGCCAGCCGCTACCCGTCCTTCCCCGTCGTCCTCGAGACGGTGCGGGAGTGCCTGCAGGACGTCTTCGACGTGCCGGCGCTGGAGCAGCTGCTCAAGGACCTGCGCTCGCGCGCCGTCCGCGTCGTCGAGGTGACGACGCAGACGCCCTCCCCCTTCGCGCGGAGCCTGCTCTTCGGCTACGTCGCGCAGTTCCTCTACGAGGGCGACTCCCCCCTGGCCGAGCGGCGCGCGGCCGCCCTCCAGCTGGACCCGGGCCTGCTGTCGGAGCTGCTGGGCCGCGGCGACGGCGCCGCGCTGGCGGACCTCCTCGACCCGGCGGCCGTCCTGCGGACGCACGCGGAGCTGCAGCGGCTGGCCCCCGAGCGCGCCGCCCGCGGCGCGGAGGACGTCGCGGACCTCCTGCGCGTCCTCGGGCCCCTCAGCACGCTGGAGGTGGCGCGGCGCACCCGCGCCGACGCGGTGCCCGACGCGGTGCCGCCGGTGCCGCCGGTGCCGCGGCAGGCCGTCCCCCTCGACGACGCGGCCCCGGACGGGGACGCGGAGCGCGTGGAGGACGCGGCGGACCCCGCCGGGGGCGAGGACGACGGCACGCCCGACGGGCCGACGGACGAGGACGCCGCGCTGGCGCGCGTCCCGGCCGTCGAGGGCTGGCTGCGCGGGCTCGAGCGCTCGCGCCGGGTCATCGCCGTGCGCATCGCCGGCGAGGAGCGGTGGGCCGCCGTCGAGGACGCCGGCCGCCTGCGCGACGCGCTCGGCACGCCGCTGCCCGTCGGCGTCCCCGAGGCGTTCACGGCGCCCGTCGAGGACCCCGTCGGCGACCTCGTCTCCCGGTACGCCCGCACCCACGTGCCCTTCGTCGCCGACGACCTCGCCCGCCGGCTGGGCCTCGGCGGCGCCGTCGTCGCCGCGGCCGTGCGGGCGCTGGTGCAGCGGGGCCGGCTCGTGCGGGGCGACCTGCTGCCGGAGGCCCTGCGGGGTCGGCTCGGGGAAGGGCCCGAGGCCGCCCCCGCGGTGCCGGCCGCGGACGCCGACCGGTCCGTCGAGCACGTCTGCGACGCCGAGGTCCTCCGCGTGCTGCGGCGCCGCTCGCTCGCCGCGCTGCGCGCGGAGGTCGAGCCCGTCCCGCCCGAGGACCTGGCCGCCTTCACGCCCCGCTGGCAGGGCGTCGGCGCCCGCCTCCGCGGCGCGGAGGGCCTCGTGCGCGTCGTGGAGCAGCTGAGCGGCGCGGTGCTGCCGGCCAGCGCCGTCGAGACGCTCGTCCTCCCCTCCCGCCTCCAGCGGTACTCCCCCGCGCTCCTCGACGAGCTGACGGCGAGCGGCGAGGTCGTGTGGTGCGGCCACGGGGCGCTGCCCGGCGACGACGGCTGGGTCTCGCTCCACCTCGCCGACTCGGCCCACCTCACGCTGCCGCCGCGCCCCCTCCCCGGCGACGGCGACGGCCCGGAGGGGGACGTCGCCGCCGCGCCGTCCCGCGACGAGCTGCTCACCCTCACCGACGACCACCGGGCCGTGCTCGACGCCCTGTCCGGCGGGGGCGCCTACTTCTTCCGGGCGCTGGCCGACGCCGTCGGCTCCGTCGACGACGAGCGCCTCACCGGCACGCTCTGGGACCTCGTCTGGGACGGACGGCTCACCAACGACACGCTGAGCCCGCTGCGGGCCCGGCTGCGGGGCGGACGGACGCGCCACAAGGCGGCACCCGCCCCGGCCCGCTCGCGCTACGCGAGCAGCCGCTCCGGCTGGGCCGCGGGCCGCTCGCGGCCCGGGCGCCCGTCGGTGCCCGTCCGCGGCGGACCGCCCGTCGCCGCGGGCCGCTGGTCGCTGCTGCCCGAGGCGGAGGCCGACGCGACGGTCCGCGCCCACGCCCTCGCCGAGGTGCTGCTGGACCGCTACGGCGTCGTCACCCGCGGCGCGGTCGCGGCCGAGAAGGTGCCGGGCGGCTTCGCGGCCGTCTACCGCGTCCTCGCGGCCATGGAGGACGCCGGGCGCGTCCGTCGCGGCTACTTCGTCGAGGGTCTCGGGGCGTCGCAGTTCGCCGGCCCCGGCGCGGTGGACCGGCTGCGCGCCGTCGCCAAGCCGCTCGGCGACGGCGGTCCCGGCCGGGCGGGCGGCGGCGGCTACGGCGGCGCCGGCGGGTACGGCGCCCCGGCCGAGCCGGTCGGCGCCCCGGCGGTCGTGCTGTCGGCCTGCGACCCCGCCAACCCCTTCGGCGCCGCGCTGCCATGGCCGGACCGCGGCACCGCGGCCGGCGGCGGGACGACCGACGCGGACGCCGACGCCCCCGCCGACGGCGGCGACGACGGCGGGTCGTCGGACGCCGACGCCGCACCGGGACGGCGCGGGCGCGCCCGTCCCGCCCGGGCCGCCGGCGCGCTCGTCGTCCTGCGCGAGGGACGCCTGCTCGTCCACGTCGAGCGCGGGGGCCGGTCGCTGCGGACGTGGACCGACGACGCCGACGACCTGCGGGCCGCCGCGGAGGCGCTCGTCGCCGCGGTCCGCGAGGGCGGCCTCGGCCAGCTCCTCGTGCAGCGCGCCGACGGCGGGTCGGTCCTCGACGCGGCCGCACCGGTGGCGGCGGCGCTGGAGACGGCCGGCTTCGTGCCGACGCCCCGCGGCCTCCGGCTGCGGACGTGACGGGCCGCCCGGCCCCGGTCGCGGCCCCCCGACGGGACGGGGGTCGCCGTGCCGGAGGGTGACACCGTCCTGCGCACCGCCCGCCGGCTGCACGCCGCCCTCGGCGGCGAGGTGCTCGCGCGCAGCGACCTGCGGTGGCCGTCGCTGGCGACGACGGACCTGTCCGGCCAGCGCGTGACCGAGGTGGTCGCCCTCGGCAAGCACGTCCTGCTGCGGACCGACGCCGGCCTCACCCTGCACAGCCACCTGCGGATGGACGGCTCCTGGCACGTCACGCCCACGGGGCGCCCGTGGGGCGCCCGGTCGTCCGACGGCGTCCGCGCCGTGCTGGAGGGGCCGCGGTGGACCGCCGTCGGGCACCGTCTCGGGATGCTCGACCTTCTGCCGACGGCGGCGGAGGGCGAGCTCGTGGGCCACCTCGGGCCGGACCTCCTGGCCGACGGGTGGGACGAGGGGGGCGCGGCCACGGCGGCGGGCGCCGTCGCCGCCGACCCGGCGCGCGAGGTGGGCGACGCCCTGCTGGACCAGCGGCTCGTGGCGGGCGTGGGCACCTTCTGGATGAGCGAGGCGCTCTTCCTCGTCGGGACGAGCCCCTGGGCGCCGGTCGGCGACGTCGCCGACGTGCCCGGGCTGCTGGCCCGCCTGCGGCGGATGATGCGCGCGGCCGCCGACGCGCGGGAGCCCGTCCAGACGACGACGGGCGACACGCGTCCGGGCCGCAACCGGTACGTGCACGCGCGGTCCGGCCTGCCCTGCCTGCGCTGCGGGACGACGGTGCGGGTCGCGCCGCTCGGGACGGGTCCCACGGCGCGGAGCGCCTTCTCCTGCCCGCACTGCCAGCCGGGCCCGCGGCCGACCGACGACGGGCGGCCGCAGACGCCGCTCGGGCACGACCGGAGGCGGACGGGGCAGACGCCGCGCTACTCCCGGGGCCGATGAGGGACGCCCCGTGGCGACGACGTCGTCACGGGGCGGTGGGGCGTCAGGCGGCGCTGACGAGCCCCTCGGGCCGGCGGCCGTCCTCGACGAGGTCGGCCGGGACGACGTCGGGGACGACGAGGTCCTCGGCGAGGGCCACGCGGTCGCTCACCTGGCGCAGCAGCGCCGACAGCGGGGTGCCGAGCGCCCCGCAGATCGACGACAGCAGCTCCGACGAGGCCTCCTTCTGGCCGCGCTCGACCTCGGAGAGGTAGCCGAGGCTGACCCGGGCCGTGCCCGAGACCTCGCGGAGGGTGCGCCCCTGCTCCTGCCGGAGCCCGCGGAGGGCGTCGCCCAGCTCACGGCGCAGGAGCACCGGTGCGGTGGCGACGGGCCGCGGGGCGGGCGGCAGCGGGGCCGCGGGCGGCGCGACGGGGGCGGGCCGCTGGGCCCGGACGCCGGGGCGGGCGTCCCGGGCGGGCTCGGTGCGGCGGTCGTCGGGACGGACCCGCGACGGACCCGCGGGCGGGGCCTGCACGGGACGACGGCGAGCCGGCAGCTCGGGACGCGTGCTGCGTCCGGCGGGCGCGGCGGGGCCGGTGGTCATCGCCCCACGGTACCCGGGGCGTCGGCGGGAGGGAGCGGGGCCGGTCGGTGTCACGCCCACCTCAACGCGGACGGGTGCGGCCGGTGTTCCACGGGCACCCCCCGCGGGGCACCTGCCGGGGACGCGGGGACGGTGCGCCGCGCTGACCTACGCCGACGGGGCGGGCCGGTCCCGGTCGGCCAGGGCGGCCGCGAGCAGCCGCAGGGCGGCCTCGGCCACACCGGCGCGCACGGCCGCGCGGTCCCCCGGCAGGTGCAGCTCCTCGGCGTGCTCGCCCGCCGCGCCGGTCACGGCCACGAACGCCGTCCCGGCCGCGTGGCCGTCGGCGGGACCGGGCCCGGCGACCCCCGTCGTCGCCACCCCGACGTCGGCGCCGAGCAGGGCACGGACGCCGTCGGCCATGGCGCGGGCCACGTCCACGTCGACGGGGCCCGTGCGGGCGAGCCGGTCCTCCGGGACGCCGAGCACCGAGGCCTTGACGTCGGTGGCGTAGGCGACGACGCCGCCGCGGAGGACGGCCGACGCCCCGGGGACGTCGGCGAGGCGGGCGGCGACGAGGCCGGCGGTCAGCGACTCGGCGACGGCGACGCGGAGCCCGGCGTCGCGGGCGAGCCCGACGCAGCGGCGCGCCGTCCCGCCGTCGTCCACCGTGCCGTCAGCGGGCACGGCCGGCGCCGCCGGGACGACGGGCGCGGTGCTGCCGCACCGCCGACAGCACGTAGTCGACGCCGGTGACGACCGTGACGACGACCGCGACGAGCATGACGACGAGCGCCAGCGGGTCCAGCACGGCGGGCAGGAGGCCCCCGAGGACGCCGTCCGGGCGCGGGACGAGGTAGAGCGCGATCGCGACGCTCTGCAGCACCGTCTTGAGCTTGCCGCCGCGGCTGGCGGGGATGACCCCGTGCCGGATGACGAGGAAGCGCAGCAGCGTGACCCCGAGCTCGCGGACGAGGACCACGACGGTGATCCACCACGGCAGCTCGCCGAGCACCGAGAGCAGGACGAGCGCCGTCCCGATGAGCGCCTTGTCGGCGATGGGGTCGACGAGCTTGCCGAAGTCCGTGACGAGGTCGTGGCGGCGGGCGATCTCGCCGTCCACCTTGTCGGTGGCGATGGCGACGGCGAAGGCGAGCGCGGCCCCGAGGCGCCACCCGCCCTGCTCGCCGTCGTCCATGACGAGGAGCACGGCCATGACCGGGACTAGCAGCACCCGCAGCACCGTGAGGGCGTTCGCGAGGTTCCAGGCGCTCGGCCGCCCGTCCGCGTGGCGACGCGCGACGAGCCAGGAGGTCACGGCGCGGCCCTGCCCGTGCGCGCCGCTCCCCCGACGGGCTCGGCCACGAGGTCGGCGCCCCACGCGTCGACGACGACGGCCTCGACGAGGTCGCCGACCCGCGGCAGCGGCGCGCCCACGGGCAGCCGGAGCTCCGTCGTGCCGTCGACCTCGGGGCCCTGGTGCGCCGCACGGCCGACGACGGCCGCGTCGTCGTCCGCCCCGGGGCCCGGGACCTCCTCGACGAGGACGTGCAGGGTCTCGCCCACGCGCTCGGCGGCACGCTCGTCGACGAGGGCCTCGACGAGCTGCTCGACGCGGGCGCGGCGCTCCTCGACGACCTCGGCGGGCAGGTGGTCCGGCAGGTCCACGGCCGCCGTGCCGTCCTCGTCGGAGTAGCCGAAGACGCCCGTGACGTCCATGCGCGCCGCCCGGAGGAAGTCCTCGAGCTCGGCCAGCTCGGCCTCGGTCTCGCCGGGGAACCCCACGATGACGTTGGAGCGGACGCCCGCCGTCGGCGAGAGCGACCGGACCCGGTCGAGGAGGGCGAGGAAGTCGGTGCTGCCGCCGAAGCGGCGCATCCGGCGCAGCAGGGCCGGCGCCGCGTGCTGGAAGGACAGGTCGAAGTAGTCGGCCACGCCCGGCGTGCCCGCGATGACCTCGAGCAGGCCGGGGCGCACCTCCGCGGGCTGCAGGTAGGTGACCCGGACGCGCTCGACGCCGTCGACGGCCGCCAGGCGCGGCAGCAGCTCCTCGAGCGCCCGCAGGTCGCCGAGGTCCTTGCCGTACGAGGTGGAGTTCTCGCTGACGAGCAGCAGCTCGCGGACGCCCTGGTCGGCCAGCCACCGGGCCTCGTCGAGGACCTCCTGCGGCGGGCGGGACAGGTAGGCGCCGCGGAAGGCGGGGATGGCGCAGAAGGTGCACCGGCGGTCGCAGCCCGAGGCCAGCTTGAGCGGCGTCCACGGACGGCCGGGCTCGAGCAGCCGCCGCAGCACGGGCGGGCCCGACGCCGGGGCGAGCAGCGCGGCGGTCTCGTCGGCGGCCGCCCCGTGGCCGGGCGTCGCGACGTCGGCGGCGGCCGCACGACGGGCGACCGGGGACAGCGGGAGCAGCGTGCGGCGGTCGCGCGGGACGTGGCTCGCGGGCCGCTCCCCCGCCAGGACGGCGTCGAGGTGGCCGGACAGGTCGGCGTAGGAGTCGAAGCCGAGGACGGCGTCGGCCTCGGGCAGCTGCTCGGCCAGCTCGGTGCCGTAGCGCTCGGCCATGCACCCCACGGCGACGACGGCGCGCGTGCGGCCGGTCTCCTTGAGGTCGCTCGCCTCGAGCAGCGCGTCGACGGAGTCCTTCTTCGCCTGCTCGACGAACCCGCACGTGTTGACGACCGCGACGTCGGCCTCGGCGGCGTCGTCGACGAGGTCCCACCCGGCGCTCGACAGGCGCCCGGCGAGCTCGGAGGAGTCGACCTCGTTGCGCACGCACCCGAGCGTCACGAGCGCCACCGACCGGCGGGCCGGGGGCCCGTCCGCGGCCGTCGTCGTCGGGACCTGCGTCGTGGTGCTCACCCTCCCCACTGTAGGCGCGGCGGCGAGCGACCTGGCTCGCCTCGCCTCCTGCCGCCGCGGCGGCCGATGACCTGGTTCTCCGCCGGGTCCGTCGCCGCGGCGGCGAGCGACCCGGCCCCCCACCGGTCCGGCCACCACGGCGTCACCGACGCACCGGCGGCTCCAGCACCTCGGTGTGGACGACGTCGCCCCGCGTGCTGCGGAGCGTCACGGTCATCGTGCCCGTGCGGCCCTCGACGGCGACGTGCCCGAAGTACTGGTTGCGCCCCAGCGGGCTCTCGTTGGCCGACGACGGGCCGGCCGCGAACACCCGCCGCGGGCCGAAGGTGCCGTCCAGCTCCCCGACCGGGAAGGCGCCGGCGTGGATGGGGCCCGAGACGAACTCCCAGAAGGGGTCGAAGTCGGTGAAGGCCGCCCGGGCGGGGTCGTAGTGGTGGGCCGCCGTCCAGTGGACGTCCGCGGTGAGCCACACGAGGCCGGTGACGCGGGCGCGACGCAGGCGGCGCAGGAGGTCGGCCAGCTCGAGCTCGCGGCCCAGCGGCGGCCCGTCGTCGCCGTTGGCCGCGGCCTCGAAGCCGGAGCCGTCGGGGACGACGACCCCGAGCGGCATGTCGGCGAGGACCACCTTCCACGTGGCCCGGCTCCGGCGCGTCTCGCGCACGAGCCAGTCGGCCTGCTCCTGCCCGAGGAAGCGGGTGGCGGGCCCGGCGGCCGGCTGCACGTTGGGGCTGTTGGCGCCGCGGTAGGTGCGCATGTCGAGCTGGAAGAGGTCGAGGTGCGGCCCCCGGGAGAAGGACCCGTACACCTTGCCCTCGGCGTCGCGGCGCCGGCCGTCGAAGGGGTGGTACTCGACGAAGGCCTGCCGCCCCCACCGGGCGAGGACGTCGGCGCGGCGCTCGCGGTCGTAGACGTCGGCGGGCAGGAGCTCGCCGGGGTACCAGTTGTTCGTCACCTCGTGGTCGTCCCACTGGGCGTAGAGCGGTGCACCGGCGGTCAGCGCGCGCACGTGCGCGTCGCCGCGGTTGTAGCGGTGGCGGCCGCGGAACTCGTCGAGGCTCTGCGCGCGGCGCTCGACGCCGTCCTCGACGACGTTGCGCCACGTCGTCCCGTCGGGCAGCAGCACCTCGGGGGCGATGGGCCCGTCGGCGTAGACCGTGTCGCCGCTGTGGACGACGAAGTCGGGCTCCGTCGCGTGCATCGCCGCGAAGCCCGGCATGCCGAGGTCGACGTGCCGCCCCCAGCCCTGGCCGGCCGTGTCGCCGGTCCAGACGAAGGAGACGTCGCGGCGGGCCCGCGGGGCCGTCGTGAGCCGGCCCGACGCCGCCTCGCCCGGTCCGTCCGCCGTCTCGACGAGCAGGCGGTACTCGTAGGTCTCCCCCGACCGGAGCCCGTCGAGCCGCACCGTCCCGGTGAGGTCGGTGCCCGTGCCGACGACCGGCCCGGGCACGCGGCGCCACCCGCCGCCCCGGCCGGGCTCCCGCACCTCCGCGACGAGCCGGCCCGGCGCGTCCGCCCGGCCCCACAGGACGGCGGTGGTCCGGGTGACGTCGCCGGAGGCGACGCCGAGGGACAGCCCGGGGCGTCCCCGGCGCACGAGCGCCGGGGACCCCGGCCGCGCCGCCGACGCGGGGGCCACCGCCAGCCCGCCGAGGGCGAGGCCCGCGCCGAGGACGGCACGACGCCTCGGCCCGGCGGGGGCGCGCCCCGTGGAGCGGGCGGCGTCCCGGGCAGGTCCGGCGTCTCGGCGCGTCATGGACCCAGCAGACGCCCCCGCGACGAGCGGCGGGTGGCCCCGCCGTGGCGGGCGGGTGACACCCGGACGACGACCCGGTGCAGCCCGGGGCCTCAGCCGGCGGTGGCCTCCACGAGCGAGCGCATCGACCGCGTCGGCCGCAGCCAGGCGCCCTCGGGCGGCAGGTTGTCGAGCCGGATCCGCGGCAGCGGGCTCGTGAAGGCGCCCGGCACGTCCTCGATGTCGAGGAAGGTGATGAGGTCCGACTCCTGCGCGTAGCCCGCGACCTCGGAGAACGCGACGACGACGCACTCGACGCCCTGCCGGGCCAGCTGCTCGAGCGGCTCGCGGAAGTTCCGGCCGTCGGCGCTGGCGACGACGACGCGGGCGAGGGTGCCCTCCTCGGCACGCCGGGCGACGTGCTCGAGCATCGCCTCGTCGACGTCGTCGTCCGGCTGCGTCTTGGGGCGCGCGAAGACCGCGAAGCCGAAGGAGCGGACCGCCTCGACCCAGCCGCGCATGTTCGGCGCGGCCGCGGGGACGATGTTGGTGAAGACGCAGCCCTCGACGTCGTGCTCGCCCGCGGTCGTCACGAGCCAGCGCGCGATGGCGTCGAAGCGCGGCCGCGACGACGGCGACGGGCGCTCGCCGATGACGTTGGCCAGCGTCATGTCGATGTTGGGCGCGTCCCACACCAGCAGGTCCAGGGGCGGGCCCGGGAGCTCCGGCCCGTCCTCGGCCGCGGGGGCCCCCACCAGGTCCGTCGTGCTCATGAGCCGATCACCGTCCCGTCAGCTGCCAGGCGTCGTCGCCGTCGTCGTCGTCGTCCCAGCCGCCCGAGCCGGCACCGTCGTGGCCGTCGTCGTAGCTGCGCGGGGGCGGCGGGAGCCCGCCGTCCCAGTCGTCCTCGCCGGGGGCGCCGTAGCGACCGCCCGCCGGTGCGGCGGCCGGCCGGCGCACCGGCTCGACCTCCACCGCCTGCTCGTAGGGCGCGTCGCCGCCCGACGGCGACGGGTCGCCGCGCAGGGCCGCGAGCGTGCCGGGCATGTCGTCCGGGCGCACGAGGACGTCCCGTGCCTTGGAGCCCTCGCTCGGGCCGACGACCCCGCGCGACTCCATGAGGTCCATGAGCCGCCCCGCCTTGGCGAAGCCCACGCGCAGCTTGCGCTGGAGCATCGACGTCGAGCCGAACTGGGTCGTGACGACGAGCTCCACGGCCTGCAGGAGCAGGTCGAGGTCGTCGCCGATCTCCTCGTCCACCTGCCGCTCCGGCGCCGTGACGACGACGTCGTCGCGGTACACGGGGGCCAGCTGCTCCTTGACGTGCGCGACGACCGCGCCGATCTCGGCCTCGGTGACCCACGCCCCCTGGACGCGCATGGTCTTCGAGCTGCCCATGGGCAGGAACAGCGCGTCGCCCTGGCCGATGAGCTTCTCGGCGCCGGGCTGGTCGAGGACGACGCGGGAGTCGGCGAGCGAGCTCGTGGCGAAGGCCAGCCGCGACGGCACGTTGGCCTTGATGATGCCGGTGACGACGTCGACGCTCGGGCGCTGCGTCGCGAGCACGAGGTGGATGCCCGCCGCGCGCGCCAGCTGCGTGATGCGCTGGATCGAGGCCTCGACGTCGCGGGGGGCCACCATCATGAGGTCGGCCAGCTCGTCGACGACGACGAGCAGGTAGGGGTACGGCTGCAGCACCCGCTCGACGCCGGGCTTCGCCTGCACCCGGCCCGCGCGGACGGCCGCGTTGAAGTCGTCGACGTGCTTGAAGCCGTAGGTCGCGAGGTCGTCGTAGCGCGCGTCCATCTCCCGCACGACCCACTCGAGGGCCTCGGCGGCCTTCTTCGGGTTCGTGATGATCGGGGTGATGAGGTGCGGGATCCCCTCGTAGGCCGTCAGCTCGACGCGCTTGGGGTCGACGAGCACGAGGCGGACCTCGTCCGGCGTCGCCCGCATGAGCACCGAGGTGATCATGGCGTTGACGAAGCCCGACTTGCCGGCGCCCGTGGCGCCCGCGACGAGCAGGTGCGGCGTCTTGGCGAGGTTGGCGACGACGTAGCCGCCCTCGACGTCCTTGCCGACGCCCATGACGAGGGGGTGCGTCTGGTGCCGGGCCGCCTGGCTGCGCAGGACGTCGCCGAGGGAGACCGTCTCGCGGTCCGCGTTGGGGATCTCGATGCCGATGGCCGACCGGCCCGGGATGGGCGAGAGGATCCGCACGTCCGCGCTGGCGACGGCGTAGGCGATGTTCTTGCTGAGCGCCGTGACGCGCTCGACCTTGACGCCCGTGCCGAGCTCGACCTCGTAGCGCGTGACCGTCGGGCCGCGGCTGAAGCCGGTGACGGCCGCGTCGATGTCGAAGGACTCGAGCACGCCGGTGAGCGCCTCGACGACGCGGTCGTTGGCGGCGCTGCGGGCCTTGTGCGGCGTCCCCGGCGTGAGCAGGTCCGACGCCGGGAGGCTGTACGTGACGTCCCCGCCGAGGAGCAGCTGCTCGACGCGCTGCGGCAGCTGGGTGACGGGCGGCGCCTCGAGGTCCTCGGCCGGCTCCGCGGGCGCGGCCTGCGCCGGCACCCGGGCGGTGGCCGGGGCGGGGGCGCGGCGTCGGCCGGGGCGCGGGGCGGGCGGCGCGCCGTCGACGGGGTCGGCGGGGTCGTCCTCGTCGGCGCCCGCGTCGCCGCCGGCCGCGCGCGACCAGCCGACGGGCTCGGCCTCGGCCGGCGTCTCCGCGGCCGCGGCCTCGCCCCGGGCCCGGCGGCGCAGCCGCTCGGCGGCGCGGCGGGCGCGGCTGTGGCCGTCCTCGTCCCCCGGGTCCCCCTCGCCCGCGACGCCGGTCGGCTCCTCAGCGGGCACCGCGGCGTCGGCGTCCTTCCGGGAGCGGCCGCGCCGGCGGGCAGGGGCGGGCGCCTCGTCGACGTCCTCGTCGGCCGGACGGCGGGAGCCGCGCGAGCGCGTGGTGCCCGGCTCGGGCAGCTCGTCGGAGGGGCCGTAGCCGGCGTCGGCGCGGTGCTCGCGGCGCAGGAGGCGGTCCCGCAGCGCGGCGAGGCGCTCGGGGACGGCGTGGACGGGGGTCCCCGTGACGACGAGCAGCCCGAAGAGGCCGAGCAGGAGGAGGACGACGACCGCGACGGCGGGCGCCGTCCCGCGGGCGAGGGGCGCCGCGGCCACGAAGCCGAGGACCCCGCCGCCGGAGCGGAGCACGGGGGCGGTCGCGGCGGCGTCCGCCCCGACCGTGCCGAGGTGCACGAGGCCGCAGGCGGAGAGCAGGAGCGCGACGACGCCGACCCAGGAGCGGTCCCTGCCGGCGGGCCGGTCGGGGTGGCGCATGAGCCGCACCGACGCGGCGAGGAGCGCCAGCGGCACGACGAGGGCGACGAGGCCGACCGTGCCGGCGACGACGTCGTGGACGGCGACGCCGATGGTGCCGGTGACGCCCCACCACTCGCGGGCCGCGACGAGGACGCCGAGGCCGAGCAGCGCGAAGGCGAGCCCGTCGCGGCGGTGCGCCGGGTCGAGGTCGCGGGCCCCGGCCCCGACGCGCCGCACCCCGCCGCCGACGACGCGGGCGGCACCGCCCCAGACGGCCCGCAGGCCGCGGAGGAGGACCGAGCCGGCCGGCGGGGGGACGGGACGCGAGCCGCCCCGGCCGCCGCCGCCGGAGCGCGCGGGACCCGGGCGCCGGGCCGTGGTGGAGCCGCGCGTCGCCATGGCGGCACCGTATCGCCGCCCCGGCCCGCCCCGGCCGAGCCGGGGCGGCGCGGCGGGCGTCAGGCGCTGACGACGACCGGGACGATCATCGGCCGGCGGCGGAGGCGGCCCGAGGCGAAGCGGCCGACGACGCGGCGCACGACCTGCTGGAGCTGGTGGGTGTCCGTCGTGCCGTTGGCCGCGGCCTGCTCGAGCGCCGCGACCACCTGGCCGCGCACCTGGGCGAAGACGGCGGAGTCCTCGGCCACGCCGCGGGCGTGGATCTCCGGGCCCGCCACGACGGCGCCGGAGGAGGCGTCGACGGCGACGAAGACGGAGATGAAGCCCTCGTCGCCGAGGATGCGGCGGTCCTTGAGGTCGGCGTCGGTGATGGCGCCGACCGAGGAGCCGTCGACGTACACGTAGCCGCACGGCACCGCGCCCGCGATCCGGGCGACGCCGTCGCGCAGGTCGACAGCGACGCCGTCCTCGGCGATGACGACGCGCTCGCGCGGGATGCCGGTGGCCACCGCGAGGTCGGCGTTCGCGTGCAGGTGGCGGTGCTCGCCGTGCACCGGCATGACGTTCTTCGGGCGCACGATGTTGTAGCAGTAGAGGAGCTCGCCGGCGCTGGCGTGGCCCGAGACGTGGACGCGGGCGTTGCCCGAGTGGACGACCTTGGCGCCGAGCCGCGTGAGCCCGTTGATGACGCGGAAGACCGCGTTCTCGTTGCCGGGGATGAGCGAGGAGGCGAGCACGACGGTGTCGCCGCGGCCGATCCGGACCCGGTGGTCGTTGTTGGCCATGCGGGACAGCGCGGCCATGGGCTCGCCCTGGCTGCCGGTGCACATGAGGACGACCCGGTGCTGCGGCAGGTCGTCGACCTGCTTGGCGTCGACGAGGACGCCGTCCGGCACGGTCAGGTAGCCGAGGTCGGCGGCGATCCCCATGTTGCGGACCATGGAGCGGCCGACGAGCGCCACGCGGCGCCCGGAGCGGGCGGCGGCGTCGAGCACCATCTGCACGCGGTGCACGTGGGAGGCGAAGGACGCGACGATGATCCGGCGGTCGGCGGTCCGGAAGACCCGGTCCAGCGACGGCTCGATCTCCCGCTCGGACATCGTGAAGCCGGGGACCTCGGCGTTCGTGGAGTCCACGCAGAAGAGGTCGACGCCCTCCTCGCCGAGCCGGGCGAAGGCCCGCAGGTCGGTGATGCGGCCGTCGAGCGGCAGCTGGTCCATCTTGAAGTCGCCGGTCAGCAGCACCGAGCCGGCCGCCGTGCGGACCATGACGGCGAGCGCGTCGGGGATGGAGTGGTTGACGGCCACGAACTCGGCGGAGAAGGGGCCGAGGTCCTCGACCTGGCCCTCCCGGACCGTGAGCGAGTACGGCCGGATCCGGTGCTCCTTGAGCTTCGCCTCGACGAGGGCGAGCGTCAGGGTGGAGCCGACGAGGGGGATGTCGGGCCGCAGGCGCAGCAGGTAGGGCACCGCGCCGATGTGGTCCTCGTGGCCGTGGGTGAGGACGACGGCGACGACGTCGTCCAGCCGGTCGGCGATGGAGGAGAAGTCCGGGAGGATGAGGTCGACGCCCGGCTGGTGGTCCTCGGGGAAGAGGACGCCGCAGTCGACGACGAGCAGCTTGCCGGCCGTCTCGAGGACGGTCATGTTGCGCCCGACCTCGCCGAGGCCGCCGAGCGGGGTCACGCGCAGCGTGCCCTCCGCCAGCTCGGGGGGCGGTCCCAGCTCGGGGTGGGGGTGGCTCACAGGAGACCTGCTTCCGTCAGGGCAGCGCGCAGCAGCTCGTGCTCGTCGTCGTCGAGCGCGACGAGGGGCAGCCGCACGGTGCGGTGGGAGGTGGCACCGAGCAGCTGCGCGACGGCCGAGGCCGAGGCGGCGCCCTGGGTGCGGTTCATGATGGCGTCGACGACCGGCAGCAGCCGGGTGTGGACGGCCCTCGCCGTGGGCAGGTCGCCCGCGTCGACGGCGTCGACCATGGTCCGGTAGGCGCCCGCGGCGGCGTGGCCGACGACGCTGACGACGCCGGCCGCGCCGGCGGCGAGGTGGGCCAGGTTGAGCGCGTCCTCGCCGGAGTACCAGGCCAGGTCCGTCGTGGCCATGACCTGCGAGGCGGCGAAGAGGTCGTTGCGGCTGTCCTTCACCGCGACGACCCGGGGGTGCTCGGCGAGCGCCCGCAGCGTGTCCACGCCGACGGGGACGCCGGTGCGCCCGGGGATGTCGTAGACCATGACCGGGAGGTCGGTCGAGCCGGCGACGGCGCGGAAGTGCGCCAGCAGCCCCGCCTGGGGCGGCTTCGAGTAGTAGGGCGTCACGACGAGCAGGCCGTGGGCGCCCGAGTCCTGCGCGGCGCGGGCGGCCTCGACGCTGGCGGCGGTGTCGTTGGACCCGGCGCCGGACAGGACGTGGGCCCGCTCCCCCACCGCCTCGAGCACGGCGCGCAGCAGGACGTCCTTCTCCCGGGGCGTCGTGGTGGGCGACTCGCCCGTCGTCCCGTGGAGGACCAGGCCGTCGCAGCCGGCGTCGACGAGGTGCTCGGCGAGGCGGACACCGCCGTCCACGTCGAGCGAGCCGTCGGCGGTCATCGGCGTCGCCATGGCCACGAGGACCGACCCGAAGGGGCGGGGCACGGTCGGACCCGGCCTCTCCGGCGAGGACGGGGTCGTCGTCTGCGGCACGGGGGCACGCTACCGACCCCGGCGCCGCCTCCCGCGCACCGCCGCACGGCCGCCGCGCGTGCCGCCGGGGCGCGCCGGGCCGGTCGCGCCGCCCCCCGGGCCGTCGACGGGGCGGGCCGGCCCGTCCGGCGCCAGGCCGCCCGGGACGCCGGACGGCGGCAGGGGCGGCGGGCCCTCGGCGCCCTGCTCGCGGTGCCGGGCGATGACGTCCTTGGTGACGGTCGCGTACACGTCGACGTACTCCTGGCCGGACAGCGCCACGAGCGCCCGCATGATGTCGTCGGTCGCCGCCCGCAGGACGAAGCGGTCGTCGGCGCGGCCGGCGTAGCGGGACAGGTCCACGGGCGGCCCCACCCGGACGCCCACGCGGCTGAGGTTCGGCACGACCCGGCCGACCGGCTGGACGACGTCCGTGCCGACCATGGCGACGGGCACGACCGGGACGCCGCTCTCGAGCGCCAGGCGCGCCGCCCCCGTGCGGCCCCGGTGGAGGCGGCCGTCGGGGCTGCGCGTGCCCTCGGGGTAGATGCCGAGCAGCTCGCCGCGCCGCAGGACGGCGAGCCCGGTCCGGAGGGCCGCCAGCCCGGCCGTGCCGCCGGAGCGGTCCACGGGCAGCTGCCCCACGCCGCGGAAGAAGCCGGCCGTGAGCCGGCCGCGGACGCCGCGGCCGGTGAAGTAGTCGTCCTTCGCGAGGAAGGTGACCCGGCGGTCGAGGACGAGCGGCAGGAAGATCGAGTCGCTGAAGGACAGGTGGTTGCTCACGAGGAGCGCGCCGCCGTGGTCCGGGACGTGCTCGGCGCCCTCGACCCACGGCCGGTACGTCGTGAGGAGCAACGGCCCGAGGACGAGCCGCTTGAGCAGCCAGTAGAGCAACCGACGACCCCTCCCGGTCTCCCGCTGCCGCCGGCCCCTGCGCTGGAGCCGGCCCGCGGCCGGTGCGGCGGCGGGCGGGTGTCGAGCGTAGGGCCACCCCGGGGGCGCCCCCTCCCCGGCGCCCGTCCCCGGCGCCCGTCCCCGGCGCCCATCCCCGGCGCCCGTCCGGGGCGGTCGTCCGGGTCCGCCCGTCCGCCTCCCGGGTGGCGGCCTCGCCCGTCCGGGCGCGGCCGCTCCCGACGGGCACGCGGCGGGGGCGTCCGTGCGACGATCGGCCCGTGCCCCAGCGCCACCCCCGGACCGGACGACGCGCGGGCCGTCCCCCCGCGCGCACCCCCCTCGTCGTGCGCGGCGCCGAGGCCTGGTCGGCCGACCCCCCGGCGGGCCCGGGCGACGGGCCCCGCGTCGGCGTCCTCGTCCTCCACGGCTTCACCGGGAGCCCCGCCTCCGTCCTCCCGTGGGCCCACGCCCTCGCGGACGCCGGGCTCGCCGTGGCCGTCCCCCGGCTCCCGGGGCACGGCACCGACGTCCGTGACCTCGACCGCACGACGTGGCGCGACTGGTACTCCCTCGCCCGCGCCGACCTCCAGCAGCTGCGCGACCGGTGCGACGTGACCCTCGTCGCCGGCCTGTCGATGGGAGGCGCCCTCGCCCTCCGGCTCGCCGTCCACGAGCGCGACCTCGTCGACGGCGTCGCGGTGGTCAACCCCGCCGTCCTCCTCGGGGACCCCCGCCTCGTGGCGCTCCCCGTGCTGCGGCTGCTGCGGCGCACGGTGCCGGGCGTCGCCGACGACATCGCCATGCCGGGACGCACCGAGCTGGGCTACGACGCCGTCCCCCTGCGGGCGCTGACGTCCTTCCTCGGCCTCATGGCCGAGGTGCGGCGCGACCTGCCCCTCGTGACGCAGCCGACGCTCGTGGCCTCCTCGCCGCAGGACCACCTCATCCCGCCGGAGAGCTCACGCGTCGTCCGAGCCGGCCTCGGCTCGGCCGACGTCCGCGACGTCCGCCTCGAGCGCAGCTACCACGTGGCGACGCTCGACCACGACTTCCCCCTCGTCGTCGAGGAGACCCTGCGCCTCGTCCACGACGTCGTCGACGGCCGGACCGCGACGACGCCCGTGGCGGGGGTGCCCGCATGACCACCGCCGACGAGCCGCGCCCGGAGGACGAGGACCGTCCCGCCGGAGGCACGGACGACGCCGCCAACGCCGCCGACGCCGCCGACGCCGCCGACGCCGACTCTCGACCTCAGGTCGAGGGTGACGTCGAGGGTCGTGGCGGTCCGTCGCGCCGGTCGGACGTCGACGTCGAGGCGGCCTGGGCCGACATCGTCGCCCGCTGGGGCGACGTCCCCGACGCCGCCGCCGAGGTGCGACGCCCCCCGCGCCCGTCGGGCCGCGACGGCGGCGCGCCCGGGCGGCGGGTCGTGCGCGAGCCGGGCACCCCGGCCCCTGGGGCCGGGCCGGGCACGCCCGGCCTCCCCGGCCCGCAGGACGTCCCGCCCGGTCCGCCGCCCGCCCCGGGCGCACGGGGCGACGGGCCGGCCCAGCCGGTCCGGCCGTCCCCCGGCGCCGACGACGACGTCGTCGGCTGGGAGGACCGTCCGGCCGGCCCCACGCCCGACGAGCGACCGCCGGTCGTGCCCGAGGACGAGGGGCACTACGAGCCCCCGCCGCTGGCCCCGGCGCCCCCGACGGACCGCGTCACCCGTCTCGCCTGGGTCGGTGCCCTCGCGGGGCCGGCGCTGCTGCTCCTGTGCGCGCTCGTGTGGCGGGACGCCCCGACGCTCGTCGTGCTCGCCGCCGTGGCGGCCTTCGTCGCGGGCTTCGCCGTCCTCGTCTCGCGGCTGCCGCGCTCGCGGGACGACGACGACGACGGCGCGGTGGTCTGACCCGCCCGGCCCGGCGCCCGGGGCGTCAGGCGCGGACCGGGTCCCCGACGGCCAGGTCGGCGACCACCGGTCGGTGGTCGCTGGCGCCGTCCACCGCGGGCACCGTCGTCGCGAGGACGCGCGCGCCGCGGACGAGGAGGGCGTCGATCCGCTGCCGCGGACGCGCCGCGGGGTAGGTCGCGCCGTCGCCGTCGCGGCCGGCCACGGCCCAGCAGTCCTCGGCGTCCGGCAGCAGCGTCGACCACGAGGGCCCGCCCGGGCGCTCGTTGAGGTCCACCCCGACGACGCGCGGGACGGCCCCGGGCGCCCGGCCGACGACGTCGTCCGGCAGCGGCTGCAGCCGCCGGACGTGGTCGGCCCGCTCGTCCTCGGAGAGGCCGAGGTGGGCGCTGGAGACGACGACGGGCGCGCCCCCGGGCGGGGCCACGAGCGCCGTCGCGCTCCCGCGGACGGGCATGCGCAGCCCGCGGACGGGCAGCTCCGTCGCCGCGGCCGCGAGGACGTCGAGCCGGGCGGCGACGAGGACGACGGCCCCCGCGGCGGGCCGGCCGGCGGCGCCGACGAGCATCCCGGCGCGGCGCGCGAGGTCGGCGGCGCGGGGCAGCGTGCGGGGCCCGCGGGGGCCCTCCTGCAGGAGGGCGACGTCGCACCCGGCGTCGCGCAGCACCCCGGCGACGGCGTCGGCGCCCGCGCGCAGCCCGTGGACGTTCCAGGTGAGGACACGCAGCGTCGTCCCCGGTGCCCGCCCGGCCGTCATCCCCAGCCCCGCGAGAGGTCCGCCGCGCCGACGAGGCCGGCGTCCGGCCCGAGCCGCGCCAGGACGACCTCCGCCTCGGGCCGGTGCCCGCGGCCCGTGAGGGTGCGCCGCATCTCCTCGCGCGCCGGGCCGAGCAGCAGCTCGCCGGCCTCGCTGACGCCGCCGCCGATGACGAAGGTGCCCGGGTCGAGGGCGGCGGCCAGGTTGGCCAGCCCCGTCCCGAGCCAGCGCCCCGTGTCCTCCATGATCTCCACCGCCGCCGGGTCGCCGGCGCGGGCGGCGGCGGTCACGACCGGGCCGCGGACCGCCTCGGCGTCGCCGCCGGCCCCGGCGAGCAGGGCGTGGCCGAAGGGCGAGCCGCCCCGCGCCAGCTCCCGCCCGTCGCGGCCGAGGGAGTTGCCCGACGCGTACTGCTCCCAGCAGCCGCGGTTGCCGCACTCGCAGCGGTGCCCGCCGGGCACGAGCACCATGTGGCCGAACTCGCCGGCGATGCCGTACCGCCCCCGCTGCAGGCGCCCGTCGCGGACGACGGCGCCGCCGATGCCCGTGCCGAGGGTGATGACGACGAGGTGCGGCTCGCCGCGTCCCGCGCCAAAGCGGTACTCCGCCCAGGCCGCGGCGTTGGCGTCGTTCTCCACGAGCGTGCGACGGCCGACGCGCCGGCCGAGCCGCTCGCGCACGCGCAGCTCCACGGCCTCGCGGAGCGGCTCGTCCCGCCACGCGAGGTGCGGGGAGAAGAGGACCGTCGAGCGGGTGGCGTCGACGAAGCCCGCGGCGCCGATGCCGACCGACACGACGTCGTGGCGGGCCGACAGCTCCTCGACGAGGTCGGCGATGAGGTCCTCGACCGCCTGCGGGCTGCGGGTCGGCGTCTCCCGGCGGGCCCGGGCGACCACGCGGCCCTCGGCGTCGACGACGCCGGCCGCGACCTTCGTGCCGCCGATGTCGATGCCGATGGCGAGCCCGTCCCCGATCCACGCCCGCCGCGCCTGGCGGCGGAGCCGCTCCCCCGCCTGGTGCCGCCGCTGCCGGGCGACCTCGTCGACGCCGCCGGGGAGCAGGGTCGAGCGCTCGCGGGCGGCGCGGCGGCGCTGCGCCGGGGTGCCCTCGCCGTCGCGCGGCCGCCGGCGGGGCCGCGCGGGCGGCAGGCCGTCCCGGCCGGGCCGGTCCGGGAGGTCGTCCTGCGGGCCGGGCGGACGGCTCACGGGCGCGCGGCGAGCGCCGCGACCCCGACCATGCCCGCGTCGTTGCCGAGGACGGCGGCGTCGATCCGGGCGAGGTCACGGTGCATGGCCGCCGTCAGCGCGCCGGCGAAGGCCTCGCGCATCGGCTGCAGGAGGAGGTCGCCGGCCTCGCTGACGCCGCCGCCGACGAGCACGAGCCCCGGGTCGAGGACGGCGGCCAGGCTCGCGGCGCCCTCGCCGAGCCAGCGCCCCAGCGTGGCCACGAGGCGCACCGCCGCGACGTCGCCCTCCTCGGCCGCCTGCGTGACGTGGACGCCCATGACGGCGTCGGGGTCGCCGCCGGAGAGCTCGAGGAGCCGCGCGGCGGCGACGGGCTCGGTGCGCGCGAGCGCCCGCGCCCAGCGGACGAGCGCCGAGCCGGAGCCGTACTGCTCCCAGCAGCCGGTCCGGCCGCAGCCGCACTGGTGGCCGTCGGGGACGACGCGCAGGTGGCCGACCTCGGCGGCCATGCCGCCCGTGCCTCGGACCAGCTCGCCGTCGAGGACGATCCCGCCGCCGAGGCCCGTGCCGACGGTCAGCAGCACCATGTCGCGGCTGCCCTTCCCGCCGCCGTGCGTGAACTCGCCCCAGGCGGCGGCGTTGGCGTCGTTCTCGACGACGACCGGCAGCCCGACCCGCTTCTCGACCTCCTCGCGCAGCGGCTCGTGCCGCCAGGAGAGGTTGGGCGCGAAGACGACGACGGAGCGGGTGGCGTCCACGTACCCCGCGGCCGCGACGCCGACGGCCGTCACGTCGTGCTCGGCCCGCAGCTCGGCGACGGCGTCGGCCACGGCGTCCTCGATGGCCTCCGGGTCGGTCGCCGGGGTGTCGCGCCGGGTGCGGGCCAGGACCGCGCCGTCGTCGTCGACGACCCCGGCCGCGATCTTGGTCCCGCCGATGTCCACGCCGATGGTGCTCATCCGGCTCCCGTCCTCGCCCTCGCCGCCACGCCGGCTGCGGCGGACGGGCTCCGGGCCAGGAGGCTAGCGCCCGCGGGCCCTCCCGCCGCCGCACGGCCACGCCGGGACGGGCGGGGGCGCCGTCGTCGGGGCGACCCACCCCTACGCTGGAGGCACCGGCCCGGGGCGGCGCCGGGGCCGTCGCCGTCGGCCCGACGCCCCGGCGGGTCCGAGGAGACGCCCGTGCGCGAGGCCAGCCGACCCCCGCTCGTGGACGCCGACCCCGCGCACCACCTGGCGCGCCTCGTCGTCGTCAACGCCGACGAGCAGCCCGACGCCGTGTCCTTCCGGCGCCCGGACGGCTCCGGCGGCTGGGCCGACGTCACCGCGGCGCAGTTCCGCCGCGAGGTCGAGGACGTCGCCGCGGGCCTCGTCGCGGCGGGCGTCGCCGTCGGCGACCGGGTCGGCCTCATGTCCCGCACCCGCTACGAGTGGACGCTCGTCGACTTCGCGATCTGGACCGCGGGCGCCGTCACGGTGCCGGTCTACGAGACGAGCTCGCGCGAGCAGGTGGCCTGGGTGCTGCAGGACTCCGGCGCGCGGGTCGTCGTCGCGGAGACGGCGGCGCACGCCGGCCTCGTGTCACGGGCGCGCGCGGAGGGCGACGGCTCGCCGACGTGGACCGTCGACGACGGCGGGCTCGACGCCCTCCGCGCGCTCGGCGCCGACGTGGACCGCGCCGAGCTCGACCGGCGGCGGGCGTCCCTGCGGGGCTCCTCCCCCGCCACGCTCATCTACACGTCGGGCACGACGGGGCGCCCGCGCGGCTGCGTGCTGACCCACGAGGGCTTCCTCCTTCTCGCGGAGAACGCGGTCGCGCTCATGCCGGGGGTCCTGCGCGGCCAGGACGCCTCGACGCTCCTCTTCCTCCCGCTGGCCCACGTCCTGGGGCGCTTCGTCCAGGTCCTCGCCGTGGCCGCGCGCACGCCGATGGGGCACACGCCGGACCCGAAGCAGCTGGCCGACGACCTCGTGTCCTTCCGCCCGACGTACGTCCTGTCGGTCCCCCGCGTCTTCGAGAAGATCTACAACGGCGCCGAGGCGAAGGCGGACGCGGCCGGCCGGGGCGACCTCTTCCGCCGGGCGGCCGGCGTGGCCGAGCGCTGGAGCCGGGCGGAGCAGTCCGGCGGCGCGGGCCTGCTGCTCAAGGCCCAGCACGCGCTCTTCGACCGGCTCGTCTACCGCCGCATCCGCGCGGCCACGGGCGGTCGGCTCGAGTACGCCGTCTCCGGCGGCGCGCCGCTCGGCGAGCGTCTCGGCCACTTCTTCCGCGGCGTGGGCATCACCGTGCTCGAGGGCTACGGCCTCACCGAGTCGACGGCGCCCACGACGGTCTGCACGCCCGACGCGCTGCGCATCGGCACCGTGGGCCGACCGCTGCCGGGCACCTCGGTCCGGGTGGCCGACGACGGCGAGATCCAGCTCCGCGGCGCCCACGTGACCGCGGGCTACTGGCACGACGACGCGGCCACCGCGGCCGCCACCGTCGACGGCTGGTTCCGCACCGGCGACCTCGGGCACCTCGACGACGACGGCTACCTGCGCATCACCGGCCGGTCCAAGGAGATCCTCGTCACCGCGGCCGGCAAGAACGTGGCCCCCGCCGTCCTCGAGGACCGGCTGCGCGCCCACCCGCTCGTGGGGCAGTGCATGGTCGTCGGCGACGGCCGGCCCTTCGTCGGCGCCCTCGTGACGCTCGACCCGGACATGCTGCCGATCTGGCTGTCCAACCACGGCCTGCCCGCCGTCGGCCCGGCGGAGGCGTCGGCGCTGCCCGAGGTCGTGGCCGAGGTGCAGCGCGCCGTCGACGCCGCCAACGAGGCCGTGTCCCGCGCCGAGTCGGTGCGGCGCTTCGTCGTCCTGCCGACCGACCTCACCGAGGAGACGGGGCACCTCACGCCGTCGCTCAAGCTCAAGCGCCAGGCCGTGCTGCGCGACCACGCCGACCGCGTCGAGGAGATCTACGCGGCGGCGCCGCCGCGCTGACCGCCCCGGGGCCCGCCGGCGGGGACCTGGCCGGCCGGCGTCGTCAGGGCCCGAGCCGGAGGGCCGGGTCCGCGGCGACGGGCAGCGGCACCGCCGGGTCGAGCAGCCCCCGGAGGCGCGCCACCTGCCCGTCCCAGGACCACGTCGAGGCCACCCACTCCCGGCCCGCCGCGCCCATGGCCCGCGCACGGGCGCGGTCCCGCAGCAGGGCGGCCACCGCGGCGGCGACGGCGGCCACGTCGCGCCCGTCCACGACGAGCCCGGTGCGCCCCTCGAGGACCGCGTCCGGGGCGCCGCCGGAGCGCCCTCCCACGACGGCGAGCCCGGTCGCGGCCGCCTCGAGGTAGCAGATGCCCAGGGCCTCCGGCTCGAGGCCGAGGAGCCGGGTGCGCGTCGGCATGGCGAAGACGTCGCCGGCGGCGTAGTGCTCCGGCGTGCGGTCCCAGCCGACCCGCCCGGCCATGACGACGGCATCCGCGACGCCGAGGCGGCGGGCCAGCCGCTCGACGCGCCGCCGGGCGGGGCCGTCGCCGACGACGAGGAGCACCGCGTCGGGCACCTGCGCCAGGACGGCGGGCAGGGCCCGGACGAGGACGTCCTGGCCCTTGCGGGCGACGAGGCGCGAGACGCAGACGACGACGGGCCGGTCGCCCAGCCCGTGGGCGCGGCGGACGGCGCCGTCGCCGGCCCCGGGCCGGAAGCGCGTGGCGTCGACCCCCGGCACGAGGCGCTGGAGCCGCTCGCGGGCGGCGGGCGCGAGGGGGCGGGCGATGCGCCCCGCGCACCACGGCCCGAGGGCGGTGACGACGTCGACGCGCCGGCCGATCGCCCGCAGCGCCGTCCGGGCGCCCGGCAGGGAGGACCACCAGACCTCGTGGCCGTGCGTCGTCGCGACGAGGCGGCGCACCCCGGCCCGGCGGAGCGCGGGCGCCATGAGGGCCAGCGGCGCGGCGGCGCCGAACCAGACGCGGTCGCAGCCGTGCTCGCGCGCCGTCGCGACGACGCGGCGCACGACCGCGGGCGTCGGCACGAGCAGGCGGGCCGGGTCGCGGACGACGGGGAAGGGCAGGGCCGCGTCGTGCGCCGCGTCGCCCGGCTGGCGGGCGGTGTGGACGACGACCTCGTCGGCCGGCAGCCGGGTCGCGACGGCGAGGACGAAGGACTCGATGCCGCCCGTGCGCGGCGGGAAGTCGTTGGTGACGACGAGCGTCCGGCCACCACGGGGGGACGGCGCCACGTCAGGCCGTCCCCGCGAGCGCGACGACGTCGTCTCGCCACTGCTGCTCGAGCACGGCCAGGTCCACGCCGAGCACCTGCGGGACGGCCTGCTCGGGCGGGACGGGCGCCGCGCCGGGCACGACCTCGCCGGCCACCTCGGCCGGGGCCCGCCCGGTCGTGGCGCGGACGAGCTCCAGCAGGGCCGGGCGCCCGTACCGCTGCTCCACCGTCCGGGCCGCGAGGTAGGCGGCGCCGTAGGCCGGCGCGACGTCGCCGCGCGTCGCGTCGAAGGCCTCGGGGGCGGGGAGGGACGCCGGCGGCCCGTCGCGGCGGACCGCGTCGAGGAGGTCGGCGGCCACGGCCTCGGGCGGCAGCGCCTCCTCGCCCTCGCCGGGGGCGTAGCCCACGAGGTCGGCGAAGCCCTCGGACAGCCAGAGCGGCGGGTCCGCGGCGGCGCCGGCGCGGACGGCCACGTGCGTCGTCTCGTGCGTGAGGACGACCGTGCGGCCGCGCTCCTCCAGCCGGGCCAGGCCGGAGGGGTTGACGAGCACGCGGTCGACGGCCCCCTCCGCGCCCGCGGCACCGGAGCCGCGCTCGGCGCCGACGGTGAGGGCCGCGAGCTGGTCGAGCCCGGCCGTGCCGTCGCGCCCGAGCACGCGGGCGAGCTGCTGCTCGTCGGCGGGGACGACCAGCACGGTCCGCCGGGGCCACGACGTCCCCCAGACGGCGTCGACCCGGCGGGCCGCGACGTCGCCCAGCGCCCCCTGCTCCTCGAGCACCGCCCGCGGGGCGGTGCCGACGACGACCGTCCGCTCGGTCTGCACGACGTCGACGACGCCGAGGTCCCACAGGTCGGCGCGCGTGGGGCCGTCGTCGTCCGCGGTGAGGAGCCACGCGCCGTCGCGGCGGACGACGGTGAGGGACTGCTCCCGCTGCTGGTCCACGGGGTCGACGCCCGCCACCCGGTAGGACAGGAGCACGTCGGCCACCCAGGCGTCCGGCCCCAGCTCGGCGAGCCGGCCGGCCCCGAGCGGGGCGCCCTCGCCCCGCACCTCGTAGGACCAGCGCTCGAGCGGCACCCGCGCGAGCCCGGTGGCCGTGGCCTCCTGGCGCGCCCGGAAGTCGGGGGCGGCCGGGTCCGCCGTCCCGACGACGCCGGCGACGTCGCCCGCCAGCACCGCGGCGGCACGGCGGTCGAGCAGCTCCTGCAGCGCGGCCTCCCGGGCCTCCGCGGCGGGCACCGCCGACGCGGTCGGCGACGGCGACGGGTCGGGTGCGCCGACGTCGGGCCCGTCCGCCGCCCGGGGCACGAGCAGGGCCGCGGCCACGCCGAGGACGACGACGAGGGCGCCGACGAGGAACAGGGCGGACCGGCCGGGGCGCCGCCGCCGGCCGGCGGGCCGGGCGGCGCCCGCGTCAGCCCGCCCTGGTCGCCCGTCCACGCCGGGCATCGTAGGAGCCGCCGGCCGGCGGCCCGTCCGCCGCGGGCGGGCCGACGGGCACGAGCCGCAGCGGCGGGACCAGGCCCGAGCCCGCCAGCACGGCGATGGCCGCGCGCTCGGCCTCGTCGAGGTCCTCGGCGGGCCGCGGGCCCGCCGGCTCGTCCCGGCGGACCGCCGGCATGCCCAAGAGCACGCTGACGACGCAGTCGGAGCAGGCCGGGCCACGCACCGCGCAGCCGTCGCAGTCGACGATCACAGCAACTCCCCTCGCTCGGCGGCCGGGGGACCCCGACCGACGCGACGGACGCTAGGGAGGGGCACCGACAACGCCCCCGCCGCGCCGCCCCGGGGTCCGCGTCGACGGCCCGGCGCGGGCGGGCCCCGTCGACCGGCCGCCGCGCCCGCCACCCGGTCGGCGGGCGCGGCGGCCGGTCGCTGTCGGGGGGCCCGCCTACGGTCCCCCGCATGCCCGTCGCCCTGCCCCGCACCCCGCCGGCCGCGCCCCCGCCGGCGCCCGGCGCCCCCCGGGCGCCGCGGGTCCCCGTCCAGACGTCGCTCGACGACCTGGGGACGCCCCTGCACGAGGTGACGTTCGTCGTCGTCGACCTCGAGACGACGGGCGGCTCGTCGCGCACGTGCGCCATCACGGAGATCGGCGCGGTGAAGGTGCGGGGCGGCGAGGTGCTCGGCGAGATGTCGACGCTCGTGGACCCGGGCGGCCCCGTCCCGCCGCTCATCACGGTGCTCACGGGCATCACCGACGCCATGCTCACCGCGGCCCCGCGCGTCGAGGAGGTGCTCCCGGCCTTCTGGGAGTTCGTCGGCGACGCCGTCCTCGTCGCGCACAACGCCCCCTTCGACACGGGCTTCCTCCGGGCCGCGGGCGCCCGCGCCGGACGCCGCTGGCCGGGCAACGAGGTCGTCGACACGGTGCCGCTCGCCCGGGCCGTCCTGGCCCGCGACGAGGTCCGCAACCACAAGCTGGCCACGCTCGCCGAGCACCTCGGCGCCACGACGACCCCGACGCACCGCGCCCTCGACGACGCGCGCGCCACGGTGGACGTCCTCCACGGCCTCCTGGGCCGGCTCGGCGGCGTGGGCGTCCGGACGCTCGAGGACCTCCGCGAGCAGCAGCGCGCCGGCACGCGGGTCTCCCCCGCGCGGCGCGCCCGCCGCCACCTCGCCGAGGGCCTGCCCGACGCGCCGGGGGTCTACCTCTTCGTCGACGCGCTCGGCGAGGTCCTCTACGTCGGCACGTCCCGCTGCATCCGGCGCCGGGTCCGCAGCTACTTCACGTCCTCCGAGACCCGCGCGCGCATGGAGCAGATGCTCGCGCGCGCCGCCCGGGTGGTCCCCGTGGTCTGCCCGACGCCGCTCGAGGCCGCCGTCCGCGAGCTGCGCCTCATCGCCGAGCACCGGCCCGCCTACAACCGCCGCTCGACGCGGCCGGAGCGGACCCGCTGGCTCAAGCTCACCGACGAGGCCTTCCCCCGGCTGTCCGTCGTCCGACGGGTGGCCGAGGACGGCGCCACCTACCTCGGTCCCGTCCGCGGCGCGGCGGCGGCCGCGCTGGCGGTCGAGGCCCTGCAGGAGGCGCACGCCCTGCGCCGCTGCGCGGGGCGGCTGCCCGCCCGGCCGTCCCCGTCGGCGTCGGCGTGCGCCCTGGCGGCGCTCGGGCGGTGCGGGGCCCCCTGCACCGGGGCCCAGGACCGCGAGGGCTACTCCGTGGTGGTCGAGGCGGCGCGGGCCTCGATGCTCGACGACCCCCGTGCGGTCGTCGAGGCGGGCCTGCGCCGGGCGGGCGAGGCCGCGGCCGCCGAGCGCTTCGAGGAGGCCGCCGCCCACCGGGACCGGCTGCTGGCCTACCTCGCCGCCGCCGGCGCGCGGCAGCGGCTCGCCCCCCTGGCCGCGGCGCCCGAGCTCGTCGCCGCCCGTCGCCGTCCGCCGGAGGACGGGGGCGGCTGGGAGCTCGTCCTCGTCCGCCACGGACGGCTGGCGGGCACGGCGGTCGCGCCGGCCGGCACCGACCCGATGGTCGTCGTGGCGTCCCTGCGGCAGGCCGGCGAGGTCGTCGGCGCGCCGGCCGGACCGGCGCCGGCCGCCCTCGTCGAGGAGACCGAGCTCGTGGCGCGCTGGCTCGAGCAGGAGGGCGTGCGCCTCGTCGAGCTCGACGGCGTGTGGGCCAGCCCGCTGCACGGGGCCGCCGGCGCCGCGGGGCGCCTCCGGCTCCCCCTCCCCCCGGTGGAGGAGCTCGCGGCCGTGGCCGAGGAGGCGGCGGGCGCCGACGCGGTCGTCGCCTGGCCGGCCGAGGAGGCCCGGGGCGTGCCGGACGAGGAGGACCCAGAGGAGGACGCCGACGCGACCGGCGCACCCGTCCCCCCGGGGCCGGGTGCCGTCGCGCCGGCGGCGCACCCGCCGGCGGCCGCGGCCCGCTCGACGCCGACGGCCCCGCGCGCCACCCTGGGCGCGCCCCTCACCGCCGAGACCGCCGGAGCGCGTCCGTGATCACCGCCATCGTCCTCGTCGACACCGAGGCCGCCCTCATCCCCGAGGCGGCCGCCGCCATCGCCGACCTGCCCGACGTCACGGAGGTCTACTCCGTGACGGGCGACGTCGACCTCGTCGCCGTCGTGCGGGCCCGCCGCCACGAGGACCTGGCCGACGCGGTCGCCGACCGCATCAGCAAGGTGCCCGGCGTCGTGCGCACGCGCACGCACATCGCCTTCCGCACCTACTCGCGGCACGACCTCGAGCAGGCCTTCGACCTGGGTCTCGAGGGCTGAGGCGGGCGCTCGCGCCCGCTCAGGCGGAGGTCGCCGCGACCCACCGCTCGAGGACGTCGCCCGCGGCGCCGGAGTCGACGGACGCCGCCGCCCGCCCCAGCGCGGCGGACAGCCGGCCGGCCAGGTCGCCCCCGCCGCCCTCCGCCGCGACGAGGGCGCCGGCCGCGTTGAGCAGCACGGCGTCGCGCACCGGCCCGGGCCGCCCCGCGAGGAGGTCGCGGACCACCGCGGCGTTCTCGGCCGGGCCGCCGCCGCGCAGGTCCTCGGGGACGGAGCGCGGCAGGCCGAGGTCGACCGCGTCGACGACGAGCTCGCGCACCGCACGGGGCGTCCCGTCGTCGCCGCCCTCCGGGGCGTGCACCCACCACACCGTCGTCGGCGCCGTCGTCGTCAGCTCGTCGAGCCCGTCGCCGCCGCGGACGACGAGGGCGTCGGTGCCGCGGGCGGCCATGACGCCGGCGACGAGCGGGGCCGTCCGCGCGTCCGCGACGCCGACCGCCGCGGCCGCGGGCCGCGCGGGGTTGGTCAGGGGACCGAGCAGGTTGAAGGCCGTCGGCAGCCCGAGCTCGCGGCGCACGGGGGCCGCGTGCCGCATCGAGGGGTGGACGACGGGCGCGAAGCAGAAGGTGATGCCGACCTCGACCGCCACCTCGGCGACCCGGGCGGGGGGCAGGTCCAGCCGGACCCCCAGCGCCTCGAGGACGTCGGCCGTGCCGCAGGCGGACGACGCCGCCCGGTTGCCGTGCTTGACGACCCGCTCGCCGGCGCCGGCGGCCACGAGCGCCGCCATCGTCGACAGGTTGACGGTGCTCGCCATGTCGCCGCCGGTGCCGACGACGTCGAGCGCCCGGCCCGGCACGTCCAGCGGCACGGCGACCTCGAGCATCGCGTCGGCGAGCCCGGTCAGCTCCGCCACGGACTCGCCCTTCGCCCGGAGGGCGACGAGGAAGCCGGTCAGCGGGACCGCCGGGGCCTCGCCCGCGACGACCCGGCCCATGGCCCACGCGGTCTCCGCGGCCGTGAGGTCGTGGCCGGCGAGCAGCCGTGCGGTCAGGTCTCGCCACGAGGGCCCGGCGGTCGCCTGCACGGGACGGAGACTAGCCACCCGGGGCCCCGCCGCGGCCGTCCCGGAGCCGCGCGCCGACGGCGCCGGACGGGCCCACGAGGTCACGGGACGGACACGACGGGCTGTGCCGGACGACACGCGCGCACCCCCCGTGTCGGGCGTCGCCGCGTCGTCCATACTGCTCTCGTGACCTCCGAGACCGCAGTCCCCACGGCCGTCGGCCACAGCACGGTCAACCGGCCCAACATGGTCTCGGTCGGCACCATCGTGTGGCTCTCCAGCGAGCTGATGTTCTTCGCGGGGCTCTTCGCGATGTACTTCACGATCCGCGCCGTCAGCCCGGCCCTGTGGGGCGAGGAGACGCCGCTCCTCGACCTGCCGTTCGCGTCGATCAACACGACGATCCTCGTGCTCAGCTCGGTCACCTGCCAGCTCGGCGTCTTCGCCGCCGAGCGCTTCCAGCCGTACCGCACGGGCAGCCTGCTGAACGTGCGCCGCTGGGGCATGGTCGAGTGGTACGTCCTCACCTTCCTCATGGGCTCGACCTTCATCGGCGGCCAGGTGTGGGAGTACGCGACGCTCGTCAGTGAAGGCCTGACGATCGCCAGCTCGCCCTACGGCTCGGTCTTCTACCTGACCACCGGGTTCCACGGCCTCCACGTCATCGGCGGCCTCATCGCCTTCTGCGTCGTCATCGCCCGCGCCTTCGCCTCGTACCGCTTCGGCCACCACGAGGCGACGAGCGCCATCGTCACGTCGTACTACTGGCACTTCGTCGACGTGGTCTGGGTCGGCCTCTTCGCCGTCATCTACCTGATCCAGTGAGCCCGTCGGGCCCGAAGTACCGGGCGAGCGCCCTGCACCCGCGCCCCGCGCGCACCCGTCACCCCCGCACCACCCCGAGCGTGAGGAACATCAGGACGTGAGACAACTCGCCGCACGCCGCCGGCACCCGCTGGCGACCGCGATGCTGCTGCTCCTGGCGCTCGTCGTCACGGGGGCGGCCTACACCGCCGTCGCCCCCGGCCAGGCCGACGCCGCCCCCACGATCAACGACGCCGAGGGCGACGTCGACCGCGGGCAGGAGCTCTTCCTCGCCAACTGCGCCACCTGCCACGGGCTCCAGGCCCAGGGCGGCACCGGCGGACCCAGCCTCATCGGCGTGGGCGCGGCCTCCGTCGACTTCCAGGTCGCCACCGGCCGCATGCCGCTCGCCCAGCAGGCCCCCCAGGCCCCGCAGAAGCCGCGCGTCTTCGACGACCAGGACACCGCCGACCTGGCGGCCTACGTGGCGTCGCTGGCCCCCGGCCCGGCCATCCCGGCCGACGAGTACCTGACGGTGTCCGAGGACCCCGACGACATCGCCGCCGGCGGCGAGCTCTTCCGCATCAACTGCGCCATGTGCCACAACGTCGTCGGGGCCGGCGGCGCCCTCACGCAGGGCAAGTACGCGCCGTCCCTGGACGGCGTCGAGCCCCGCCACATCTACGAGGCCCTGCAGACCGGCCCGCAGTCGATGCCCGTCTTCAACGACGACAACATCACGCCCGCCGAGAAGCAGCAGATCATCAGCTACCTCGACCACGTGAACACCGAGCCCAGCCCCGGCGGCTGGTCGCTCGGCTCCATCGGCCCCGTCACCGAGGGCCTGTTCGTCTGGGTCGGCGCGATGGTCCTCCTCATCGGCTGCGCGGTCTGGCTGGGGGCGAAGTCCTCGTGAGCGACGTCCAGCTCCCCAACAGCGACAAGTCCGCGGTCGACCAGCCGGACGCCGGCCGCACGCCGGTCCGCTTCCGCAACCCGGGCCTGCCGGCGCACCAGCACCGGCGCGCCGACTCCGACCCGAAGGCGGCCCGCCGCGCCGAGCGGCAGGTGCTCGCGATGCTGGGGCTCTCGGCCCTGGGCACCGTCGTCTCGCTCGTCGGCTACTTCGCCATCCCCCTCGACGGCACCTTCGGCACGCTCCGGCTGTCGAACATCACGCTCGGCCTCGGCCTGGGCTTCGGCATCTTCTTCATCGGCACCGCGGCCGTGCACCTGGCCAAGACGCTGATGCCCGACACCGAGGCCATCGACGAGCGTCACCCGCAGCGCGGCACGGACGAGGAGCGTGCGACGGCGGCCGAGATCATGACGGCCAGCGGTCAGGAGTCCGGCCTCGGCCGGCGCCCGTTCATCCTCGGCGGCCTAGTGGGCGCCGCGGCGCTGGCGCCCCTCCCCGCGGTGGCGCTCCTGCGCGACCTCGGGCCGCTGCCGGGCGACTCGCTCAGCACGACCCTGTGGGCCCCCGGCGTGCGCCTCGCGCTCGACCCCTCGGCGGAGCCGATCCGCGCCGCCGACGTCACGCTCGGGTCGGTCTTCCACGTCATCCCGGAGAACCTGTACGAGAGCTCGCACTTCCTCGACGAGAAGGCCAAGGCGGCCGTCCTCATCATGCGTGTCGACCCGGGCGTGGTGCAGTACCGCGCCGACCGCGAGGGCTGGGACGTCGACGGCATCTACGCCTTCTCGAAGATCTGCACGCACGTCGGGTGCCCCGTGGCGCTCTACGAGCAGCAGACGCACCACCTGCTCTGCCCCTGCCACCAGTCGACGTTCGACCTGACCCAGCACTGCAAGGTCATCTTCGGCCCGGCCAAGCGTGCCCTCCCCCAGCTGCCCATCGAGGTGGACGACGAGGGCTACCTGGTGGCGACGTCAGACTTCCACGAACCGCCCGGAGCCAGCTTTTGGGAGCGCGGATGAGCACCACCGGCACCACCACCCCGGCAAGCCGCACCGCCCGCCTGTCCGCCGGCGCGGCCGACTACCTCGACGAGCGCATCGGCGCGGCACGACTGGTCAAGGGCTTCGCCCGCAAGGTCTTCCCCGACCACTGGTCGTTCATGCTGGGAGAGGTCGCGCTCTACAGCTTCCTCATCCTGCTGATCTCCGGCACGTTCCTCGCGCTGTTCTACGTGCCGAGCATGACCCTCATCACCTACGAGGGCTCGTACGCCCCCCTGTACGGCGTGACGATGTCCGAGGCCTACGCCTCGTCGCTGCACCTGTCCTTCGACATCCGCGGCGGCCTGCTCATGCGGCAGGTGCACCACTGGTCGGCCCTGATCTTCGTCGCCGCCATCGTCGTGCACATGTTCCGCGTCTTCTTCACCGGCGCGTTCCGCAAGCCGCGTGAGTTCAACTGGGTGCTCGGCGTCGTGCTCGCGATCCTCGCCCTGGCCCTCGGCTTCACCGGCTACTCGCTGCCGGACGACCTGCTGTCCGGCAACGGCCTGCGGATCATCCAGGGCGTCATCCTGGCCATCCCGGTGGTCGGCACGTACATCACGTTCTTCCTCTTCGGCGGGGAGTTCCCCGGCGAGACGATTATCCCGCGGCTCTACATCCTCCACGTCTTCGTGCTGCCGGGGATCACGCTCGCGGTCATCGCCCTGCACCTGGCGCTGGTCGTCGCCCACAAGCACACCCAGTACCCCGGCCCCGGGCGGACCAACGACAACGTCGTCGGCTTTCCGCTGATGCCGGTGTACGCGGCCAAGGCCGGTGGCTTCTTCTTCATCGTCCTCGGCGTCATCGTCCTCATCTCGTCGGTGGTCTCCATCAACGCGATCTGGAACTACGGGCCCTACGACCCGTCACCGGTCTCGGCCGGCACCCAACCGGACTGGTACATCGGCTTCGTCGACGGGCTGCTCAGGCTCATGCCGGGCCAGCCGGAGTTCTACCTGGCCGGCTACACGCTCTCGCTCAACGTCTTCCTGCCGTCCCTCGTCGTGCCCGGGATCATGGTGGTCGGCCTCATCGCCTACCCCTTCCTCGAGCAGTGGGTCACGGGCGACAAGCGGGAGCACCACCTGCTCGACCGTCCCCGCAACGCCCCGGTCCGCACGGCCATCGGCGTCACGGCGATCGTCAGCTACTGCGTCATGTGGGCCGCGGCCGGCAACGACCTCATGGCCATCGCCTTCGGGATGTCGATCAACGACCTCACGTGGCTCCTGCGCTTCGCGTTCTTCGTGCTCCCGCCGGTGGCCTTCGTCGTGACGAAGCGCATCTGCATGGCGCTGCAGCGCAAGGACCGCGAGCTGGCGCTCCACGGCCACGAGACCGGCCGGGTCGTCCGCACCGCCGACGGCGAGTACTTCGAGGTCCACGAGCCGCTCAGCGACTCCGACCGCTGGGTGCTCGTCCAGCACGAGGCCTACCGCCCCCTGTCGATCCCGCCGCGTCGCTACGAGGACGGCTCCAAGCCCTCCCCCGTGGAGCGCGTGCGCGCCTCGCTCTCGAACTTCTTCTTCGAGGACCGGGTCGAGCCCGTCACGCCCCGCGAGCTGGCGGCGGCGCAGCACCACGGCGAGCACGAGGCCATCGAGCAGCCGGTCGAGTCCCGCCGAGAGATCACCTCGGGCACGCCCGACTGACCTCCCCGGCCACCCCCGGTGGCCCACGACGACGCCCCCTCCCGCCGCGCGCGGGAGGGGGCGTCGTCGTCCCGGCACGTACCGGCCCGGCGTATCCAGCGAGCGCCGGCGCTGCGGCGACGCCGCCGTCCCCTCCGGAGCGCCCGCACGACGCGGGTGCGTCCGACGGCCCGCCCTTGCCAGGTGGAACCCAGCCCGCTGGCAGGAGGGACCGGCAGGCTGCGCACCGCACCGCACCGCACCGCACCGCACACCGCACGCGACCGAGGCCGACGAGGAGACCGACCATGGGCCGACGTACCACCGCCGTCGTCGCTGGACTGGCGGTCGCGGGCGCCGCCGCCCTCGTCGGGCCCGCGCTCGCGGAGGACGGCGCCGAGGCACTCCTCTCCCCCGCCCGCCAGGGCGCCTCCGACACCCGCGACGCCGCGGTCGCCACCCTCGGCGACGGCACCCTCACGGACGCCGAGGTGGCCGACGCCGTCCGCGCGCTCGACCGCGGGCTCGACGCCGGCGACGGGTCGGGCGACCTCCCTGCAAGGGCGCCGAGCTCCTGGACCGGCCTCGCCGGTGACGCGCTCGCTGCCGCCGCGGTCCCGCTCCGGACGACCGCCGACGAGCTCGCCGCCGACCTGCGCCGTGAGGGCGCCACGCTGGCCTCCGTGGCGCGGGACCGCGGGGTCGACGTCCACGAGGTCGGGGACGCCCTGGAGGCGGCCGCCGTGCAGCGTGTCGACGAGGCGGCGGCGGACGGGCTCGTGACGCCGGAGCGCGCTCGAGAGCTGCGCGCAGCCGTCGTCTCCGACCTCGCCGGCGTCCTCGTCACCCCGCTCGGCTGACGCCGCCGGTCCTCAGCGCGGCGCCGACGCCCGCTCGTCGAGGAAGCGCCGCACGGCCGCCGTCACGGCCGCCCCGTCGCCGCGCAGCGTGTGGTCGCCCTCGACCCCCACCACGGTCGTCCGCGGGCCCGCGACGGCCCTCACGTCCTCCGGCCCCCCGAAGCGGTCGCGACGACCCTGCACGACGAGCACGGGCAGGGACGTCGCCAGCTCCGGTGCCCGGCTCGGGCCCGGCGCCCCGGCCCGCGTCGTCGGGACGAGCGGGAAGGCCAGCGCGACCACGGCGTCCACGTCGAGCGCCGCAGCCGTCCGGCACGCCACCCGCGCCCCTGCGCTCCGTCCTCCGGCGACGAGCGGTCCGCCCCCCGTCGACCCGCGCCGGGACGCCAGGACGGCCACGACCGCCGTCCAGGCGACGTCGAGACGGGCCGGCGCCACGGCTACCCGGCGACCCGCCACCTTCCACGGCTGGTCGAGGAGGACGGCGCTCCAGCCGGCCTCGAGGGCCCCGTCGACGGCGGCCCGCAGGTCGGGCGCCACGACGTCCGCCCCGCCGCCCGCGCCGTGGCCGAGGACGAGCAGCCCGCGCGACGGACCCGCCGGCGCGGACGTCGTCGTGCGGACGGTCCCCTCGGGCGTCTCGTGGAGCTCCGTGAGGGGGACCGGCCCGTCCGTGGCCGTCGCGCCGCCCCCGGCAGCACGACGCCCCGCCCCTGCGCGCAGGGACGGGGCGTCGTGGTCGGACGGCGGCACGGTCAGTGCGCGAAGCGTCCGCGGTAGTGCTCGAAGAGGAGACCCACCAGGGAGACGGCGGCCAGAGCGGCGCCGATGAAGGCCACCCACCAGGCCACGGCCGCGCCGAAGAAGATCATGAACGCCGAGAAGGCGAGCGGGAGCGGCCACCAGGACCAGGGGCTGAAGAAGCCCTGGTCACCCGGGGCGTCCGCGATGTGCGCCTGCGGGTCGTCCTCGGGACGGGGGTCGATCCGTCGCGCGGTGAGCCACAGGTACCCACCGATCATCGCCGCGAGGCCGCCGGTGAGGAAGAGGCCCGTCGTGCCCACGGCCTCGCCGCCCGACCAGAGGGCGTAGATGACGCCCACCGGCACGAAGACGAAGACCCCGCTGAAGAAGAGCTTGGTCTCGATGCTCACTGGTTCTTGCCCTTCGGCTCGCCCTTGAGGTCCGCCTCGCCGAAGACCCGGTCGAGGGTGCCCCGGTCCGGCGTCGTCACGGTGGACGCCGCCACCTCCGGGTGGTGGAGGTCGAACGCCGGCGACTCCGAGCGGATCCGCGGGATCGACGTGAAGTTGTGCCGCGGCGGCGGGCAGCTGGTGGCCCACTCGAGCGACCGGGCGTAGCCCCACGGGTCGTCGACGACGACGCGCGGCGCCGTGCGCCAGGTCTTGTAGACGTTGTAGGCGAACGGGATCATCGACGCCCCCAGGAGGAACGAGAAGATCGTCGAGACCTGGTTCATGCCGGTCCAGCCGTCCGACTGCAGGTAGTCCGCGTAGCGGCGGGGCATGCCCACGACGCCCAGCCAGTGCTGGATGAGGAACGTGCCGTGGAAGCCGACGAACAGCAGCCAGAAGTGGATCTTCCCCAGCTTCTCGTCGAGCATCGTGCCCGTGAACTTCGGCCACCAGAAGTAGAAGCCGGCGAACATCGCGAAGACGACCGTGCCGAACACGACGTAGTGGAAGTGCGCCACGACGAAGTACGTGTCGGAGGTGTGGAACGTCAGCGGGGGGCTGGCGAGGATGATCCCGGTGAGCCCGCCGAAGAGGAAGGTGACGAGGAAGCCGATCGACCACAGCATCGGCGTCTCGAAGGTGATGGACCCCCGCCACAGCGTGCCGATCCAGTTGAAGAACTTCACGCCCGTCGGCACCGCGATGAGCATCGTCATGAAGGCGAAGAAGGGCAGCAGCACCGCGCCGGTCACGTACATGTGGTGGGCCCACACCGTGACGGAGAGGCCGGCGATGGCGATCGTCGCGAAGACGAGGCCCTTGTAGCCGAAGATCGGCTTGCGGCTGAAGACCGGGAAGATCTCCGTGACGATGCCGAAGAAGGGCAGCGCGATGATGTAGACCTCGGGGTGCCCGAAGAACCAGAACAGGTGCTGCCAGAGGATGGCACCGCCGTTCTCGGCCTCGAAGACCTGGGCGCCCAGCCGCCGGTCGGCGCCGAGCGCGAAGAGCGCGGCGGCCAGGGGCGGGAACGCCATGATGACGAGGACGGCCGTCAGCAGGATGTTCCAGGTGAACAGCGGCATCCGGAACATCGTCATGCCGGGGGCGCGCATGCAGACGATCGTCGTGATGAAGTTGACGCCGCCGAGGATGGTGCCGAAGCCCTGCAGCGCCAGTCCGAAGACCCACAGGTCACCACCGACCCCTGGTGAGTACACGGGGTTGGACAGCGGCGCGTAGGCGAACCAGCCGAAGGAGGCCGCGCCGCCCGGCACGAAGAAGCCCATGAAGACCATGGCCCCGCCGAGCAGGAACAGCCAGAACGAGAACATGTTGAGCCGCGGGAACGCGACGTCCGGGGCGCCGATCTGCAGCGGCACGATGACGTTGCCGAAGCCGATGAACAGCGGTGTCGCGAACATCAGCAGCATGATCGTGCCGTGCATCGTGAAGAGCTGGTTGTACTGCTCCTTGTTCTGCACGATCTGGATGCCCGGCTCGAAGAGCTCGGCGCGGATGATCAGCGCCATCACGCCGGCCACGAGGAACCAGAAGAACGAGGTGATCAGGTACATGTACCCGATGACCTTGTGGTCGGTGCTCGTGATCCAGGAGACGACCGCCCGGCCCAGCGTGCGCTGCGACATGCGGCCGACCGACTGGCGGGCGGTGGTGCTCGTGGTCGGCTCGCCGGCTCCGGCGGCCTCGTAGTAGGTCGTCACCGGACGCCCTCCCTCTCGCCGTCGGCGTTGAGCTTGTTGAGGTCCTCGCCGAGGGCGCCCGTCTGGCCGGCGTCACGGAGGAGCTGCATCTGCTCGTCGTAGTCCTCCTGGGACACGACGGCGACGCGGAAGAGCATCTCGGAGTGGTACTGCCCGCAGAGCTCGGCGCACTTGCCCTCGAAGACCCCGATCTCCTGCGGGGTGAGCTCCATGTAGTTGTCCCGCCCCGGGATCATGTCCTTCTTGTAGAGGAAGCCGGGCACCCAGAAGGAGTGGATGACGTCGCGGGCCGTGAGGTGGAAGGTCACGGTCGTGTCCACGGGCAGGTACAGCGTGGGGATCTCGGTGACCGGGTTGCCCTGGTCGTCCAGGTCCACCTGCGTCGACGTCTCGTAGACGTCGTCGGTCGTGTAGTTGAAGTCCCACGCCCACTGCTTGCCGACCACGTTGATCTCGAGCTCGCGCTGGTCCTGCGGCGTGATGGTCTCGATGTCCACCTGGTCGCGGTGGGTGTAGTAGAAGAGGACGCCGACCATCATCAGCGGGACGACGGTGTAGAGCATCTCCAGCGGCACGTTGTAGCGCAGCTGCGCCGGCAGGCCGACGTCGTCCTTCTTGCGGCGGTACGCGACGACGCACCAGATGATGAGGCCCCAGACGAGCACGCCGGTGGCGAGGGCCGCGATCCACGAGCCGTTCCACAGCGAGATGACGGTGCCGGTGTTGTCGGTCGTCGTGGGGGTGCTGGGCATCCAGCCGGTGGAGACCGCCTCGGCGGAGCAACCGGCCGTCAGCAGCGCGACGGCGGCCAGCGCGCCGAGCGCGCGGGGCGCCCTGCGGCGGCGGGGGTGGGGCGGAGCGGTCGGGAGCACCATCGGCCTTCCGGGTCCGTCGTCCGTCCCCCGGGGAGGGCGGCCGAGCAGCGTGGTGATGTCGAGACGGAGGCTACCCCCCGCATTCCCGGCGGCGACCGGTGGGCCGCGTGCGGCGCGTCACCCGACCGGGGACGTCCGGGGAGCGTGCGCGGGCGGCCTGCCGGGCGCGGCCAGGGCGGGCGGCGGGGGCAGGACCACGGCGTCCGCGAGCCGCTCGAGGTACTCCCCGCGCGGGACCTCGACGACGCCCAGCGTGCCCAGGTGGTCGGTGCGCCACTGAACGTCGAGGAGGCGGCCGCGACCGTCGGCGCCGTCGTCGCGCAGCAGGTCGACGAGCGCGGCGACCGCGACCTTCGAGGCGTCGGTGCGCCGGGAGAACATGGACTCCCCGGCGAAGAGCCCGCCCAGCACGACGCCGTAGAGGCCGCCCACGAGCGCCCCGTCGTCGTCGCGGACCTCCACGCTCGTGGCGTGGCCCAGGGCGTGCAGCCGGGCGTACGCGCCCCGGACCTCGCGGGTGATCCACCGTCCGCTGCGCGACGGGTCGGCGCACCCCTCGACGACCTCGTCGAAGGCCGTGCCCACGGTCACGGAGAGCCGGGCGCGCGAGCGTCGCAGCGACCGGCTGACGTGCAGCCCGTCCAGCGGGAGGACGCCGCGCGGGTCGGGCGACCACCAGCCGAGGGGACGGCGGCCGCCGCCGCCGAGGCCCATGGGGAACAGCCCGAGCCCGTAGGCGTCGAGCAGCGTCGCCGGCTGCAGGTCGGCACCGGTCGCGACGAGGTCCTCCCCCGCCGGGACGCGCGCCAGGGCGGCGGCGAGGCCGGCGCCCCACCCCGAGCGGTGGCCGGCGCCGTCGCCGACCGGGCGACCGGTGCCGTCCCCGGGGGCTCGCGCCGCGTCGTCGCCGCTCACGCCACCCACCGCGTCCCCCGTCCCACCGCGCGCCGCCCCGCCCCGGGACGCAGCGCGGGCCGCCGCCCCCCGAGGAGGACGACGGCCCGCGGTGCGCCCGCCGGGGGCGGGGTGCGGCTCAGCTGAAGGAGTCGCCGCAGGCGCACGAGCTGCCCGCGTTGGGGTTGTCGATGGTGAAGCCCTGCTTCTCGATGGTGTCGGCGAAGTCGATCGTCGCGCCGTCGAGGTAGGGGACGCTCATCTTGTCGACGACGACGCCCACGCCGTCGAAGTCGCGCACGGCGTCCCCGTCCAGCGAGCGCTCGTCGAAGTAGAGCTGGTAGATGAGGCCGGAGCAGCCGCCGGGCTGCACGGCCACGCGGAGCCGCAGGTCGTCGCGGCCCTCCTGGTCGAGCAGGGCCCGGACCTTCTCCACGGCGGGCGCGCTGAGCTCGACCCCGTGGGTCCGCTCGGGCGCGGCCGTCGCGGCCTCGGGGGCCGTCGTGCCGGTGTCCTGGGTGGTCTGCGTCATGGGGCGTCTGCCTCCGCGCTGCGGGCGCCGCGGCGCCGTGGTCGTGCGGTCGTCGGCACCAACGGTGCCGGTCGCCGGTCTGTTCCGTGCTGCCGGTCGGTCGTCGGCGGCGGGCCCGCCGCGTCGTCCGGCCGTCCCAGGGTACGGCGCCCCCGGCCCCGGCCGGACGGGTCCGCGCGGTCAGACCTCGCCCGCGAGACGGGCCAGCAGCAGCGTCTCGGCCGTCGCCGCCCGCCCCAGCACCGCGAGCGAGAGCGACTCGTCGACGCCGTGCGCCGCCGTGGCCGGGTCCTCGACGCCGGTGATGAGCACCTCGGCGTCGGGCAGGAGGTCGAGGAGCTCGGCCACCAGGGGGATCGAGCCGCCGAGCCCCTGGTGCGCGACGCGGGCACCGTCCCAGGCGGTCGACAGCGCCCAGTCGGCGGCGTCGCGGGCGGGCCCGGGCCGGTCGCCCTCGAAGGGCCGCCCCGAGGCCAGCCGCTCGACCTCGAGGTGCGCGCCGAAGGGGACGGTGGCCGCCAGGTGCTCGCGCAGCAGCCGCTCGGCCTCGTCGACGTCCTGGCCGGGCGCCAGCCGCACCGACAGCCGGGCGGTGCGCGCCGCCGCCAGCGTGTTGGACGCGAGAGCCAGCGGCACGGCGTCCGACGCCACGACCGTCACGGACGGGCGGCGCCACGTCCGCGACAGCAGGGAGCCGCGCCCCACGAGCTCGACCCCGGGCAGCACCCCGCCGTCGGCGCGCAGCCCGTCCTCGGTGCGCGGCAGGTCCGCCGCCTCCCCCCGGACGAGCCCCTCGACGGCGAGGTCGCCGGCGTCGTCCCAGAGCCGGGCCAGCAGCACGGTGAGCGCCTGCGTGGCGTCCGGCACGAGGCCGCCCCAGATGCCCGAGTGCAGCGGCTGCCGCAGCGTCCGGACGGTGACGTCGAGCTCCAGCAGGCCGCGCAGGCTGACGGTCAGCGAGGGGACGTCCACCGACCAGTTGTCGGAGTCGGCGACGACGACGACGTCCGCGCGCAGCCGCTCCCCGTGGGTCGCGAGGAGGTCGGGCAGGGACGGCGACCCCGACTCCTCCTCGCCCTCGACGAGCACGACGACGCCGACGCCGTCCTGCGGCCCCCACGTCGGCAGCAGCGCCCGCAGGACCGTGACGTGCGTGACGACGCCGGCCTTGTCGTCCGCGGTGCCGCGCCCGTGGAGGCGCCCGTCGCGCTCGACCGGCTCGAAGGGCGGCGTCGTCCACGCCTCGGCCGGGCCCGTCGGCTGCACGTCGTGGTGGGCGTAGAGGAGGACCGTCGGCGCGCCGGCCGGCGCGGGGCGCCGTGCGAGCACCGCGGGCGCGCCGGGGGTGCCGTCGGGGCCCCGCGCCGTGACGACCTCCACGTCCGGCATCCCGGCGTCGCGCAGGAGGCCCGCGACCATCTCGGCGCCGCGGGCCAGCTCCGGACCGGCGTCGGGCGAGGAGGAGATGCCGCGGACGCGGACGAGGTCCTCCAGGTCGGCGCGGCCCGCCGGCAGCAGGTCGGCGACGCGGCGCCGCAGCGCCCCCACCGCCCCGTCGGAGGTGCCGGCCGTCGTGACGTCGCTCATACGGCGACGCTACCGAGGCCCCCCGACCTGGCCCGACGCCGTGGCGGCCCCGCGAGGGCACCCGGCGGGGCGGGGCGCGCCCGGCGCCGCACCTATCCTGGGCGCGTGCCCGCGCCCTGGACCCGCCGCAAGTCGACGACGCCCCCGGTGGAGGAGACCGCCCCGGCCGCCCCCGCCGTCGGCAAGGGCCGCCCCACGCCCCGCCGCGCCGAGGCCGAGGCCGCACGCCGCCGACCGCTCGTCGTCACCGACCGCAAGGCCGCGGCGAGGGCGTCGCGCGAGCGGCTGCGCGAGGAGCGCGGCCGCACCCGCACCGCCATGGAGACGGGCGACGAGCGGTACCTGCCGGCCCGCGACCAGGGCCCCGTCAAGCGCTTCGTGCGCGACGCCGTGGACGTCCGCCGCAACGTCGGCGAGTACCTCCTCTTCGCCGCGCTCGCGCTGGTCCTCGTGACCTTCGTCGTCCCGCCGGAGCAGGCGCTGTACGCCACCTTCGCGCTGTGGTTCGCCGTGCTGGCGGTCGTCGTCGACTGCTTCGTCCTCAACCGGCACCTCAAGCGGCAGCTGACCGCCCGCTTCGGCGAGGTGCCCGTGGGCTCCGTCCGCTACGGCGTCATGCGCGCGCTGCAGATCCGCCGCAGCCGCCTGCCGAAGCCGCAGGTGGCCCGGGGCGCGCAGCCCCGCTGACCCGCAGCACGCCGGTCGACCGGGTCCCGGCGTCCTCGACGTCGCCGACCACCGGGACGGCGTACCGCCCGACCTCGGCCAGCCGGCCCGTCGGCAGGTGCGCCCGCCCCGGGTCGCCCACGAGGACGAGCGCGCCCCCGTCGGCGCACCGCTCCAGGAGCGGCAGCAGCGCCTCGGCGACCGGGCGCTCGTAGAACAGGTCGCCGACGAGGACGACGTCCGCGCCGTCCAGCGGGCCCGGCCCCGCGGCGAGGACGTCGGCCACCCGCACGTCGACGACGACGCCGGCCCGCGCCGCCGTCCACCGGGCCGCCGCCGCCGCCAGCGGGTCGAGGTCCAGGGCCGTCACGGCCGACGCCCCCGCCAGCGCGGCCGCGACCGCGACGACGCCGGAGCCGCAGGCCACGTCGACGACGGCACGGCCGGCCACGAGGTCGGGGCGGTCGAGGACGTGCCGGGCGAGCGCCTGCCCGCCGACCCACGGCGCGCCCCAGAAGGGCGGCGGCTGCGGGCGGCCCGCGGCGGCGTCCGTGCGCTCCCACAGGGCGACCACGTCGTCGACGACCGGCACGACGACCTCCGGCACGAGCGGGACGGCGGCGGCACGGGCGCCCCACCGGGCGAGGTCCAGCGGCGCGTCGGGGTCCACGGGTGCCACCCTCCGCCCGTGAGCTCCGCGACGCACGTGCCCGAGACCTCCCGGATGGAGGACGACGAGCTCGAGGCGGACGACGCCTGGCACACGGTGCGGCGCTGCGGGCGGACCTTCCCGCTCGAGGTCGTGCGGCGCTTCCGGTACGCGGACGGCTTCTCGCACTCGCGCGCGCTGGGCCTGCAGCTGTGCCTCGCGGTGCTGCCCCTGGTCGTCGCGCTCGTCGGCCTCGCCGGGTCGGTGACGGCCGAGCGGCTGGCGGAGGTGCTGCGCGAGACGCTCCTGGCCCTGACGCCCGGGGCGTCCGCCGACGTGGTCCGGGAGACCCTCGACGGGGACGTCGGCGGCGCCGGCGCCCGGCTGGCGCTCGTCGTCGGCCTCGTCACCGCCCTCGTCGCCCTCACGACGGCGATGGCGCAGGTGGAGCGCGGCACCAACCGCGTCTACGGCATCGAGCGCGACCGGCCCTTCGTCGCCCGTTACACCCGCGCGGCGGTGCTCGCCGTCGTCGCGGGCGTCCCGGCCCTCGTCGGCTTCGTGCTGCTCGTGGGCTCCGGCCCGGCGGGCGACGCGGCCGAGGCGGTCTACGGGCTCGACGACGACGTCGTCCAGGCGGTCGCGCTGCCGCTCGGCGCCGTCCTCCTCGTCGGCGCGGTGACCACCCTCTTCCGCCACAGCCCGCGACGGCACCAGCCGGGGCTGTCGTGGCTGGCCCTCGGCGCCCTCCTCGTCCTCCTCCTGTGGGCGGCCCTCACCGCGTGCGTCGTCGGGTACGTCGAGATCTCCAGCGGCTTCACGACCGTCTACGGGCCGCTCGCCGTCGTCGTCGCGCTCCTGCTGTGGGGGCAGCTCACCGCCGTCGCCGTCTTCCTCGGGACGGCGGTCGCCGCCCAGCTGGAGGCCGAGCGCGTCGGCGTCCACCGGGGCGCCCGCGACGACGTCGCCTGACCCGTCGGGGTGCCGGCGGCACGCGCGCGGCCGCCCGTTCGTCCTGCCGGGAGACGTGCACGACGACCGAGGAGCTCTCCTGCCCACCGCACCGCCCGCCCGGCCCCTCCCCACCTCCCTCGCCGCCCTCGCCGCGGCCACCGCCCTCGCCGTGCTGCCCCTCGCCCCGGCGACCGCCACGACGGCGCCCGCCGACGCGGGCGCGACGACCTACTGGGGCTCCTTCCTCGTCGAGGACGGCGCCTGGGCCTTCGCGCCGGTCGGGCCGAGCGGGCGCCCCGCCGTCGACGGCACGGTCGAGGGGCTCCGCCTGGCCACGGTCGCCGACGACGCGGAGCCCCGGCCGCCCCGCGACCTGCCGTCCTTCGACGCCCTCTGCGGGGACGTCGCCCCGGCGGCGGACCAGGTCCGGGTCGGCGTCGTCGTCGACGCCGGCCGGCCCGCCGACCTCGTGGCCCTGCCCGGGGCGGGCACCCCGCCGGACGCGCCGCGCGGGGCGTGCGCGCAGGTGCCGGAGGGCTCCGTGGTCACCGCGGCCCTCGAGGACGTCGCCGACCTCCGGGTCGAGGGCGGCGTCCTCTGCGCCGTCGACGGGCTACCGCGCGAGGTCTGCCAGCCGGCGGTGGACCTGCCCGACGCCGCCGCCGCCCCGGACGAGCCGGTGGCCGTCGTGCTCGGCCGGGCGCCCGCCGTGGCCGACGCGGGACCGGCGGACGAGCCGTCGCCGCTCGCCGGGCCGCTCGGGCTGGCCGGGGCGCTGGCGGCGGCGCTCGCCCTGTCGGCGGGGGTGGCCGTCGCCGCCCGCTCGCTCCTGCGCCGGCGGGCCGCGGCCCGCCGCTGAGGCAGGCCCCGGGCGGTCAGGCCTTCGTGCGGTCGGGGACGAACGGCGGCCGCACGACACGGCAGCGCAGGGCACGGCCGCGGACGTCGACGGCGACGACGTCGTCGGCCGCCGCCCGGGCGTCGAGCAGCGCGAGCGCCACGCCGACGCCGAGCGTCGGGGAGAAGGTGCCCGACGTCGTCGTGCCCAGCTCCTGCCCGTCAACGTCGAGGACCTGCAGGCCGGCGCGCAGGACGCCGCGGCCCTCGGCCAGCAGCCCCCACGCGCGGCGCGACGGGCCGGCCTCCTTCTCGGCGACGAGGACGTCGCGGCCCCAGAACTCGGGCTTGCGCCAGCCCACGGCCCAGCCGACGCGCGCCTGCACCGGGGTGATGTCGGCGGTCAGCTCGTGGCCGTGGAGGGCGTAGCCCATCTCGGTGCGGAGGGTGTCCCTGGCTCCGAGCCCGGCGGGCAGCCCGCCGCGGGCGCGGACCTGCTCGACGGCGGCGTCCCAGAGCTCGCCCGCGTCGTCCCAGCGGGGCAGCAGCTCGTAGCCGCGCTCCCCCGTGTAGCCGGTGCGGCAGACGACGACGGGCCGGCCGCGCCACGACGCGTCCACCCAGCCCATGTAGTCGGCGCCGACGGGCAGGCCGAGCGCGTGGAGCACGCCGTCGGCCTCGGGGCCCTGGACGGCGAGGACGGCGTGCTCGCGGTGCTCGTCGACCACCTCGACGCCGGCCGGCGCGGCCGCGCGCAGGCGCGCGGCCACCTCGCCGGCGTTGGCGGCGTTGGGGACGGTGAAGACCTCGTCGTCGCCGCGCAGGTAGGCGATGAGGTCGTCGACGACGCCCCCGCGCTCGTCGCAGCACAGGGAGTACTGGGCGCGGCCCGGCGCGATGCGCCCGAGGTCGTTGGTCAGGCAGCGGTCGACGAACGCCGCCGCCCCGGCGCCGCGGACGCGCACCTTGCCGAGGTGGCTCACGTCGAAGACGCCGACGGCCTCGCGGACCGCGCGGTGCTCCGCGACGACGCCGCCGCCCGCGTGCTCCAGGGGCATCGACCAGCCGCCGAAGTCGGCCATCTTGGCGCCGGCGGCCACGTGCCGGTCGTGGAGCGGGCCGCGCAGGGGGCCCGGCGCCGGGGCGTCGGCCGCCTCCTCGCGGACGACGTCCACCTGGTCGGCGGCGCGCTCCGCGGCGCGGTCGGCGGCCTCGGGCGCGGGCCTGGTCCCCTCGGGCGTCGTCACGGGGGCGACCCTAGCGACGGCCCCACCGCCGGGCGCCGCGCCGTGGGTGCCGGGCGGGCGCGGACGTCGGCGCACGCCGGGTGCGCCGTCGGAGGGCGTGGGTAGCCTCGCCGGATGACCACCGTGAGCCTGCAGAACAAGGACGCGGCGTCCGTCTCCGCGGACGCCGTCGCCCTCGCCGTCGCCTCGACCGAGGACGGCCCCCGCCTCCTCGCCGACCTGCCGCGGGCCCTGCGCTGGCTGCCCGGCTCTCTCGCGTCGCTCGGCGTCACGGGCGCGGCCGACGAGGTCGTCAAGGTCGCCTCCGCCGGCGGCGCCTCCGCCGGGGTCCTCGTGCTGACGGGCGTCGGCAAGATCACCGGCGACGTCCCCGACCACGAGCGCCTGCGCCGCGCGGCCGGTGCCGCGGCCCGCGCCGCCGCCGGCCTCGGGACCCTCGCGCTGGCCCTGCCGTCGGCGGGCGTCGAGGACGGCGTCGCCGCCGTCGAGGGCGCCCTCCTCGGCGCCTACGCCTACTCCACCTACAAGGAGAAGAGCGCGAAGGCGCAGAAGGCGCCGGTGGGCGAGGTCGTCCTCCTCACCTCCGCGACCCGCGACAAGAAGCTCAAGGCCGGCGTGGAGCGCGCGGGCGTCCTCGCCGACGCCGTGGCCGCCACGCGCGACCTCGTCAACGCGCCGCCCTCGGACCTCTACCCCGAGGCCTTCGCCGGCATCGCCTCGCGCGCCGCCAAGGAGCACGGGCTCAAGATCACCGTCCTCGACGACCAGCAGCTCCGCGACGGCGGCTACGGCGGCCTCACCGGCGTCGGCCAGGGCTCGGTGCGCGGCCCCCGCCTCGTCAGCGTGCGGTACTCCCCGCGCGGCGCCACCGCCGACGTCGCCCTCGTCGGCAAGGGCATCACCTTCGACTCCGGCGGCCTCTCCCTCAAGCCCGCCGCGTCGATGGAGACGATGAAGTGCGACATGGCCGGCGCCGCGGCGGTGCTGCAGACGGTCGTCGCCGCCGCCCGCCTCAAGCTGCCCGTGGCCGTCACCGGCTGGCTCTGCCTGGCCGAGAACATGCCGTCGGGCACGGCCATGCGGCCGTCGGACGTCATCTCGATCTACGGCGGCCGCACGGTCGAGGTGCTCAACACCGACGCCGAGGGCCGGCTCGTCATGGCCGACGGCCTCGTGGCCGCCTCCGAGACCAAGCCCGACCTGCTCCTCGACGTCGCCACCCTCACGGGCGCGCAGATGGTCGCGCTCGGCGCCCGCGTGTCGGCCGTCATGGCCGACGACGAGGCCGTCGGCCGCCGCGTCGTCGCCGCGGCGGACCGCTCGGGCGAGCAGTTCTGGCCCATGCCGCTGCCCGAGGAGCTGCGCGCCGGCCTCGACAGCCAGGTGGCCGACATCAGCAACATGGGCGAGCGCTTCGGCGGCATGCTCGTCGCCGGCCTCTTCCTGCGGGAGTTCGTCGGCCGCACCGGCGGGGAGGGCAGTCCCCGCATCCCGTGGGCGCACCTCGACATCGCCGGCCCGGCCTTCAACGAGCGCGGCCCCTGGGGCTACACGGGCAAGGGCGGCACGGGTGTCGCCGTCCGCACGCTCGTCCAGCTCCTCGAGGACACGGGCGCCGGTCGCTGACCGACCCACCGCCGACGACGGCCGCCGCCCCGCCCGGGACGGCGGCCGTCGTCGTGCCAGGCTCGTGCGGGGGCACGCCGACCGGGGAACGCCCGGACCGGCCGCGCACCGACCGGGGAACGCCCGGACCGGCCGCGCACCGACCGGGGAACGCCCGGACCGGCCGGGAGGCCCTGCACCGGTCAGCCCGTTCCCCGGTCGCCCGTCGACCGGGCAGGACGCTCCCCGGTCGAGGTGCAGGCCGCCCTCCCGGCTGCCCCGTCAGGCGGGGCCGAGGGCGGCGCGGACCAGCGCCACCGCGCGCTCGGGGTCGAGCCCGAGCCGGCGGACCCGCTCGGCGTAGGCGCCGGCGGCCGCGACGGCCTCGGCCTCGGCGTCGCCGCGCGGGGCGACGACGGTCCCGGCCCGGCCGCGCGTCTCGACGACGCCGTCCGCCTCGAGCTCCTTGTAGGCGCGGGCCACGGTGCCCGCCGCCACGCCGAGGTCGGCGGCGAGACGCCGCACCGGCGGCAGCCGCTCCCCCGGTGCGAGGTCGCCGGCGTCGACGGCGGCGACGACCTGGGACCGCAGCTGCTCGTACGGCGGGACGGGTGAGCCGGCGTCGACGGACAGGAGGTTCACGGCGTCGGCCCCGCCGCCATGCCGGTCCCCGGACGGATGCCGTGGACGTCCTCGCCGACGAGCAGCGCCTCGGTGTCCGGCCAGAGCCGCTCGCGCGAGCGCCGCTCGGCGGGGCGGACGAGCGCGGAGACGAGGACGGCCACGGCCAGGCCCATGACCAGCAGCGGGAGCCAGGTCACCGGCGCGCTGCCGCCGAGCCCCCAGGCGGTGGCCGCGGTGGGCCAGGTCTGGAGGCAGGTCACGAGCGCCAGCAGGAGCGGCAAGGACACGAGGTCCCGGAGGAGCTGCCCGCGCAGCACGTCGTCCCACGCCAGCTCGAGCGCGCTGCCGGCCGGCTGCTGCTGCGCCAGCACCCGGCGGCAGACGAGCTCCAGGGCGACGAGGGCGACGACCAGCACGGCTGCGGCGGCGGCCGGGGCGACGACGACCGACCAGGCCACCCGTCCCACGGAGGCGGCGACGGCGAGGCCGGCGGCCGCCGCCGCGGACAGGCCGACGACCAGGCGCACGGCCCCGGTCTCCGGGTGAGGGACGTAGTCGGCGAGGTGCGGCGACCTGACCCGCGCCACCCGTGGGGCCCCCAGCACCGGCTGCTGCAGCGCCTGGTGGCCCGCGACGAGGGCGGAGGCCGTGGCACGCCCGGCGAGGAGCAGGGCCACCGCGAGGAGCAGGGGCAGCCAGTCGGCTCCGTCCGGCACGGCCACGGGCGAGCCGTCCGGGACGCCGGTCGCGCGGGCGACGAGCACGACGGCCAGGACGAGGACGGCGACGACGAGGCCGCCGCAGGCCGCGGCGAGGTCCCTCCGCAGCATCCGCTCGACGACGCGCTCCTGCAGGGCAGCCCCTCTGGCGCCGCTCGACGCCGGCATGGGGAGCCCGGCCCTCAGGGCCAGGGGCTCGACGACCCGCTCCCCGGACGGCGGCCGACGGACGGCCACCAGCCGCCGGACGACCTGGAGCAGGGACAGACCGGTGAGGACGGACCAGACGACGACCACGGCGGGACCCCTCGGAGACCGACGACGGCTGGGACGTCGATCAACGTATCGACCCATGTATCGCCGGTCAAGGACAACGGCCGGTACGAAGTGCTCAGGGACGCCGGCGTGCGGCCTTCTCGGCCGCCCGCTTCTTGGCGTTCCAGTCCCGCATCCGCTGCGGGTAGCCGGTGAAGTTGACGTCGTAGAAGGGCATCGCGAGGTCCTGCGCGAAGCGGCGGGCCGTGGCGGCGTCGGGGACGCGGCGCCGCGTCCACTCGCCGTCCGTCGCGATGAGCAGGAGCGTGAGGCCGGTGTCGTGCGTGGCCGGCTCGAGGTAGGCCTCCACGCCGACGCGGGTCCGCGCGAAGTCGGTGAGGTGCGCGGAGGACTCGCCCTTCTGGGCGCGGCTGGGCTCGGCCGTCGCGCCGCCCTCGGCACCGGCGGTCGCCCGCCCGAGCACCCGGGACCACCAGCCCATGCCGACCTCCGTACCGCCGTCGTCGCGCCGGGGTGGCCCCCGGTCGCCCGCCACGGTAGCCGCGCGCAGCTCGCCGGGACCCCCGTGCGGCCTGGGAGCCACCTGTGGAGCAGCGCTGCCGCCCCGCCGCGGCGGGCCCGGCGGCGTCCCGTTCCCCGCCCCGGACGGGGTAGTGCCAGGATGGGCCCGCCTCCGGCCCGGGCGCGCAGACCGCGGCGACCGGCGGGGGCAGGTCCGTCCAGCGAGCCCGAGGAGCCACGCGTGCCCGAGTCCACCGCCGACTTCGACGTCGTCGTCCTGGGGGGTGGCAGCGGGGGGTACTCCGCCGCCTTCCGCGCCGCCGAGCTGGGCCTGTCGGTCTGCCTCGTCGAGAAGGCCGAGCTGGGGGGCACCTGCCTGCACCGCGGCTGCATCCCCACCAAGGCGCTCCTGCACACGGCCGAGGTGGCCGACGCCGCCCGCCACGCGGAGAGCTTCGGCGTGCAGGCGTCCTACCAGGGCATCGACATCGCCACGGTCAACAAGTACAAGGACGGCATCATCAGCCGCCTGTACAAGGGCCTGCAGGGCCTCGCCAAGGCCCACAAGATCACGCTGGTCGCCGGCACCGGCCGTCTCGTGTCCCCGGGCACCGTCGAGGTCGACGGGCAGCGCTACACCGGCAAGGACGTCGTCCTCGCCACCGGCTCCTACTCTAAGAGCCTGCCCGGCCTGGAGATCGGCGGCCGCGTCATCACGAGCGAGCAGGCCATCAAGCTGGACGTCGTGCCCGAGCGCGTCGTCGTCCTCGGCGGCGGCGTCATCGGCTGCGAGTTCGCCAGCGTCTGGAAGTCCTTCGGCGTCGACGTGACCATCGTCGAGGCGCTCCCCCGCCTGGTCGCCGTCGAGGACGAGGCCGCCAGCAAGGCGCTCGAGCGGGCCTTCAAGAAGCGCAAGATCAACTTCTCCACCGGCGTCCGCTTCAAGGGCGTCACCCAGGACGACAGCGGCGTCCACGTCGAGCTGGAGGACGGCAAGACCTTCGACGCCGACCTCATGCTCGTCGCCGTGGGCCGCGGCCCCTCGACGCAGGGGCTCGGCTACGAGGAGGCCGGCGTCACGGTCGACCGTGGCTTCGTCATCACCGACGAGCGGCTCCGCACGGGCGTCGAGACCGGCAACGGCGGGCACGTCTACGCCGTCGGCGACATCGTCCCGGGCCTCCAGCTCGCCCACCGCGGCTTCGCGCACGGCGTCTTCGTCGCCGAGGAGATCGCCGGCCAGCAGCCGGCCCCCGTCGTCGACGCGCTCATCCCCCGGGTCACGTACTCCAACCCCGAGATCGCCTCCGTCGGCCTCACCGAGCGCCAGGCGCGCGAGCTGCACGGCGACGACGCCGTGGAGGTCCTCGAGTACAACCTCGGCGGCAACGGCAAGAGCCAGATCATCGGCACGCAGGGCTTCGTCAAGCTCGTGCGGCAGAAGGACGGGCCGGTCGTCGGCTTCGTGGCCGTCGGCGAGCGCATGAGCGAGCAGATCGGCGAGGCGCAGCTCATCGTCAGCTGGGAGGCCTTCCCCGAGGAGGTCGCCGCCCTCGTGCACGCGCACCCCACCCAGAACGAGGCGCTCGGCGAGGCCCACATGGCCCTCGCCGGCAAGCCCCTGCACAGCCACGCCTGACCGACCGCCCGAGGCACCGTCCCGCCGTCACGACGTCCGCCCCAGCCGCAGCGCGAGCGGTGGGCACCAGAACAGGAGACCCCATGTCCCAGTCCGTGCAGATGCCCGCCCTCGGCGAGAGCGTCACGGAGGGCACCGTCACCCGCTGGCTCAAGCAGGTGGGCGAGTCCGTCGAGGTCGACGAGCCGCTGCTCGAGGTGTCCACCGACAAGGTCGACACCGAGGTGCCCTCGCCCTTCGCGGGGACGCTGCAGAAGATCCTCGTCGAGGAGGACGAGACGGTCGAGGTCGGCGCCGACCTCGCCGTCATCGGCGACGGCGAGGCCTCCGGCGACGACTCCTCCGACGGCGGCCAGGAGCAGGCGTCCACGCCCGAGCAGCCGTCCGAGCCCGAGCCGGCCCCCGCCGCGCAGGAGCCCGCGCCGCAGGCGTCGGGCGACCAGGGCGGCGACCAGGGCGGCGAGGGCACGCCCGTCGTCATGCCGGCGCTCGGCGAGAGCGTCACCGAGGGCACCGTCACCCGCTGGCTGAAGTCCGAGGGCGAGACCGTCGAGCTCGACGAGCCGCTGCTCGAGGTGTCCACCGACAAGGTCGACACCGAGATCCCTTCTCCCGTGGCGGGCCTCATCACGAAGATCCTCGTCGGCGAGGACGAGACGGTCGCCGTCGGCACCGACCTCGCGATCGTCGGCGGCTCCGCCGACGGCGGCAGCGGCCAGGGCGGGCAGGCCGAGGAGGCCGCCGCCCCCGCCCCGGGCGGCACGGACGACGTCCAGGACCTCGGGGACGAGGCGCAGGCCCGCGAGGCCGCGAAGGACGAGGCGGAGCAGAAGGCCGAGCAGGGCACCGACACGCCCTCCGAGGACCGGCAGACCTCGTCCGCGCCCGAGCCCGACGACCGCCAGGCCCCCCCGGCCGGCCAGTCGGAGCCGGAGCAGGCGAAGGAGCAGGACTACTCGAGCGCCCCGCAGGTGGCCACGGGCACCGCGCAGCCGGAGGCGACGCCCGCCCCCGGTGCCGCCGGCAGCACCGCGCAGCCCCCCACGGGCGGCGCCGGCTACGTCACCCCGCTCGTGCGCCGGCTGGCGCAGCAGCACGGCGTCGACCTCTCGACGCTGACCGGCACAGGGGTCGGCGGGCGCCTGCGCAAGCAGGACGTCCTCGCCGCCGCCGAGAAGGCGCAGCAGGCCCCCGAGCCCGCCGCCGCGCCCGCCGCCCCGGCGCCCGCGCCCGCCGCGGCCCCGGCGTCGTCCGGCCCGTCGGTGGTCCAGAAGACCCGCGAGACGGCGGCGTCCGTCGCCTCCAAGCGCGGCACGACCGAGAAGATGTCGCGCCTGCGCAAGGTCATCGCGCAGCGCATGGTCGAGTCGCTCCAGGTCTCGGCGCAGCTCACGAGCGTCGTCGAGGTGGACCTCACCCGCGTGGCCCGGCTCCGGGCGCGCGCCAAGTCCTCCTTCGAGCAGCGCGAGGGCGGCAAGCTCTCGTTCATGCCGTTCTTCGCGCTGGCGGTGACGGAGGCGCTCAAGGCGTACCCGCAGGTCAACGCGAGCGTCGAGGGCGACTCGGTCGTCTACCACGCGCAGGAGAACATCGGCATCGCCGTCGACACCGAGCGCGGGCTGCTCGTCCCCGTCATCAAGGACGCGGGCGACCTCAACCTCGCGGGGCTCAACAAGCGCATCGCCGACCTGGCGGAGCGCACCCGCACCAACAAGGTGACGCCCGACGACCTGGCCGGCGGCACGTTCACCATCACGAACACCGGCAGCCGCGGCGCCCTGTTCGACACGCCGATCATCAACCAGCCGCAGGTGGCCATCCTCGGCACCGGGGCCATCGTCAAGCGTCCCGTCGTCGTCTCCGACGGCGAGGGCGGCGAGACGATCGCGATCCGCTCGATGATGTACCTGGCCCTGTCGTACGACCACCGCATCGTCGACGGCGCGGACGCGGCCCGCTTCCTGTCGACGCTCAAGGCGCGGCTGGAGGAGGGCGACTTCGCCTCCGAGCTCGGCCTCTGACGCACGGCTCCTCCCGAGGGCCCCGACGCCACCACGGCGTCGGGGCCCTCGGGCGTCCGGGCCCGGCCGGCGACGCCACCGCTGGCCGAGGCCCGCCGCCTGGGGTCCCATGGGCCCATGACCGCCGCACCCGCCGCCACCCCGGGGCCCGGCCTCCCCGCCGCGCCCGCCGACGTCCGTGCGGGGGGCCTGCGGTGAGGGTCGTCGTCGCCGGCGCGTCCGGCCTCATCGGCACGGCGCTCCGCGAGCGGCTGGCCGGGCTGGGGCACGACGTCGTCCGGCTCGTGCGGCGCGAGGTCGAGGGACCGGGCGAGGTCCGGTGGGACCCCTCGCGCGGCCGGCTCGACGAGGCCGACCTCGAGGGCGTCGACGCGGCGGTGTGCCTCTCGGGGGCCGGGGTCGGGGACAAGCGCTGGACCCCCGCCTACCAGCGGGAGATCCTCTCGTCCCGCACGGAGACGACGCGGACGCTCGCCGAGGCCCTCGCCCGCACGCGGCCGCGCCCGGCCGTCCTCGTCCAGGGCTCGGCCGTCGGCGTCTACGGCCACCGCGGCGAGGAGGTCCTCACGGAGACCTCGCCGCCCGGGTCGTCCTTCCTCGCCGACGTCGTCGTCGACTGGGAGGCCGCCGCACGGCCGGCCCAGGACGCCGGCATCCGGACCGCCTTCGCCCGGACCGGCCTCGTCATGGCTCCCGGGGCGGGTGCCTTCGGGCGGCTGCTCCCCCTCGTCAGGCTCGGCGTCGGCGGCCCGCTGGGCGACGGCCGCCAGTGGTGGCCGTGGATCACGCTCGTCGACGAGGTGGACGCCATCGTCCACCTGCTGACGACCGAGGTGGAGGGCCCGGTCAACCTCGCCTCGCCCCAGCCGGTCCGCAACGTCGAGCTGACACGGGCGCTGGGGAAGGCCGCCGGGCGCCCCACCGTCGTCCCGGCGCCGCGGCTCGCCCTCCGTCTGGCGCTGGGCGGCTTCGCCGACGAGATCCTCGCCAGCCAGCGGGTGGTCCCGGAGGTGCTGGCCGCCTCCGGCTTCACCTTCACGCACCCGGACGTCGTGTCCGCCTCGCGGTGGCTGCTGGAGCAGTCCTCGTCCTGACGTCGCGGCGGCGCCCGCCGGACGGAGGGGCCGTCACGACGGCGCCGGCGCTGCCGTGACCTCGGCGACGCGCCACGAGGCGCCCCACCGCTCGAGGAGGAGACGGGCCGCCACGTCCGCCGCCGCCGGCACCTCCGCGAGCACGGTGCCGTCCTCGGCCACGAGCCGGTGGGCCGACGTCGTGGTCCGGACGTCGACCGGGACGCGGCCGTCGTCGTCGGCCTCCGCCGCCGACGCGACGAGCACCGTCACGTCGAGACCGTCCAGCCGGGCCCCTCGGCGCTCGAGGTCCTCGACGAGCGCCGTGTCCCGCTCCTCCGCGGGCGACCCCGGGACGACGACGTCCGCCAGCAGCGCGCGGTCCGCCACGGCGAGCGCCCGGGCCCGGAGGTCGGCGAGCGCGGCGACGGCCGTCGCGGGCGGGACCGCCGCCGCGGCCGGCGACGGCGTCGCCCCAGCCGGTGGTGCGGCGGACGGCGGGACGGTGGTCGCCGAGGGGGCCGCGGTCGGCGCCGCCGCGGGCACGGCCTCCGGCGGCGGCACCGGTCCCGGGGCGACGAGGACCGGGACGAGCAGCGCCAGCAGGAGGGCGAGCACGACGACGACGCCCGCCGCGAGGAGGGACCGGCGTCCGCCCACGCCGCGCAGGACCCGACGCCGCCGGCGCGCGCCGACCTCAGGCGGCGGCACCGCCCGGGCGGCCTGCCGCACGCGGTGGGTCACCACCTCGTCCGCCGGCGCGTCGGGGTCGACCCGCACGAGACGCACCGGCTCCGGCGCCGCGGCGTCGAACGCCCGGCTCGCGAGCTCCCGTGGCGCGGGACGCCGTCCCTCGTCCTCCTCGAGGCAGTCCTCGACCAGGTCGACGAGGGCCCGCGGCAGGTCCGGCCGCAGGACGACGAGCGGTGCGCGCTCCGTCGGCGGGCCGGGCACCCGGCCGGTGAGGGCGTGCCAGGCGCAGGCGCCCAGCGCGTGCACGTCGCCCGCCGGGGTCGCCGGGCCGCCCCCGGCGCGGCGGGCGTCGGCGTAGCCCGCGGTCACCTCGACGTCGTCGTCGCCCGGCCGCCCGGCGGTCCGGGCGCCGCAGCCCTCGAGCGCCGCCGTCCCGAGGTCGGCGAGCAGCGGGCGGCCGTCCTCGGCGAGCAGGACGTTGCCGGGGCTCACGTCCCCGTGCACGAGGCCGCCGTCGTGGAGGTCCGCCAGGAGACCGGCCAGCGGCACGAGGAGGGTCGTCACCTCCGCCGGCCCGAGCGGGCCGCGCGCGGCCACGAGCGCCCCGAGGCTGCCGCCCGCCGCGTGGTCGAGGACGAGGACCGGGCGGGGCCGGGGCTCGTCCGTCGCCGTGAGGTGGCGGAGGCGGACGAGGTGGGGGTGGTCGAGCGCGGTGAGCAGCGCGGCCTCCCCCTCGAGGCGCCGTCGCGCCGCGGCGTCGCCGGCCACGGACGTCCGGAGCACCTTGAGGACCGCGGGCGACCCGTCGGCGCCGGCGACCGGGTCGACCGGGTCGGCCCGCCAGACCTCCCCGGTCCCGCCGCGCCCCAGCGGGCGCAGCAGCCGCCAGCCCGGCACGACGGGCGCGCCGGGCGGCGCCGCCGCGGTCCCCCCGTCGGACGCCGCCGGTGCCCGTCCGGCCGCCGCCGCAGGCGGGGACGACGTCGGCCCGAGCGGCCAGGCGGCGGGGACCGCCGTCGGCCCGACGGCCCCCAGCTCGCGCCACCAGGCGTCGTCCCCCGCGACCGCGCGCCGTCGTCGCCCGTCCCTGCCCGCTGCGTGCCGTCCGCCCACGGGCGCATCCCACCGCCTCCGGGGCCGGTCCCGCAGACGTCGTCCACAGGCCCGCGGACGTCGGGACGTGCGCACCGGGACGGCCCTCCGTCACCGCGCCGGCGGTGCGCGGAGCAGGATGAGCGGGTGCCTGCCGACGCGCCCACCGTCCTCGCGACCTCCGGCGGTCTCCGCGAGGGGGACCGCACCCGCTACGCGTGGGGGCCGCTCGTCCACCACGCGGTCGGGCTGTCCGGCGTGACGGGGCGGGCGCCGCGGCTCGTCCACGTCGGCACCGCGGGCGGTGACCAGCGGGCCTTCGCCGCGGAGCTGACCGACGCGTCCCGCGTCGCGGGCTTCTCCCTGCAGCACCTGTCGCTGCTGCCCATGCCCTCGCACGAGGACGTCCGGGGGCTGCTGCTGGGGGCCGACGTCGTCTGGGTCGGAGGCGGCAGCGTGGCCGGGCTGCTGGCCCTGTGGCGCCTGCACGACCTCGGCCCGGCCCTCGAGGAGGCCTGGCGGGCGGGCGTCGTCCTCGCCGGCGTCAGCGCGGGGTCGCTGTGCTGGCACGTCGGCGGGCCGACGGACTCCTTCGGGCCGGACCTCCGCCTCGTCACCGACGGCCTGGCGCTGCTGCCGTACGGCAACGGCGTCCACTACGACTCCGAGGCGCAGCGCCGCCCGCTCGTGCAGCGCTCCGTCGCCGCCGGGGACCTGCCGCTGACGTACTGCACGGACGACGGCGTGGGCCTGCACTACCGGGGCACGGACCTCGTCGAGGTCGTCTCCGAGCGCCGCGGCGCCGCCGGGTGGCGGGTCGGGCGGGAGGAGAACGGCGCCGTGCCGCGGGCGGTCGAGGAGCGCCTCGAGCCGCGGCTGCTGCCGGGCGCCTGAGCGCACCCGCGCCGGGCGGCCCGGGCGACGCGGGCCGAGGTCAGGCGAGGTCGGGCACGACGACCGCCTCCACCGTCCCGTCGCGCGCGCTGCGGCGGGCGGCGTCGAGCACCGCGAGCACGGCGACGGCGTCCGCCGGGTCCACCGGCCACGGGCCCCGGCCGCGCACCGCGAGCGCCGCGGCGCGGTAGAGGTCGGCGTGGGACCCGGGCGCCGTCGGCACCGGCGTCCGCTCCTCGCCGCGGACGACCCACCCCGTCGCGCCGGGGGCGTCGTCGAGCACGCCGGCGAAGCCGGTGACCTCCTCCTCGAAGGGGACGACGACGTACGCCCCGCGCGTGCCGAGCACCCGCGTGCGCGGCCCCGGCGCGCCCGCCGCGCTGACCGCCGACAGGTGGCTGCGGGCGCCGGACGCGTGGCGCAGGGCGAGGAAGGTCGTGTCCTCCGCCGGGGTCGTCACCGCCGAGACCTCCGCGTAGACCGCCTCGACGGGGCCGAGGAGCTGCGTCGCGCCGTCGACGAGGTGGCTGTGGAGGTCGAGCAGGAGCCCGCCGCCCTCGGACGCGGGGGCGTTCTCGCGCCACCGGTCCTTCGGCACCGGCCGCCAGCGCTCCCACCGGCGCTCGAGGCGGAGGACCTCGCCGACCTCCCCGGTGCCGAGGAGGGCGGCGAGGGTCCGCTGCTCGTCGTCCCAGCGGCGGTTCTGGAAGACGGTCAGCGGGACGCCGGCCGCGCGGGCGGCCCGCACGCAGCGGGCCGCGCCGGCCGCGTCGACGGCCAGCGGCTTGTCGACGAGCACGGGGGCGCCGGCGGCCACGCAGGCGAGCACCTGCTCCTCGTGCACGCCCGTCGGCGAGGCGAGCACGACGAGCTCCACGCCCGCCTCCTCCCGGCCCGCGAGGACGGCGTCGAGGTCGGGCACCACGCGCGCCCGCGGGAGGTCCTCGGCCACGGCGGCCGCACGCTCGGCGGACGACGTCGCCACCACCGCGACCTCGACCCCCGCCTCGCGCAGCAGCGGCAGGTGGATGGTGCGGCCGGAGCTGCCGTAGCCGACGAGGGCGACCCGGACCGGGTCCTGCGGCGAGCGGACGGGCCCGGGGGCGGACGCGGCGCGGGGACGGGGCGCGGTCGGCATGGCCGCATCCTCCCGCCCCGGCCCGAGCCCGGCACGGGCCCCCGCCCGGCCGGGCGTACCGTCGTGGCATGCGCTTCGAGCACGTCGGGTTCGGCCAGGACGCGGTGGAGTACCGGCGGGGGTGGGCGCTGCAGCGGGAGCGGCACGCCGACGTCGTCGCCGGCGGCGAGGACCACGTCCTCCTCCTCGAGCACGAGGCGGTCTACACCGCCGGCAAGCGCACGCTCGACCGCGAGCGCCCCGTCGACGGCACGCCCGTCGTCGACGTCGACCGCGGCGGCAAGATCACCTGGCACGGGCCCGGCCAGCTCGTCGGCTACCCGCTCGTCCGGCTCCCCGACCCCGTGGACGTCGTCGCCTACGTGCGCCGGCTCGAGCAGGTGCTCATGGACGCGTGCGCGGAGCTCGGGCTGGCGACGGCGCGGGTCGAGGGCCGCAGCGGCGTCTGGGTGCTGGCCGACCCGCCCTCGGCCGACGGGCTGCCCGGCCGGCGCGACCGCAAGGTCGGCGCCATCGGCATCCGCGTCGCGCAGGGCGTGACGATGCACGGCTTCGCGCTCAACTGCGACAACACCCTCGACGGCTTCGGCGGCATCGTGCCGTGCGGCATCCCCGACGCCGACGTGACGACGCTGTCGGCCGAGCTCGGCCGCCACGTCACCGTCGCCGAGGCGCTTCCCGTCGTCGAGCGGCACCTGCGCGCCACGCTGCCGGCGGCCGCGCCGGCCACCACCGCCGCCGTCTGACCCGGACGCCGCCCGGCGCCGCCGGGGGGCCATCCTGGGGCCCGTGCCCGACGACGCCCCCGCCGCCCCGCCCGCCGACGCCGTGCTCCTCCCGAGCACGACGACGCGGCTCACCTCCCTGCTGGCCCGCGAGCAGGTCGAGCGGCGCCTGCCCTCGGTCGTCGCCGGCCTCGTCCGCGACGGGCGGCTCGTGTGGTGGGGCGCCCGGGGCGACGCCGCGGGCCCCGGCGCGCCGGCCGCTCCCCCGGCGCCGACGACGCGCTACCGCATCGGCTCCATCACGAAGTCGCTCGTCGCCACCGCCGTCCTGCGGGCGCACGACGACGACCTCGTCGACCTCGAGGACCCGGTCGGCCGGCACCTGCCCGAGCTGGGGACGGCGCGCGAGGACGTCGGCGCCCTCACCGTCGGGCAGCTGCTCGGCCAGGCCTCCGGCCTGCAGGCGGAGAACGACGGGGCGGGCCCCTGGTGGGAGCGCACGCCGGGCGGCGACTGGGCGGCCCTGGCGCCCGCGCTGACGGCCGACGCCCGCCGGCACCGCCCCGGCGTCCGGTTCCACTACTCCAACACCGGGTACGCCGTCCTCGGCGAGCTCCTCGCGCGGCTGCGCGGGCGCCCGTGGGCCGACGTCCTGCGGACGGACGTGCTCGAGCCGCTCGGGATGGACCGCGCCGGGCTGCGGCGCGACGACGACTCCGCCGCCGGGCTCGCCGTGCACCCGTGGGCCGACGTCGTCCTGCCGGAGCCCGAGCACGACGCCGGGGCCATGGCGCCGGCCGGCCAGGTGTGGGCCACCGTCCCGGACCTCGCCCGCTTCGCCGCCCTGCTCGCGGGGACGGCGGGGGTCGAGGTCGTCCGGCCGTCGACGCTCGCCCTCATGACGCAGCCCCAGGTGGTCGACGACCCGCGCACGGGGCCGTGGGCGGGCGGCTACGGGCTCGGGCTCCAGCTGTGGAACGCCGGCGGGCGACGGCTCGTCGGCCACAGCGGCTCGATGCCCGGCTTCGTCGCGATGCTGCAGGTGGACGCCGCGACGGGCGACGGCGTCGTCGCGATGACCAACTCGACGACGGGCTTCGGCGACCTCGCCACGCGGCTCCTCGACGTCCTCGGCGAGGCCGAGCCCCGGCTGCCCGCCGCGTGGGCGCCGCGGCCGGTCGCCGACGACGTGCTCGAGCTCGTCGGCCCCTGGTACTGGGGCCCCTCGCCGCTCGTCGTCCGCGCCGAGGCGGACGGCCTCCTGCTCGAGGGGCTCGGGCGCCCGGCCCGCGCCTCCCGCTTCCGTCGCTCCCCCGCCGACGACGGCACGTGGGTCGGGCTCGACGCCTACTACGCCGGCGAGCGGCTGCGCGTGCGGCGCGGAGCCGACGGGGCGCCGTCGCACCTCGACCTCGCGACCTTCCGCCTCACCCGCACCCCGTACGACCCGGCCGGGGACGTCCCCGGCGGCGTCGACGACGGCGGCTGGCGCGCCTGACCGCCCGGGCCGCCCCGCCCCGGGTCGGCCCGGGACGGGCGCGGCGCGCGCGTACGCTGGTGCGGTGACGGTCGCACCCGAGGGACGCAAGATGCTGCGCGTCGAGGCGCGCAACGCCGAGACCCCCATCGAGAAGAAGCCCTCGTGGATCCGCACGAAGGCGAAGATGGGCCCGGAGTACTCCGAGCTGAAGAGCCTCGTGAAGCGCGAGGGGCTCCACACGGTGTGCGAGGAGGCGGGCTGCCCCAACATCTTCGAGTGCTGGGAGGACCGCGAGGCCACCTTCCTCATCGGCGGCGAGCAGTGCTCGCGCCGCTGCGACTTCTGCCAGATCGACACCGGGCGCCCCTCGCCGCTGGACCGCGACGAGCCCCGCCGCGTCGCCGAGAGCGTCCAGGCCATGGGCCTGCGCTACGCCACGGTCACCGGGGTCGCCCGTGACGACCTGCCCGACCAGGGCGCCTGGCTCTACGCCGAGACCATCCGCGCCATCCGGACCCTCAACCCGGGCACCGGCGTCGAGATCCTCGTCCCCGACTTCAACGCGGTGCCCGAGCTCGTCGGGCAGGTGCTCGACGCCGGCCCGCAGGTCTTCGCGCACAACGTCGAGACGGTGCCGCGCATCTTCAAGCGCATCCGCCCCGCCTTCCGGTACGAGCGCTCCCTCGACGTCATCACCCAGGGCCGCGACGCCGGGCACGTGACGAAGTCCAACCTCATCCTCGGCATGGGCGAGACGATCGAGGAGGTGCTGGAGGCGCTGCGCGACCTGCACGGCGCCGGCTGCGACCTCGTCACCATCACCCAGTACCTGCGCCCGAGCCCCCGCCACCACCCCGTCGAGCGGTGGGTCCGGCCGGAGGAGTTCGTCGAGCTGCGCGACGCCGCCGAGGAGATGGGCTTCGCCGGCGTCATGAGCGGGCCGCTCGTGCGCTCGTCGTACCGTGCCGGCCGGCTCTGGGCCGGGGCGATGAAGCGCCGCGGCGCCGTCATCCCCGCGGAGCTGGCCCACCTCGACGTCGAGCAGCCCGCGCGCCAGGAGGCCTCGAGCCTGCTGTCCCGCTCGTGACGCGGAGCACCCGGGCGGGCGGCCGGAGCCGCCCGGGTGCCGCCGTATCCTGAGCGGCATGGCACGCCGCGCAACCCCTCCGCCCCCGCCCGCCGCCCCTGCCGGGACCACGGGCAAGGGGCCGCTCGCCGCCATCCGGCGTCGTCGTGCGCGGCCGAAGTTCGGCCCGGACGGCCGCCCCACCGGCCGCATCGCCCAGATGCGCCAGGTCTACTCGATGACCCGGCGGGAGGACCCGTCGGTCCGCTGGTGGATGCTAGGCGTCGTCGTCGCGGTCTTCGCCGTGGCGGTGCCGGTCGGCTTCCTCGTCGGCCACCCGATCTACCTCACCGTCATCGCGCTCCCGCTGGCCGTCCTCGGCGCGATGGTCGTCCTCGCCCGCAAGGCCGAGGCCGCCGCCTACAAGCAGATCGAGGGGCGCCCCGGCGCCGCCGGCGCGGCGCTGCGCTCCATCCGCCGCGGCTGGGACATCACCGAGGAGCCGGTCGCCGTCGACCCGCGCACCCAGGACTCCGTCTTCCGCGGCGTCGGCCGGGCCGGTGTCGTCCTCGTCGGCGACGGCCCGCCCCACCGCGTCGGCAAGCTGCTCGAGGCCGAGCGCCGCAAGGTGACCCGCGTCCTGCCGAGCGTCCCCGTCCACGTCCTGCAGGCCGGGACGGGCGAGGACCAGGTGCCGCTGGCCAAGCTGCCGCGCAAGGTCCAGCGCCTCAAGCCGGTCATGACGAAGAACGAGCTCTCCGAGGTGAACCGCCGCCTCAAGGCCATCGGCGGCATGCGCCTGCCGGTGCCCAAGGGCATCGACCCGATGCGCGCCCGCCCGGACCGCAAGGCCGTCCGCGGGCGCTGACGCCGGCCGGTCGACGAGGGGGTACCGCGACGCGGTGCCCCCTCTCGCCGTCCCACCCCGCGACGTGCGGCCATGACGCGCGCGCAGCAGCACCACCACCCCCGACGTGTGACCTCGTCGGGCGCGGGTCAGCGGCGGAGCAGCACCGTGCCGACGAGCCGGTCGTGCAGGCCCCGGGAGTCGGTGTCCCAGATGACCGCGGGGACGACGAGGCACAGCAGGACGGCGCGACCGAGCGCGCGAAGCGGGCCCGCCCACCCGAGGTCGGCGCGGACCACGCGCATCCCCAGCAGCAGGTGACCAGGGCTCCCGCCGAGCGTCGCGACGCCGACGGCGTGCAGGACGCCGAAGACGAGCAGGACCACCCACGGGTCGCCGCCCAGCAGCGCCTCGGTGACGAGCAGCGCCAGCAGCCAGTCGACGACGACGCCGGCCACCCGCCGTCCGACCCTGGCCAGCGAGCGGGTCCCCGCCTTCGGGAGACCGAGGCCGGACCCCGGCCAGTCGGCGCCGTCGGCGGGGGGCAGGGGCGGGCTGGACGGCACGCCGCCACGGTATCCGGCAGGCTCGTGGGCCTCCTCGGCATGTCGGTCCCGGCGCGGACGCAACACGCCGGAAACATGGCGGTCACGGAGGAGCAACGACGCGTCCCTAGCGTCCGCCCCAGGTCAGCCCCTCGCCCGACCCCTGCGGGGACCGACGGCACGTCCGTCGCCCCGCGGTCCCGAGCCCACAGGAGAGTGGATGTTCACCAACGCCGACGAGGTCATCGCGTACATCAAGGACAACGACGTCAAGTTCGTCGACGTCCGGTTCTGCGACCTCCCCGGGGTGATGCAGCACTTCACCGTCCCCGCCAAGAGCGTGGACGAGGACTTCTTCACCACGGGCCAGATGTTCGACGGCTCCTCGATCCGTGGCTTCCAGGCCATCCACGAGTCGGACATGAAGCTCGTCCCCGACGTCGAGACGGCGTTCGTCGACCCCTTCCGCACGGAGAAGACGCTCGTCGTCAACTTCGGCATCGTCGACCCCTTCACGGACGAGGCCTACTCGCGCGACCCGCGCCAGATCGCCCGCCGCGCCGAGCAGTACCTCGCGTCGACCGGCATCGCCGACACCGCCTTCTTCGCGCCCGAGGCCGAGTTCTACGTCTTCGACGACGTGCGGTTCGAGACCAACCAGCACGAGAGCTACTACCACATCGACTCCATCGAGGGCGCCTGGAACACCGGTCGCAAGGAGGAGGGCGGCAACCTCGGGCACAAGACGCCCTACAAGGGCGGCTACTTCCCCGTCCCGCCGGTCGACCACTTCGCCGACCTGCGCGACCAGATGGTCCTGGCCCTGGACGCCCTCGGCCTCGAGGTCGAGCGCGCCCACCACGAGGTCGGCACCGCCGGCCAGGCCGAGATCAACTACAAGTTCGACACGCTGTTCAAGTCGGCCGACAAGGTCATGCTGTTCAAGTACGTCATCAAGAACGTGGCGCACCAGCACGGCAAGACGGCCACCTTCATGCCGAAGCCCCTCTTCGGCGACAACGGCTCGGGCATGCACGTGCACCAGTCGCTGTGGAAGGACGGCTCGCCGCTGTTCTACGACGAGCGCGGCTACGGCGGCCTCTCGGACATGGCCCGCTGGTACATCGGCGGCCTCCTCAAGCACGCGCCGTCGCTGCTGGCCTTCACCAACCCGACGGTGAACAGCTTCCACCGCCTGGTCCCGGGCTACGAGGCGCCGGTCAACCTCGTGTACTCGGCCCGGAACCGCTCGGCGTGCGTCCGCATCCCGATCACGGGCAGCAACCCCAAGGCCAAGCGCATCGAGTTCCGCGTGCCGGACCCGTCGAGCAACCCGTACCTCGCCTTCGCGGCGATGCTCATGGCGGGCCTCGACGGCATCCAGAACCGCATCGAGCCCCCGGCCCCGGTCGACAAGGACCTCTACGAGCTCCCGCCCGAGGAGCACGCGGCCATCGACCAGGTCCCCGGCTCGCTGAGCGAGGTCCTCGACGCCCTCGAGGCCGACCACGAGTACCTCACCCGCGGCGGGGTCTTCACCGAGGACCTCATCGAGACCTGGATCGACTACAAGCGGACCAACGAGATCGACCCGATCCGCTTCCGTCCGCACCCCCACGAGTTCGAGATGTACTTCGATATCTGAGTCCTCGTCCCGTCACCGCAGCCCCCGCCGGTCCGCCGGCGGGGGCTGCGGTGCGTCCGGGCACGACCGCAGGCCCTCCGGCGGGGTGGTCCCTAAGGTGCCCGCCATGGCGGCGAAGCGGACCCTCGAGCAGCAGATCGCCGTCTTCGGCGAGAGCGGGAGCGGCAAGACCGTGCTGCTGTCGTCCTTCTACGGCGCCCTGCAGGAGCCGGCCTTCCTCGACCGCAGCGTCTACCGCGTCTCGGCCGACGACGTCGGCCAGGGCATCCGGCTCCACAGCAACTACCTCGGCATGCGCGACGACGGCCGGCGCCCCGCGCTGACCGCCTTCGCCTCCACCGCGTACCGCTTCTCCGCAACCTTCCGCGGCACGTCGCCGAAGAAGGCCGCCGTCGACGCGCTGCGGCTCGTGTGGCACGACTACCCCGGCGAGTGGTTCGCCGAGAGCCCCAGCAGCCCGACGGAGCAGCGGCGGAGGGCCGACACCTTCCGGTCCATGCTCGGGGCCGACGTCGCCCTCCTCCTCGTGGACGCCCAGCGGCTGATCGACGAGGCGGGTCAGGAGGAGAAGTACCTGAGGCTCCTGCTGACGAACATCCGGAACGGCATGCTCTCGCTCCGGGACGAGCTCCTCCCGGACGGCAAGCCGCTGCAGGACTTCCCGCGCATCTGGGTCCTCGCGCTGTCCAAGTCCGACCTCCTCCCGGACATGGACGTCTACGCCTTCCGCGACCTCGTCGTCGGGAAGGCCGGCAGCGACCTCGACGCCCTGCGCCGGGCCGTCGAGGAGCTCGTCGAGAGCACCGAGGCACTCTCCCTGGGCCAGGACTTCGTGCTGCTCTCGTCGGCTCGCTTCGACGCCGGGACCATCCGGGTCTCCGACCGCGTGGGCGTCGACCTCGTCCACCCGATGGCCGCCGTCCTCCCCCTGGAGACCCACGTGCGGTGGGCCTCCCTCAAGACGTTGCCCTCCAAGGTCGCCGACGCCCTCCTCGGGAGCGTCGACGGCATGGCCGGTGTCCTCGCCGGGCACAAGCTCCCGCTGCCCGGGCCCCTCGGCCTGCTCGTCGGGCTCCTCGGCCCCGACGTGGCCAAGGCGGCCGCCGAGCTCGCGGGCGGGAAGCTCAAGGACGCGCATGCGACCGCCCTGCGGAGGAAGGAGTACGCGGCCGCGACGCTGGCGGCCTTCAAGATGGCCCTCGAGCGGGCGGAGAAGGACAAGGTCCTGCTGCGGAGCCCCCGGTGACCTACCTGTGGGCCACGCGCGGGCGGAGCTGGGGCTTCCGGCTGCTCCGCACCGGCGGCCTCGACGACCCGTTGCCCACCTACGAGGCCGCCTTCGCCGCGGCGGCGGACGACGTCGAGGTGTGGCAGGTGACGGCTGCGGGCGGTGCGCTCCGCTTCCCCGACCCCCTGGGCCGCCGCGACCGCTCGGGTCGCGTGATCCCGCACGACTTCGTCCTGCTCGGGGGTGACGCCGCGGGGATCACCTCCGTCGAGGAGGGCCGTCGACGGCTCTGGCCCCAGGTCGAACGGGTCTTCGCCGCGGCCTACGACAGCCCGGCGCCCCCCACGCCCCGCCCGTGACCGGGGTCGCCACCGGCTAGCCCCGGTGCAGCCTCCGCACCACGCTCTCGCCGCCCACGCGGCGCACCTCCTCGACGTCACCGCACACCACGAGCAGGTCCCGTGCTCGCGACAACCCGACGTAGAGCATCTCCCGTGCCCTGGCGTCGTCCCGGAAGCCGTTGAGCGCCAGGACCACCGCCGGCCTCTCGAGTCCTTTGAAGCCGAGCACGTGGCCGTAGAAGACGTCGGCGTCCTCGGAGTCGTCCCAGAAGGAGGCCCAGTACGCGTCCTGGCCCTGTGCCTGGAGCTCCACCTGGACGTTGTGCCGGTGGTGCGTCGTCAGCAGCGCCACCGCCGACGCCGGCCACCCCTCCTCCTCGACCAGCCGCACCACCTCGTCGTCCGCCGCGGACACGGCGTCCTCCGTGGCGCACACGACGAGACGGGCGGGGACGCCGTCGCCGCCTCGCGACGTCATCCGCGTCCTCGTGAGGGTGTCGAAGGTCCCGGCGATCTGACGGGTGTTGCGGAGGTTCTCGCCGAGCGGGAACGACGGGAGGTCGACCGCAGGGCGTCCTTGCCGTGCGAAGACGCGTTGCCCCTCGTCGGTGAAGACGTAGAGGTGCCCGTGGTCCGGCGACCGGAGAGCCGCCAGGACCGCCGGCCACCAGCTGTCGGCGAAGTCCTGCGCCTCGTCGACGATGACCGCGTCGAAACGCTCGGCGAGAGGCAGCGCCTCGGCGACCTCGACCATGCGGGCGGGGAGGTGCACCTCCCAGTAGCGGCTGTCGTCGTCGGTCCCCGACGGCACCCCCCACCCGAGACCCATGCCGTGGAAGGTGCCGACGTACGCCGGCCGGTGGCGACGGGGGAAGCCCACGACGGACCGCCGCAGGTGCTCGGCCAGCCCCCGCGAGTAGCAGATGAGGGCGACGCGGTGGCCGTCCCGTGTCATCCGCCGGGCCTTCTCCAGCGCGAGCCACGTCTTGCCGCTGCCTGCTCCGCCCCGGATCTCGACCCTGGGGTGGTCAACCAGGAGGTCGAGCATCCGTCCCTGGTCCTTGGTGAGCAGGTCGCAGAAGCTCTCCCGCTCGCGGAGGGACGCCACGAGGTCCCGCTGAGGCACCGACGGTCCCTCGAGGACGTCGACCATGAGCTCGACGTCCTCGGCGGTCGGCACGACGCCGTCGGTCCGTGCGCGGTCGAGCGCGTCGCGCACACGCTCCGCGACCCACGGGAGGTCGGTGCGGTCCAGCACCATCCACCGTGGGGCATCGGTCGTGTCGTGGTCGGGCGGCAACGTTGTGGCCGGCAGCGCGACCAGGTGGACGGAGCGGAGGTCCTCGGCAAGCGGCCACCGTGGGTGCCGGCGCAGCGCCTCGCGGAGGAGGTACTTGCACGTCCGTGCCTGGTCGACGGGGTGCACGACCTTGACCCCGTCGCCGCTCGACTGACGCCACCGGCCGTCACGCCGGAACACGCTGCCGCCCTTGACCTCCATGACCGCGACGCCCACGCCCGGCCACGCGACGATGACGTCCGCCTCGCGGTCCTGCTCGCGGTCGCTGAAGCGTTGCCCGCAGACGATCACCGCGTCGTCGGGAAGCCCGTCCCTGAGGCGGTGCACGACGTCACGCTCGCTCGCGTGGGCGAAGTCCGGCTCCGCCGGCACCAGCCGCGCGGTCACGCGCGTCCCTCGGTCGTCGTCGCTGCTGCCATGGCTCCCCCGAGGCCGTCGGACGTGGTGCGCGACATCCTGCCCCGGCAGGCGGGTCGGCTGCGTCCGTCCGTGGCCGCCGGTCGGCCGCCGGTCAGGAGGCGCCGTCCGCGCGCTGCGGAGGGCACGTGCCCCCGGGCGTCGTCAGCAGCTCGTAGTGCCAGACCTCGTTGGCGTACACCTGGCACAGGCCGTGGCGGGCGCCGTGCTGCGAAATCCAGTACGCGGCGTCGGTGGGGCCGACGTCGACCGCGTCGCCGCCGACGTGCGCGGAGGTGCCCGGCGTCGCGACCCAGCGCAGCGCCTCCTCCTCGCTGCCGTACGTGCGGACGGCGTCGTCGAGCAGGTGCTCCTGGTACCCGACGCTGCGCCACCCGCTCGTGAGGAGCACCTCCACGCCGTCCTGCGCGGCGTCCGCCGTAGCCGCCCGCACCGCGGCGAGCAGCGCCGGGTCCAGGCCGGCGACGGCGGGGTGGTCGGTGTCCGCCGCCGTCACCCGTTCCCCGCCCACCCGTCCGTCCGCCCGGCCCGGCTCGCCGCGCAGCCCGGGCGGCACCGCGCCGGCCACGGCGTCGCGGACGCCGGTCCCCTCGCCCCCGGGCAGCGACGTCGCGGCGGCGACCGCCCCGGCGCCGAGCAGTGCCACGAGCACCCCGGCGACGACCGCGCGACGGCGGCCCCACGGCGGACGGCGCCCCTCCGGCGGGACGTCGGCGACGGGCACGGGACGGTCGGCACGGGGTCGGGCGTGGCTGCTCACGACGGCAGGTCACCGCACCGGGTGTTGCGCGGGCGTCTGCCCGGCAGCAGACACGGGCGCAACACCGGGCTGCCTACCGTGGGCCCGTGCGGGTGCTGGTGGTCGAGGACGAGCCCTACCTGGCGGAGGCGGTGCGCGACGGGCTCCGCCTGGCGGCCGTCCCGGCGGACGTCGCCCCCGACGGCGCGCGCGCCCTGGAGATGCTGCGGGAGAACCGGTACGACGTCGTCGTGCTCGACCGCGACCTGCCGGTCGTCCCGGGCGACGAGGTCGCCCGCGTCGTCGCCGCGACGCCGGACGGGCCCCGGGTGCTCATGCTCACCGCGGCGGACCGCCTGGACGACAAGGCCTCCGGCTTCGCCCTCGGGGCGGACGACTACCTCGTCAAGCCCTTCGCGATGCGCGAGCTCGTCCTCCGGGTGCGGGCGGTGGCCCGGCGCGCCGGCCCCGGGCGGCCGCCGGTCCTCGAGGCGGAGGGCGTCCGCCTCGACCCCTTCCGCCGCGAGGTCCACCGCGAGGGCCACCACGTCCCGCTGACCCGCAAGCAGTTCGCCGTCCTCGAGGTCCTCATGGCCGCGGACGGCGGCGTCGTCAGCGCCGAGGACCTCCTCGAGCAGGCCTGGGACGCGCACGCCGACCCCTTCACCGGGGCCGTCCGCGTGACCATGTCGACGTTGCGCTCGCGGCTGGGCGCCCCCGCCGTCATCCACACCGTCACGGGCGTCGGCTACCGCTTCGGCGGCCCCGCCGCGCCGGCACCGTGACGACCTGCGCGGCGGCGCGGCCGGTCCGACGTCGAGCACCCGGGCTCCGCGCCCGACTGGCGCTCAGCTACGCGGGCGTCGCCCTCGTCGCCGGCCTGGTCCTCGCCGGCGTCCTCCTCGTCGTCCTGCGGTACGTCCCGGACGAGCACCTCGCCGTGCTCGACGGCGGCGGCTTCGCGCCCAGCCGGGGCGACCTCGTCACCGCGGCGCTCCCCCTCGTCGGGGCGGGCCTCGCCGGGCTCGTCGTCCTCGGGCTCGCGTGCGGCTGGGTCGTCGCCGGCCGGGTCCTGCGACCGCTCGAGGCGGTGGCGCTCGCGGCACGGCGGGCCGCCGACGGGTCCCTCTCCCACCGGGTGCGCCTGCCCGGGCCCGACGACGAGCTGCGGCGCCTCGCCGACGACGTCGACCAGATGCTCGAGCGGCTCGAGACGGCCTTCGAGGAGCAACGCCGCTTCACCGCCAACGCCTCCCACGAGCTCCGGACGCCGACCGCCGCGGTGCGGGCCGTCGTCGAGGTGGCGCGGGCCGACCCGGCGGGCCGTGACGTCGACGAGGTGCTGGCCAGGGTCGCCGAGCTCACCGACCGCTCGGCGGCGACGCTGGAGGCCCTGCTGCAGCTGGCCCGCGCCGAGCGGGGCGTGGTGGGCCGCGAGCCGTGCGACCTCGTCGAGGTCCTCGAGGACGCGCTCGTCGAGGCCGGCGGCGACCTCGAGGTGCTCGTCGACGTCCCGCCCGGGCCCGTCCGCGTCCTCGGTGACCGCGCCCTGCTGGACCGGCTCGCGGGCAACCTCGTCCGCAACGCCCGGGTCCACAACCTGCCGACCGGCGGGACGGTGTGGGCGGCCGTCGAGACCGGGCCAGCGGGGGTCGTCCTCCGTGTCGCCAGCACCGGGGCGCCGCTCGACCCGGTCACGGTCGACGGGCTCGCGCGGCCCTTCGTCCGTGGTGCGGGCCGCGTCGCGGGGGACGGCGGCAGCGGGCTCGGCCTCGCCGTCGTCGCGTCGGTGGCGCGGGCCCACGGCGCCCGCCTGGCGCTCGCGGCCAGGCCCGGCGGCGGGCTCGACGTGCGCGTCACGTTCCCCTCCACCGGCTGAGGCCCCGCCCGGGGCGGCGTGCGGCACCATGCCGCCGTGACGACCCGGGAGGCACGCAGGCCGCTCGTCGTCCTCGCCGCCGCCACCGCGCTGGCCATGGGCGTGTGGTTCTCGACGTCGGCCGTCGTCCCCCAGCTCGTCGCCGCCTGGGACCTGCGCCCCACCGGCGCCGCGCTGCTCACGGTCGCCGTCCAGCTCGGCTTCGTCGCCGGGGCGCTCCTGTCGGCCGGCACGGGCCTCGCCGACGCGGTGCCGGCCCGCCGGCTCGTCGCCGTCGGCGCCCTCGGCGCCGGGGCGGCCAACGCCGCGCTGCTCCTCGCCGACGGCCTCGGCGTCGCCCTCGCCGCGCGGGCGGTCACCGGGGCCCTCCTCGCCCTCGTCTACCCCTCCGCCCTCAAGGAGGTCGCCACGTGGTCGCGGCGGCGGCGCGGGAGGGCGATGGGCGCCATGGTCGGCGCCCTCACCCTCGGCACCGCGCTGCCGCACGTCGTGGCCGGGGTGGCCGCGCTCGGCGGCGGGACGACGCCGTCCCCCGCCGTCCCGTGGCAGGGGGTCGTCGTCGGCACGAGCGTCCTGGCCCTCGTCGGGGGGCTGCTCGCCCTCACGCTGCGGCGCTCCGGCCCCCACGCCCGACCCCCCGCGGCCTTCGACCGCCGGGCGGCGCTGGCCGCGCTGCGACGCCGTCCGGTGGTCCTCGCCGTCGCCGCCTACGCCGGTCACATGTGGGAGCTGTACGCGATGTGGGCATGGGTCGGGGCCCTCGTCGGGACGCTCGGCGTCGTCGGCGCGGGCGGCACCCCGTGGCTCACGGCCGCCGCCGTCGCGGCCGGTGCGCCGGGGTGCCTCCTCGTCGGCGCCCTCGGCGACCGCGTCGGGCGGCCCCGCGCCGTCCTCGTCTGCGTCGCCGGCTCCGTCACGGCCGCGGTCGCCCTCGCCGTCCTGCGGGGCGGGCCGGGGTGGCTCCTCGTCGCCCTCCTGCTGGCGTGGGGCTTCTGGGTCGTGGCCGACTCCGCGCAGCTGTCGGCGCTCGTCACCGAGCGGGCCGACCCCGACCTCGTCGGCGGCGCCGTCGCCGTCCAGATGGCCGTCGGCTACCTCACGACCGCCGTCACGGTGTGGCTCGTCCCCGTCGTCGTCGCGGCCGCCTCGTGGTCGGCCGCCCTCGTCGTGCTCGCGGCCGGCTCGGTCCTGGGCGGCGCCGCCCTCGTCGTCCTCCTGCGGGACGAGCGGCGGGCCGCCGTCGCCGCCTGAGCCTCAGGCCGCCGCGAGCCAGAGCAGCGGGACGACGACGAGGAGCCCGACGACGAGCGCCCCCAGCGCGAGGACGCCGAGCAGGCACCAGCCCAGCACCTCGCCCGCGCGCGCCACCTCGGCGCCGGGCAGCCCCTCCGAGAGGCAGCGGCGCCGGGCGGAGCGGCCGAGGACGACGCCGAGGACGGGCCCGACGACGGGCAGCACCAGCGGCAGCACGACCGCGAGCAGCGCCTCGGCCGGCGTCCCCGCCGGCGCGCGCGAGACCACGAGCGCCGCGACGGGCGCGCGCAGCAGCGGGGTGGGCATGCCCCAGGGTGCGCCGAGCGCCCGGGTCGTCGTGCCCCGCAGCGGGTCCGCGGGCGGCGGCTCACCCGTCCGGCCCAGCCCGGGCGGCGGCGCCCGTCCCCGCGCGGGTCGCCGGACGGGCCCCGCGCGGCGACGATGCGGTGTGACCCCCGACGACCGGTCGAGCAGCGGCCGCCCCTCCCCCACGACCGCCCGGCTCGAGAGCGGGCGGGCGGACCTCTCCCGAGCCGGCGCCGGGCGCAGCGAGGCCCTCTTCTGGCGGAACCGGGGCGGCGGGGCGAGCGCCGTCACCGAGCGGGACGACGCGGGGTACGCGGACCTGCGCAGCTACGCGGCCATCGGCGACGGGCGCACCGTGGCCCTCGTGGCCCGGGACGGCTGCGTCGACTGGATGCCGCTGCCGGACATGGACTCCCCGCCCGCCTTCGCGGCGCTCCTCGACGCCGAGGGCGGTGGGCGCGTGAGCCTCGCCCCCGTCGAGGACTTCACCGTCGAGCGCGCGTACGTCGAGCACACCAACGTCCTCACGACGACGTTCCGCACGGCCTCCGGCGTCGTCCGCGTCACCGACGCCCTCAACACGGGCATGGCCGGCCGGCTGCCCTGGGCCGAGCTGGCGCGCCGGGTCGAGGGCCTCGAGGGCTCGGTGCGCCTGCGCGCCGAGGTGCGTCCCGGCACCTGCCTGGGCACGGCCTCCCCGTGGGTGCAGCGGACGGCGCACGGCGCGGTCCTGCGCGTCGACGGGCTCACCCTGGCGGTCGTCACGGGCGGCGAGGACGGCCGCGAGGACGACGAGCGGCACATCGCCGTCGACTACGTCACCTCGCCCGGGTCGCGCCACGTCCTCGGCGTCGTCGCCACCGAGCGCGAGCCGCTGTACCTGCCGCGCGCCGACGACGTCGACGCGGGCCTCGACCGCACCGTCGAGAACTGGACGCGCTGGACGCACGACTTCTACTGGGACGGGCCGTGGGACGAGGCGGTGCGCCGCAGCGCCCTCGCGCTCAAGCTGCTCCTGTACTCGCCGACGGGCGCCGTCGTCGCTGCCCCGACCACGTCGCTGCCGGAGGACCCGGGCGGGGGCAAGAACTGGGACTACCGCTACGCGTGGGTCCGCGACATGGCGTACACGCTGCGAGCGCTGTTCCGCTTCGGCCTGCGCGAGGAGGTCCACGGCGCCATCAGCTGGCTGCTCGGGACCATCCGCGACCACGGCCCCGAGCCGCAGGTCTTCTACACGCTGTGCGGCGAGCTCCCGGGCGGGCACTCCGAGCGCGACGTCCCCGGCTACCGCGGCGTCGGGCCGGTCACGAGCGGCAACGCGGCGGCGGACCAGCTCCAGCTCGGCGTCTACGGCGACCTCTTCACCGTCGTCCGGCTCTACGTCGAGCACGGCAACGTCCTCGACGCCGACACGGGCCGGATGCTCGCCGGGGTCGCCGACATCGCCTGCGACCGGTGGCAGCAGAAGGACGCCGGCATGTGGGAGCTCCACGACGAGCAGCACTACACGACGAGCAAGCTCGGCTGCTGGGAGGCGCTGACCGGCGCCGTGCGCCTCGCCGAGCTGGGCCAGGTCCCCGGCGACCCGGCCCGGTGGCGTGCCGAGGCCGACCGGATCCGCGCGTGGGTCGACGAGCACTGCTGGTCGGAGGAGAAGGGCGCCTACCTCTGGTACCCGGGCAGCGACGGGCTCGACGCCTCGATCCTGCTCCACGCCATCAGCGGCTTCGACCGCGGCGAGCGCATGAGCCGCACCCTCGACGCGCTGCGCGCCGAGCTGGGCCACGGGCCGCACCTCTACCGCTACAGCGGGATGGCCGGCGAGGAGGGCACCTTCGTCGCCTGCTCGTTCTGGATGGCCTCGGCGCTGCACCTCGTCGGCCGCCGGGACGAGGCCCGGGCCCTCATGGACGAGCTCGTCGGCGAGGCCAACGACGTCGGGATCATGGCCGAGATGGTCGACCCGGTGACGGGCGACTTCCTCGGGAACCTCCCGCAGGCGCTGAGCCACCTCGCCCTCGTCGGGACGGCGATCACGCTCGCCGACGGCGAGGACGCCATCCCGCGCGTCGGCTGACGGGCGCGGCCGTCGGCGTCAGACCAGCGCGGCCGCCGTCGCGACGGCGAGCGCGCCGCCGACGACGACGAGCGCCGCCCCCACGAGGGCGGTGCGCAGCGGCGACGGGTCGGCGTCCACCCCGGCCGGCGGCCCCAGGACGCGCGCGTGCTCGGGGTCGTCCGGGTCGTGCACCAGCCGGACGGGCGTGCGCTCGACCCAGCGGCCCGTCGTCGTCGGCCCGGCGACGGTCTCGACCCGACGGCCCTGCGCGGTCGTGAAGGCGACGACCGGCCGGTAGGCCGAGGGGGCGTCGGGCCCCCGCCCGCGGCGGTGGATCTGCACGTCGACGACGACGCCCGGCACCTCCGCCCCCCGGGCGTCGAGGTCCGCCCGGCGGCGGCGCGCCCGGGCCGCCCGCGCGAGGCGCAGGACGCCGACCGCGACGACCGCGAGCCCCGCGAGGAGCCCGAGGAGGGGGACGGCGAGCGCGAGGGCGCCACCGCCCGAGGAGGTCTCCACGCCGCCAGCCTCGCACGCCGTCGGGTGACGGCCCTCCGCCGTTCGGGGGCGGTGCCTCAGACCCCGTCCTCCCCCCGCCGACAGGGCAGAGGTGGAGGCAGGAGCGTGGCGCCGGGTGCCCGAGGTGGCGACCCCGCACGCGGTCGGGAGCGCCATCGGCGTGCTCTTCGGCGCGGGCGGCCTCGCGGGCCTCGTCGTCGCCGCCGGCCTCGACCCGGCCGCGGTCCTGCCGCGCGCCGTCGTCGGCGTCGTCAGCGCCGCGGCGGTGGTCGTCGGGGCCGTCGTGTGGCGCCTGCGCGCCGACTTCCCCGTCCGCGCCTCGCACCCGCTCGTCCTCGCCGGCGTCGCCCTCATCACGACCGCGGTCGTCGTCGCCCCGACGGGGGCGGACGCACTGGCGCTGGCGGCGGTCTACACCTTCCTCGCGGTCGACGCCTTCGTCTTCTTCGCGCCCCGGACCGCGGTGGCCCACCTCGCGGTCTGCCTGGCGGCCGCGACGGGCGCGGTCGTCGTGCACCCCGACCTCACGCCCGGCCACGCGCTGGCGCTCGACGTCGTCCTCGTGGCGATCGCCGTCGTCGTGGGCGTCCTCGCGAGGAAGGCCTCCCGCGCCAGCGTCGACGCCCTGACCGGACTGCCGAACCGGCGCGGGGTCGACCAGGCGCTCGAGCGCCTCGCCCGCGCCGCCGAGCGGTCCGGCGGCACCCTCGCGGTGGCGCTGCTCGACCTCGACCACTTCAAGGAGGTCAACGACGGCGGCGGGCACGCGGCCGGCGACGCGCTCCTGCGCGAGACGGCGACCCGCTGGCGCCGCCTGCTGCCCGAGGCCGCCGTCCTCGGCCGCACGGGCGGCGACGAGTTCGCCGTCGTGCTGCCCGGCGCGCCGACGGCGGAGCTGGCGCTGCTCCTCGCCGCCCTCGTCCGCGACGAGCGCAGCCCGGCGTCCGCGGGGATCGCCCTCTGGTCCCCGCCGGAGAGCCCGTGGGACGCGGTGCGCCGCGCCGACGGGGCGCTGTACCGCGCCAAGCGCGCCGGCCGCGGCCGCTGCGAGACGGCCGTCGTCGACCCGCTGGAGGAGTCGATGGCCGAGGACCTGCTCGTGGCGGTCCGCACGGGCGGGCTCGCGGTGCACTACCAGCCGGTCGTGGCCGCCGAGGACGGCCGGCTCGTCGGCGTCGAGGCCCTCGCCCGCTGGACGCACCCGGTGCGCGGGCGGGTCGGCCCTGACGTCTTCGTCGCCGTCGCGGAGCGGCACGGCTTCGTCGGCGAGCTCGGCACCGCCGTGCTCCGGCAGGCGTGCCGCGAGCTGGCGGCCCTGCCGGGGGCCGTCGACGCCGGGGTCTCCCTCGCCGTCAACGTCTCGGGGCTCGAGCTCGTCGAGACGGGCTACGTGCGTCGTCTCGGCGAGGTGCTGCGCGGGACCGGCTGGCCCGCCCACCTGCTCGTCCTCGAGGTCACCGAGTCGGTCGTCGAGGGCGACGCGGCGCGGGCGCTCTCGACGCTCGCGGACGCCCGGGCGCTCGGCGTGCGGGTCGCCGTCGACGACTTCGGCACCGGGTACTCGGCCCTCAGCCGTCTCGACCACCTCCGCGCGGCCTACCTCAAGCTCGACGCCACCTTCACGGCCACCGTCCACACGAGCGAGCGCCGCACCCAGCTGGTGCGGGCCGTCACGGCGCTGAGCCGGACCCTCGGGCTCGGCGTCGTCGCCGAGGGCGTCGAGACGCCCGACCAGGCACGGCTCCTCGCCGACCTCGGGTGCGACTACCTCCAGGGCTACCACCTCGGCCGCCCGGAGCCGGTGGCCGCGCTCGCGGCCCGGATGGCCGGCGCGGCCGCGCCCCGGGTGCCCGACCAGCGCACGGGCACCGCCCGCGCGACGGCGGGGTCGTCGGGCGCTCCCGCGGAGGTCTAGCCTTTCCCCCGCGGACGAGTCGGCTGGGCGGCCGCGTCGTCGTCCTCCGGGACGGCGCCGAGGAACGTCCGGGCTCCGCAGGGCAGGGTGGTGGGTAACGCCCACCCGGGGTGACCCGCGGGACAGTGCCACAGAGAGAAGACCGCCACGGACCGTCCTCGGACGGCCCGCGGTAAGGGTGAAACGGTGGTGCAAGAGACCACCAGCACCCCCGGTGACGGGGGTGGCTCGGCAAACCCCACCCGGAGCAAGACCAGACAGGCAGCGTCCGAGGGCGGCCCGCCCGAGCTGCCGGGTAGGTCGCTGGAGGCGTGCGGCGACGTACGCCCGAGATGGATGGTCGCCCCCTCGCCAGTGCCGGTGACGGCGGCGGGGGACAGAACCCGGCGTACAGGCCGGCTCGTCCGCACACGAGCCCCCGGCGGGCGCAGGGCCGCAGGAGCGAGCGCGGTCGCCGCTGCGCGGCGAGCCGCCGACCTGCGGTCACGCGGCGTGCCCGAGACTTGCCCCTGCGTCCTTGCGCACCCGCCGTCGTCGTCGCCCCGAGGAGCTCTCACGTGCCCCCGACCTCCCCCCGCGTGGTCGTCGTCGGCGCGGGCGTCGGCGGCCTCGCCGCCGCCGTCGCGCTGGCGGCCCACGGCCACGAGGTCCGGGTCGTCGAGGAGGCGCCCGCCGTGCGGGCGGGCGGCGGCGCCGTGACGCTCTGGCCGGGCGCCGTCGCCGTCCTGGCCGGCCTCGGGGTCGACGTCGTGCCGCTCGGCCGGCCGCTCACCGCGATGGAGCGCCACGCCGCCGACGGGTCGCCCCAGCTCCGGCTCGACCTCGCCCGCGCCGCGCGGCGCGCCGGCTCCCCCGTCGTCACGGTGCCCCGCGGCCGGCTCGTCGAGGCGCTCGCCGCGGCCGCGACGGAGGCGGGCGTCGTCGTCCGCACGGGCGCCGGCGTCGCCGCCCTCACCGGCCGCCAGGGCGAGGGCGCCGGCGTCGCCCTCGCCGACGGGGACGTCGAGGTGGCGGACGTCGTCGTCGGCGCCGACGGCGCCCGATCCGCGGTCCGGCGGGTGCTGCACGGCGACCCGATCGTCCTCGGCCCCGGCACCACGTGGCAGCCGCCGCCCGCGCCCACCGGCACGGCGGTCGACGACGGCGCCACGTGCGTGCTCGTCGTGGGCCCCGCGGGCATGGTCGGTCTCAACCCGTGCGGCGGCGGACGCACCCAGGTGTGGTGGGACGTCCGCACCCCGCTGCCCGGCGACGACGACCCCCGCGCCGCCCTGCGCGAGCGCTTCGGCGGGTACCGCTCCCCCGCCGCCCGGGCCGCCCTCGACCTGCTCGACGACCCCCACCTGCCCCTGCTGCCCTACCCGCGGGCGGCCTACCGGGTGCACCGGCCCTGGGGGCGGGGCGCTGTCACCCTCCTCGGCGACGCCGCCCACGCCGTCCCCCCGTCGCTGGCGCAGGGCACCAACCAGGCGCTGCTCGACGCCGCGGCCCTCGCCCGCCACCTGCCGCACCCCGACGGTCCCGTGGCCGGGCTGCGGGCGTACGAGCACGACGCCGGGCGGCGCGCCCGCGTCGTCAGCGCCCTCTCGCGCGCCGAGCTGACGGGCCGCGACGCCCCGACCCCGCTCCTGCGGGCCGTGCCGGGCGCCGCCGTCCGCGCGGGGCTCGGCGCGTGGATGCGGGCCTCGGGCAGCCGCGCCTCCTGAGCCTCCCTCACGGCACGAGCGAGACCGTCTCCCCCCGCCCGACGACCCGCAGCTGCCCGGGCATCCCTCCGCGCGAGGCCCGCAGCCCCCACTCGTCGGTGAAGTGCCCGAGGGCGGAGCGGAAGACGGTGTAGTCGTCGTGGTGGACGGGCACGGTCACGCGCGGCTCGAGCATCTGGACGACGTCGGCGCCCTGCTTGGCGTCCATCGTCACGAGCAGCCCCAGCACCCGCGTCCCGCCCAGGTGGAGCACCGCGGCGTCGAGCGGCCCGCAGCGGCCCGTCACCTGCCGGAGGAACTCGCGGCGGAGGGTGTCGCCGCTGACCCAGAGCCGGTGGACGAGCTCGTCGCCGCGGAAGAGCTCGTGGACGGTCCCCATGACGTCGGGCAGCAGGCGCGCCACGGGACCGGGCCCGTGGGTGCCGGGCGTGCTCGTGATCCGCAACGTCCAGCCGTCCCGGTGCATCTCGGTGCTCGTCCACGTCGCGAGCTCGGCCGCTCCCCCGAAGCCCCAGCGCTGCAGGCGGTCCGCCGCCGGCCCGGTCGTCACGACGGGGAGGTCGCGCGCCAGGCCGCGGCGCGCGACCCGGTCGAAGTGGTCGCCGTGGAGGTGGCTCAGCACGACGGCGTCGAGCGGCGGCAGCTCGTCGACCTGCAGCGCCGGCTCGGAGAGGCGCTTGCTGACGAGGCCGTGGCCGAGCCAGGCGCGCTGGCCGCGGTGGAGGAAGTTCGGGTCGGTGAGCAGGGTGAAGGGGCCGAGCTCGAGCAGCGTCGTCGCCGTCCCGACGAAGGTCAGCCGGGCCACCGGCTCGTCCCCGCCCTCGGTCCACGGGCGCGGCAGCACCGCCCGGCCCCGCGTCGTGCCCTGCGCGCCGTCCCTGCCGTGCCCCGCCGTCGACGTCATGACGTCCCCTCGCTGGCGCGAGGACGCCGTGGCTCCACGTCCCGCACCGCCCACGCTGGGCGACGCGGCCGCCCGCGGCAACCGCGCGCGACGACGCCCCCGGTCCGCGGCGGGACCGGGGGCGTCGTCGGGACGTGCGCGCGGGTCAGCGGCTGCCGGTGAGGACGGCCGTGCGCGCGAGCGCCTCCCGCGCGGCGGCGGCGACGGCGTCGTCGTCCGCCGCGAGCGCGCGGGCCTGCAGCGGGGCGACGGCCAGCGGCGGGAAGGCCGGGACGTCCTGCCCGCAGACCGCGCCGCTCGCGGGCGCCTCGACGTCGACGAGGTAGCGGGTGACGAGCGCGTCGGCGCAGGCGCTGAGCCCGATCGTCGTGTGCCCGACGCCCTCGACGGTGAGCAGCCGGCCGTCGGGGAAGGACGCCGCGTACGGGGCGGTGAAGTCGTACGCCGTGGCCGGGTCCGACGTCGTGCCCGCGACGAGGACGGGGATCTCGGTGTCCTGGTCCCACGGGCCGAGGTAGGCGTCCGGGTCCTCCGCGCCGAGGCCCTCGCACTGCACGCCCACCCAGGCGCGGAAGCGGCCGAAGTGGGGCGCGACCTCGTCCTGGGCCTCGGCGAGGGGGGCGTAGGCGGCGCGGCTGCCCGGGCGCGCCGTCTCGGCGCAGAGGCTCGCGTAGGCACCGCCGATGGAGGGGTACTCCTCGCCGACCCGACCGGCGAGCGAGGGGGCGGCACCGCGGGTCGCCGTCAGGCCGGCGTCCTCGAGCGCCGCCAGCACGGCGCCGGTGCGGACGAGGGCCCGCTCGCGCTCCTCGGGCGTGGTGCCTGCCTGCTGCAGGACGAAGACCTCGGCGAGGGTCTGGTCGACGAGCGTGAAGGTCGCGGGGTTGTAGAGCAGCGTGAAGACCGTCGCCACGGTCGTCGCGTAGTCGAGCACGACGGGCTCGCCCTCGACCGGGATGGTCAGCGGCTCCTCGCGCAGGCCCTGCAGCGCCGCCTCGGCGACCTCGGCCGGGTCGCCGAGCTGCGCGAGGTAGCAGCCCTCGGGGCCGGCCTCGGCGCAGAGGCGCAGCAGCTCGTCGAAGGTCTCGCTCGCGGCGACGCCCTGGCCGGTACGGACGCCGACGGAGAGCGGGTCGCGGCCGCTCGGGTCGCCGACCCACGTGGCCGGGTCGAGGGTCCCGTCGATGAAGAGGGCTCGCGCCCGGGTCGGGAAGAGCTTGGCGTAGGTCGCCCCGAGGACGGAGCCGTAGCTGTAGCCGGCGTAGGTGAGGCCCTCGTCGCCGACGGCCTGGCGCAGCAGGTCCATGTCACGCGCGACGTTGGCCGTGGAGCTGGAGTCGAGGCGCTCGGACGACGTGGCACCGCAGCGCGACGTCAGGCGTGCGTTCGACGCGAGGAAGGGGGCGACCTCGGCGTCGGCGACCGGGAAGGCGATCGGTGCCTGCTGGAGGAGGAAGTCGGTCTCGGCCTGCGCCGTGCGGAAGCACGTGGCGGGCGTCGACCGGCCGACCCCCCGCGGGTCGAAGCCGAGGACGTCGAAGCGGGCGCGGACCTCGGGGGTGTACGCGACCGCCGCGCTCTGCTGGACGAAGTCGACGCCCGAGCCACCGGGACCACCAGGGTTCGTGAAGAGGGTGCCGATGCGCTGCGCGGGGTCGGACGCCGGCAGGCGGGTCAGCGCGACGGTGCTCGTGAGCCCGTCCGGACGGTCGTAGTCCTCGGGCACCTCGACGGTGGCGCACTCGAAAGCCGCGAGCGCGGGGACCGGCGCCCCGTCGGGGCCGGTGCAGGCGGCCCAGTCGATCTCGGGCACCGGCGCGCTGACACCCCCGGTGGCGAGGTCGGCGGCGGGCGCGGACGGGGCGGCCGGCGTCGTGGCGGCCGTGGTCGGCGACGCGACCACGAGCGAGACGACGACCGCGGCCACACCCCCGGCGGCGGCGGCGCGACGGCGCGGGCTGGGCTGACGGGACATGCGGGTCTCCTCGGGACGGGGACGACGGCGCCCGCGACGCTAGGGCCGCCGTCGTGCCCGGTGCGTCCCCTTGTGGGGGGACCCGCGCCTCCGCCCGGAGGGGGACCCGACCCGCCGCCCGTGGCCGTGCGGCGTCCTTCCGGGGCGTCCAGTCGGCACTTCGGCGCCCATCTGCCGCCCGAGCGGCACTCTGACGGCACTTCGGCGCCCATCTGCCACCTGATCGGCACCCTGACGGCACTTCGGCGCACATCTGCCGCCCGGGGGCGGCACCCTGTCGACACCTCGCCGCCACGGGGACGCCGCGCGGCCGCGCACGGCGTCACTCCTCGGACTCCCTACGCTGCCCCGCGTGCTCGTGCTGCTCCCGCCCTCGCAGGGCAAGGCCCCCGCGGAGCAGGGCGACCCCGTCGACCTCGCCGCGCTCTCGTGGCCGTCGCTGACCGCGACCCGCCGCCGCGTCCTCGTCGCCGCCTCCCGCCTGGCCCGCACCCGGGCCGGCCGCGAGGCCCTCGGCGCCGGCAGCGAGCAGCTCCGTCCCGAGGCCGAGCGCACGACGCGCTGGCGCACCGAGCCCGCGCGCCCCGCCGCCGAGCTCTACACCGGCGTCCTCTTCGACGCCCTCGACCTCCCCTCGCTCGACGACGCCGCGACGGCGCGCGCGCACGAGCGCGTCGTCGTCGCCTCCGCCGCGTGGGGCGCGGTGCGCCTGCCCGACCGCGTGCCGGGCTACCGCCTGTCCATGGGCGTGCCGCTGCCGGACCTCCCCCGCCTCGCGACGCTCTGGCGCGACCCGCTGCGCGCGGCGCTCGACCCGGTCGCGGAGCACGGGCTCGTCGTCGACGGGCGCTCCGCCGACTACGCCGCCGCCTGGACGCCGCGGGGCGACGCCGCCGCGCGCACCGTCTCCGTCCGCGTCCTGCGCGAGGTCGACGGGCGCCGGTCGGTCGTCTCCCACATGGCCAAGCACACCCGCGGGCTCGTCGCGCGGGCGCTCGCCGTCGAGCCCGCCGAGCCGACGACGCCGGAGGACCTCCGCGACCTCCTCGCCGCCGCCCTCCCCCCGCTCGTCCGCGACGCGACCGCCGTCTCCGTGCGCGGCGCCGAGGGCGTCGCCGTCGAGCTCGGCGAGCCGGCCCGGGACGGGCGCCGCGTGCTCGACGTCGTCCTCCGGTGAGCGCTCCCCTGCCCGAGGGCCGCGGCGCCGACCTCGTCGCCCGCGCCCGTGACCTCGCGCGGTCCCGCGCCGGGCTGTGGCTGGCCCTGGCGCTCGTCGGCGGCGTCGTCGCCGCGACAGGCCTGCTGCCCGCCGACGGGACGGTCGAGGTCGTCGGCCGCACCGCGCCGGTCCTCCTCTTCGTCCTCGGCATCACCGTCGTGGCGACGCTCGCCGACCGCGCGGGCGTCTTCGCCGTCGCCGCCGCGCGGCTGGCCGTCCTCGCCGGCGGGCGTCGCTGGGTCCTGTGGCTGGCCGTCGTGGCGCTCGCGACCGCCTGCACGGCCGTCCTCTCCCTCGACACGACGGCGGTCCTGCTGACGCCCGTCGTCCTCGCGCTCGCGCGACGGACGGGCACGTCCGGCCTGCTCCTGGCGACGACGACCGTCTGGCTCGCGAGCACCGCCTCGCTCCTGCTGCCGGTCGCCAACCTCACCAACCTGCTCGCCGTCGCGGGCCCGGAGCTGCCCGGCGGCGAGGCGCAGTTCATCGGCCTGGCGCTGCTGCCCGGCCTCGTCGCCGTCCTCGTCACCGTGGCCGTCCTGGCGGTCCTCGGCCGGTCCGCGCTGCGCGGCCGGTACGACGTCGGCGCGCTCGCCCCGCCGGAGGTCGCCGACCGCGGCCTCCTCCTGCTCGCCGCGGGCGTCTGCGTCGCCCTGGCCCCGGCGCTCGCGCTGCTCCCCCTCGTCGGCGTCCCCGTCGAGGTCCCCGCGCTCGTGGGCGCCGTCGTCCTCGTGGCCGGCGTGCTGCTGCGGCGGGGCGGGCCCACGACGACGTCGCTGCGCGGGCTCACCGACGTCCCGCTGCTGCTGGGCGTCCTCGGCCTCTTCCTCCTCGTCGCCGCCGCCACCGAGCACGGCCTCACGCAGCCGCTCGCCGCGCTCGCCGGCGAGGGGGGCGGCCTCGGCGACCTGCTGCGCCTGGCGGGCGTCGGTGTCCTCGCCGCCAACGCCGTCGACAACCTGCCCGCCTACCTCGCGCTCGAGCCCGTCGCGGGCTCGCCGGAGCGCGTCGTCGCCCTCCTCGCCGGCGTCAACCTCGGACCGCTGATCACCCCGTGGGCCTGCCTGGCGACGCTGCTGTGGGCGCGGGCGTGCCGCGAGGCCGGCGTCGCCGTCGACTGGTGGCGCTTCGCCGCCCGCGGGCTGGTGCTCGTGCCGCTCGTCGTCGTCGCCGCGACGGTGACGCTCTGGCTCGTCGCCCGCTGAGCGTCGGCCGGTCGGTCAGCCCGCGTACCGCTTGTTGCCCTCGTCCGGGTACCACCCGCGGTCGATGATCTGCCGCGACCAGCGCCCGAGCCTCTCCACGTGCCGGTCGACGTCGTCCAGCCGGTCGGTGACCACCTCCTCCGCCGCGTCGGTGAAGGCCTCGAGCGCCTCCCGGAGCGAGCGGCCGTCGTCGGTCAGCTCCTCGCCGTCGACGAGGCCGCGGTGACGGAGCCGCTCGAGCCCGGCGTCCATCTGCGCCTGCGTCCAGAAACGGGTGGCGGTGAAGGAGAACTGGTCGAAGCCGTGCCACAGCTCGTTGAGCAGGTTGGCCCCGACGCCGTCGACGCCGGCCCCGGCGAGCGCGGCGAGGTGTGCGTCGCCGCGCCGCTCGCGGACCTCGTTCGTCACGTGCCACAGCCGACCGAGGAGGTCCGGCGGCTCGGGGTGCCCGGTGAGGCCGGCGAAGAGCGGGCGCGCGACCGTCGACGTCCCGGCCACCGCCCGCTCGAGGGCGACGACGGTGTCCTCGAGCCCGTCGACCTCCTCGGGGTCGCCGAGCACCGCCCGCACGGCGTCCGTGGCACCGCGCAGGCGCACCCGACGCACCTCGGCGAGACCGACGGCGGCGCGGCCGGACTCGTACGCCGCCGTGACCGCCTCGGGCTGCCACACGCCGAAGGCGGAGACGACGACCGCCGCCGAGGGCTCCCCGAGGCTGCTCGCGCGCGGCCAGACGTAGCTCGCCGGGTGCTCGAGCCCGACGGTGGCGAGCAGGTCGAGCGCGTCGGGTGCGTGGTAGCCGAGCGTGGCGAGCGGCTCGACCGCGTCGCGCAACCGGCGCGAGGGGTGGGCGCGCCCGTCGGGCTGCGGCCGGGGGGCGAAGGCGGTGTCCGCGGTGCTCACGCGCGGATGGTGTCCCGTGCCGTCCGACGACGCCCGTCGGACGCCGGTCAGGCCATCCTGATGACGTTGCCGGTCACGCGGTCCGCTGCCTCCGAGGCGAGCCACGCGATGAGGCGCGCGGGCTCGTCCGGCTCGGCGACGCCCATCCACCGGTCGTCCGCCGCGACCGCCGCGCGCACCTCGTCGGTCACCCAGCCCGTGTCGGTGACCGGCGGGTGGACGGCGTTGGCGGTGACGCCGAAGCGCGAGAGCTCGAGCGCCGCCGACAGCGTGTAGCTGACGAGCGCGGCCTTCGCGGCGCCGTAGGAGACCTCGCCGGGGAAGCCCTCGACGCCCCCGGACGTCAGGGTGACGACACGCCCCCACGTCGCCCCTCGCCGCTGGAGGCGGAGGGCGTGCTCGGCGATGAGCAGCGCACCGGCCCGGGCGTCGACGGCGAACTGGCGGTCGACGGTCTCCGCTGTCAGCCCGTGCTGGGGCCGCCCGGCCCAGTCGTGCTCCTGCGGGCGGAAGGTGTCGAGCAGGGACGCCGTCGCGTTGTGCACGAGGACGTCGACCGGGCCCAGCTCGGCCTCGGCACGGTCGAACAGCGCGGGGACGACGGAGGCGTCGGCGAGGTCGGCGGCGACCGCGAGCGCGGTGCCGCCGTCGGCCCGGACGGCGGCGACGACGTCGTCGGCGTCCGACGCGTGCGCCCGCCGCGACCCCTCCTCGGCCTCGGGGTCGTCGAAGGCGTGGAAGGTGAGGAGGACGGCGCACCCGTCGGCGGCGAGCCGGCGGGCGGTGGCGGCGCCGATCCCGTGGTTGGCACCGGTGACGAGGGCGACGCGGCGGTGGGTCATGGGCGGACGCTAGGCGCGGGGTCGGCGACGACGCACGGGACTTCTCCGCCACGTCGGCCGAGCCCCTGGCGAGCTCGTGCGCCCAGGTCGCGGTGCACCGCGACCTGGGCGCACACACCTCGGCGCCGGAGGAGGTGGCTGCACGAGGACGCGCTCTACCGCGTTCTCGCGCAGCCACCTCCGGCGGCCGTGCCGATCAGCTGGGCGGCGCGGCCTGCGACGCGGGCTGGACGTCGCTGCGGTCGGCCTGCGCGAGGAGCTCGCGCACCGTGGCGGCGTCGCCCCGCGACGGGGAGTTGACGTCGCCGTCGCTCGCGTACGGCATGACGTAGACGGGTCGGCCGTTCTCCGAGCGCCAGCTCTCGTCGAGGGTGCCGCCGTCGTGGGCGTCGTAGCCGAGGGCGTCGAGGAAGGCCGTCACCTCGGCCTTGGCGCCCTCGTCGTCGCCGAAGAGCGGCAGCGTGGACCGCTCGTCGCCCTGCGGCCGGGCCAGCGCCGCCAGCGCGACGAAGAAGATGTTGTTGAAGACCTTGACCACGTGCGACTGCGGCAGGTGCGCCTGCAGCAGACCGCTCGTCGTGGCCGTGCCGTCCTCGAGGGCGTCGATGCGGCCGTCGCGCTCGGGGTAGTAGTTGTTCGTGTCGATGACGGTCTTGCCGGCGAGCGGCTCGACGGGCACCTGCCGGTAGGCGTGCAGCGGGACGGTGACGACGACGAGGTCGCCCGCCTCCGCGGCCTCGGCCGCCGTGGCCGCGCGCGCCCGGTCGCCCAGCTGCTCGACGAGGTCGACGAGCGTCTCGGGGCCGCGCGAGTTGGAGACGACGACGTCGTAGCCGGCGTCGATAGCCAGCCTCGCGACGGTGCTGCCGATGTTGCCGCTGCCGATGAGTCCGATGGTGGTCATGCCCGTCGAACACCCCGACGGGGCAGCACCTTCCGCCCTCAGCCCGGGAGCGCCCGCGCCAGGTCCTCGAGCAGGTCATCGACGTCCTCCAGCCCCACCGACAGCCGCACGAGCCCGTCGGTGATCCCGACGCGTGCGCGACCCTCCGTCCCGAGGCGGCGGTGCGTCGTCGTCGCCGGGTGCGTGATGAGGGACTTCGAGTCGCCGAGGTTGTTGGAGATGTCGACGACGCGCAGGGCGTCAAGCAGGCGGAAGGCCGCGTCCTTGCCGCCGTCGAGCGTCAGCGTCACGACCGTCCCGCCGGCGGTCATCTGCGCGCGGGCGAGGTCGGCCTGCGGGTGGCTGTCGAGGAAGGGGTAGACGACGCCCGTCACGCCCGGCTGGCCCTCGAGCCACTGGGCGATCCGCTCGGCCGACGCCGCCTGGCGCTGCACGCGCATCGACAGCGTCTCGAGGCCCTTGGTGAGCGTCCAGGCGTTGAAGGGCGACAGCGACGGGCCCGTGTGCCGGATGAGCGTCTCGACGCCGCCGGTCAGCAGGTCGACCGGCCCGAGGATGGCGCCGCCCATCGTCCGGCCCTGGCCGTCGATGTGCTTCGTCGCCGAGTACACGACGACGTCGGCGCCGAGCTCGAGCGGCTTCTGCAGCACCGGGGTGGCGAAGACGTTGTCGACGACGACGGTCGCGCCGGCGGCGTGCGCCATCTCGCTGACGCGGCGGACGTCGACGATCTCCTGCATGGGGTTCGACGGCGTCTCGAAGAAGACCGCCGTCGTCGGCTGCGCGAGCGCCGCCTCCCACTGGTCGAGGTCGGAGCCGTCCACGAAGACCGTCTCCACGCCCCAGCGCGGGAGGATCTCGTCGAGGATGACGAAGCACGAGCCGAAGAGGCTGCGGGCGGCGACGACGCGGTCGCCCTTCCCCAGCAGCGCCGCCAGCGCGGTGAAGACGGCCGACATGCCGGACGCCGTCGCGACGCAGGCGGGGGCGCCCTCGAGCAGGCGCAGACGCTCCTCGAAGGTGGCCACCGTCGGGTTGCCGTAGCGGGAGTAGACGAAGCGGTCGATCTCCCCGGAGAACGCCGCCTCCGCCTCGGCCGCCGACCCGTACACGTAGCCGGAGGTCAGGTACAGCGCCTCGGCGGTCTCGGAGAAGCCCGAGCGCGCGAGACCACCTCGGACGGCGAGGGTGTCAGGGCGCAGCGACCCGCCGTCGGGCCCCTCGGGCGTCGCCGTGACGTCCGCGGGGTCGAGGGGGAAGACGGCGTCGTCGGCCCCGTGGTCGGCCGGGGTCACCCCTGCCGCCAGGGCAGCCCGTCGGCCCGCCAGCCTCGCGAGCCCCGGTGGCCGGCCTCGTCGGTCGGGCCCTCGAAGCCGTCGAGCACGTTGTACGCCGGGCCGAGGCCCGCCGTCGTCGCGGCCTGGGCGGCTCCGACCGAGCGCACGCCCGAGCGGCAGAGGAAGACGAGCGGCGCGCCCTCCGCCACACCGGCGTCCACGAGCTCGGCGAGGAAGGACGGGTTCCGCTCCCCCGTCGGGAAGTGCTGCCACTCGACCGTCAGCAGGGGGCGGCCGACCGACGAGGGGTCCGGCACGCCGACGTACGCCCACTCGGCGTCCGTGCGGACGTCGACGAGCACCGCCCGCTCGTCCGCGCCGAGCAGCTCCCAGGCCTCGGTGGGCGTGAGGTCGCCGGCGTACGAGCCGTCGGCGGGCGGACGTCCGGCGGCCCCGGCCGGGGCGGCGTGCGGCGACGCCTCGGGCGCCACCTCGCCCCGGCCCGCGGCGTCGGGCGCGGTCCCGTCGGGGGCGCTCACCGCTGGTCCTCCGGCAGCACCACGGCCTGGGCGCAGTGCAGCTCGCCACCGCCCAGCGCGGTGATCACCGGCGGCCCGTGGAGGACGTAGCCCTCGTCGAGGTGGTCGCTGACCTTCTGGCAGAACGCCGACGTGTCCGGGCCGGTGAGGAGCTTGTAGCTCTTGCGGCGGGGCTTCTCGTCGGTCGGGGCGGCCGAGGCCGCGGGCAGCGCCGTCGACGCCGTTCCCACGTCCGCGGTTGCGCCTGTCTCCGTGCTCGTCACCGGGTCCTCCTCACGGGGCGACGCCGCGGCGTCGCCGTCCAGGTCCAGCAGCAGGTCGCCGAGGTGCTCGAGCTGGGCGTCGACGCCCTGCTTTACGCCGCCGGGCACCTCGTCCCGCGTCCACGTCCGCCCCGCGGCCGCGGCGTCCATCGCCTCGTTGGCGAGCCGGTCCGCGTGGCTGTTGAGCGCGCGCGGGATCCACTCGAAGCGGACCGCACCGCGCGGCCACACGGCCTGCGCCTCCTGCCAGAGGCGCTGCATGTCCGCGTGCTTGACCTTCCAGCGCCCGGACATCTGCTCGACGACGAGCTTGGAGTCCATCCGCACGAGCACCGTCGCGCCCGGGTCGATCGCCCGGGCCGCCTGGAGGCCGGCGAGCAGCCCGCCGTACTCGGCGACGTTGTTCGTCGCCCGCCCGATGGACTTGGCGACCTCCGCGAGCACCGGCCCGCCGGGCTCGCCGTCCAGCACGACGGCGCCGTAGCCCGCCGGGCCGGGGTTGCCCCGCGACCCGCCGTCGGCCTCGACGACGAGCCGGCGCCCGGAGGAGGCGGGGCTCACAGGCCGGACTCCGGCGTCCTGACGAGGATCCGGTCGCACTCCTCGCACCGCAGGACGGCGTCCTCCGGCGCGGCGCGGATACGACCGATCTCGACGTTGTTGAGCTCCATGCGGCAGCCCTCGCAGCGGCGGGCCCGCAGCGGGGCGGCGCCGAGCCCGCGGAAGTCCCGACGCGCCTGCTCGTAGATCTCCAGCAGGGCCGCGTCGACCGTGCCCGCCGTCCGCTCGCGGTCGGCGGTGACGGACTCCACGTCCGCGTCGACGGAGGCGATCGCCGCGTCCCGGGCGGTGACGGCCTCGGCCATCTCGGACTCCACGTCGGCGAGCAGCGTCTCCAGGCCGGCGAGGGCGGCCTGCGCCTGCTCCTGCCGCTCCATCACCTCGAGCTCGACGTCCTCGAGGACGGCCTGCCGGCGGGCGAGCGACTCCAGCTCGGCGACGAGGGCGGTCGCGTCCTTCGCCGAGACGGCACCCGAGTCCAGGCGCTGCTGGTTGCGCGTGGCGCGGCTGCGGACGAGCTCGACCTCCTGCTCCGCCTTCGCGACCTCACGGCCGACGTCGGTGGCGACCGTCCGGGCGCGCACCACCTCGTCGCGCAGGGACGCGTACCGCTCCTGGCGCTCGGTGACGGCCGCGCGCTCGGGGAGCGTGGCGCGGCGGTGCGCGAGCTGCGCGAGCCGCGTGTCGAGGGCCTGGACGTCGAGCAGCCGCAGCTGGTCTCGGGCGGGGGCGGTGGTGGTCAGCGCGGTCTCCCGGGTCGTCGGCACCGCTGCGGGGCAGGGCGCCGGGTGGGGCGTGCGGCGCCGCGGCGGGGTCCCCGCCGGACGGCGTCGTGCGTGCGCGGCGCGGGGCCGGCGCGCGAGGTCGTCACGCTACCGCCGGAGCCGCGGGCGCCGTGCGCGGACGGGCGGCGTCCCGGCCCGCGGACGGGGCGAGAGCGCTCCCCGGCGGACCTGCACAACTCGTGGTTCGTCGGCGGACCCGCTGGTCAGGGACGCGGCGCCGTCGGGCGTCAGGTCTTGTGCAGGTCGGCAGGGGTCAGGACCCGCGCGGCCGCAGGCGCAGGACGACCTGCCCCTCGTCGGCCCCGCGCCGTCGCAGCCGGGCCGCGGCATGAGCCAGCCCGATGAGCCGGAAGGCCACGGGGTGCTTGCGGCGCAGCAGCTCGTCGACCCGCGACCGCGCGGCGTCGTCGTCCAGCACCTCGACGGAGACCGGCGTCGTCGGCGCGCCGTCGCGCGTCCGGCCCCGCGCGTCGCACGGGGTGACCGTGCCGGTCGGTTCCCGCCGCGCGCGGCGGACCTTGGCCGACGCCGCCCCCGTCGTCACGAGCAGCGCGTCGCCGTCGCGGACCAGCCAGACCGGCGTCGGGCGCGGCGTCCCGTCGCGGCGGTACGTCACGAGGCTGACGTAGGTCTCCCCGCCGAGGTCGGCGAGGAGACGGTCACGGGCGGCGGCGTCCACGGCCGGACGGTAGCCCCGGGAGGGCGTCCGGCGGCAGGGGCCATCTGCCGGCCGGGTGCGGCCGACCCCGCCTCGGGACGGCAGGGTGCCGGCAGGGTGCGCCACCGAGGCCCTCACGGCGACGAGGTGCCGACGGGGTGCGGGTGGGGACGGTCCGCGTCAGCGGACCGGGCCGCCCGGCGCCGCGAGGCGGGTCGTCCACGGGTCGGTGCGGCGGGTGCTGACGGCCACCTCGACGGGCGCGACGCCGTCCCGCGTCGCCGCGAGGTCGGCGACGAGCCGGGAGGCCGCGCCCTGCAGCCACGGCCACTCGCTCGCCCAGTGCGAGACGTCGACGAGCGCCGGCGCCCCGCCGCGGGCGCGCTCGCGGGCCTCGGACGCCGGGTGGTGACGGAGGTCGGCCGTGACGTAGACGTCGGCGCCGCTGGCGCGGACGGCGTCGAAGAGGCTGTCGCCGCTGCCGCCGCACACGGCGACCCGCTGGACCGGCGCCGAGAGGTCGCCGGCCACGCGGACGCCGTGGTGGGTGAAGGGCAGGGCCGCCGCGACGAGGCCGGCGAAGGTCTCCAGCGGCAGCGGCCGGGCCAGGGTCCCGACCCGCCCGAGCCCGCGCGGCGAGGACCACGGCGCCAGCTCGAGGACGTCGACCGCCGGCTCCTCGTACGGGTGCGCCGCCCGGACGGCGGCGAGCACCCGCTCGCGGACCGCGCGCGGCGCGACCATCTCGACGCGCGCCTCCGTCCCGGTGTGCCGCTCCCCCGGCGTCCCGACGGCGGGGGTCGCCCGAGCACCCGGCGTGAAGGTCTGCTCACCGGTGCCCGTGAAGGCGCACCGCGCGTAGTCACCGATCTCCCCCGCGCCGGCGGCCGCCATGACGTCGACGAGCCGCTCGGCGTCCTCCGTCGGCACGAAGACGACGTGCTTGTCGAGCGGGTCGGCCGGCGAGGCCGACAGCGGCACGAGGTCGTCGAGGCCGAGCACCCGGGCCAGGGCGTCGGAGACGCCGGGCCGGGCTGCGTCCGCGTTGGTGTGCAGGACGTGCAGGGCGATGCCCGCCCTCAGGAGGCGGTGCACGACAGCACCCTTGGGGTCGTCCGCGCGCACGCTGCGGACGGGGCGCAGCAGCAGCGGGTGGTGGACGAGGAGGAGGTCCGCCCCTGTCTCCACCGCCTCGTCCACCACCTCGGCCACCGGGTCGACGGCGAGGAGGACCTTGCGCACCCGCTGCGTCGGGTCCCCGCAGACGAGGCCGACGGCGTCCCACTCCTGCGCGGACGCGGCCGGGTAGCGCCGTTCGAGGACCTCCAGGACGTCCGCGAGAGGCACGCCGTCCAGGCCCTGGGAGATCATGACGGCACCGTATCCGTCAGCGACGCTGAGTTACGTCAACTCCGGGACGGAACCAGTGGTCCACACCCGGACGGACCAGGACGACCACGCACGGATCACCACCGCGAGGTCCTCAGATCGTCTGGACGGACCCCGCGTCGACGCGCAGCGTGGCGCCGTTGACGAAGCTCGCGCGCTCCGAGCAGAGGAAGACGATCGCCGCGGCGACCTCCTCGGGCTCGCCACGACGGCCGAGCTCCATGCCCGGGCGCTCCTCCTCGAGGAAGCTGCGGATGGCCTCGTCGACGTCGGTCCCGTTCTCGTCGGCGCGCTTGGTCATCATCGCGTCGGTCATCGGGGTGGAGATGAAGGCCGGCGCCACGGAGTTCACGAGGATCCCCTCGGACGCGTACGTCTTGGACAGCCCCTTCATGAGCGCGAGGACGCCCGCCTTCGCGGCGCAGTAGGGGATCTCGTCGGCGTAGGGCTGGAAGGCGTCCTCGCTCGTGAGCAGGACGATCCGGCCCCAGCCCTTCGGCCGCATGCCGTCGATGAAGGCCTTGACCGTGCGGACGGGGCCCATGAGGTCGACCTCGACGGTCGACGTCCAGCCCTCGTCGTCGATCTCGTGGAACATGCCCTGCGCGCCGGTGATGCCGGCCGCCGCGACGATGATGTCCGGCGCGCCGCCGAGCCCCTCCTCGACGCCCCGCTTGAGGGCGGCGACGTCGTCGCGCGACGTCAGGTCGGCCGCGACCGTGACGACCTCGCCGGGCAGCCGCGCCGCGGACTCGCGCAGCGCGTCGGCGTCCTTGTCGGAGACGGCCACGCGCACGCCCTCCTCGAGCAGCAGGCGGGCGGTGTGCCAGCCGATGCCCGAGTCCGCGCCGGTGACGAGGGCGGTCTTCCCGCTGATGCCGAGGTCCATGGGTGTCCTTCCCGAGGTCTGGGGTGCCTGCCGGTGGCGGGGGCGCGGCCCCCGGCGCAGCACCGCCCCGGCAGGCGCCGGGGCGAGCAGGGCGGTCGCGCGGTGCGCGGTCCGGCCCCTGCGGGACGGTAGGCGCGCTCCACGCCGCCCGCCCGGCGAGACGGGAGCGGACCCGGCGGGCGCCTGGGGTCGGGTTTTCCCTCCCCGGGAGGAGGGCTGCCTCGGCAGCCACGGCCCCCCGCCCGTCCCTACCGTCCTCGGCATGACCTCGCCCACCGCCCCGCTCCCCGCCCGGGACGGCGCCGCGCCACCCGCGCCGGCCGCCCCCGCCGGCGCGACGCCCGCCGCCCGTCCCGGGGCGGACCGGCGCCGTCGCCCCGCGACCGTCCTGCTGGCCCTCGCCCACCTCGGCGCGCTCGGGACCCTCGGCGCCGGCGTGGGCGGCGTCCTCGTCGCCCTCCTCGGGACGGCCCTCGGGCTCGTGCCCGTCCTGGGCCTGGGGCTCGTGCTGCTCGTCGGCCTCGTCTACGTGCTCTTCGGCGTCGCCTGGCTCGAGACGGCGCGCGTGGACGGCCTGTACCGCCTGGGCCTCCCGCCGCTGCAGCTCCGGCGACGCACCGGCCCCGGCTTCTCCGGGGCCCTGCGCACGGTCGGGCGCCAGACCGTCGACGGCGCGATGTGGCGGGCCCTGGCGAGCGCCGCCGTCGCCACGCTCCTCGGGCTCCTGCTCCTCGCGCTCGCCGGGGCCGCCGCCTCGTCGCTCGCCCTCCTCGCCGCCCCGCTGTACGCCCGCGGCAGCACGGTCGACGTCCTGTGGACCGAGGTCGGCCTCGGCACCGCGCCCGTCGTCGGCCTGGTCGGCCTCGTCCTGTCCCTCGGCGGGGCGCTCGGCCTCGCCCTGCTCCACGGCGTCGTCGCCCCCGCGCTGCTGCTCCCCTCCCGCGAGGCGCAGCTCGAGGCCCGCGCCTCGGCGGCCGACGCCCGCAGCGCCGGCGCGGTCCACGCCGCGGACGTCGAGCGCACCCGGATCGAGCGCGACCTCCACGACGGCGTCCAGCCCCGCCTCGTGTCCGTGGGCATGACCCTCGGGATGGCCCGCGCCAAGATCGACGACGACCCGGCCGCCGCGCGCGCCCTCGTCGAAGAGGCCCACGTCTCCACGAAGGCCGCCATCACCGAGCTCCGGCAGCTCGCGCGGGGCATCCACGCGTCGGTGCTCGAAGACCGTGGCCTCGACGCCGCCCTGTCCGCGGTGGCCGCCCGCTCGCACGTCCCCGTGGACCTCGACGTCCGCGTCGACGGGCGCTGCTCCCGCACGGCCGAGGCGGCCGTCTACTTCGCCGTCGCGGAGTCCCTCACCAACGCCGCCAAGCACTCCCGGGCCCGCGCCTGCCGCGTCGTCGTCCGGCGGCGGCCCGACGGCGTCCTCTGGGCCCGGGTCGAGGACGACGGCGTCGGCGGCGCCCGGGTGCTGCCCGGCGGCGGGCTCGACGGCGTGACGAGCCGGGCGGCCGCGGCCGGCGGGTCCGTCCGCCTCGACAGCCCGGCCGGCGGCCCCACGGCCCTGGAGGTGGTCGTCCCGTGCGCGTCCTGATCTGCGAGGACTCCGTCCTCCTGCGCGAGGGGCTCGTCCGCCTGCTCGGCGACGCCGGCCACGAGGTGGTCGCCGCCCTCCCCGACGCCGCCGAGCTCCTGCCCGCGGTGGCCCGCACGACGCCGGACCTGTGCCTGCTCGACGTGCGGCTCCCGCCCACGTGGACCGACGAGGGCGTGCGCGCGGCGGTGGCCCTGCGGTCCTCGCACCCGGACCTGCCGGTCCTCGTCCTCTCGCAGTACGTCGAGGAGCGCTACGCCACCGAGCTCTTCACCGGGGCGGCCGGAGGGCTCGGGTACCTCCTCAAGGACCGGGTGGTCGACGTGCCGGACTTCCTCGAGGCGCTCGACCGGGTCGCCGGGGGCGGCGTCGTCCTCGACCCCGAGGTCGTCGCCCAGCTCCTCGGGCGCCGCGCGCACGACGAGCGCATGGCCTCGCTGACCGACCGCGAGCGCACCGTCCTCGGCCTCGTGGCCGAGGGGCGGTCCAACCAGGCGGTCGCGGGGCTGCTCTTCCTCTCCCCCGCGAGCGTCGAGAAGCACATCACCTCGATCTTCACCAAGCTCGGCCTCGAGCGCGACGAGCAGGGCAACCGCCGCGTGCTCGCGGCCCTGGCCCACCACCGACTGGGCGGCGAGCAGCCGCAGCGAGGAGCACCCCGATGAGCACGACCCGCCCCGCCCCCGGCGTCGCCCGCGGCGACGACCCGCGCCCTCCGTCCGCCCGGGTCGTCCACGTCGTCGTGGCGGCCGTCGGCGCCGTCGCCCTCGTCGGCGCGGGCGCCTCGGCCGCCGCGGGGACGGTCGGCGGCGCCCTGCGCCAGGACACCGCCCTCACCGCGGACGCGGCCGGCGTCACGGCGGTCGACGTCGACGTGGCCGCCGCCGAGGTCCGCGTCGTCACCGGCGGGCCCGGCACCGACGTCGGGCTCGACGTCCGCGGCGCCCGCGGCGACTGGGTCCTCGAGCGCGACGGCGGGACCCTCGTCGTCTCCTCGCCCGCGCGCTCGTCCGGCTGGGGGCTCGGGTGGGTCGGCGCCCGCGGCGAGGGCGTCGCGACCCTGACCCTGCCCCCGGACCTGGCGGGCGGGGCCCCCGACGCCGAGGTCGACGTGGCCGGCGGGGCCGTGGACGTCGACGGCACCTTCGGCTCGCTCCGCGTGGGCGCCACGGGCGGCGCCGTCGACCTCACGGGCTCGGTGGCCGACCTCGTCGTCGAGGTGACCGGCGGCGGCGTCGACGCGACGCTGCAGGACGTCGCCACGGCCGACGTGCGGACGACGGCCGGCTCCGCCGTCGTCTCGCTCGACGGCACGCCCCCCGACGCCGTGGCGGTGGACGCCACCGCGGGCTCGGTGGACCTCACGCTCCCGCCCGCCACCTACGACGTCCGGGCGGACGCGGCGGCCGGCGGGGTCGACGACCGGCTGCGGTCCTCGGCGACCTCGCCGCGGACGGTCGACGTCACCCTCTCCGCGGGCTCGGCGACGCTGCGGGAGCAGGGCGGCCGCTGAGGGCGGTGCCCGGGGTGGGCCCGGCCGGTCTCGAACCGACGACATCCGCGGTGTAAGCGCGGCGCTCTACCAGCTGAGCTACGGGCCCCCGCCGCCGTGCGTCCCCGGGAGGAGGCGCGCGGCGGCGTCGAGCGCATCATCCAGGCTGCGGGCCCGCCCGGGCGGCTGGTCGTCCCTCCACCGGACGACCAGCCCGTCGTCGAGCAGGAAGCTCGTGCGCCGCGGGGCGCCCGTCACCGGGTCGAGGACGCGCCACGCGGAGGCCAGCGCCCCGTGGGGCCAGAAGTCGGACAGCACCGGGTGGACGAGCCGCTCGGCCCGGACCCACGCCGCGAGCGCGGGGAGCGCGTCGCACGTGACGGCGACGACGTCGAGCCCCGCCGCGGAGAGGTCGCCGGCCCGGTCGCGCAGGGCACCGGCCTCCTCGCCGCAGACGGGCGAGGCGGCGAAGGGCAGGAAGACGAGCAGACGCCCGCGCCGCCCCGGGGGGAGGTCGTCCGTGACGTCGACCGACGAGCCGTCGGCCCCCACGAGGGACGGGCCGGACGGCGCGCAGGAACCCACCACGACGGCACCGGCGGGACGCCGGCGCCGCAGGGACGGCCGGGGCGTCAGCCCGCGCGGCCGCGCGAGACGAGGCGGGTGCCCGCCCAGTCGGCCGTCGCGGCGATGGAGGACGTGGAGTGCAGGCCCGCGATGGGCGCGGCGTCCTCGATGTCGGCGGGCGCCACGTGGCCGGGCCGGCCGCTCTTGGGGCTCAGCAGCCACACCACGCCGTTGTCGCCGAGCGAGGTGAGGGAGTCGACGAGGGCGTCGACGAGGTCGCCGTCGCCGTCCCGCCACCACAGCACGACGACGTCGACGGCCTCGACCGCGTCCTCGTCGAGCATCTCCTCGCCGGTGAGCGCCTCGACGTCGTCGCGGAGCTGGTGGTCGACGTCGTCGTCGTAGCCCAGCTCCTGGACGACCTGGCCGGGCTGCAGGGACAGCCGCTGCGCGGCCCCGCCCTCCGCGCTCGTGCTCTGACCCACCGTCCTGGCCTCCCCCTGCTGCTGTACCGGTCGTCACGGCGTCTCCGTGGCGCTGCCTCGTGCAGTCGCCGACCGTAGTGCACGGGTGCCGCCCCGGGCCCGGCCACCGCGACGACGGGTGCCTACGCTCGCCCGGTGAGGGCCGAGGAGCGCACGCCCGCGGACGTCGGCACGCCGCCCCCGGCGGGCTCCGGCGCCGTCGAGGTGCTGCGGGTCGACCTCTCCGACGCCGCGGCGCCGGAGGGGGTCCGCCGCGACGACGCCGTCGCCGTCGAGGAGCCGCTCGAGGTCCGCGTGGGGGGCGCGCCCGTCGTCGTGACGATGCGGACGCCCGGCGCCGGCGCCGACCACGCCGACGACGACGACCTGGCCCTCGGCTTCCTCCTCACCGAGGGGCTCCTGCCCGGGCCGGACGCGGTCCGCCGCACGACGGCGTGCCTCGACACCGACCTGCAGGGACGGCCGACGGTCGGGACGGTCGACCTCGAGCTCGTGCCCGGCGTCCCCGCCCCCGACCTCGAGGGACGCCGCACCTTCGGCATGACGTCGGCCTGCGGCGTCTGCGGCTCGGCGAGCATCGACGCCGTCCGGGCGCGCACCGGCGCGGACCTGTGGCGGGACCGCACGCAGGTCGACGCCGCCGTCCTCGCGGCGCTGCCGGACCGCCTCCGGGAGGCGCAGCGCGTCTTCTCCCGCACGGGCGGCCTCCACGCCGCGGGCCTCGCCACGCCGGACGGCGAGCTGCTCGTCGTCCGCGAGGACGTGGGGCGGCACAACGCCGTCGACAAGGTGCTGGGCCGCGCCGCCCGCGACGTCGGGTGGCCGCTGACCGGCCACGTCCTCGTCGTCAGCAGCCGCGCGTCCTTCGAGCTGGCGCAGAAGGCGTGGACGGCGGGCGTGCCCGTGCTGGCGGCCGTCTCGGCGCCGTCGTCGCTCGCGGTGCGGCTCGCGCACGAGTCCGGCATGACGCTCGCCGGGTTCGTCCGCGCGCCGCGGCTCAACGTCTACGCCGGCGCCCACCGCGTGCGGCTCCCCGCCGGCACCACCTGATGTGACGCGCGCCCCCCCGGCGCGCGAGGATGAGCCCCGTCGCGGGGACGACCCTGCCCGCGACGTGCGGCCGACCCGGCCGCGACCGACGACGGACCGGTGCCGCACGCGCCGGCGGGCGAGACGGAGACGCAGTGGCAGCAGGCAAGAACGCGATGCCCGGCCAGATCCCGGACGTCGACCCGGAGGAGACCGCCGAGTGGCTCGACTCCTTCGACGGCGCGGTCGAGGAGCGCGGTCGCACCCGGGCGCGCCACCTCATGCTCGCCCTGCAGCAGCGGGCCGCCGAGCGCGGCGTGGGCCTGCCCGTGCCCACGACGACGGACTACGTCAACACGATCGTCCCCGAGGAGGAGCCCTGGTTCCCCGGTGACGAGGAGGTCGAGCGCCGCTACCGCGCGTGGCTGCGCTGGAACGCCGCCATCACGGTGCACCGCGCCCAGCGCCCCGAGATCTCCGTCGGCGGCCACATCTCCAGCTACGCCTCCTCGGCGACGCTGTACGAGGTCGGCTTCAACCACTTCTTCAAGGGCCACGACGGCGGCACGCCGGACCAGGTCTACATCCAGGGCCACGCCTCCCCCGGCGTCTACGCCCGCGCCTTCCTCGAGGGCCGGCTCTCCGAGACCGACCTCGACGGCTTCCGCCAGGAGCTGACGGCCAAGGGCCGTGGGCTGCCGAGCTACCCGCACCCGCGCCTCATGAAGGACTTCTGGGAGTTCCCCACGGTGTCCATGGGGCTCGGCCCGATGAACGCCATCTACCAGGCGCAGTCGAACAAGTACCTCACCGCGCGCGGCATCAAGGACGTCGCCGCGAGCCACGTCTGGGCCTTCCTCGGCGACGGCGAGATGGACGAGCCGGAGAGCCGCGGCCTCCTGCAGGTGGCGGCCAACGAGGGCCTCGACAACCTCACCTTCGTCGTCAACTGCAACCTCCAGCGCCTCGACGGCCCGGTGCGCGGCAACGGCAAGATCGTCCAGGAGCTCGAGTCCTTCTTCCGGGGCGCGGGCTGGAACGTCATCAAGGTCCTCTGGGGCCGCGAGTGGGACCCGTTGCTGGCGGCCGACCGCGACGGCGCCCTGGTCCAGGTCATGAACCAGACGCTGGACGGCGACTACCAGACCTTCAAGGCCGAGTCGGGCGCCTACGTCCGCGAGCACTTCTTCGGCCAGGACCCGCGCACCCGCAAGCTGGTCGAGGGCTACACCGACGACCAGGTGTGGGGCCTCAAGCGCGGCGGGCACGACTACCGCAAGGTCTACGCGGCGTACAAGGCCGCTGTGGAGCACCAGGGCCAGCCGACCGTCATCCTCGCGAAGACCGTCAAGGGCTACGGGCTCGGCTCCCACTTCGAGGCGCGCAACGCGACGCACCAGATGAAGAAGCTGACGATGGAGGACCTCAAGGCCTTCCGCGACAGCCTCCGCATCCCCATCACGGACAAGCAGCTCGAGGCGGACCTCTACCACCCGCCCTACTACCACCCGGGCGAGGACGCCGAGGAGATCCGCTACCTCCGCGAGCGGCGCCAGAAGCTCGGCGGCGCCCTCCCCTCCCGCCGGACGACGCCGCACACGCGCATCGAGATGCCGGGCGACGACGCCTACAAGGTGGTCAAGCGCGGGTCGGGCAAGCAGACGATCGCCACGACGATGGCCTTCGTCCGCCTGCTGAAGGACCTCATGCGGGACAAGGAGCTCGGCCGCCGCGTCGTGCCGATCATCCCGGACGAGGCGCGCACCTTCGGCATGGACTCGTTCTTCCCGACCGCGAAGATCTACAACCCCAAGGGCCAGAAGTACCAGTCGGTCGACCGCGAGCTCATGCTGAGCTACAAGGAGTCCGAGTCCGGCCAGATCCTCCACGTCGGCATCAACGAGGCCGGCTCGGTCGCGGCCTTCACGGCCGCGGGGACCTCGTACGCCACGCACGGCGAGGCGCTCATCCCGGTCTACGTCTTCTACTCGATGTTCGGCTTCCAGCGCACGGGCGACAGCCTGTGGGCGGCGGGCGACCAGATGGCCCGGGGCTTCCTCCTCGGCGCCACCGCCGGACGGACGACGCTGACCGGCGAGGGCCTGCAGCACGCGGACGGCCACTCGCCGCTGCTCGCCTCGACCAACCCGGCGGTCGTCTCCTACGACCCCGCCTACGGCTACGAGATCGGCCACATCGTCCGGGCCGGCCTCGAGCGCATGTACGGCGACGGCCCGCAGGGCACCGACGCGGCCGGCCACGACGTCGACCCGAACGTCATGTACTACGTGACCGTCTACAACGAGCCCATGGTCCAGCCGGCCGAGCCGGAGGACGTGGACGCCGAGGGCATCGTCCGCGGCATGCACCTCGTCTCGGCCGGGCACGAGGGCGACCGCCCGCGAGTGCAGCTCCTCGCCTCCGGCGTCGGCGTGCCGTGGGCGCTCGAGGCGCAGGAGCTCCTCGGCACGGAGTTCGGCGTCGACGCCGACGTCTGGTCGGTGACGTCGTGGGGCGAGCTGCGCCGTGACGCGCTGGCCTGCGACGCCTGGGCCTTCGAGCGGCCCGGCGCCGCGGCCGACGAGGCGCCGGTCCCGTACGTCACGCAGCGCCTGCAGGGCCGCCGCGGCCCCGTCGTCGCCGTGAGCGACTACATGCGCTCCGTCCAGGAGCAGATCCGCCCGTGGGTGCCCGGCGGCGACTACACCGCCCTCGGCACGGACGGCTTCGGCCTCTCCGACACCCGCGCGGCGACCCGTCGCCACTTCCGGGTCGACGGCCCGTCGACGGCCTACGCCGCCCTGCGGCGCCTCGCTGCGCTCGGCGAGGTCGACGCGGACGCGCCGAGGCGGGCGTACGACCTGTGGAGGATCGACGACGCGAGCGCGGGCACGTCGGGCTCCGCGGGCGGGGACGCCTGACCGGTCCCCCCGACGACGGACGGGCGGCCACCCCTCGGGGTGGCCGCCCGTCCGTCGTCCCGGCCCGGGGCCGGCGAGGTGCGGTGCCGCGGTGACGGGCGCGGCGGCCCGTACGGCTCAGGCGCGCGGGCCGCGCTCGGCGCCCGCGATGACGCGCTCGAGCTCGGCCCGCACCTGCTCGACCCGGTCGTGGTCGGCGGCGTCGGCCTTGCTGTCCTGGAGCACCTGCAGGTGACGGCGGGCCTCGCCCACGCGCCCCGCCTCGACGGCCGCGTGCACGAGCTGCACCCCGGCGTCGACGCGGTGGTCGCGCGGGCGCCAGTGACCGACGCCCAGGCCGAGCGCGTCGCCCGGCATGCCGGCCTCGCGCAGGACGGCGATGCCCTCGGTCAGGGCGCGGCCCGAGGGGTCGCGCTCCGCCGCGGTCGACAGGCGCCGCATCGCGCCGTCGTGGTCGTCGCGCAGGGAGAGCCGGCCGAGCTCCAGCAGCGGGTACCAGGCGCGGCTGCTGCCGGCCATCTCCTCCGCCAGGGCCCACACGGCGTCGTCCTCGGCCCGGGCGGGCGCGTCCTCGGCGTGGTTCTCGGACGCGCGGCGGCGGACGATGCCGGCCAGCTCGACGAAGGCGGGCTCGTCGTTCGGGTCCTCGTGCAGCCGGTCGCGCAGGGCCTGCTCGCGGCGGTCGTCGGGGTGGCCGTGGCCGGAGGCGCGACGCGCCGCGTGGCCGGCGCGGGCCGGCGAGGTCGTGGCGGTTCCGCCCGGGGCGGTGGAGGAGGCGGGGGCCTCGGGGTCGGGAGCGCCGGGAGCACTGCCGCCGACCCGTCGACGCAGCTTGTCGAGCAGGCTCATGCGGTCCTTCCGTCAAGGGGGCGGACCGCGCCGTCGTGCTTCGCGCAAGACCTCCGGACGCTTCGACCATAGCGCCCGCCCCCCGGGCCAGCACGCCCCACGAGAGGCCCCCGGCGGCCCTCCTCGGGCTGGTCGGACGACGGCTCGGGCCGGCTCCCGGCCGCGGGGGCCGCGGGCCGGGAGCGCCTCCGTACGATCCGCCGCATGGAGCCGACGACCCGCGCCGCCCGTCGCGCGCGGCGGGTCGAGCCCACCGCCGACGACCTCGCGCGGCTGCGGGCCGCGACCGGCCTGCTGTCCACCGCCGCCCTGCGCCACCTCGACGAGGCCCTCCCCTGGTACTCGTCCATGCCCGCGCAGGACCGCTCGTGGGTCGGGCTGGTCGCGCAGGCCGGCATCGGCGCCTTCGTCACCTGGTACAGCCACCCCGACGCGCCCCTCACCGTGACGGCGGACGTCTTCGGGTCGGCGCCGCGCGAGCTGACGCGCGCCGTGACGCTGGCGCAGACCCTGGAGCTGGTGCGCGCGGCCGTCGACGTCGTCGAGGACCACGTCGACGTCGTCGCCGCCCCAGGGCGCGAGCAGCACCTCCGCGAGGCCGTCCTGCGCTACTCCCGGGAGGTCGCCTTCGCGGCGGCCGAGCTCTACGCGGGCGCCGCCGAGGCCCGCGGCGCGTGGGACGCCCGGCTCGAGGCCCTCGTCGTCGACGCGGTCGTCCGCGGCGACGTCGACGACGCCGTCCGCTCCCGCGTCGCCGCGCTGGGCTGGGGACGGCCCGCCGCGGTGGCCGTCGTCGTCGGCTCCGCCCCGGCGGGCGACCCCGAGGACGTCGTCCACCGGCTGCGGCGGGCGGCCCGCTCCGCCGCGGACGACGCCGTCGTCGGCCTCCAGGGCGAGCGGCTCGTCGTCGTCCTCGGCGTCTCCCCCCGGCCCGACGACGACGGCGCGCAGCCCGCGACGGACGCCGGGCTCGACCCCCGGTCGGTCGACCTCCGGCGTGCGACGACGGCGCTGGCCCGCCACTTCGGCCCCGGACCCGTCGTCGTCGGCCCCGCCGTCGCGGACCTCGAGCACGCCGGCACGTCCAGCCGCGCCGCGCTCTCCGGCCTCGCCGCGGCCCGCGCCTGGCCCGCGGCCCCGCGGCCCGTCCTCGCGGACGAGCTGTGGCCGGAGCGGGTGCTGGCCGGCGACGTCCGTGCGCGCCGCGCCCTGCTCGACGTCGTCCACCGCCCCCTCGCCGACGCGGGAGGAGCGCTGGCGCAGACGGTCTCGACGTACCTGGAGACCGGGCGGTCGGTGGAGGCCACCGCCCGCCTGCTCTTCGTGCACCCCAACACCGTGCGCTACCGGCTGCGGAAGGCCCTCGACGTCACCGGGTGGGACGCGACGAGCCCGCGCGACGCGCTCGTCCTGCAGGTCGCCCTCGTCGTCGGCGCCCTCGCGGACGGGCCACCACGGCCGACCGGCGCGGCCGGGAACGGCGGGAGGCCCTCCGGCTGAGGCCGTCCCGACCCGGAGCGGGGAGGGTGCCGAACCCGCCCGACGGCCGACCGGCCCCTGTCGGCGGACCCACGGGCTGTCACACCTGCCACATCCGGCGCACGACGGCCCACCGACCGGCCGCAGGGGCGTCACGCCACGGACACCGCACCGTCGTCCGCCGTTGTAGGACTCCCACAACGTCGACCCCTCGCTGCTGTGCCTGCCCGCACCGCCTCGGCCCCTCCGCCGGGAGCAAGGTCGCTGGGTGCTCGTCATCACGTGCCCCGGGCAGGGGTCCCAGAAGCCCGGCTTCCTCGCCCCCTGGCTCGAGGTCCCCGGCGTCGCCGACCACCTCCACTGGCTGTCCGCCGTGACCGGCCTCGACCTCGAGGCCCACGGCACCACCTCCGACGCGGAGACCATCCGCGACACCGCCGTCGCGCAGCCCCTCATCGTGGCCAGCGGCCTCGTGGCGCTGCGGGCGCTGACGGACGGCACGGACGACCTCGACCTCGTCGGGGCCCTGGCCGGCCACAGCGTCGGCGAGATCACCGCCGCCGCCGCGGCCGGGGTCCTCTCCGAGGAGCAGGCGGCCGTCCTCGTCCGCGAGCGGGGCCGCGCCATGGCGGCCGCGGCCGCCGCCACGCCCACCGGCATGAGCGCCGTCGTCGGCGGCGACCCCGAGGACGTGGCCGCGGTGCTCGCGCGCCACGGCCTCGTCGCGGCCAACGCCAACGGCGCGGGCCAGGTGGTCGCCGCCGGCACGACCGAGCAGCTCGAGGCCCTCCGGGCCGACGGCCCCGCCCGCGCCCGCGTCATCCCGCTGCAGGTCGCCGGCGCCTTCCACACCGAGCACATGGCGCCGGCCGTCCCCGCCCTGGCCCGGCTGGCCGGCGCCGTCGCCCCGCGCGACCCGCGCGTGCCGGTCGTCTCCAACGCCGACGGGACGGTCGTCGCGGACGGCCGCGAGGTGCTGGACCGGCTCGTGCGCCAGGTGGCGCGCCCGGTGCGCTGGGACCTCTGCGCGGAGACCTTCGCCGACATGGGCGTCACCGGCCTGCTCGAGGTGCCGCCCGCCGGCACGCTGGCCAACCTCGCCAAGCGGTCGCTGCCGGGCGTCGAGACCTTCGCCCTCACCACGCCCGACCAGCTGGACGACGCGCGCGCCTTCGTCGCCCGCCACGGCGAGCGGCGCACCTCGGGCGGTGCCGCGTGAGCGCTGACGCCGTGGGCACCAGCGGCACCGGCGGGGCGACCCCGCCGCGCCGCGAGCGCCCCACGCTGGCGACCCGCCGCGGCCCCGAGCACGCGCGGATCATGGGCGTCGGCGCCTGGCGGCCGACGCGTGTGGTCACCAACGCCGAGGTCTGCGAGCACATCGACTCCACCGACGAGTGGATCCGCCAGCGCACGGGCATCGAGTCCCGCGGGTGGGCGGACGCGGAGACGTCGGTGATCGACATGTCGGTGCACGCCGGCGCCGAGGCCCTCGCCGCGGCGGGCGTGGACGCGTCCTCGATCGGCGCCGTCATCGTCGCGACGGTGTCCCACCCCTACCAGACCCCGGCCGCCGCGACGCAGGTCGCGGACCGCCTCGGCGCGACACCCGCCGCCGCGTGGGACATCTCGGCGGGGTGCGCGGCCTTCTGCCACGCCCTCGCGCAGGCCGCCGACCTCGTGCGCGGCGGCACCGCCGAGCACGTGCTCGTCGTCGGCGTCGACAAGCTGAGCGACTTCACCGACCTCACCGACCGCTCGACGGCGTTCCTCTTCGCCGACGGCGCGGGCGCCGTCGTCGTCGGACCCTCCGACACGCCGGCCATCGCGCCGACGGTCTGGGGCTCCGACGGCTCGATGTGGGACGTCATCAAGACCCGCACCTCCTGGCTGGAGCACCGCGGCGTCACCGACCCCGCGGCCGTCGAGTGGCCGGCGCTGCAGCAGGAGGGCCAGAAGGTCTTCCGCTGGGCCGTCTTCGCCATGGCGCCGCTCGCGCTGCGGGCCATCGAGGCGGCGGGCCTGACGCCGGACGACCTCGACGCCTTCATCCCGCACCAGGCCAACATGCGGATCATCGACAAGCTCGCCTCGCAGGTGGGCCTGCCGGATCACGTGGCGATCGCCCGGGACATCCGCACGACGGGGAACACCTCCGCCGCGTCGGTCCCCCTGGCGATGCACCGCATGCTCGCCGAGGGCCAGGCGGCCTCGGGCGGCTACGCGCTGCTCGTCGGCTTCGGCGCCGGCCTGTCCTACGCCGCCCAGGTGGTCGTGCTGCCGTGACCGCCGCCGGCCGCCGCTGAGACGGCTCCCAGACCTCCCGCCGCCACCGCGGCGGGACCCGCCGGCCCCGCGGCCGGCACCCCCGACCGAGCACCACCCGAGGGCGCGCACCGCGCGCCGGACACGAGGAGCACCCATGGCCCAGAGCGAGAACGAGATCCTCGACGGCATCGCCGAGCTCGTCAACGAGGAGACCGGCCTCCCCAAGGAGTCCGTCGAGATGGACAAGTCCTTCACCGACGACCTCGACATCGACTCGCTGTCGATGACGTCGATCGTCGTCCACGCCGAGGAGAAGTTCGGCGTGACGATCCCCGACGAGGACAGCAAGAACCTCCGCACGGTGCGCGACGTCGTCGCCTACATCCAGCAGGCCCAGGGCTGACCAGCCCTCCGCTGCCCGTCCGGGGCAGCACCTCGGCGCCGTCCGCGCGCTGACCAGCGCGAGGACGCGCCGGGCCCGGCCCGGGCTCCCCGCCCGGGCCGGGCCGTCCTGCACACCCGGCACCACCCCCGCACCTCCCCCGAGGAAGGCACGCCATGACCGACCAGACCTCGACCGCCACGCACGGCCGGGCGACCACCCGCGAGGTCGTCGTCACCGGCATGGGTGCCACGACGCCCCTCGGCGGGGACGTGCCCAGCACCTGGGAGGCCGCCCTCGCCGGCCGCTCCGGCGCCCGGCCGCTGACGATGCCCTTCGTCGAGGAGCTCAAGCTCCCCGTGACGTTCGGCGGCACGCTCGCCGTCCCGGCCGCCGACGTGCTGCCCCGGCACGAGATGAAGCGGCTCGACCCGTCCGCGCAGTACGCGCTGGTCGCCGGTCGCGAGGCCTGGGCCCAGGCGGGCTCCCCCGAGGTCGAGGGCGAGCGCCTGGGCTGCGTCGTCGCCACCGGCATCGGCGGCGTGACGACCCTCATCACCGCGTACGACGTGCTGAAGGAGAAGGGCCCCCGGCGGGTCCTGCCCCTCACCGTCCCGATGCTCATGCCGAACGGCGCCGCCGGCGCCCTCGCCATCGAGTTCGGGGCGCAGGCGGGCGCGCACAGCCCCGCCTCGGCCTGCGCCTCCGGCGCCGAGGCCATCGCCTACGGCGCGGAGATGATCCGGACCGGCCGCGCCGACGTCGTCATCGCCGGCGGCACCGAGGCCGCCATCCTCGCGCTGCCCATCGCGGCCTTCGCGTCGATGCACGCCCTCTCCACGCGCAACGACACCCCCGAGACCGCCTCCCGCCCCTACGACGTCACGCGCGACGGCTTCGTCCTCGCCGAGGGCGCGGGCGTCGTCGTCCTCGAGGCGGCCGAGCACGCCGCCGCCCGCGGGGCGTCCGTGCTCGGTGTCGTGGCCGGCGCGGGCATCACCTCCGACGCCCACCACATCGCCGCCCCGGACCCCGAGGGCCTCGGCGCCACCCGGGCGGTGCGGGCCGCGCTGCAGCAGGCCGGCGCCCAGCCGTCGGACGTCGTCCACGTCAACGCCCACGCCACGTCGACGCCCGTCGGCGACGTCGCCGAGGTCGTCGCCCTGCGCGCCTCGCTCGGCAGCGACCTCGACCGGGTGTGCGTCTCGGCGACCAAGTCGATGACCGGGCACCTGCTCGGCGGCGCCGGCGCGCTCGAGACGATCTTCTGCCTCAAGGCGCTGGCCGAGGGCGTGGCCCCGCCCACCATCAACGTCACCGAGCTCGACCCGCAGGTCGACCTCGACGTCGTCCTCGACGAGCCGCGCGTCATGGTCACGGGCCCGGACGCGATCGCGCTCAACAACTCCTTCGGGTTCGGCGGCCACAACGCCGCCCTCGCCCTCACCGGCCCGCGCGGTACCGCGTGAGCCAGGCCGCGCCCGGCGCCGTCGCGGTCGCGACGGCGCCGGGCGCGGCGCATCGGCGCCTTCCTGACGGCACCGGGCCCCACCCCCGGCACATCGGCGCCCTCTTGACGGGACCGGGCCCACGCCCGGCACATCGGCGCCGTCCAGCCGTGGGTGCGCGCCTCAGGAGCAGGGGCGCCGCTGCACCGCCGGCTGACGCCTCTGCCGGCCCCCGGAGCGGTGGGCGGGAAGCCGCGTCAGCCGACGCGGTGCAGCCAGCGGACGGGGGCGCCGTCGCCCGCGTAGCGGAAGGGCTCGAGCTCGTCGTCCCACGCGGTCCCGAGGGCGAGGTCGAGCTCGGCGCGGACCTCGGCGACGGAGCCGACCGCCGCCTCGAGCGCGGCGCGCACCCGGTCCTCGGGGACGAGGACGTTGCCGTGGACGTCGGTGACGGCGTGGAAGATGCCCAGCTCCGGCGTGTGGCTCCAGCGGCCCCCGTCGACGCCGGGGCTCGGCTCCTCGGTCACCTCGTACCGCAGGTGCGCCCAGCCGCGGAGCGCCGAGGCGAGACGGGCGCCGGTGCCCTGCTCCGCCTGCCACGACAGCTCGGTGCGGTAGCTGCCGGGCGAGACCGGCTGCTCGATCCACTCCAGGGTGGCGGGCACGCCGAGCACCCCGCTGGCGGCCCACTCGACGTGGGGCAGCAGGGCACGGGGCGAGGAGTGCACGAAGAGGACCCCACGCGTCAGTGCTCCGGGCATGTCGACCCTCCAGGTCCGTCTCCGAGGTGCGTCTTCCCCAACGTCCTCGTGGCGGTCCGGCGGTGCCGTCGTGCTCGCGACGGCACGGGTGCCGTCGGGCGGCATGCTGCCAGACGCCGCCGTGCGGGGCCAGCACCCGCGGGCGCGTCGCCGGTCGCGGCGCCCGTCCGGCGTCGTCGGGCCCGCAGGAGCACCATGGACGCCGTGAGTGCCGACCACCGCCCCCGCCGCCCGACCTTCCTCGGTCCGCGGGCGATGGACAGCCTCGAGGGCCCCAGCGACCCCGCGGGCCGTGAGGCCGCCGCCCACGCCACCGCCCGGCTGCTCGTCGAGGGCGCGCAGGCGTCCGGCGACGAGGAGGTGGCGGCACGGCTCGTCCGCCTCGCCGACGAGCACGGGCTCGAGCTGCTCGCCGCGCTGTGGTCGGACGCCGCGCCGCAGTCGCTGCCCGGCGCCCTGTGGCGCCTCTACGTCCTCCGGCAGTGGGTGCACGCGGCGCCGGCCGAGGCGTCGCGGCAGTTCGACGAAGGACGCCGACGCGCCCCCGTGCTCGAGGTCGTCGCCGGCGTCGCCGACCCGCCCGGCCCGGACGAGGTCCGGCGCCAGGTGGACGCCGTGCTGGCCGGGGTGGCCACCGGCGACTTCGCCGACACCCTCGACCGCGCAGCGGCCTTCGCCCGCGTCGTCGCCGTGGGACGCGCGGACCTCGCCGACGACGTCGAGGGCGGGCCCGCGCCGGTCGGGGCGGGCGCCTCGGCGGACGACCTCACGACGTCGGCCGCCCGGCTCGTGCGGACGGCGGAGGACCTCGAGGGGTGCGCCGGGCGGTGGCGCTCCGGCGCGCTGCTCTGAGACCCGCTCAGCGGGAGCCGGTCACCGCCGCGTCGGCGGGAGCGGTGCGGGGCGAGGGCAGGGCGGCCGACCAGCTGGCCGCCTCCACCGCGTCGTCGCGGTGGACGACGAGACCCGCTCCGCCCGCGCGCTTGACGGCGTACATGGCGGCGTCGGCCCGTGCGAGCAGCTGGGCGGGGGTCGGGGTCGGCGCGTCGGCGGCGACGTGCGCCAGACCGACGCTCGCGCTGGACGTCACGGCGTGCCCGTCGAGGTCGAGCCGTGTCGTCAGCAGGTCGCCGACGACCGCCGCCACCGTCTCGGGCGGGACACCGGTCTCGACGAGCACCGCGAACTCGTCCCCGCCGAGACGGGCCAGGGTGTCGCCGTCCTTGACCCGGGTCCGCCAGCCGACGGCGAGCTGCCGGAGCAGCTCGTCGCCCGCGCCGTGCCCGAGCGTGTCGTTGACGGCCTTGAAGTCGTCGACGTCGACGAGGAGGAGGGACACCGGGCGGCCGTCGGTGCGGTGGAGGTCGAGCGCGTGCTCCAGCCGGTCCTCGAGCACCCGCCGGGTGGCGAGCCCCGTGAGGCTGTCCTGGGTGGCCAGCCGCTCGAGCTCGGCCTCGCGGACGGCGGCGCTCTCGCGGAGCGTCTCCGCGGCGAGGATCTGCCCGAGGAGCGCGGCCAGGAGCCGCAGCAGCGGCGCGAGGTGCTCCGCGTGCTCGGCGTCGACCTCGTCGTCGTGGTAGCCGCAGAGGGTGCCGAAGACCTGGCCGTCGCCCGTGTGGATGGGGGCGCCGAGGTAGGCCCGGACCCCGATGTCCGTGACCGCGACCGTGTCCCGGTAGCCCTCGACGTCGAGGACCCGCGGCGCGACGGCCGGCCCTCCGGCCGCCATCTGCCGGCAGATCGAGCCCTGCCACGGCATGACCTGGTCGGGCACGAGGCCGAAGGTGCTGCCGCGCAGGTCGAGGAAGACCTGGTCGTCGTCGTCGCGGCGGGTGACCGCCCACAGGCCGAGCGGCAGCTCCCGCTGCAGGTAGTCGAGCACCTCGCGGCTGGCCTCCTCGAAGGTCCAGGCGCGTGGAGCCGTGAGGTCGGGCGGTGTCGTGCCGCGCACGTGCCCTCCTCGGTCGACGTCGGCGGTCGCCCTCGTATCGGCAGGGGCGGGCCCGACCTGAAGGCGCCGTCGGGCCCCGACCCGGCGGGCGCCGCACGCGCCCCGGACGGGGGACGAGTCCCACCGGCGGGCGCGACGTGGCGCCCACGGCGTGGTTACAGTTGGCGTGCGCCGGGCCGCGGTAGCCCCGGGCTCCACATGAAGCCGCTTCGAGCGGCGCTCGCGCCGAGAGGCGCTCCCGGCCCGGCGCACCTACTTGTCCGACGGACCGCCGACGGGGTCGTCGGTGCGGTCGTCGAGCAGCGTGCGGAGCCACCCGGGACCCCAGCTGCTCACCGGGACGCGGGCCCGCAGGCCGCGGTCCGCCGTGACGAGCACGACCTCCCCGCCGTCGAGGACCGCGCCCAGCTGCTCGACGAGGTCGACGAGCGCGTCGTCGCCGCTCCCGGGGGCCAGGAGCACCCGGACCCCCGCGGAACTCTCCCCGCCGAGCGGCAGCGCCTGCCGCGCACGGCCCTCCAGCACGACGCCCACCGCCGCCACGACGACGGGCAGCCCGTGCGGGTCCTCGACCGTCGCCCCCGGCAGCCGTCCGAGCCCCGCCAGCAGGCGGCGGGCGGCGCCGGCGCGGTCCCGCCACCACCCGTCCGGCCGGGCGCCCACGACGTTGGCGGCGTCGACGACGAGGACCACGCGTCGCCCGCCGCCCACCGCGCCTCCCGGTCCCGCGTCCACGGCGTCCCCCTCCCCTCGCCCCCGACCGCACGTCCCTGCGGGCCGAGCCTGCCCGACGACGCGGGGGACCGGTGCCGCGGCGCGCCACCGGGTGCGCGGCGGCGGGCCCGCGGCCAGGGTGGGACCGTGACGACCTCCTCCGACCCCCGCAGCGGCTCCGACGACGGCGGCGTCCCCTTCCCCACCGTCTCGGTCAACGCCGCCGAGCAGGACCCGGACCCGGCCGCGACGACGAGCGACCCGACGGCCCAGCACAAGAGCGCCGACTACGACAACGACCGCGAGGACCTGCCGGGCGGCCGGACCGGCGACGAGGCCGTCAGCCCGGCCGACGGCGCGTCGCACGACGTGTCCGACATCGGCTCCTGACCGGCGACCCCGCCGGTCGGTAGCGTCCGCCCGACCCACCGGGGCGGCGGGCTCGAGCGCGAGGGAGCGTGGCATGGACGGGCGCGAGCAGGTCGGCCCCGGGACGGCACCGGTCGGTGGTCGGGGCGTGCTCGACGACGTCGAGGACCTCCTCGCCGACGTCTCCCCCGACCGGCGCGAGCTCTTCGCGCTGCGCGTGGAGCGGTGGTGGCCCGACGTGCACGACGGCCTCGTGGCCGTGATGCCGCCGGAAGACGTGCGGATTCTCGAGCGGCGCCTCCTGCGCTCCGCGGCCGCGGCGTACCGGGACCGCGACGCCGACCTGCACCGCCTCGACCTGCGCCGGTCGCTGGCCCCGGACTGGTTCCAGCGGCCCGGGATGCTCGGCTACGCCGCCTACACCGACCGCTTCGCGGGCACCCTCGCCGGCGTCGCCGACCGCCTGCCGCTCCTCGAGGAGCTGGGCGTCACGTACCTGCACCTCATGCCGTTGCTGCTGCCGCGCGAGGGCGACAGCGACGGCGGCTACGCCGTCGCCGACTACCGGCAGGTGCGCCCGGACCTCGGCACCACCGACGACCTCCGCGACCTCGCGGCCACGCTGCGCGGCCGCGGCGTCAGCCTCGTGCTCGACCTCGTGCTCAACCACGTCGCCCGGGAGCACCCGTGGGCGGTCGCCGCGCGGCGGGGGACGCCCGAGGAGCGTGAGCGGTACCGCCGCTACTTCCACGTCTTCGACGACCGCGAGGGCCCCGACGCCTACGAGCGGACGCTGCCGGAGGTGTTCCCCGACACCGCCCCCGGCAGCTTCACGTGGGACGAGGAGCTCGACGGCTGGGTCTGGACGACCTTCAACACCTTCCAGTGGGACCTCGACTGGTCGACGCCGGACGTCGTCGCCGAGATGGTCGACGTCGTCCTCCACCTCGCCAACCTCGGCGTGGAGGTGCTCCGCCTCGACGCCGTGGCCTTCCTCTGGAAGCGCCTCGGCACGAGCTGCCAGAACCAGCCGGAGGTGCACGCGGTCACGCAGGTGCTCAAGGCGGTGACGCGCGTCGCGTGCCCCGCGCTCCTGCTCAAGGCCGAGGCGATCGTGGCGCCGGCCGACCTCGTCCACTACCTCGGGACGGGCCGCCGCACCGGCCGCGTCAGCGACCTCGCGTACCACAACACCCTCATGGTCCAGGTGTGGTCGATGCTCGCCACGGGCGACGTCCGGCTGACCGTCCGTGCGCTGCAGCAGCTCCCGCAGACGCCGGCGTCGACGGCGTGGATCACCTACGTGCGGTGCCACGACGACATCGGCTGGGCGATCTCCGACGAGGACGCCGGCGCCGTCGGCCTCGACGGGTACGCGCACCGCGCCTTCCTCTCCGACTGGTTCGCGGGCGGCTTCCCCGGCTCCCCCGCCACGGGCCTCGTCTTCCAGGAGAACCCGGCCACCGGGGACCGCCGCATCAGCGGCGCGACCGCCGCCCTCGTCGGCCTCGAGCGGGCGACGGCGGACGGCGCCGGGCCGGGCGACGGGGCGGTGGACCTCGCGGTCGCCCGCCTCCTCCTCGTCCACGCCGTCGTCATGGCCTGGGGCGGCGTCCCCGTCGTGTGGTCCGGCGACGAGGTCGGCCAGCCCGGCGACGTCGCCTGGGCCGACGAGCCCGGCCACGAGGCCGACAACCGGTGGGTGCACCGCCCCCGCGCGGACGACGGGCGCCTCGCGCAGCGGCACGACCCCTCGACGGTCGCGGGCGCCGTCTTCGCGGGTCTCCGGCACCTGGCCCGCACCCGCGCGTCGCTGCCGCACCTGCACGCGGCGACGCCCTCCCAGGCGCTCGACGTCGAGGACCCCGGCGTCCTCGCGGTCCTGCGGCGTCACCCGGAGGGCGACCTCCTGTGCCTCGCCAACGTCACGGACGGCTGGCGACCCGTCAGCGCCGGCCGCCTCGCGGCGCACGGGGTGGCCGACGCCCTCGACGCCCTCTCGGGACGTGTCCCCGAGCGCGGCGGCGACGGGCAGCTGTGGCTGCCGCCGTACGGGACGGCGTGGTTGGTGGCGGACCGGGGCTGACCGCGGCCCTCAGCTCCAGCCCGCGGCGCGCAGGTCGGCCGCCGCGAGCCGTTCGAGCACCGCGCGCAGCTGCGCCGGGGTCAGGTACGACGGGTTGCTGCCGAACGGCGCCCGCAGCACCTCGGCGTCCGCGACCGCGGGGTCGGCGAGGAGGTCGGCGCGCGCCAACGGCTCGGCGAGCCGGTGCAGCCGGACGTGCACCGCGGGGTCGGGATCGCCGTCGACCGGAGCCTCGGTGACGACGCCGACGGCGTGGACGCCCGGGGCCTGACGGCCGCTCAGCCACAGGAGGCACCGGTCGCCCGGCTGCACGAGGTCGAGGCGGTACGTCGGGTGGACGCAGCGGCGGAGGTCGGCCCGGTCGCCGTTGCGCCAGCCGTCCGTGAGGTCGTCGAGGGGCGTGCGGGTCTTGAGGACCCAGGCGGCGACGTCGTCGGCTCGTAAGGGCACGGGGGCTCCCTCCAAGGCGGGACGGACGGCTGGGTACCCCGGTCACCGACGGAGGGGCAGCAGGTCCGACGACGGGCCCTCGGCCCCGGACGTCATCCTCCCCGGTGGTCCCGACGAAAGGCGGGACCGGGGCCGGCACCTCTCCCTACGGTGCGGGGACCGGTGGCCGGCACGGCCACCACGACCCTGGGTGGTACCGCAGATGCATGCTCGGCGACTGATGACCGCGGTGGTCACCGCACTCCTCACGACAGCGGTGGCCGCCCCCGCCACGGCCTCCGGGACGGCCCCGTCGACGGCGGAGCCCACCCGCCCGGTCGTCACCGTCGACACCCCTCTGCGGGTCGAGGTCGACGAGCACAACATGCGGCACCTCATCACGTTCACCGTCGACCGACCTGTCGACGTCGTCGGGGCCTACCTGCGCATGAGCAACGGCGAGGCCTTCGGGCCGGGGCAGGTCTCGAACAAGGAGTACGTGCTCGTGCCCGGGACGACCAGCACCTACCAGCTGGACATCCCCTGGTCGAAGTACAAGTACCCGTACTGGGGCTCGTACTACTGGAGCGTCAGCACCCAGACGCTGGCCACCGAGACCACCCCCTACATCCGCACGGGCCAGCACATCCCCGTGGTGATCCGCCTCGGCTCGAGCCAGTCGATCAACGTCACGCGGACGGACGGCGTCACGCGGGTCACCGGCGAGAGCCGTCACCTGGACGTGCGCGCCGAGCACCACGACTACCGGGTCTGGCCGGGGCAGAAGGTCACGGTCGAACGGCTCGACGCGGCCGGGGGGTGGACCCGCGTCGGCACCGCCGTCGGCGACCAGCGCGGGCGCTTCACCGTCAAGACGCTCGCGCCCGCCGGCACGCAGTTCCGGGCCGTCGTCTCCCGCACGCCCGACGTGTGGGGCTCCGTGAGCCCGACGATGGGCTCCTGACCGCAGCGCGAGCTCCGGGAGGGCGGTGGGGGCGACCTCACCGCCCGCCCGGCGTAGGGCAGGTGGGGCTCGAACCCACGACCGACGGATTATGAGTCCGCTGCTCTGACCGGCTGAGCTACTGCCCCGTGGCGGGGCGCGCCCGCGGTGATGGGTGTGGCTCCCGCGGCTGGATTCGAACCAGCAACCGTTCGATTAACAGTCGAATGCTCTGCCGTTGAGCTACGCGGGACCGTCGGGCGCCGAGGCGCCCGAGGCGTGGTCGAGGGTACACGGCGTCCCGGGTGGTCGGCGCTCCGCGTGACCGCGGGCCGGACGGGTCAGGCGCTCGCCGCCCGCAGCCGCTTGTGCTCCGCGGTGAGCTCCATGGCGCGGGCCCACAGCCGGCCGGCCTCCTCGTGGTCGCCCGACGCCTCGGCGCGCTGGGCGCGGCCGGACACCTCGGCCGACGACCGGAGGAGGACCCGCAGCTCCAGCTCGCGCAGCGCGGCCGCCGCGAGCGGGCCCACCGGGTCGCCGGGCCGCAGCGGCAGCGGGGCGACGACGAGCTCCTCGACCGAGGCGCGCAGCGACTCCCCCGCCGTGTCGTGCACGCGCGCCGTCCACGCCGCCTCGCCCCCGGACGCCGCGGCGACGCCGCCGACCGCTCGGAGCACCTCGTGCACGGCGCGGTGGAGCGGGACGGCGAAGGCGTCGTCGGGCAGGCCGTCGAAGCGCGCGGCGTCCACCTGGCCGGGCGCCTGCAGGACCGCCTGCAGGAGCTCGCGCTCCAGCCGGACGACGGGGTCGCGCAGGTCGGGGCCGGCCGGCCGCGGCGCGGGTGGCGCCGGCTCGGGCGCGCCGGCCCGCCGCCGCTGCGGCTGCTGCGGCGCCGAGGCCTTGCCGCCGGCGCCGGTGACGGCCCGGCGGACGTCGTCGACGTCCATGCCGAGCCAGCCGGCCAGCTCGCGGGCGTACTCCGGCCGCAGCGCCGGGTCCTTGATGCCCGCGACGAGCGGGGCGGCCGCGCGCAGCGCCTGGACCCGTCCCTCGGCCGTGGCGAGGTCGAAGCGCTCGAGCGTCGAGCGCAGCGCGAACTCGAAGAGCGGCACCCGGGAGGCGACGAGCGCGGCCACGGCCTCGGGCCCCTTCTCCAGCCGCAGGTCGCACGGGTCGAGGCCGCCCTGCTCGACGGCGACGAAGGTCGACGCGGTGAAGCGCTGGTCCTCGGCGAAGGCGCGCAGCGCGGCCTTCCGACCGGCCTCGTCGCCGTCGAAGGTGAAGACGACCTCGCCGCGGAAGGCGTCGTCGTCCATGAGCAGCCGGCGGACGGAGCGCACGTGCTCGGGCCCGAAGGCGGTGCCGCACGTGGCGACCGCCGTCGGGACGCCCGACAGGTGGCACGCCATGACGTCGGTGTAGCCCTCGACGAACACGACCTGGCGCCGCTTGGCGATCTCCCGCTTGGCGAGGTCGAGGCCGTAGAGGACGGTCGACTTGTCGTAGAGCGGCGTCTGCGGCGTGTTGAGGTACTTGGGCCCCTGGTCGGACTCGAGCAGGCGGCGCGCGCCGAAACCGATGGTGGCGCCGGCGACGTCGCGGATCGGCCACACGAGCCGGCCGCGGAAGCGGTCGTAGACGCGGTCGCCGGACTGGGCGCGGCTGACGAGACCCGCGGTCGCCAGCTCCTCGTCGCGGTACCCCCGGGCGCGGAGGTGCTTGAGCAGGCCGTCCCAGCCGTCGGGGGCGAAGCCCGCGCCGAAGTGCTGGGCGGCCGCACGGTCGAAGCCACGCTCGGCGAGGAAGCGCCGCGCGACGCCGGCGCCGGGGGACGCGAGCTGCTCGACGAAGAACTCGGCGGCGACCCGGTGGGCGTCCAGCATCCGCTGCCGGACCCCGACGTCCTGCCGCGACGGCCCGCCCGAGCCCTCCTCGTACCGCAGCTGGATCCCCACCCGCTGCGCCAGGCGCTCGACGGCCTCGGGGAACGTCAGGTGGTCCATCTCCTGGAGGAACCGGAAGACGTCGCCGCCCGCCTCGCATCCGAAGCACTTGTAGTAGCCGACCGCGGGTCGCACGTGGAAGGACGGCGTGCGCTCGTCGTGGAAGGGGCAGAGGCCCTTGAGCGACCCCGCACCGGCCGACTTCAGGGTGACGTACTCCCCGACGACCTCGTCGAGGCGGACCTGCTCGCGGACGGCGTCGACGTCCTCGCTGCGGATCCGACCTGGCACCGCCCGAGCGTACGTCGGGGACGAGGACGCGGCCCCCGCCGTCCACCGGCCTCCCGCCCGACGCGGAACGGGCGCCTGTTCGTCGTCGGAGGCGCCCGCGGAGCGCGAACGGGCGCCTGCTCGTCGTCGGGACCACCCGGAGGTCGCGGACGGGCGCCTGCTCGTCGTCGCACGCCCCCGCAGAGCGCGAGCAGGCGCCTGGTCGCGCGGTCGGACCGGATCAGGCCCCGGTGCCCCGCACGAGCCGCGCGTGCCAGGCCACCGCCGTCGTGTCCGTCAGCGCGGCGACCTGGTCGACGACGACGCGCAGGCGGGCGGCGTCGTCCGCGGCCTCGGCGAGGTCGGCCGCGTACGCGGGCTCGAGGGCGGCGGGGTCCCCGGTGCTCAGGGCGTCCACGAGGCCGGCCACCACCTCGCGCTGGCGGGCGTACTCCGGCTGCCGGTCCCCCGCCTCCATGACGAAGAGGGCGGCGAGCGCCTTGAGCGCGGCGATCTCCGCGAGGGTCCCGGCGGGCACGACGACGTCGGCCGCGTACCGCACGAGCGGACGGCGCCCGTGCGCCTCCTGCGTCGCGCGGCGGGCGGCGTCGACGAAGCGGCCGACGAGCTGGCTCGTCATGTCCTTGAGGGCCGCGAGCGACGCGCGGCTGCGGGTGCCGGGCTCGACCCGCCCCACCCAGGCGGGCGTCGCGGCGAGCCGCAGCAGCGCCTCGTCGACCGCCTCGGGCGCGAGGCCGTGCCAGCGCGCAGAGATCTCGCCGACCCGCCGCCGCTGCCCCGGGTCGGCGACGACGCCGAGGTCCAGCCGGCCGGAGACGACAGCGTCCTCGACGTCGTGGACGCTGTAGGCGATGTCGTCGGCGAGGTCCATGACCTGCGCCTCGAGGCAGCGCCGGTGGTGGGGGGCGCCGCGACGCAGCCAGGCGAAGACCTCCTCGTCGCCCGCCGGCCCGGCGTAGACGCCGAACTTCCGCGTGGAACGCCCCGTCCCGGCGTCCGGGTCGTCGGCGCCGCCCGTCCCGGGGATGGCGGGGCCCTCCCCCGCGCGCCAGGGGTACTTCGTCGCGGCGTCGAGGCTCGCGCGCGTGAGGTTGAGGCCGGCGCTGCGCCCGGTCGCCGGGTCGACCACCTTCGGCTCGAGCCGCGTGAGCAGCCGCAGCGTCTGCGCGTTGCCCTCGAAGCCGCCGATCGCCGCGGCGGCGTCGGCGAGCGCGCGCTCGCCGTTGTGGCCGAAGGGCGGGTGCCCGAGGTCGTGCGACAGGCAGGCGGCGTCGACGACGTCCGGGTCGCAGCCGAGCGACGTCGCCAGCTCCCGGCCCACCTGTGCCACCTCGAGGCTGTGGGTGAGCCGGGTGCGCGCGAAGTCGTCCGTCCCGGGGCCGACGACCTGCGTCTTGCCGCCGAGGCGCCGCAGCGCCGAGGAGTGCAGGACGCGGGCGCGGTCGCGCGCGAAGTCGCCCCTGGCCGCGCTCTTCGGCGCCTCGGGCAGCCAGCGCTCGCGGTCCGGCGCCTCGTAGCCGGGCACGCGGGCGTCGTCGCGCCGCACCGGGCCCGCCGAGCCCTGGTGCGGCGGTGTGGGGCGGCCGAGGCCGGTGGTGCTCACCCGCCGGAGACGGACGCCTCGGCGTCCGCGACCGCCTGCGCCGCAGCGCCGGTCAGCTCGCGCGTCGCGAGCCAGCCCTCGGGCAGCGCCACCCGCTTCGTGGCGGCGGTGCGGCCGCGGGGGCCCTCGGCGTCGTCGCCCGGCCACGGGACGTCCGCGTCGAGGAGGGACAGCGCCTCGGCCAGCTCGTCGAGCGACGTGACGAGCGCGAGGCGGCGGCGCAGGTCCGAGCCGACCGGGAACCCCTTGAGGTACCAGGCGACGTGCTTGCGGATCTCCCGGCAGGCCCGGTCCACGTCGGGCACCCCCTCGACCGCGTTCTGGTCCGCGAGGAGCACGGCGTGGCGGTGCATCATCGCCGCGACCTCGCCGAGGGTCGGGCGCACGCGGCGCGGGTCGCCGGCGAAGGCGGCGGCGAGGTCGGCGAAGAGCCAGGGCCGCCCGAGGCAGCCGCGGCCGACGACGACGCCGTCGCACCCGGTCTCGGCGACCATCCGGACGGCGTCCTCGCCCGACCAGATGTCCCCGTTGCCGAGGACGGGCACCTCGGTGACGGCCTCCTTGAGCCGCGCGATCCGGCTCCAGTCCGCGTCGCCGGAGTAGTACTGCTCCGCGGTGCGGGCGTGCAGCGCGACGGCGGAGGCGCCCTCGCCCTGCGCCGCTCGGCCCGCCTCGAGGTAGGTGTGGTGCTCGGCGTCGATGCCGACGCGCATCTTCACCGTGACGGGGATGCCCGCCGGCTCGGCCGCCCGGACGGCCTCGCGGACGACGGACGCGAAGAGCGAGCTCTTCCACGGCAGCGCCGCGCCGCCGCCCTTGCGGGTGACCTTGGCCACGGGGCAGCCGAAGTTGAGGTCGACGTGGTCCGCGAGCCCGTCCTCGACGAGCACGCGCACGGCCGCCCCGACGGTGCGGGGCGCGACGCCGTAGAGCTGGGTGCTGCGCAGCCGGACGTCGGCGCCGTGCGTGACGAGACGCATCGACTCGGGCGTGCGCTCGACGAGCGCGCGCGAGGTGACCATCTCCGAGACGAAGACGCCCTCGCCGCCGACCGACTCCATCTGCTCGCGGCACAGGCGCCGGTACGCCTCGCCGGTGATGCCGGCCATCGGCGCGAGGACGACGGGCGTGCGGACGGCGTGGGGGCCGATCCGCAGCGGCGGGGGCGCCGGGGAGGTCGCCGGGGCGCCCGCGTCGGGGCCGTCGGCGGCGCCCCGGGGCCGGGCCAGGGTGTCGGGGGCTGCGCTCACGCCCCCATGGTCCCCCATCCCCGCGCCGGCACCGCCGTCCCTCCACCGCCCGGCGGGCGGGGGGTGCCGCCGGGCGTCAGGGTGGAGGAGGTGAGCACCCCGCCGACCGCCCCGCTGCCGCCCGCCGACGACGCCCGCCCGCGCGGCCCCCTCCCCCGGCGGGCCCTGCGCGGCCTCCGCCGGCTCGTGGCGGCGCTGTCCCGGCCCCCCGCCGACGACGTGCCCACCGCCTCCGCCGCCGACGCCGCCCGGCTGCTCGTCGGGGTCCTGGCGCCCGTCGCGGCCCGCGGCGCGATCGTCCGGCGGCCGCGCGTCGTCGCCCTCGTCGCCCGGCTCGACCTCGACACCCGGGCGGTGGCGACCGTGCGCCGGCTGCGCGACACCTACGGGCCGGACCCGGTGCACGTCCGCGTGCTCGGCCGCTCCGTCGTCGTGCCGGTCGAGCCCGAGGACGTCCGACGCGTGCTCGACGGTGCGCCCGAGCCGTTCTCGCCCGCCTCCCGGGAGAAGCGCGGCGCGCTCTCGCACTTCCAGCCCCGGGGCCTGCTCATCTCCTCCCCCGCCGACCGCCGCGTGCGGCGGCCCTTCAACGAGTCGGTGCTCGACGCCGGGCAGCCGCTGCACCACCTCGCCGGCCCCTTCTCGGCCGCCGTCGCGGAGGAGGCGCGGGCGCTCTCGGCCGAGGCCCGCGCGGACGGCGCCCTCACCTGGCCGCACCTGTCGCGGGCGTGGTGGCGGGCCGTCCGGCGCGTCACCCTCGGCGACGCCGCCCGCGACGACGAGCAGGTGACCGACGACCTGCAGGCCCTGCGGCGCCGCGCCAACTGGTCCGGCCTCGTCCCCGTCGACCACCGCACGCGGGAGCGCTTCCTCGGCCGCGTCCGCGACTACGTCGACGCCGCCGAGCCCGGCAGCCTGGCCGCGCTCGTGGCCACCACCCCCGCCCGCCCGGGGCTCGCGCCGCACGAGCAGGTGCCCCAGTGGCTCTTCGCCTTCGACGCCGCCGCCTGGGCGTCGGCCCGGGCGCTGGAGCTGCTCGCCGCCCACCCCGAGCTCGCGCGGCGGGTGCGGGAGGAGGCGCCCGTGCCCTCGACGTCGCCGGACGCGGAGGTCCACCGCCGCCCCGTCGTGCGCTCGCTGCTGCTGGAGTCGCTGCGGCTCTGGCCGACGACGCCCGCGGTGCTCCGTGACACGACCGCCCCGACGGCGTGGCGGACCGGCAGCCTCCCGGCGGGCGCCTCCGTCGTCGTCCTGGCGCCGTTCTTCCACCGCGACGCGAGCCGCCTGCCGCAGGCCCACCGCCTCGCCCCCGAGCTCTGGCTCGACGACGACGGGCAGGAGCAGCCCGGGGCCGCCGTGGACTGGCCGCTCGTCCCCTTCAGCGCCGGCCCGGGCATGTGCCCCGGCCGCGGCGTCGTGCTCCTCACGACGAGCACGCTCCTGGCCACGCTCGCCGCCGACGGCTGGCGACCGCGCACGCCCCGCCTGAGGGCGGACGCGCCGCTGCCGGGCACGCTCGACCCCTTCGCGCTCGACCTCCTGCCCGCCTGAGCGACGGCGGCACGACGGGCAGGTGCCCAGAAGTCGTCGCACTCCCCCGCAGAGCGGTCGGCTGTGCCACGGTCACCCCACACCGGACATCCCGGTGGCCCCCGTGGACCGCAGGAGACCTCGTGCCCCTTTCTCGACCTCGGCGCGCCGCCGCGCGCGCCGGCCTCGGCGGGCTGGCCGCCGCCGTCGTGCTCGCCGCCTCGCCCGGCGCCGTCGCCGCCCCGTCGGCCGCCCCCACCGCCCGTGCCGCGGACGCCGCCACGCCCGCCGCGGTGGCGAGCGCCCTCGGCGACGCCGTCACCACCCAGCGCGCCACGGCCGCCGCGGCCGAGGCGCCGGCGAGCTACCCGGTGCAGCCGCAGCTGCGGGTCTACCCGGCCGACCCGGCCGACGCGTCGATCGCCCGTGGGGCCCTGCCGTACGCCGAGATCGCCCCGCGCCTGCAGGCGCTCATGGCGAGCAGCGACCTCGTCTCGACCGAGGTCGTCGGCACGTCCACCAAGGGCCGCGAGATCCTCCTCGTCACCCTCACGACGCCGGAGACCGCCGAGCAGACCGCGCAGCAGGCGGCCTGGCGGGACCTCGTCAAGGCCGACCCCGAGGCCGCGGCCGCGGACGCCGACCTCGCCGCCGGCTACAAGACGCCGGTCTGGTTCAACAACAACATCCACGGCAACGAGTGGGAGGGCACCGACGCCAGCCTCCTGTGGATCGAGGAGCTCGTGGGCCGGGCCGAGTCCGGCGACGCCGCCGCGCTCGAGCAGCTCTCGACGAGCCGCCTGTACTTCACGGTGACGAACAACCCCGACGGCCGCGTGGCCGGGGCCCGCCGCACCGCGGTGGACCTCGACCCGAACCGCGACTTCATCACCAACGAGACGCCCGAGACCGTCGCGATCCGCGACCTCGCCGGCCGCCTCCAGCCGGTCTTCTTCAGCGACATCCACGGCTACACGTCGGTGCTGCAGGTCGAGCCCTGCGGCCCGCCGCACGGCGAGAACTACGACTACGACCTCTTCCTGCCGCACGCGTACGCCTCGGCCCTGCGGATCGAGGAGGACGTGGCCGCCGCCGACATCGAGGGCAACACGTACCTCACGGACGCCGGCGCGGTCACGACGGAGAACACCGGCAAGATCCGCATCCCCTACCGCGACATCCGCGCGGGCTGGGACGACTGGCCCCCCATCTTCACGGCGCAGTACCTCGCCTTCCAGGGCTCGGTGACGTCGACGGTCGAGCTCCCCCTCGGCCGGGTGGCGACCGACACGCCGGAGGGCCTCGCCGAGAGCGCCCGCCGCACGAAGGTCAACACCGAGGTGGCCGAGCAGGTCATCACCTCGACGACGGACTACGCGCTGGAGAACGCCGACGAGCTCCTCGCCAACCAGGTCGAGGTCTTCCGCCGCGGGTCCGCCGGCGAGCCGCTGCGCACGCTCGGCGCCGACCCGGACCCGACGACGGTCCCCGGCCCCGACCAGTGGGCCGACGTGTGGGACGAGACCGACGTCTACCGCGCCGAGTTCCCCGCCGCGTACGTCATCCCGGCCGGCGGCGACCAGTCGTCCTCGAGCGCCGCCCGTCTCGTCGACCACCTCGTCGACCACGGCGTCGAGGTCGGCCGCATCGCGCAGCCCCGCGAGATCGACGGCACGACCTACGCCCGCGGCTCCTACGTCGTCGACATGCGCCAGCCCCTGCGCGGCCTCGCCAACGCCCTCCTCGCCGAGGGCAGCGACATCAGCGACCGGGTGCCGGAGATGTACGACGTCTCGGCGTGGAGCCTCTCCGACCTGTGGGGCGCCGACGTCGAGGTCGTGCAGTCCCTCCCGCGCGGCCTCCGGCCCCGTCCCGTCGAGGCCGCGACCTCGCCGGCCGCCGCGCCGGCCCGCACGGCGCTGCGGCTCGAGCTCACCGGGACCGCCGAGGTCCGGGCGCTCACCACCCTCCTCGACGACGGCGTCCCCGTCGCCCTCCTGCCCGACGGCTCGGCGGTCGTCCCCCGCGGGCAGCGCGCCGCGGCCCTCGCCGTCGCCCGGGCCGAGGGCGTCGCCTTCACGGCGACCCCCGACGTCACCGTCGGCCGGGACGGCGTCGTCGCCGCGACGGCCCTGACCGTGGCCTACACGACGGCGTCGACGACGGACGACGTGGGCGAGGACTACCTCTCCCTCGTCGAGCTGGGCGTCGACGACCCGGTCCGCGTGACGGCGGCCTCGCTGGCCGACGGCAGCACCGACCTCGACGACGTCGACCTGCTCTGGGTCGGCGCCGGCCTCACCAGCCGGGGCGCCCCCCTGACCGGCGCGGCCCTCGCCGAGCTCCAGGCGTACGCCGACCGGGGCGGCTCGATGATCGGCCGCGGGACGGCCGCCACGGCGATCGCCACGCAGCTCGGCTACCTCGACGTCACCGCCGTCCAGGGCAACTCCGCCGGCAACGGCGTCGTCGACGTGGTGACGCCGGAGGGCTCGCGCCTCGGCGCGGCCACCGACGACCGCGCCTTCGTCTACGGGGCGGTCCACTTCACCGACCTCGGCGACGGGGCGGTGGTCGAGCAGACCTACGGCGCCGAGCCGCTCGTGGCCGGCCACTGGCGGGCGCTCGAGGACGGCACCGGTGGCCCCGACGCCGCCGCCGGGCAGCCCTCGGTCGTCTCCGGCGAGAACGCGGCGGGCGGCACCGCCGTCCTCTTCGGCACCTACCCGACCTTCCGGGTGCACCCGCTGGGGATGCTCGACGACGTCGCCCGCACGGCCGTGGACGTCGCCCTCCGCTGACGCCACGCGCCGCCCGCACGACGACGGCCCCGCCACCCTCCCCGGGTGGCGGGGCCGTCCGCGTGCCGAGACGCCGTCGTCCGTCCTTGATCCGATCGACTGGGTCGGGAATGGTGGCGCAGGTGGGGACGAACCTGACGAAGCGCACGCACCTGGACCTCGGGCGCCGGACGAGCGCGGCCTGTCGACCTGCGGAGACACCCCCGCCCCCGACCACCCGACCCGCCCCGCAGGAGACCAGATGACCCGACGTACCGCGCGGCCCCGCCGCGCCCTCCCCCTCCTCACGGCCGCCGTCGTCGTGACGACCGGCCTCGTCGCGCCCGGTGCGGCAGCGGCGCCCGCCGCCCCGACAGCGCCCGATGACCACCCCTGGCCCTCGCTCGCCGAGGTGGAGGGCTGGCCCCAGCAGCACCGGCTGCGGGAGCCCGCCGACGACCCGGCCGACGTCTCGCCGACGTACGGCTCGCTCCCCTACGACGAGATCGCGCCCGCGCTCAACGACCTCCAGCGGCGCAGCGACCGCGTCTCCGTCGAGGTCGTCGGCCGCTCGACGCAGGGCCGCGACCTCTACCGCGTCGTCGTCACCGCCCCCGAGACGGACGCCGAGGCGCGGCAGCAGGAGGAGTGGCGGCGCCAGCTGCAGGACGACCCCGCGGCCGCGCAGGCCGACGAGGAGCTGCTCGCCGGCTACAAGGCGCCGGTCTTCGTCAACGGCAACATCCACGGCAACGAGTGGGAGGGCACCGACGCGGCCCTCCGCGTCGTCGACGACCTCGCGACGAGCACGGACCCGGCGGACGCCGAGCTGCTGGAGCGCACCCGTGTCGTCGTCAACGTCACGGCCAACCCCGACGGCCGCGTGGCCGGCACCCGGGCCAACGCGGCGGGCTACGACCTCAACCGCGACCTGACCATCGCCTCGCAGCCCGAGACGCACGTCATCCGCGACCTCGTCGTCGAGACCCAGCCGGTGCTCGTGCTGGACCTCCACGGCTACGTCGCGCCGACGCTGCTCCACCCCAGCACGCCGCCGCACAACGTCAACTACGAGTACGACCTCTTCATCAAGCACGGCCTGCCCAACGCCCTCGGCATCGAGGCGGGCCTCGCCGACCTCGGGTACGCCGAGACGCAGAGCGCCCGCATCCCCTTCCGGGACGACGAGCCGGGCGTGTGGGACGACTTCCCGCCGATCTACGTGCCCTCGTTCTCGCTGCTGCAGAGCAGCATCCCGTACACGATCGAGGCCCCCCTCAACCCGCGCGGCGCCACCCTCTCCCCCGCCGAGCGGCAGCGACGTGCGGACATCAACACCGACGTCCACGAGGTGGCCGTCCGCGAGTCGCTCGAGTACGTGCTCGAGCACCGCGAGGAGGTCCTCGTCGACCACGCCGAGGTGTACCGCCGCGGCCTGGCCGGCGAGCCGCAGCGCGAGCTGCCCGACGAGTACGTGCCCGGCTGGGGCCCGGAGGACGACTACCGCACGGAGTTCCCCCGCTCCTACGTGATCCCGGCCGGTCCGCAGCAGCGCTCGCTGCCCGCGGCGGCCCGTCTCGTCGACCTCCTCGTCGACAGCGGCGGCCGGGTGCGGCAGGCCGACGACGCCTTCGTGCTCGACGGGACGAGCTACCCCGCGGGCTCGTGGGTCGTCGACGTGCACCAGGCGAAGCGCGGCATCGTCAACAGCCTCCTCGAGCCCGGCGTCGACATCACCGACCGCGTCGAGGACCTCTACGCCGGCCCCGCCGCGTGGAGCCAGGGCCGCACCTGGGGCGCCGACGTCGTCACCTCCTGGGACGAGCTCCCCGACGTCGCCACCACCCCGGTGACCGACGGGACCGCCCGGGGCGACCGGCTCCCCCGCGGCCGCGGCGACCTCCTGCTCGTGGCCCGCGACGCCGCGGACCTGCAGGCCCTCGCGGCCCTGCAGGAGGACGGAGCGCGGACGCACCTGCTCGGCGACGGGTCCGTCGTCGTCCGTGCCACACCGGCGGCGCGGCGCACGGCGCTGCTGCTGACCCGGGACCTCGGCGTCTCCTTCGCGGCCGCGCCGGCCGGGTGGGACCAGGACGCGCGTCCGCTGGACCGGGTCGTCGTCGGGTACACCGGCGGTCCCACGGTGCGCGACACGCTCGCCGCGCTGGGCCTCGAGGCGCGGCCGCTCACGGCGGCCGACGCCGCGGCGGTGCTGCCCGGGGTCGACGTGCTGTACGTCGGCGCGGACCTCGACCTGGCCGCGGACGGCGTCCGCGGCGCCGTCGAGGCCTTCCTCGCCCGGGGCGGCGGCGTCGTCGGGCAGGGCACCGCGGGCGCCTCCCTCGTGGACGGCACGGACGTGCTCGCCGTGACGGCCTCGGCGGGCGCGACGCTCGCCAGCGGCGTGGCCGACCTCGAGACCCTCGGCGGCCCCGTCACCGACGACGCCCAGCCGGAGGCGTTCTTCGCGCGGCCGGTCTGGTTCACCGACCTCGGCTCGGACGCCGTCGTCGAGCAGCGGTGGGCGGCGGAGCCCCTCGTCGCCGGCTGGTGGCCGCGCGAGGGCGACGGCGGCCGCGACCTCGCGGCGGGGCAGGCCTCCGTCGTCACGAGCCGCACGGCCGCGGGCGCCGGGGTCGTGCTGCTGGGCACCGACCCGACGTGGCGCCTGCACCCCAAGGGGCTGCAGGCCCAGCTCGGCCGCGCCCTCCTGTGGGCGGCGACGCCGGCGGGCTGACCCGCCACGCACCGGAGCCCCCCACCGCCGCGGCGGTGGGGGGCTCCGGTGCGTGTCCCGGCGCGCCGGGCGGGGCGTCAGGCGCCGAGGAGGCGGGCGGCCAGGTAGCCCTCGACCTGGTCGAGGCCGACGCGCGTCTGCGTCATCGCGTCGCGGTCCCGGACGGTGACGGCCTGGTCCTCGAGGGTGTCGAAGTCCACCGTGAGGCAGAACGGCGTGCCGATCTCGTCCTGGCGGCGGTAGCGGCGGCCGATCGCCCCGGCGTCGTCGAAGTCGACGTTCCAGTGCTTGCGCAGGGCCGTCGCGAGGTCGCGGGCCTTCGGGGACAGCGCCTCCCCGCGGGACAGCGGGAGGACGGCGGCCTTCACCGGCGCGAGGCGCGGGTCGAGCTTGAGGACGACCCGCTTGTCGACGCCGCCCTTGGCGTTGGGCGCCTCGTCCTCGGTGTACGCGTCGACGAGGAAGGCCATGAGCGAGCGGGTGAGCCCGGCTGCCGGCTCGATGACGTACGGCGTCCACCGCTCGCCCTTGACCTGGTCGAAGTACGACAGGTCCGCGCCCGAGTGCTCGGAGTGGGTCCGGAGGTCGAAGTCGGTCCGGTTGGCGATGCCCTCGAGCTCGCCCCACTCGGAGCCGGTGAAGCCGAACCGGTACTCGATGTCGACCGTGCGGGTCGAGTAGTGCGACAGCTTCTCCTGCGGGTGCTCGAAGTGCCGCAGGTTGTCGCGGTCGATCCCGAGGTCGACGTACCAGTCGGTGCGCGCCTGGATCCAGTAGTCGTGCCACTGCGCGTCCGTGCCCGGCTCGACGAAGAACTCCATCTCCATCTGCTCGAACTCGCGGGTCCTGAAGATGAAGTTGCCGGGGGTGATCTCGTTGCGGAACGACTTGCCGATCTGGCCGATGCCGAAGGGGGGCTTGCGGCGGGCCGAGCCCATGACGTTCGCGAAGTTGACGAAGATGCCCTGCGCCGTCTCGGGGCGCAGGTAGTGCAGGCCGGACTCGTCCTCGACCGGGCCGAGGTAGGTCTTCAGCATCATGTTGAAGTCGCGGGGCTCGGTCCAGGCGCCGCGGGTGCCGCAGTTGGGGCAGGTGATGTCGCCGAGGCCCTCGGGCGCGCGGCCCTTCTTCTCCTCGTACGCCTCCTCGAGGTGGTCGGCGCGGAAGCGGCGGTGGCAGGACTGGCACTCGGTCAGCGGGTCCGTGAAGACGCCGACGTGGCCGGAGGCGACCCAGGTCTGCCGGGGGAGGATGACGGAGGAGTCGAGGCCGACGACGTCGTCGCGGCCGGTGACGACCGTGCGCCACCACTGGCGCTTGATGTTCTCCTTCAGCTCCACCCCGAGCGGCCCGTAGTCCCAGGCGGACCGGGTGCCGCCGTAGATCTCGCCGCTCGGGAAGACGAAGCCCCGTCGCTTGCAGAGGCTGACGACGGTGTCGATGCGGGAGGGTGCGGCCACGCTGGTCACTCCGGTGGGTCTGCGGGTCGGTGCGGCGGGGAGGGCACCCGCAGGTGCCGCGGTCCCGCGCCGTCGGGCCCCGCGAGGGTATCGGCCCGGGCACCGCGCGCCGCCCGCCCGGCACCTCCCGGTCCGTCCCCGCACGGGGCCGCGGCTTTGACCGCAGGCCGACGGCGGGTGAGAATCGTCATCATGCGTGCCGCCCCGCCCCGCCCGACCGCCCGACGGGTGGTGGCCCTCGGGGCCGCCGCCGTGCTCCTGCCCCTGGCGGGCTGCGGCTCGGCCGGCGGCGGGGCGGCGGCCGGCACCGGCGCGTCCGCCGGCGGCGCCGAGCCGGCGCTGGCCGTGGCGGCGTCCTTCTACCCGCTGCAGTGGGTCACCGAGGCCGTCGCCGGCGACCGGGCCGCCGTGACCTCGCTGACCGCGCCGGGCGTCGAGCCGCACGACCTCGAGCTCTCCCCCCGCGAGGTGGGCGCCGCCGTCGACGCCGACGTGCTCGTGACGCTCGGCGGCTTCCAGCCCGCCGTCGACGCCGCGGCCGCCGAGCGCGGCGAGGGCGCCGTCGTCGACGTCGCCGGGGCGGCCGACCTCGAGGTCCACCCCACCGCGGCGGCGGAGGACGAGCACGCCGGCCACACCGAGGACGAGCACGCGGACGCCACGGACGGGCACGACCACGCCGAGGACGACCACGCGCACGACGCCGAGGAGACGGCCGACGCGCACGACGCGGAGGAGCACGCCGCCGACGACGGCCACGACCACGGCCTCGCGGAGGACCCGCACTTCTGGCTCGACCCCCAGCGCATGGCCTCGGTGGCCGCCGCCGTCGCGGACGGGCTGTCCGCCGCCGACCCCGACGGCGCCGCGACGTACGAGGAGAACCTCGCCGCGGTGACCGCCGACCTCTCGGCCCTGGACGAGGAGTACGCCGCCGGCCTCGCCACCTGCGAGAGCCGCGACCTCGTCACCTCGCACGAGGCCTTCGGGTACCTCGCCGAGCGGTACGACCTCGTCCAGCGCGGCGTGCAGGGGGTCGGTGGGGGCGGCAGCGAGCCGACGCCCACGCGCCTGGCGGAGGTCGCCGACTTCGTCGAGCAGAACGGCGTCCGCACCATCTACACCGAGACGCTGCTCGACCCGGCCGTCGCCGAGACGGTCGCCGCCGAGACGGGCGCCACGACGGCGGTCCTCGACACCCTCGAGGGCCTCACCGACGCCTCCCCCGCCGACGACTACCCGGGCGTCATGCGGGCCAACCTCGAGGTCCTGCGCACCGGCCAGGGCTGCTCGTGAGCGTCCCGCGGTGAGCGGCTCGCCCGCCCGGGCGCACGACGCCCCCCTGCTGCGGCTCGTCGGCGCGTCCTTCGGCTACGGCGAGCGCGTCGTCGTCGACGGCGTGGACCTCGAGGTGCGCGCCGGCGAGAGCGTCGCGCTGCTCGGCAGCAACGGCTCGGGCAAGACGACGCTGCTGCGCGGCGTCCTCGGGCTCGCCGCCCGCACCGGCGGCCGGGTCGAGATGGGCGGCGAGCCCGCGCCGTCGCGCCGCAGCCGCCGCCGCACCGGGTACGTCCCGCAGGCCATGACCGTCGGCGGCGGGGTCCCCAGCACCGTGCGCGAGGTCGTCGCGACCGGCCGGCTGCCGCTGCGCCCGTGGTGGCGCCCGGCCGGCCGCGCCGACGCGGCCGCCGTGCGCGCCGCGCTCGAGGCCGTCGACATGGCCTCGCACGCCCACGAGGACGTCACCGAGCTCTCGGGCGGCCAGCAGCGGCGCGTGCTCGTCGCGCGCGCCCTCGCCGCCGAGCCGGAGCTCCTCGTCCTCGACGAGCCGCTCGCCGGGGTCGACGCCGCCAACGCCCGCCTGCTGGCCGACGCCCTCGGGCGGCTGTCCGCGCGCGGGGTGACGCTCCTCGTCGTCACGCACGAGATCGGGCCGCTGGCCGACGTCGTGCGGCGCGCCGTCGTGCTGCGCCAGGGGCGCGTCGTCCACGACGGGCCGCTGGTCCCGGAGCTGCTGGGCGCCGAGGCCGTGGGCGACGCCGACGCCGCGACGGGCGCCGCCCGCCTGCTCCACGACCACCACGTGCACCACCACGACGAGGACGAGCCCTCGCCGCGCGGCTGGGTGGACCACCCGGACACCCGCCCGGGCCCCGGCGGCCTGGCGCACCACCCCGAGGAGCACGACGACGAGCGGCCGGGCGCCGCCGCGGCCGGGGGGCAGCGCCGTGGGTGACCTCACCGCCGTCCTCGGCTACGACTTCATGGTCCGCGCGCTCGTCGCCGCGGTGCTCGTGGGGCTCGCCGCCCCCGCCGTCGGCGTCTTCCTCGTCCAGCGCCGCCTGTCCCTCGTCGGCGACGGCATCGGCCACGTCGCGCTGACGGGCGTGGCCCTCGGGCTGCTGACCGGGCAGGCACCGGTCGGCGTCGCGCTCGTCGTCACCGTCCTCGCGGCGGTCGCGCTGGAGCTGCTGCGGCGCTACGGCCGCGCCAGCGGCGACGTCGTGCTCGCGGTGATGTTCTACGGCGGCATCGCGGGCGGCGTCGTGCTCGTCGCGCGGGCCGGGGAGAGCGCCGCGACGCTCAACACGTACCTCTTCGGCGCGATCACGACGACGACGCCCGCCGACCTGCGGGTCTTCGCCGTCCTCGCGGTCGTCGTGCTGGCGGCGGGCCTGGGGCTCGGGCGCCGGCTCGCCGCGGTGAGCAGCGACGAGGAGCACGCGCGCGCGTCCGGCCTGCCGGTGACGGGGCTCAACATCCTGCTCACCGTGCTGACCGCCGTGACCGTCGTGCTCTCCATGCGCGTCGTCGGGCTGCTCCTCATCAGCGCGCTGATGATCCTGCCCGTCGCGGCGGCGCAGCAGCTGTGCCGGAGCTTCCGGGCGACGACGGCCGCCGCGATGGCGCTCGGCGTCCTCACGAGCCTGCTCGGCGTCCTCACGTCGTACTACGCCGACACCCCCTCGGGCGGCACGATCGTGCTCTACCTCATCGCGCTGTTCGTCGTCGCCGCCGGCGGCTCGGCCGTCCTGCGCGCCCTGCGCCACCGCGCGGCCCGCGGCCGCTCGGCCCACGGCGCGCCGGTGGCGCCCACGGGACCGCGGCCGGTGACGCCACGGACCGCCCCCGTCGCGGACGGTGACGCGCAGACGGCATCATCGGGGCCCGGGACGTCGCGGTGACGTCGTCGACGGGCGCCCGTCCGGGACCGGACGGGACGGCAGAGGGGAGCGTGGGGCCGGTGCCGCAGCAGCAGCGGGTGCGGCGGTCGAGCCGCCAGCGCGACGCCGTGCAGGAGTCGCTCGCGGCCAACGACGCCTTCGTCAGCGCCCAGGACCTCTACGCGGCCATGCGCGAGCGGGGCAACCCCATCGGCCTCGCGACCGTCTACCGCGCCCTCCAGGGCATGGTCGAGGACGACGAGGTCGACGTCCTGCGCACCGACGACGGCGAGGCCGTCTACCGCCGCTGCAGCCCGTCCCACCACCACCACCTCGTGTGCCGCCGCTGCGGCCGCACCGTCGAGGTGGCCGGCCCCGACGTCGAGGCCTGGGCCGCCGAGGTCGCCGCCGAGCACGGCTTCACGGCCCCCGACCACGTCGTCGAGGTCTTCGGCACCTGCGCGGCCTGCACCGCCGCCGCGGCCGACGAGGCCGCCGCCCGCTCCTGACCCGAGCCTCTGCACGGGCGGCGGGATGCATCCCGCCGCCCGTGCAGAGACTCCCCCCTCCTCCCCAGGTGCCCGACGGCACCCGGTCGTCCGACCGGGCGAGGCCCGCACGAGCGGGAGGGGCCGGGCGCGCGGAGAGCAAGTCAGGCCGGGCGCCCCGACCCGGGCGGCACCCGGCCCCGGAGCGCCCGAGGCAGTGCCGGAGCGCGCCCGGCCCCTCCCGCGGCCCCGACCACGCCGCCGGACCACCGCGTCAGGACGACGGCGCCGCCCGGTCCACGGCCCCGCCGTAGCGCCGCTCGCGCCCGCTGTAGAGCAGGACGGCGTCCCAGAGGTGACGGCGGTCGACGTCGGGCCAGAGGGTGTCCATGAAGACCATCTCGGCGTAGGCCGACTGCCACAGCAGGAAGTTGGAGAAGCGCTGCTCGCCGGAGGTGCGCAGGAAGAGGTCGACGTCGGGCAGGTCGGGCTCGTCGAGGTGACGGGCCAGGACCTTCTCGTCGACCTTGGCCGGGTCGAGGCGCCCGGCGGCGACCTCGAGGGCGACGGCGCGGGCGGCGTCGGCGATCTCGGCGCGGCCGCCGTAGTTGACGCACATCGTCAGCCGGAGCCGGGTGCCGCCGGCGGTGACGCGCTCGGCCTCCTCGAGCTCGCCGATGACGCTGCGCCAGAGCCGAGGGCGGCGGCCGGCCCAGCGGATGCGGACGCCCCAGGCCGCCATCTGGTCGCGGCGGCGGCGCAGGACGTCGCGGTTGAAGCCCATGAGGAAGCGCACCTCCTCGGGCGAGCGCTTCCAGTTCTCCGTGGAGAAGGCGTAGACGGAGATGTACTCGACGCCGATCTGGAGGGCGCCGGCGACGACGTCGAGGAGCGCGGCCTCGCCCGCCTCGTGGCCGGCGGTGCGCGGGAGCCCGCGGGCGTTGGCCCAGCGGCCGTTGCCGTCCATGACGATCGCGACGTGCCGCGGCACGGTCCCCGGCGGGAGGTCCGGGGGCTCGAGCCCCTCGGGGTGCGGCGGCGGGTCCACGACGGCGACGGGCGGGGCCGCCTCGCGGCGGCGGACCCTCACGACGCCTCCCCGAGGGCGCCGACGGCCCGCAGGTGCTCGGCCAGCTCGCCGGGCGCCCGCCGCGGCGCCTCGGGCACGCCCCGCACCTCGTCGTCGTGCTCGTCCACGCCCGCTCCTCCCCGGTCGTCCGGCCCGTGCTCGTCCCGGTCGACGAGGGGCAGCGAGCGCACGGAGCGCTCGAGGTGCCACTGCAGGTGCGCCGCGGCGAGGCCGCCGGCCTCGCGGCGGTCCCGCGACGTGCTCGTCAGGGCGGCGTCCCAGTCGCCCGACAGCAGGGCGCCGAGCAGCCGCAGCGTCGACGGCGCCGGCGCGGACGCGCCCGGCGGGCGGCACGACGGGCAGACGGCGCCGCCCGCGGCCACGGCGAAGGCGCGGTGCGGGCCGGGCGCGCCGCAGCGGGCGCAGGCGTCGAAGCTGGCGCCCCACCCGGCGACGGCGAGCGAGCGGACGACGAAGGCGTCGAGCACGAGGGACGGCGGCCGGCGGACCGGCGCGTGCGGCGGGCCCACGAGCGCCCGCAGGCCGCCGACGAGCAGGAGGAACTGCTGCGGCGACGGCTCGCGCTCCTCGGGCGTGAGCCGCTCGGCGACCTCGAGCATCGCCGTCGCGGCCGTGTAGCGCGGGTAGTCGTCGGCGACCGACCGCGCGTAGGGGCCGAGGGTGACGACCTGGGTGACGGTGTCGAGGGAGCGCCCGCGGTAGAGCTGGACGTCGGCGAGCATGCACGGCTCGAGGCGGGCGCCGAAGCGGCTGCCGGTGCGGCGCACGCCCTTGGCCACGGCGCGCACGCGGCCGGAGCCGCGCGTCAGGAGGGTGACGACCCGGTCGGCCTCGCCCAGGCGCTGGGTGCGCAGGACGACGGCCTCCTCGCGGTAGAGCCTCACGGCCGTGCTGCCCCCCTCACCTCGCCTGCCGCGACCTTCTCACGGCGGCGGGGACGGACGGCGCACGCCACCCCCCGCGGGCGGCACCGGGCGGGCGGGGCTCAGGCGCCGACGGGCTCGGCCAGGGGCTCCTCGCGGGCGCCGCCGTCGGTGAGGGCCGTGGGCAGCGGCAGGCGGACGCCGTGGGGGCCCTCGTCCTCGCCGGGGCCGACGCCGTCGGCGACGGTGGGGGCCACGCCGACGACGACGCGGTCGCGCCCGGAGCGCTTGGCCGTGTAGAGCGCCGCGTCCGCGGAGGCGAGCGCCGAGGCCACGGGGGCGCTCGTCTCGACGCCGACGGAGACGGTGACCTCCAGGCCCGGCGCGACCTGGTGCCACTCGGTGGCCCGGACGGCCTCGAGCACCCGGTAGGCGATGGACTCGGCGGCCGCCGGGTCCTCCGGGACGAGGACGACGAACTCGTCGCCGCCGTAGCGGACGACGAGCTCCGACGAGCGGCACGCCGCCGTGAGCATCTCGGCGACGCGCACGAGGACCCGGTCCCCCGTCTCGTGGCCGAAGGAGTCGTTGACGTCCTTGAAGCGGTCGACGTCGACGAAGACGGCGCCGAGGGCCTCGGGCGCCCCCTCGAGCAGCTCGAGCAGCGCCCGGCGGTTGCCGAGCCCGGTGAGGGGGTCGGTGAGCGCGGCGCGGTGGACGCCGTCGCGCTCGTCGAGCAGCTGGCGCACGCGCCGGCGCGCGGCGAGCTCGGCCGTGCGGGACCGGCGGTCGCGCCGCAGCTCGCGCAGCAGCTCCCGGGCGTGGGCCCGCAGCCGGCGGACGGCGGGGTGGTCGCCGTGCTCGGCGACGTCGACCGCGGCCAGCGCGTCGACGGCCGCCCACTGCCAGACGTCGCGACGGCTGCGGCGCGCCACCCGCTCGACGACCTCGAGGCTCTCCGCGGCGGCCCGCAGCTCGCCGCGGGCGAGGAGGACCTCGCCGCGGACGAGCAGGGCGACGAGCCGCTCGGGCCCGGCGGGGCTGAGCCGGTCGAGGACCGACGGGTCCCCGAGGAGGGCCCAGGCGGCGTCGTGGTCGCCGAGGCGGGCGTAGGCCGCGGCGAGGAAGACGTCGGCGCGCACGACGCTCGTGCCGTCGCCGGCCCGGGCCGCCGCGCGACGCATGGCGAGGGCGCGCTCGGCGACGACGAGCAGGTGGTGCCGCGCCTCGGCCTCCTCGCCGAGCAGCGCGGCGACGGCGCCCCACGTGGCCCGCAGGACGCAGCACTCCTCGAGGATGGTGGCGCGGACGGCCTCGTGGCCGACGACGAGGTCGGTGAGCACGCGCTCTGCGGGGTCGTAGAGCCCCAGCGCCTCGAGCGTGATGGCGAGGGCCATGCGGGCCGACATGCGGTTGTAGCCCTCGGGGGCCGACTCGACGATGTCGAGCCCCTCGGCGACGAGGTCGAGGGCCGTGGAGCCGCGGCCCATGACGGCGCTGGCCTCGGCGAGCAGGGCGAGGGCCTTCGCCCGCCACAGGCCGTCGCCGGCCGAGAGGACGAGGAGCTCCTGGGACTGGGCGACGAGGTCGGCGTAGAGGCCGAGCTCGCGCAGCGCCAGGCCGCGGGAGTAGCAGAGGAAGAGCTCGGTGGCCCGGTCCCCCGCGGCGCGGACGACCGTGAGGGCCTCGTCGCACGCGACGACGGCCGCGGCCGGGTCGCCGTCGACGTAGAGCTGGTGGGCCCGGTCGCTGAGCAGGTCGAAGGGTCCGAAGACGTCGGGGACCACGAGCACGCCGCCCATGTCCCGCCTCCCCCCGCGGCTGCCGCCGCCTCGTCCACCGCCCGCGGGCGGCCGCGCGCCGCCGCCCGCCCCGGCGGGGCGGCACGACGAGGCGTCACCCTCCCTGTCGGGCGGCGGCCACCCTAGGTGAGCCCGCCGACGGCGAGGGGTGGTCCGCGTCACCCGACGTGGTCAACGGCGGTGGGCCGAGCGGGCGGCGTGCCGCGCCGGACGGCGCGGCACGCCCCCTCCCGGTGGCGCCCCCGGGCGTACGCCCTCAGGCCTCCCGCAGCGCGCGGTTGACGGCGCTGAGCACGGCGCGGAACGCCGCGACGACGGTGTTGGCGTCGATCCCGACCCCCCACAGCACCCGGTCGCCCACCTGGCACTCGACGAAGGCGGCCGCGCGGGCGTCGCCGCCCTCGCCCATGGCGTGCTCGCTGTAGTCGAGGACGCGCACGTCGACGCCGTCGCCGCGCAGCGCCTCGACGAGGGCGTCGATGGGGCCGTTGCCGAGCCCCTGCAGCACCCGCTGCACGCCGCCGTCGGTCACCTCGACGGACAGCCGCGAGGCGCCGTCGACCTCCGTCTGCTGCTGCAGGCCCCGCAGGGCGTAGCGGCCCCAGGTGCGCGCGGGGTCGGACGCCGGCAGGTAGGCGTCCTCGAAGATCCCCCACAGCGAGCGCGCGTCGACCTCGCCGCCGGCCTCGTCCGTGCGGGCCTGGACGATGCCGGACAGCTCCACCTGGAGACGGCGCGGCAGGTCGAGCTTGTGCTCGGAGCGCATGAGGTACGCGACGCCGCCCTTGCCCGACTGGCTGTTGACGCGGACGACCGCCTCGTAGCTGCGCCCGACGTCCTTGGGGTCGACCGGCAGGTAAGGCACGGCCCAGGTCAGGGAGCGGACGTCGACGCCCTCGGCCGCCGCCCGCCGGTCCATCGCGTCGAAGCCCTTCTTGATGGCGTCCTGGTGGGAGCCGGAGAAGGCGGTGTAGACGAGGTCGCCGCCGTAGGGGTGGCGCTCGGGGACCGGCAGCTGGTTGCAGTACTCGACCGTGCGGCGGACCTCGTCGATGTCGGAGAAGTCGACCATCGCGTCGACGCCCTGGGTGACGAGGTTCAGCCCCAGCGTGACGAGGCAGACGTTGCCGGTGCGCTCGCCGTTGCCGAAGAGGCAGCCCTCGACGCGGTCGGCGCCGGCCAGCAGGCCCAGCTCCGCGGCGGCGACGCCGGTGCCGCGGTCGTTGTGCGGGTGGAGGGAGAGCACGACGCCCTCGCGCGGCACGAGGTGCCGGCCCATCCACTCGACGGCGTCGGCGTAGACGTTGGGCGTCGACATCTCCACCGTGGCCGGCAGGTTGATGATGACCGGCCGCTCGGCCGAGGCCTCGAAGACCTCGAGCACCGCGTTGCAGACCCGCGCCGCGTACTCGAGCTCGGTGCCCGTGAAGGACTCGGGCGAGTACTCGTAGGTGATCTGCGTCTCGGGCACCGTCTCCTCGAGCTTGCGGCACAGCCGCGCGCCCTGGAGCGCGATGTCGAGGACTCCGTCCTCGTCGAGGCCGAAGACGACCTCGCGCTGCAGCACGGAGGTCGAGTTGTAGAGGTGCACGATGGCGCGCGGGGCGCCGGCGACGGCCTCGTACGTCCGCTCGATGAGGTGGTCGCGCGCCTGCGTGAGGACCTGGATCGTCACGTCGTCGGGGATGTGGCCGCCCTCGACGAGCTGGCGCACGAAGTCGAAGTCGGTCTGGCTGGCCGACGGGAAGCCGACCTCGATCTCCTTGTAGCCCATGGCGACGAGCAGCTGGAACATGCGCATCTTGCGGGCGGGGCTCATCGGGTCGACCAGCGCCTGGTTGCCGTCGCGGAGGTCGACCGCGCACCAGCGCGGCGCCTGCTCGAGGCGGCGGGTGGGCCACGTGCGGTCGGGCAGCTCCACGGTGATCTGCTCGTGGAAGGGGCGGTACCGGTGGACCGGCATCGCGGAGGGCTTCTGGTGGTGGTCGCGCATCTCGTCCTCGTCCGGGTCGGGTGACGGCGCCGGGCCCCGCGGTGCGCGGGAGGCCGGCGGAGGTGTCACCGGCGGCGGCTGCGGCACACGCAGGACTCCGCGACGAGGGGGCCGGTGACTAGTGGCCCTCGCCGCGGCAGCCGAGGAGGAGGCTCACGCGCACGGGGAGACCGTAGCGCCTGCCGCGCGGGGTGCGCGGGGCGGCGTCGCCCCGCGCCCTCCTGGGCCGCCCGGGGCCCGTCCCGCTCAGACGTAGAGGTCGGGCCGCCGGTCGCGGTGGACGTGGTTGCGCGTGCTGAGGTCGTGGCGTCCGGCGCGCAGCTCGACGTCGACGTCGAGCCGTCCCTCGGCGTCCGTGGTGCCGCGCAGCCAGCCGTCGGTCCCGACGACGGACGTCCCGCGCGTCCAGCGCTCGCCGCGCTCCTCGCCGCGCCGGTCGCAGCAGAGCACGGCGACGCCCGAGGACCGGGCCGCCGCCATGGCCTGCACGACCTCGGGCGGGTGCTCCCCCGCCGGCGTCGGGACGGCCGGCCAGTTGGTCGGCACGGCGATGATCTCGGCGCCCGCGAGGGCGAGACCCCGTGGCATCTCGGGGAACTCGAGCTCGTAGCAGACGAGCACCCCGAGCGGGCCGACCGGCGTCGGCACGACGACGGCCGCGGCGTCGCCGGGGGCGAACACCTCCTTCTCGGTGTCCCACAGGTGGCTCTTGCGGTGCACCGCGCGCACGCCGCCGGCCGTCACGACGGCGGCGCTGTTGTGGACCACCCCGTCCCCGGCCTCGGCGAAGCCGACGACGAGGACCGCGTCCTCGGGCAGCAGGCGGGCCCACCGGTCGAAGGCCGCGTCACCGGTGGGGAGGGCGGCCTCCCGGGCCTCCTCCGGCGTGAGGTGGTAGCCGCTCGTCGCCAGCTCGGGCAGGACGAGCAGGCGCCGACCGGCGGCCACCGCCCCCGCGACGGCCTCCTCGACGGCGCGGAGGTTGCCGGCGACGTCGCCGATGACGGGCGCCAGCTCGTGGCACCGCACCGGGACGACCCGGTCCCCCGCGCCCGCGCCGGGCACCTCAGGCGTCCGCGGCCAGCTGCGCGAGGCGCAGGCGCGCCGTCTCGCTGTGGGCGGCCATGCCCTCGGAGTCCGAGATGACCTGCACGGCAGGCGCGACGGCGGGCGTGGCCTCGCGGGCGACCCGCTGGAAGGTCAGCGGCTTGAGGAAGCGGGCGACGGAGAGGCCGGCGCTGTGCTTGGCGCCGCCGGCCGTCGGCAGCACGTGGTTCGTGCCGGCCATCCCCTTGTCGGAGTAGGCGACCGTGCTCCACGGCCCGAGGAAGAGCGAGCCGTAGCTCTGCAGCCGGCGGTGGTACCAGTCGTCGTCCTCGGTGATGACCTCGAGGTGCTCCGGCGCCAGGTCGTCCATGAGGACCGCGGCGGTCTCGCGGTCGGCCGCGACCGTGACGGAGCCGAAGTCGCGCCACGCGGGGCCCGCGACCCACGCGGTCTTCAGCGTCTCGAGCTGCCGCTCGACGGCCTCGACGACCGCCCGGCCCAGCGCGTCCGACGTCGTGACGAGGGCGGCGGGCGAGTTCGTCCCGTGCTCGGCCTGCCCCAGGAGGTCGGCGGCGACGACCTCCGGGTCGGCGCTGCCGTCGGCGAGGACGGCGACCTCGGAGGGGCCGGCGAGGAGGTCGATGGCGACCGTGCCGAAGAGCTGGCGCTTGGCCTCGGCGACGTACGCGTTGCCCGCGCCGACGAGCATGTCGACGGGCAGCTCGTCGAGGAGGCCGAAGGCCATGGCCGCGAGCGCCTGGACCCCGCCGAGGACGAAGAGGCGGTCGACGCCGGACACGTGCGCCGCGTACGCGACGGCCGCGTTGACGGCACCGTCGGGCTGCGGCGGCGTGCAGGCGAGGACGCTGCCGACCCCGGCCTCCCGGGCGACGCCGACCGTCATGAAGGCGCTGGCGGTGAGGGGGAAGCGGCCGGCGGGGAGGTAGGCGCCGACCCGCGGCACCGGCACGTACCGGACGCCGGTGACGACGCCGGGCACGTGCTCCACCTCGAAGTCCACGAGCCGGCCGCGCTGCTCGGCGGCGAAGCGCCGCGTGCGCCCGGCCCCCAGCTCGATCGCCTCGCGGAGCTCGGGTGCCAGCCGGTCCCCGGTCGCGGCGACCTCGGCCGCGGTCAGCTCGAAGGAGGGGCGCTCCCAGCGGTCGAGCCGGCGCGCGTGGTCGCGCACCGCGTCGAGGCCACGGGTCTCGATGTCGCGCAGCATCTCCGAGACGGTCGCCGCGACCGCCGGGTCCCGCTGGGCGGCCGGCGCGTCGACGCCGGGCGTCTTGAGGTGGTGGAACGAGCCGTCGAGCGAGGCGAGGACGCGGGGGGAGAAGCGCATGCGGCGAGGCTAGGAAGCGCGTCGCCCCTGGACAAGGGCCGACGTTCCTGGGGCAGCCATAGAGTCGACCTATGACGCTGATCCAGCTGCGCGCCTTCCTCGCGGCCGTGCGGACCGGCTCCTTCACCGCCGCCGCCCGGGAGCTGGGCACCACGCAGCCGACGATGTCCGAGCTCGTGCGCAAGCTCGAGGAGGAGGTGGCGCTCCCGCTCTTCGTCCGGGCCGGGCGGCGGCTGACCCTCACCGCGGCGGGCGAGGAGCTGCTGCCGTGGGCCCGCCGGACCGTCGACGGCGCCGCCGGCGCCGAGCACGCGCTCCGCTCGCTGCGCGGCCTCGAGGGCGGGGTCGCCTCCTTCGGCGTCCTGCGCAACGCGCCGTTCTACGTCCTGTCCGACCTCGCCCTGACCTTCCACGCCGCCCGCCCCGGCGTCCGGATCCGGCTCGTCGGGCAGAACTCGGTCGAGGTGGCGGAGGCCGTGCGCGCGGGCGACCTCGAGGCGGGCCTCGTCGTGCTGCCCGTCGACGCCACGGGACTCGAGGTGACGCCGCTCTTCCGCGACGAGGTGCTGTGGGTGAGCCGCGACCCGGCCCGGACCGCCGCCCCCGTGACGATGGAGGACGCCGCACGCGCCCCGCTCGTCCTCTACGACGCCCACTACGGGTGGGCGGACCCGACCCGGCGCCAGCTCGCCGACCGCGCCCAGGCGGCCGGCGTCCGCCTCGACCCGGTCGTCGAGGTGGAGAACGTCGAGTCCGCCCTCGCCCTCGTGGCCCGTGGCATGGGCGACACCGTCGCCTCGCGTGCCGTGACGGCGCACGCCTCGTTCCCCGAGGGCCTCACGACGGCGCCCTTCGCCGAGCCGCTGCACGACACCATCGCGCTGGTGCAGCGCGTCGGGTCGACGCTCTCCCCCGGCACCGCCGAGCTGGCGCGGACGGCGACGGAGATGCTCACCACGCGGGTGCCCGCGCTCGAGCCGGCGCCCCGCGGCCGCGAGGGGGCGCACCGGGGCGCATAGCCGGGGGCGATGACCGGCATAGGCCGAGCCCTTCTTGTCCGCCGCCGCGCCGGGTGGAAGCGTCTCGCGCTGCCCGAGCCCGCCGGCGTGACGTCGCGACCGGCCTCCCCCTGGAGCAGCGATGACCGACCTCCCGGCCAGCCCCTCGACCGCGCCGCAGACCGGCCGGGTCGAGTCCCGCTCGATCGACTGGGTGCCCCTCTCCGAGCGCGGGGGGACGGCGCGGTCGCTCTTCCCCCTGTGGTTCATGGCCAACGCCAACATCACGACCCTCGCCACCGGCATGCTCGGCGCGGCCCTCGGCGCCACGCTGGCGCAGTCGCTGCTCGCGATCGTCCTCGGCGTCGCCGTCGGCACCGTCTTCACGGCCTTCCACTCGGCCCAGGGGCCGCAGCTCGGGCTGCCGCAGATGATCCAGTCGCGGGCGCAGTTCGGGTACCGCGGCGTCCTGCTCATCTGCGCCGTCGTGGTCTTCAGCCTCGTCGGCTTCAACATGTTCAACCAGATGCTGGGCGCCGAGGTGCTCACGGCGACGACCGGCGTCGACGCGCCCGCGCTCTGGTACGTCCTCATCAGCGTGGCGGCCGTGGTCCTGGCCGTCTTCGGCTACCACTGGATCCACGCCGCGCAGCAGTGGCTGACGGTCCTCTTCCTCGCCACCTTCGGCGTCTTCACGGTGCTCGCGCTCGTCGTCGTGCCGCTGGACCCCGCGCAGCTCTCGCTCGCCGGCCTCGAGCCCACGGCCTTCCTCGTGCAGTTCGGCGCCTCGGCCGCCTACGCGCTGGGCTGGGCGCCGTACGTGTCCGACTACTCGCGCTACCTGCCCCCGCAGACGAGCCCGGCGAGGGCGCTGTCCTTCACGTACGGCGGCATCTTCGTCGGCGCGGCCTGGCTCATGGGCCTCGGCGCCTTCGTCGCGGCGACCTTCGCCGGCGCGGAGCCCGTCCAGGGCGTGCGCGACGCCGCCGACGCCGTCCTGCCCGGCGCCGGCACGTGGCTCTTGCTGGCGGCGCTGCCCGGCCTCGTCAGCGTCATCACCGTCAACGTCTACGCCGCCTCGATGGAGCTCATCACCATCGTCGACTCGGTCCGGCCGATCCGGCCCACGACGCGGGCCCGCGTGCTGGGGTGCGTCGTCGTCGGGCTCGCCGCGCTCGTCGGCTCGCTCGTCAGCACGGGCGCGTTCCTGGCGAACTTCGGCAGCTTCCTCGTCGTTCTCCTCTACGTCCTCGTGCCGTGGACGTCGGTCAACCTCGTCGACTACTACCTCGTGCGCCGCGGCCACTACGCCGTGCGGGAGATCTTCGTCCGCGACGGCATCTACGGGCAGTGGGGCTGGCAGGGGCTGGCCGCCTACGGCATCGGCGTCGTCGCGATGGTGCCGTTCGCGGTGACGGCCTGGTGGACGGGCCCGGCCGCCGAGGCCCTCGGCGGGGTGGACGTCGCCCTCTTCGTCGGGCTGCTGGCCTCCGCGGTCGCCTACCTCGCGCTGGCCCGGACCCTCGACCTGGCCCACGAGCGGGAGGTGGCCGCGCGGCTGGCCGACGACCACGCCGAGCGGGCCGTCGCCTTCGGGCGGCCGCAGGGCTGACGGGCCGGCGGCGCGGGGACGGGTCGGACCGCCCGCCCCCGCGTCGTCCTCAGAAGCCGAGCCGCGCGAGCTTGCGGGGGTCGCGCTGCCAGTCCTTGGCGACCTTGACCCTGAGGTCGAGGAAGACGGGCACGCCCAGCAGCGCCTCGATGCCCGCGCGGGCCTGCGTGCCGACCGCGCGGAGCCGGGACCCGCCCTTGCCGATGACGATGCCCTTCTGCGAGTCCCGCTCGACGAAGAGCTGCACGTGGACGTCGAGCATCCCGTCGTCGCGCACGCCGCCGTCCGACGTCGGCCGGGGCGCCATCTCCTCGACGACGACGGCGAGGCTGTGCGGCAGCTCGTCGCGGACACCCTCGAGGGCGGCCTCGCGGACGAGCTCGGCGACCATGACGGCCTCGGGCTCGTCGGTCAGCTCGCCCTCCGGGTACATGGGCGGGCCCTCGGGGAGGTGGCCCAGCAGCACGCGCTCGACGACGTCGACCTGGTCGTCGCCGACCGCCGAGACCGGCACGACGTCGGCCCACGGCAGCAGCTCCGACACCTCGAGGAGGTGCCGGGCGAGGCGGTCCGGGCGCACGAGGTCGGTCTTCGTGACGAGCGCGACGAGCGGCGTCCCGCGCCCGGCCGAGGCGGCGAGCGGCTCGAGCTGCGAGGCCACCCACCGGTCGCCCGGGCCGACGGGCTGGTCGGCGGGGAGGCAGAAGCCGACGACGTCCACCTCGGCCAGGGTGGCGAGGACGAGGTCGTTGAGGCGCTGGCCGAGCAGCGTGCGCGGCCGGTGCAGACCGGGCGTGTCGACGAGGACGAGCTGCGCCTCGGGCCGGTGGATGATGCCGCGCACCGTGTGCCGCGTCGTCTGCGGGCGGCTCGAGGTGATGGCCACCTTCTGGCCGACGAGCGCGTTGGTCAGCGTGGACTTGCCGGCGTTGGGCCGGCCGACGAGGCACGCGAAGCCGCTGCGGTAGCCGTCGGGCACGGACGGCAGGCCGAGGCCCTGGCCACCCTGACCGCCCGAGCCGCTCCGGCCGCTCACCGGCGCTCCGCCAGGTGCTCGAGGAGCAGGCGGCGCTGGAGGGCGAACATCTCGCGCTCCTCCTCCGGCTCGGCGTGGTCGTAGCCGAGCAGGTGGAGCAGCCCGTGGGTCGTGAGGAGCAGGAGCTCGTCGGCGGTCGAGTGCCCGGCCGAGCGGGCCTGCCGGACGGCGACGGGCGGGCAGAGGACGAGGTCGCCGAGCAGCCCGGGCGGGCTCGGGTCCTCGGCGCTGCCGGGCCGGAGCTCGTCCATGGGGAACGAGAGGACGTCGGTAGGACCCTCCTCGCCCATGTGCTGCTCGTGCAGGGCCGACATGGCCTCCTCGTCGACGAGGAGGACCGACAGCTCGGCCTGCGGGTGCACGTGCAGCGCGTCGAGGACGTGGTGCGCGAGGTCGACGAGGCCGCGCTCGTCGACCTCGTACGTCGTCTCGTTGAGGACCTCGACGCTCACGCCGTGCCCTCGGCGGGGCCGTCGCCGTCGTCCTCGACGGGCCGGGCCTGCCGCGGGGGCCGCGTGGGACGGGTCCCGCCCGCGCGGCGGACGTCGCGCTGCTGGCCGGCCGGGCTCACGACGGCGCGGTCGGCGTCCCACCGGGCGTACGCCTCGACGATGTCGCTGACGAGCTTGTGCCGGACGACGTCCGCGGCCTCGAGCCGGGCGAAGACGACGCCGTCGACGCCGTCGAGCACCTGCTGGACGACCTTGAGGCCGGACTCGGTGCCGCTGGGCAGGTCGACCTGCGTGACGTCGCCGGTGACGACCATCTTCGAGCCGAAGCCGAGGCGGGTGAGGAACATCTTCATCTGCTCGGCGGAGGTGTTCTGCGCCTCGTCGAGGATGACGAAGGCGTCGTTGAGGGTGCGCCCGCGCATGTACGCGAGCGGCGCGACCTCGATGGTGCCGGCGGCCAGCAGCCGCGGGACCTGCTCGGGGTCGAGCATGTCGCCCAGGGCGTCGTAGAGCGGCCGCAGGTACGGGTCGATCTTCTCGGTGAGCGAGCCGGGCAGGAAGCCGAGCCGCTCCCCCGCCTCGACGGCGGGGCGGGTGAGGACGATGCGGGAGACCTGCTTGGCCTGGAGGGCCTGCACGGCCTTGGCCATGGCGAGGTACGTCTTGCCGGTGCCGGCGGGGCCGATGCCGAAGACGACCGTCGACTCCTCGATGGCCTCGACGTAGCGCTTCTGCCCCAGCGTCTTCGGCCGGATGACGCGCCCCTTGCTCGACAGCACGTCGAGGGTGAGCACGTCGGCGGGCCGCTCGACGGTCGCCCGGCGGAGCATCGCCACGGAGCGCTCGACGGCGTCGGGCGTGAGGTGCTGGCCGGCGGCCACGACGGCGGACAGCTCGTCGACGAGCCGCTCCAGGAGGGCGACCTCGGCCGCCGGCCCGGCGGCCGTCACCTGGTCGCCGCGGACGTGCACGTCGAGCTCGGGGAAGACGCGCTCGACGACGCGCAGCAGCTCGTCGCCGCTGCCGAGCAGGGCGATCATGGGGATGCCCGGCGGGACCACCACGGTGTGCCGGGTCGTGGCGCCGCGGCGGGGCGGTGCCGTCGGGGGGACCTGCCGCTGGTCGCGCCGGGGCTGCTGCCGGCCGTGCTGCGGTGCGTCGGGCTGCGTCATGGGCGGGCCGGGGCCCCGGGCTCCTCGCGGGCGGCGCACCTCGTCCGGGTGCTCGTGGCCCCCAGGGTAGACGCCGCCGCGCGCGGGCACCGGGCGGCGCACGGGCCCGCGCCGCTCACGGCGGTGTCAGAGGTGGCCGTCGAGGCTCGCGCCGGGCGCGGCGAGGACGTGGCCGTGCGCGTGGTGGACGGTCTGCCCCGCCGAGGTACCGGTGTTGAAGACGAGCCGGTGCTCGCCGGCGGTGCACCCGCCGTCGGCCGCGACACGGGCGGCCGTCGCGACGAGGTCGGCGAGGGTGGCCGGGTCGGCGGCCCCCAGGGCCACGACGTCCGCGTGGTGGGCGCGGGGGACGACGAGCACGTGCAGCGGCGCCTGGGGCGAGAGGTCGCGGAAGGCGACGACCCGGTCGGTGCTCGCGACGAGCTCGGCGGGGACGTCCCCGCCGACGATCCCGCAGAAGACGCAGCCCTCCTCGCGGGCGCCCGTCCCCGTCGTCGCGCCGCTCGTCCCCTCGGTGCCGCTCATGGCCGCGACCCTACGGGCGCGGCCGGGGCGGGGCCCGGGCGGAGCGCCCGGGAGGCACGACGTCCCCGGCGCCGCGCGGGCGCCGGGGACGTCGGGGGACGGCGGTGGTCAGGAGACGGTCGTCGCGCCCGCGCCGTAGCCCTCGCCCGCGACGGCGGCCGCGAGGGTCTCGACGATCTCGTCGAGGCCGTAGGTCGCCGACAGGGCCGTCGGCGGGGAGACGGAGGAGACGAGCGACTGGCCCGTGACCAGCGCGATGCCGTCGCCCGCGTACTGGGGCAGCGCCTGCGTCGACGGCTTGGCGAGGAAGGTGTCCTGCGCCTCGGGGGTGTCCGCGTAGTTGAGGAGGACGTCCGCCGTCAGCTCGTCGGTGCGCTCGGGGCTCAGCGTGAAGAAGAAGGTCGACTCGCCGGTGTCGAGGTCGGTGACGCTGGGCGCCGTCTCGAAGCCGAGGTCCTCGAGGAAGCCGACCCGCGGGTCCGCCGGCAGGTAGACGTAGAAGGCGTCGAGGTCGTAGACGGCCGCGATGGTCGACCCCTCGAACTCGGGGTGCTCGGCGGCGGCCGCGGAGACCTGCTCGTCGATGTCGGCGAGGACCTGCTCGGCCTCCGCCTCGCGCCCGAGCGCCTCGCCCGCCGTCGTGACGACGTCGCGCCACGGCGTGGACCACGGCTGGTCGGGGTAGGCGACGACGGGCGCGATGGCCTCGAGCCGGTCGAACTGCTCCTGGGTGAGCCCCGAGTACTGGGCGAGGATGACGTCGGGGTCGGCCGCGAGGATCTCCTCGTACGGCGGCTCCTCGCCCTCGGTGAGCAGCGTCGGAACCTCGGCGCCGGCCTCGTCGAGCGCGGTGCGCACCCACGGCAGGACGCCCTCCTCGTCGCCGCCGTAGGTCTGCGTGGGGATGGCCACGGGCACGACGCCGAGCGCGATGGCGGCGTCCGTCGTCCCCCAGCCCCAGGTGACGACGCGCTCGGGCGCCTCCTCGATGACGGCCGGGCCGAGCGCGCTCTCGATGGTCACGGGCTCCCAGGCCGCCGCGGCCGTCGTGCCCCCCGAGGGCGCCGCGCCCTCGTCGGACGTGCCGGCGTCGTCGGAGCCGCAGGCGGGCAGGAGCAGGAGGACCGCCGCGGCGGCGGGCAGCAGGCGGAGGGTCGTGCGAGGCATGGGGGCACCTTCGGGCTCGGGCGGTGGTGAGGTCAGGCTCACCTTAGCCAGAGCGGGTGGGTGCGGACGCCCCGTCTCAGCGCGGGACGACGAGGGGCCCGCCGGTCACCGGGTCGGCGAGCACGACGGACTCGAGCGCGAAGGCGTCCCGCACGCACCGCTCGGTGAGGACCTCCTCGGGCCGGCCCTGCGCGTGGACCCGTCCCCCGGCCATGACGACGAGGTGGTCGGCGTACCGGGCGGCCATGTTGAGGTCGTGCAGCACCATGAGGACGGTCGTGCCGGCGGAGCGGTTGAGGTCGCGCAGCAGCTGCAGCACCTCGACCTGGTGGGCCACGTCCAGGTAGGTCGTCGGCTCGTCGAGGAGGAGGACGCGCGGCTGCTGGGCGAGCACCATGGCGACCCAGACCCGCTGGCGCTGGCCGCCCGAGAGCTCCTCGACGCGCCGCCCTGCGAGGTCGTGGGTCCGGGTGACCGCGAGCGCCCGCGCCACCACGCGGTCGTCCTCGGCCGACCACCGCTGGAACGGGCCGTGGTGGGGGTGCCGGCCGCGCCCCACGAGGTCGCCGACGGTGATGCCCTCCGGCGCGAGCGGGTGCTGCGGCAGCAGGCCGACGACGGAGGCGAAGGCGCGGGGCGACGTGCGGGCGACGTCGCGGCCGTCGAGCGTGACGCGGCCGGTCGCGGGGCGCTGCAGCCGGGCGAGGGCCCGCAGCAGCGAGGACTTGCCGCAGCCGTTGGCGCCGACGACGACGCTCACCTGCCCGGACGGCACCTCGAGGTCGACCTCGTGGACGACGCGGCGGCCGGAGTACTCGACGGACACGCCCCGGGCGACGAGGGCGGGCGGCGGGGTGCCGTCGCCGCCGAGGGCGCCGAGCGGGTCGACCGCGGCGGGCGCGGCGGGCGGGGCGGTCGTCGGGGCCATCAGGCACCTCCGGGGCGGGGGCGGACGGTGGTGAGGAGCCAGAGCAGGTACACGCCGCCGACGACGCCCGTCACGAGGCCGACGGGCACCTGGCGCCCGTCGAGCGCGTGCTGGGCGAGGACGTCGCAGGCGGTGACGAGCGTCACCCCGACCGCAGCGGTCGGGAGCAGCGCCGCCCGCCCGTCGCCGACGAGGCGCCGGGCGACCGGGGCCGAGGCGAGGGCGACGAAGGCGACGGGACCGGCCGCCGCGGTGGCGGTGGCCGCGAGCCCCACGGCGAGGAGCACGGCCACGAGCCGGGTCGCGCCGGCCCGGACGCCGAGCGCCGTCGCGGCCTGCTCCCCCAGCGCGAGGACGTCGAGCCGCCGCGAGAGGGCGAGCGCGAGGGGGACGAGGACGACGAGGGCGACGGCCAGCCGGGCGTTGCCCTCCCACGAGGCGGAGGCGACGGAGCCGCTGATCCACGTCAGGGCGGTCTGGGCGTCCTGGACGTCGCTGCGGCTGAGGAGGTAGCCGAGGACGCTCGACGCGGCGAAGGCGAGGCCGATGCCGCAGAGGACGAACCGGCGGCCGTCGAGCCCGCCGCGCCAGGCCAGCGCGAGCGTGGCGCCCGCGGCGACGAGGGCGCCGACCAGCGCGCCGAGCGGCACCCACGCGGCGTCGAGGCGCAGGACGAGGAGGACGGCCACGGCGCCGACCGCGGCGCCCTGGGTGACGCCGATGACGTCCGGCGAGGCCAGCGGGTTGCGCAGCACGGACTGGAACAGCCCGCCCGACAGCGCGAGCCCGACGCCGACGAGCGCGCCGAGCGCCAGCCGCGGCCCGCGGAACTCGCCGAGGACGAGCTCCGTGATCTCGTCGCCCTGCCCGACGAGGCCCAGCGCCACCTGGCGCAGCGGGAGGGGGAAGTCGCCCACGGACAGGCTGACGCCCGCCACGACGAGCGACAGCAGCAGGAGGGCGCCGGTGACGCCGGCCGAGCGGCGACGCCTCCGGCGCGACGCCCCCCGCAGGAGGTCGAGGGCGACGCGCTCGGCGTCGGCGACCTCGGCCGGGCCGGGCGGCACGGCGGGGCCCGGCCGCTGCGCGACGTCCGCGCTCACGCCGTCACCGCCCGCGAGCGCCGCACGACGGCGACGAGCACCGGGGCGCCGACGAGGGCGACGACGAGCCCGGCCTGCAGCTCCGACGGCGGCACGACGACACGACCGACGACGTCCGCGACGAGGAGGAGGACCGGGCCGGCGAGGACGGAGCACGGGAGGACGAGGCGGTGCCCCTGCCCGACGAGCAGCCGGACGGCGTGCGGCACGACGAGGCCGACGAAGACGACCGGGCCGGCGAGGGCGGTCGCCCCGCCCGCGAGGAGCACGGCGGCGACGAGGACGACGGCCCGGCCGAGCCCCACCCGCTGGCCGAGCCCGCGGGCGAGGTCGTCGCCGAGCGCCATGGCGTCGAGGAAGCGCGCGGAGCCGAGCGCCAGCACGACGCCGACGGCGACCAGCGGCCCGGTGGCGAGGACGACGTCCCACCCGCGGCTCGACAGCGAGCCGACGGACCAGAAGCGGTAGACGTCGAGCGTGGTCCGGTCGCCGAGCACGACGAGGGTCAGCAGCGACGTCGCGACGGCGTTGACGGCGGCGCCGACGAGGGCCAGCTTGACCGGCGTCGCCCCGCCCCAGCCGAGCGAGGCCACGACGAGCACGACGGCCCCCGCGACCGCGGCGCCCGCCACGGCGAACCACACGAGGCCCGACGCCGCGGTGACGCCCGTCGTGGCGATCGCCGTGACCACCGCCAGCGACGCCCCGGCGTTGATGCCGAGGAGTCCGGGGTCGGCCACGGGGTTGCGCGTGAGGCCCTGCAGGAGGGCGCCGGACAGCCCGAGCGCCGCGCCCGCGACGAGCCCGACGACGGTCCGCGGCAGCCGCAGGTCACGGACGACGAGGTGGTCGTTGTCCCCGGCGACCGGCGACCAGAGCGCCTGCCAGACGGTGCCGAGGGAGAGCGGCCGGCTGCCCACCGCGAGGCTGGCCGCCACGGCCAGGACGAGCAGCGCGACGAGGACGGCCACGACGACCACCCGGCGCGACGCCGTCCGCGGCCGGGCGGCGTCGGCGGTGCCGGGCGTCAGGGCCGGCGCGTCCGGGGTCGCGGCGGCGCCGGGCGCGGTCGCCGACGAGGGCTCCACGGGCGGGCCTCCGGGTGCTCGACGACGGTGCGCGGACGTTAGGAGAGCCTAACCGTCCACGCGCCCGTCGACGCCACCCCCGGAGGGGTCGCCCGCTCGCCCGCTCGCCGCCCGGGTCAGCGCCCGGAGATGAGGTCCCGCAGCCGCCCGAAGACGCCGCCGCCCGCGCTCGTCAGGCGCCCCTCGGGCGCCTGCTCGCCGCGGAGGTCGGCGAGCTCGCGGAGCAGCTGCTCCTGGCGCTCGTCGAGCCGGGTCGGGGTCTGCACGTCGACGTGGACGAGCAGGTCGCCGCGGCCGCCGCCGCGCAGGTGGCCGACGCCGAGCCCGCGGAGGGTGTGGACCTCGCCGGACTGCGTGCCGCCCCGGACGTCGACCTGCTGGCCGCCGTCGAGCGTGTCGACCGTCAGCGTCGTGCCGAGCGCGGCGGCCGTCATGGGGACCTGCACGGTGCAGTGGAGGTCGTCCCCGCGGCGGGTGAAGGTCTCGTGCGCCTTCTCGACCACCTCGACGTACAGGTCGCCGGGGGGACCGCCCGCGACGCCCACCTCGCTCTGGCCCGCGAGCTGGACCCGCGTGCCCGTCGAGACGCCCGCGGGGATGCGGACGGTGAGGGTGCGGCGCTCCTGGACGCGGCCCTCGCCGGCGCACTCGGGGCACGGCGACGGGATGGTCGTGCCGAAGCCGCCGCAGCCGGGGCACGGCATGGCCGTCGTCACCTGGCCGAGGAAGCTGCGGACCTGCCGCTGGACCTGGCCGCGGCCGCCGCAGACGTCGCAGGTCCGCGGCGAGGTGCCGGGCTGGCAGCACGAGCCGGAGCACGTGGAGCAGACGACGGCCGTGTCGACGGAGATCTCCTTGTCGACGCCGAAGACGGCGTCGTGCAGCTCGACCTCGACGCGCAGGAGGGCGTCGGCACCGCGGCGGGCCCGGCTGGCCGGGCCACGGGCGCCCGCACCGCCGGCGGCGCCGCCGAAGAAGGTGTCGAAGATGTCGCTGAAGCCGAAGCCCCCGGCCGCGCCCCCGCCGCCGAAGCCCCCGAGGGTCTCGCCGCGGTCGTAGGCGCGGCGCTTGTCCGGGTTGGACAGCACGTCGTAGGCCGCCGAGACGTCCTTGAACCGGTCCGCGGCGTCGGGGTTGACGTCGGGGTGGTACTTGCGCGCCAGCTTGCGGTAGGCCTTCTTGATGTCCTCCGTCGACGCGTCGCGGGAGACGCCGAGGGCCTCGTAGTGGTCGCTCACCGGGGTGCTCGCTCCTGTCGGTCGGGGTGCTCGGGCGGGGTGCTCGCTACGGGGGCGGGCGGCGCGGGCCGCCCGGCGGCGGGGTCAGCCGCCGATGATGCGCGAGACGTAGCGGGCGACCGCCCGCACCGCCGCCATCGTCGTGGGGTAGTCCATCCGGGTCGGCCCCAGGACGCCGAGGTGGGCCACCACCTCGCCGCCGGTGCCGTAGCCGCTCGTGACCACGGAGGTCTCGAGCAGCCGGTCGTGCGCCAGCTCGCGGCCGATCCGCACCTGCACGCCGCCGGTGGCGGCACCGGCGTCGTCGGCCATCTCGCCGAGCAGCCGCAGCAGGACGACCTGCTCCTCGATGGCCTCGAGGACCGGCGAGATCGACTGCGGGAAGTCCAGGCCCGAGCGGGCGAGGTTGGCCGTCCCCGCGAGGACGACGCGCTCCTCGCGCTGGCCGGCGAGGGACTCCTCCAGCACGCGCAGGACGGCGCGGACGACGTCGCGCTCGTGCGGCGGGAACTCCTCGGGGAGGCTCGGCAGCCGGGCCACGAGCGCGTCGAGCCGGGCGCCCGCCGACACCGCGGCGATGCGGGTGCGCATCGACGCGACGAGGTCCTCGGGGACCTCCTGGCCGACGTCGACCGTGCGCTGCTCGACGCGTCCGGAGTCCGTGATGAGCACGAGCAGCAGCCGCGGGCCGCCGAGCGGCACGAGCTCGACGTGCCGCACGGTCGCCCGGCTCAGCGACGGGTACTGCACGACGGCGACCTGGCGCGTCAGCTGCGCGAGCGCCCGGACGGTGCGGGTGAGCACGTCGTCGAGGTCGGTGGCGTCGTCGAGGAGGGTCGAGATGGCACGGCGCTCGGCGAGCGACAGGGGCTTGACCGTGGCCAGCCGGTCGACGAACGCCCGGTAGCCCTTGTCCGTGGGGACGCGGCCGGCGCTCGTGTGGGGCTGGGCGATGTAGCCCTCCTCCTCGAGGACGGCCATGTCGTTGCGGATGGTGGCGGGCGAGACGCCGAGGCTGTGGCGCTCGACGAGGACCTTGGAGCCGACGGGCTCCCGGGTGGCCACGTAGTCCTCGACGATGGCCCGCAGGACCGCCAGCCGTCGCTCGTCGCTCATCCGTGGTCCTCCTCGCCGCCCGGGTCCGAGCCCGTGGCGCCGCGCTGGCACTCGGGCAGATCGAGTGCCAAGCCTACGCCTCGCCGCGGGCCTGCCCGGCTCCGTCGGGGGTGCGGGCTAGCGTCCCGCGCATGCCCGAGCGCCCCGCCGGCCGTCCTCCCGCCCGCCCCCTCCCGCGGACCGGGACGCCCGCCGCGACCACCGGCCGACCGGGCGACCGCTACGGCGCCGACGTCCTCGCCGGGGGCCGTGCGGCCTGGGCGACGCCGCCGCGCGGGCGCAGCACCGACCTCGCGGCCGAGCGCGGCGTCGTCGTCGAGGACGTCGACACCGGCTGGGTGGGGGCCGTCGTCCGCGTCGAGAAGGCGGGCGGGGTCCACGTCGTCCACCTCGAGGACCGCCGCGGGCGCACACGGGCCTTCCCGCTCGGTCCCGGCTTCCTCCTCGACGGCCGGCCCGTGCGCCTCGTGCCGCCGCGCCCGGCCGCCCCCGCACGCCCCGCCGCCGGCGGCGTCGCGCCCGGGCGGACCGCCAGCGGCTCCGTCGCCGTCGCGGGGCACCGCGCCCGCGTGGCCCGCGGCAGCCGGATCTGGGTGGAGGGCCGCCACGACGCCGAGCTCGTCGAGAAGGTGTGGGGCGACGACCTGCGCGTCGAGGGCGTCGTCGTGCAGCCGCTCGACGGCGTCGACGACCTCTCGGGCGCGCTCGAGGACTTCGCGCCCGGGCCGGGCCGCCGGGTCGGCGTGCTCGTCGACCACCTCGTGCCGGGCACGAAGGAGCAGCGGCTCGTCGACGCCGCGCTCGCCGACCGGCGGTGGCGGGGGCTCGTGCACGTGGTCGGCCACCCCTACGTGGACGTGTGGCAGGCCGTCCGCCCCCAGCGGCTGGGGCTCGAGCGGTGGCCGGTGATCCCCCGCGGGACGTCGTGGAAGCACGGCGTCCTGGCCCACCTCGGCTGGGCGCACGAGGACCAGCGGGACGTCGCCCACGGCTGGAAGCGCATCCTCGGGACGGTCCGCACCATCGCCGACCTCGAGCCGACGCTCTCCGGCCGGGTCGAGGAGCTCATCGACTTCGTCACCGAGCCCGGCACCTGAGCCGTCGGTAGCCTGGCCGGACGGCCGCCGACCGGTGGTCGTGCGGAAGGAGCCCCTCGTGAGCCAGCAGCCCGGCGACCCCGGCGACGCGCCCCGGTACGACGGACCGCCCCCGGGCGACCGGCAGCCCTCCTACGGCCAGCAGCCGCCCTCCGGCCAGGCCCCGTCGTCGGGGCAGCAGCCCTACGGCCAGCAGCCGTCGTACGGCCAGCAGCCGTCGTACGGCCAGGCGCCGTCCGGTCAGCAGCCCTACGGCCAGCAGCACGGCCAGTACCGCGGCGAGGAGCCGGGCCGCGGTCCCGCCCCCCGCCCGACGGGCGGCGACGACCTCTCCCCCGCCGACCAGCGGCTCTGGGCGACGCTGACCCACCTCGGAGGCATCTTCCTCTACGTCCTGGCGCCGCTCGTGGCCTTCCTCGTCCTGCGCGACCGCGGCATCTTCGTGCAGGACCAGACGCGCGAGGCCCTCAACTTCCAGATCACCGTCCTGGTCCTCTGGGCGGTCGTCGGGTTCCTCAACCTCATCAGCTTCGGCTTCCTCTTCCTCCTGGTGCTGCTTCTCCCCGTCTACGTCGCCGTCCTGGCGATCATCGCGGCGGTGCGGGCCAACCGCGGCGAGCGCTACCGCTACCCGCTCACCCTGCGCCTCGTGCGCTGACCCCCTCCTCCGGCGCGAGCAGGCGCCTGTTCGTCGTCGAAGGGCCTCCCGGGACGCGAACAGGCGCCTGCTCGTCGTTGTGGGGCTTCCCGGGACGCGAACAGGCGCCTGTTCGTCGTCGAGGAGCCCTGCCGATCACGAGCAGGCGCCCGGTCGTCCGAGAGCCGGCTACCAGCCCAGCAGGCGGCGCACGACGCCGTCGGCGAGGAGCCGGCCGCGGTCGGTGAGGACCACGCGGGACGGCGGCGCGCCGTCGAGGCCCGGCGCGACGAGGCCCTCGGCCACGACCTCGGGCAGGCGCGGGAGCCCGTCGGGGGGCAGGGCCGCGACGTCGAGGCCCTCGGCCAGGCGGACGCCGAGCAGGACGCGCTCGACCTCGCGGGCGTCGTCGTCGAGGACCTCCCGCGCGTGGGCGGGCGAGCGACCGGCGAGGAGGCGGGCGCTGTAGGCGCCGGGGTGCTTGACGTTCCACCAGCGGACGCCGCCGACGTGGCTGTGGGCGCCCGGGCCGACGCCCCACCAGTCGTCGCCGCGCCAGTACGAGACGTTGTGGCGGCAGCGGGCCTCCGGACGGGCCGCCCAGTTGCTCACCTCGTACCAGGACATGCCCGCGGCGGTGAGGGCGGCGTCGGCCACCTCGTACTTGGCGGCGAGGTCGTCGGGGTCCGGGAGCGTCAGCTCCCCGCGCCGCACCTGCCCCGCCATGCGCGTGCCCGCCTCGACGACGAGGGCGTACGCGGAGACGTGGTCGGGGGCGCAGGCGAGCGCCGCGTCGAGGCTCGCGCGCCAGTCGTCGTCCGACTCCCCCGGCGTCCCGTAGATGAGGTCGAGGCTCACCTGCAGGCCGGCGTCCCGGGCCCAGCGGACGACGTCGGGCACCCGTGCCGGGTCGTGGGTGCGGTCGAGCGTCGCCAGGACGTGGGGCACGGCCGACTGCATCCCGAACGACACGCGCGTGAAGCCGCCCGCCGCCAGCTCGGCCAGCGAGGCGGGGGTGACCGAGTCGGGGTTGGCCTCGGTCGTCACCTCGGCGCCGTCGGCCAGGCCGTGGGTGCGGCGGACGACGTCGAGCAGGCCGACGAGGTCGGCGGCGGGCAGCAGCGTCGGCGTGCCGCCGCCGACGAAGACGGTGCCCACCTCCCGCGGCGGCAGGCCCGCGGCGGCGAGCACCCGGCCGGACATCTCGACCTCGCGGGCGGCGACGGCGGCGTAGCCGGCCCGCGACGACCCGCTCCCGGCGCCGCCGAGCTCCTCGGCCGTGTACGTCGTGAAGTCGCAGTAGCCGCAGCGCACCCGGCAGAAGGGCACGTGGAGGTACATCGCGAGCGCCCGGTCGGCCGCCCCCACCGCGGCGGACGCCGGGAGGGCGCCGTCCTCCGGGACGGGCTCGCCGTCGGGCAGGGCAGGGCTCACGCCCCCATGGTCCCCCGCCGCGGACCCTCCCCCGCACCACCCCCGAGGACCGCGACATGTGGCCATGACGCGCCCCGCGTCGGCCCCCGCACCGCGACGTGCGGCCGTGACGCCGCCGGCGCCCGCACCGCGGGCCGCGGCCGCGTCCGGCCGGGAGCGCGGGCAGCGGGCCAGGATGTCGCCGTGGACGCGGAGGCAGCAGCCGGGCGGTACGACGTCGTCGTCGTGGGCGGCGGGCACAACGGGCTCACGGCGGCCGCGTACTGCGCCCGCGCCGGCCTGTCCGTGCTCGTCCTCGAACGGGCGGCCGGCGTGGGCGGGGCGGCGGTCTCCGCCGAGGTCTTCCCCGGGACGGGCGCGCGGCTGTCGCGCTACTCCTACCTCGTGAGCCTCCTGCCGGCGCGGGTGGTGCGGGAGCTGGGGCTCGACGTCCGGCTCGTCCGGCGACGCTGGTCGAGCTGGACGCCGGACCCCGACGACCCCGCCCGCGGGCTGCTCGTCGACGGCGGGGACGCCGCCGCGACCCGGGCCTCGCTGGTGGCCGTCGGCGGCACCGCGGACGCCGACGGCTGGGAGACCTTCTCGCGCAGCACCGCCACGCTCGCGCGCGGGCTGTGGCCGACCCTCGTCGAGCCGCTGCGGACGCGCGCCGAGGCCCGGGCTCTCGTCGGGGACGACGCCGTCTGGGACGCGCTGGTCGAGCAGCCGCTGGGGGCGGCCCTCGCCGCGGCGGTCCCCGGCGACCTCGCCCGCGGCGTGCTGGCGACCGACGGCCTCATCGGCGTCTCGCGCCCGCTCGACGACGAGACGCTCGAGGTCAACCGCTGCTTCCTCCTCCACGTCGTCGGCGGCGGCACCGGCCACTGGGACGTCCCGGTCGGCGGCATGGGCGCCGTCTCGGGCGCGCTCGAGCGCGCCGCCCGCACCGCGGGAGCGCGGCTCGTCACCGGCGCCGAGGTCACCGCCGTGACGCCCGACGGCGAGGTGACCGCCGTCGTCGGCGGCGAGGAGGGGACCGCCACCGCCCGGTGGGTGCTGTCCGGCGTCGCGCCGTCGGTGCTCGAGGGCCTGCTCGCGGCCGGCGGGGCGGACGCGCCCGCCGCGCCCGTCGTCCGGCCGGAGGGCGCGCAGGTCAAGACGAACCTGCTCGTGCGCCGGCTGCCGCGTCTCCTCGACGCCGGCGTGGCGACCGGGGCGGCGTTCGGCGGGACCTTCCACGTCCACGAGACGGCGAGCCGGCTCGACGCCGCCTTCGCCGAGGCCGCCGGCGGACGACTGCCGTCGCCGCAGCCGTGCGAGGTCTACTGCCACACGCTGGCCGACCGCAGCATCCTGCCGCCGGACCTCGACGCCGAGGGCGCGCACACGATGACGGTCTTCGGGCTGCACGTGCCGGACGCCCTCGTGCCCGCCGACGGGCCGGAGCACGACGCCGTCCGGGACCGCCTGCAGGAGAACGTCCTGCAGGCGCTCGGTTCCGTCCTCGCCGAGCCGGTCGAGGACCTCCTCCTGCGCGACGCCGACGGCCGGCCGTGCGTCGAGACGCGGACGACCAAGGACCTCGAGCGCTCCCTCGGCCTGCCCGGCGGCCACATCTTCCACGGGCCGCTCGCGTGGCCCTTCGTCGAGGACGACGACCCCCTGGGGACGCCCGCCGAGCGCTGGGGCGTGGCGACACGGCACCCACGGGTGCTGCTGGCGGGCTCGGGCGCGCGCCGCGGCGGGGGCGTCAGCGGGCTGGGCGGCCACGGCGCGGCCATGGCCGTGCTGGAGGCCGAGGGCCTGCCGCGCCCCTGACCGTCAGATCGGCGCCCATCTGCCGCCGTCCTCCCCCCAGGACGGCACATCGGCGCCCATCTGACGCCACCCACCCGTAGGACGGCACTTCGGCGCCCTCCTGCCGCCGCCCACCCCCAGGACGGCACATCGGCGCCCGTCTTACGCCACCCACCCGTAGGACGGCACTTCGGCGCCCTCGTGCCGCCGCCCACCCCCCAGGACGGCACATCGGCGCCCATCTGCCGCCGTCCTCCCCCCAGGACGGCACATCGGCGCCCTCCTGCCGCCGTCCGTCCCCGGCGCCCGGGGTCGGGAGCGGGGCGTCAGGCGCGGGCGAGCGCCCGGTCGACGTACCGCAGGAGCGCCTCGGCCACGTCGAGCTCGCCGGCGTCGTGCAGGTCCCGCAGCACGCGCGCCCGCTCCGGCGTCGGGTCGGTGAAGAAGGCCGACGTCGTCACGCCGTGGCCGGGCCGGGAGAGGACCTCGACGGCGTCGCCCGCCGCGACCGGTCCCGGGACGAGGACCCGCAGGTAGGCGCCGGGGCGGCCGTGCTCGGCGAAGCGTCGGACCCAGCGCTGCTCGTCGAGGTGCCGGGCGAAGGTCATGCAGGGCGTCCGGGCCATCGTCACCTCGACCTCGAGGCGGTCGCCGACGCGCCAGCGCTCCCCCACCTCGGCGCCGTCGACGTCGACGCCCGCGGTGCGGAGGTTCTCGCCGAAGAGGCCGGGCACGACGTCGCGCTCGAGGACGCCGGCCCAGTGGTCGGCCTCCTCCTGCGCGTAGGCGTAGAGCGCCTTGTCGGGACCGCCGTGGTCGACCCGGTCGGCCTGGACGTCGCCGCGCAGCCCCACGGGCCCGGCGTCGACGGCCCCCTCGACGGGCCGCTTGTCGATGCCGGTGACGTCGCCCCGGTCGCCGTCCGGCTGCAGCCGGTGCACCCGGCAGACCGCCAGGACACGACCGGCCGAGGGCTCGCGCGTGGGCTGCACGGGGGCAGTGAAGCAGGCCGGCCGGGCACGGCGTCGGCGGCGCGGCTCAAGCGCCCCGTGCCCGCTGCCGATGCAGGGCCGTGACCACCCCCGGCTCCCGCGGCCTCGACGCGATCATCGCCACCCTCCCCCGGCAGCGCGCCGCGCACGACGCCCCCGACGCGCAGGAGCGGCACGCGCACGTCCAGGACGCCGCCGCGGCGCTGTCCTGGCGGGCGGTCGACCACCGCCGGGTCCCGCAGCCCCGCCACCGCTGACGGCGGGCGTCGCGGCCGCTACTTCTTGGCGGCGTCCTTGGGGGCGTCCGCGTCCGAGGACAGCGCCGCGATGAAGGCCTCCTGGGGCACCTCGACGCGGCCGACCATCTTCATCCGCTTCTTGCCCTCCTTCTGCTTCTCCAGCAGCTTCCGCTTGCGCGTGATGTCGCCGCCGTAGCACTTGGAGAGGACGTCCTTGCGGATCGCGCGCACCGTCTCGCGGGCGATGACGCGGGCGCCGATGGCCGCCTGCACGGGCACCTCGAACTGCTGGCGCGGGATGAGCTTCTGCAGCCGCCCCGCCATCATGAGGCCGTAGGGGTACGCCTTGTCCTTGTGGACGATGGCGCTGAAGGCGTCGACCTTCTCGCCCTGCAGGAGCACGTCCACCTTGACGAGGTCGGCCGCCTGGTCGCCCGTGGGCTCGTAGTCCAACGACGCGTAGCCGCGCGTCCTCGACTTCAGCTGGTCGAAGAAGTCGAAGACGATCTCCGCGAGCGGCAGCGTGTAGCGCAGCTCGACGCGCTCGGGCGACAGGTAGTCCATGCCCTGGAGCTCGCCGCGCCGGCTCTGGCACAGCTCCATGACGGCGCCGATGAAGTCGCTGGGCGCGAGGACGGTCGCCTTGACGACGGGCTCGCGCACCTCCTTGACCTTGCCCTCGGGGAACTCGCTGGGGTTGGTCACCGTGACGACGTCGCCGTCGTCCATCCGCACCTCGTAGACGACGCTCGGGGCGGTGGCGATGAGGTCGAGGTCGAACTCGCGCTCCAGCCGCTCGCGGACGATCTCGAGGTGCAGGAGGCCGAGGAAGCCGACGCGGAAGCCGAAGCCCAGGGCCACCGACGTCTCCGGCTCGTACTGCAGCGCGGCGTCGTTGAGCTTGAGCCGGTCCAGGGCGTCGCGGAGCACGGGGTACTCGGAGCCGTCGATGGGGAAGAGCCCCGAGAAGACCATGGGCTTGGGGTCGCGGTAGCCGCCGAGGTCCTGCGTGGCCGGCCGCTGCGCGCCCGTCACCGTGTCGCCGACGCGGGACTGCCGGACGTCCTTCACGCCGGTGATGAGGTAGCCGACCTCGCCGACGCCGAGCCCCTTGCTGGGCGCCGGCTCGGGCGAGCTGACGCCGATCTCGAGGAGCTCGTGCGTCGCCTTCGTCGACATCATGGCGATCTTCTGCCGCGGCTCGAGGCGGCCGTCGACGACGCGGACGTAGGTGACGACGCCGCGGTAGGTGTCGTAGACCGAGTCGAAGATCATCGCGCGGGCGGGGGCGTCGGGGTCGCCCACCGGCGCGGGGACGCGCGCGACGATGCGGTCGAGCAGCTCGCTGACCCCCTCGCCGGTCTTGCCGGACACGCGCAGGACGTCGGCGGGGTCGCAGCCCACGAGGCCCGCGAGCTCCTCGGCGTACTTCTCGGGCTGCGCGGCGGGCAGGTCGATCTTGTTGAGGACGGGGACGATCTCGAGGTCGCCCTCCATCGCCAGGTAGAGGTTGGCGAGGGTCTGCGCCTCGATGCCCTGCGAGGCGTCGACGAGGAGCACCGCCCCCTCGCACGCGGCGAGCGACCGGGAGACCTCGTAGGTGAAGTCGACGTGCCCCGGCGTGTCGATCATGTTGAGGGCGTGCTGGACGCCGTCGACCGCCCACGGCATGCGCACGGCCTGGCTCTTGATGGTGATGCCGCGCTCGCGCTCGATGTCCATGCGGTCGAGGTACTGCGCGCGCATCGCCCGCTGGTCGACGACGCCCGTGATCTGCAGCATCCGGTCGGCGAGCGTCGACTTGCCGTGGTCGATGTGGGCGATGATCGAGAAGTTGCGCAGCTGCGCCGGCGCCGTCGAGGCGGGCTGCAGGTCCGCGGGACCGGCGCTCACGGGCAGGTTCCCTCCGTCAGGTCGGTCGGGCGGGGTGCGTCGCGCCGGGGAGGCCGGTCACGTCCGACCGCCCATGGTGTCACGCGCCGCCCCGCCGTCCGGCCGCGCCGCCGTGACCGGCCGGGGGCCCGACCGGGGCACGCCCGCGCGGCGGCGAGACGCGCGCGGGGGCGCTGCTAGTCTTGGTGGCTGCGTCCGCGGTGAGCGATCCCCGCGGCCGGCGCACCGGGCGACCGGTGCACCGCGGCCGGGGCCCCGCCCCAGGCCGGGGCCGTCCCGCCAGACCCGGACGCCTCACGAGCACCGCACGAAGCACCACCGCACGGCACCGAGCACGCACCCGCACGCGACCTTCCTGGAGCAACCACCCGTGGCGAACATCAAGAGCCAGATCAAGCGCATCGCGACCAACGAGAAGGCGCGCCTGCGCAACAAGGCCGTCAAGTCCGAGCTCAAGACGGTCGTCCGCCAGTTCCGCGAGGCCGCGGAGGCCGGGGACCGCGACAAGACGCAGGCCGCCCTCCAGCACGCCTCGCGCCGCCTCGACAAGGCCGTCACCAAGGGCGTCATCCACAAGAACCAGGCCGCGAACCGCAAGGCCAGCATGGCCAAGCGCGCCGCGGCGGTCTGAGGCCGACGCCTCCCCCGGCCCCCGGGCCGGGACACGCACGACGAGAAGGGCACGACCTCCGCGGAGGTCGTGCCCTTCGTCGTCCGTGCGGACGGTCGGCGTGCGGCGGCCGCCGGCGGCGCTCACCCGCCGACGACGACGTCCCACTCCCGGACGGACAGCACCTCGACGACGTCGTCGCGGCGGAACGGGTCCTCCTCGAGCATCGTGCGCACCTCGGCCTCGTCCTCGGCGCGGTAGACGAGGCACGCGCCCGAGCGGTCCGCCCACGGGCCCGACAGGACGAGCCGCCCCGCGGCGTGCAGCCCCTGCAGGTACGCGCGGTGCTCGGCGCGCGAGGCGGCGACGACGTCCGGCTCGGCGGTGTAGCGGATCTCGGCGACGAAGTGGGTCACGGGGTCCTCCGGGGTGCGGGGTCGGCCGGTCGGCGGGTGGGTCGGGACGCGGCGCGCCGCCACGGGCGGCCGGCGGCCGAGGGTGTCACGGCTCGCGGCTGCCGCAGAGCGCGAGGACGGCGCGCTCCAGCGCGTAGACCGGGTCGCGACCACCGCCCTTGACGTCGGCGTCGGTCGCCGCGAGGGCCACGAGGCCGGCGCCCAGCGCCGTCGCGCTCCAGCCGCGCAGCTCGCGCCGGCGCATGCCGACCATCCAGGGCTGCATGCCGAGGGCACGCGCGACCTCCTCGTCGCGCCCGCGCGACCCGGCGACGAGCGCCATCTGCCGCAGCCGCATGGCGAGGGCCGCGACGACGAGGACGGGCTCCACCCCGGTGGCCAGGGCCTGGCGCAGCATGGCGAGCGCCTCCGCGGCGCTGCCCGTGACGACGGCGTCAGCCACCCGGAAGCTCGTGGCCTCCACCCGGCCCCCGTGGTAGCGCTGCACGTCCTCGGGCTCGACGGTGCCGCTGGTGTCGGCGACGAGCTGGGCGCAGGCGGCGGCCAGCTCGCGCAGGTCCGAGCCGACGGCGTCGACGAGGGCACGGGCCGCCGGGGCGGAGATGCGGCGGCGCGCCGTCTCGAGCTCGGCCCCGACGAAGGCGATCTTCTCGGCGTCCTTCTTCAGCGGGGGGCAGTCGACCGACAGGGCGCCGGGGACGGCACGCGCGGCGTCGAGCACCTTCTTGCGCTGCCCGCCGCCGTGGCGCAGGACGAGGACCACCTCGTCGTCGGGCTGGGACGCGAGCGCGGCGAGGTGCGCCACGACGTCCTTCTCGACGGCCTCCGCGGCCGCCTCGACGCCCGTGACGACGACGACCCGCGGCTCGTCGAAGAGCGACGGGCTGACGGCCGTCTGGAGCCGCCCCGCCTCGTCGGCGACGGCGTCGACGGTGACGACCTCCACGGACGGGTCGTCGAGCCGGCGCAGGGCCACGACGCGGGCGACGGCCCGCTCGGCCAGCAGCTGCTCGGCGCCGGTGACGACGACGACGGGCGCGACCCGGGCCTCGGACCAGGCGACGGTCCTGACGGCGCCCTTGGCCTTGCTGCCGCCGGCACGCGAGCCCGCCCGCGCCCCGGTCCCCGTCCTCTGCGCCGCCACGCGGGCAGCGTGCCACGCGCCACCGACGGCGCCGCGCGCCCGTCCTCAGCACGGCCCGGAGGCCGGGACCCGGCGCCGGGGCACGACGACGAGCTCCCCGGCGCCGGCGGTGGCCACGGCCACGTCGCCGGTGACCGTGGTGCACGCGACGACGGCGCCGCCCGCCCCGGCCAGCGCCAGGGCCCGGTCGGACGGGTGGCCGTACGTGTTCTCCCCCACGCCGACGAGCGCGGCGCGCGGGGCCGCGAGCGCCGCCAGGTCCGGGTCCTGGTCGGCCGAGCCGTGGTGGGCGACCCCGAGGACGTCCACGGGCCAGGCCGCCGCGTCGTCCGCCGTCCGCCGGCGCAGCGACGCCTGCGCCTCGGCGCCGAGGTCGCCGAGCGCCGTCACCCGCAGTCCGTCGCCCCTGGTGAGCGTGACGACGACGCTCGCGTCGTTGGCGCCGTCGTCCTCGCCGCCCGGCGCGGCGCCGGACGGCGAGCCGCCGGGCGCGCCCGCCGACGGCCACAGCACCCGCCAGGCGACGTCGCCGGCCCGCCCCGCGAGCCCGGCCGTCCCGGCGGCGACGGGGACGCCGGCCTCGTCGAGCAGCCGGGCCGAGGCGGCCGCCGCCGGGGCCGGCTCGGCGAGCGGGCTGACCAGCGCCGCCGTCACCTCCCGGCCCTCGAGCACCCCTCCGAGCCCGTCCACGTGGTCGGCGTGGAAGTGGGTGAGCACGAGGAGGTCCACGCGCTCGACGCCGAGGCGGTCGAGGCACCGCCGGACGGCGCCCGGGTCCGGCCCCGCGTCGACGACGACGGCGGCCTCCTCGCCGCTGCGGACGGCCAGGGCGGCGCCCTGGCCGACGTCGCACTGGACGGCCGCCCACCCCGCGGGCGGCCAGGAGCCGGCCGAGCGCCACCGCGGCAGCCCGACCACCGCCACGAGGAGGAGCACCGCCGCACCGGCGAGGGCAGCCACGGCCCGGGACCACCCCGGCCCCGGACGGACGGCCCGCGGGCCGGCGCCCCGTCGGCCGGTCGCCCGACGACGAGCACGGGCGCGGGCGGCCCGCGCCCGCTCCACGACGACCCGGACGAGCGCCGGCACGGCGACGAGACCGAGCAGCAGGAGGCCGGCCAGCAGCGCGGCGCCGGCCCAGCCGCCCGGGAAGGGCACCGCGGCACCGGGGACGCCGGCGCCCGTCCGTGCGACGAGAGCGACCCAGCCGACGGCCCAGCCCGCCGGGACCGCGACCAGTTCGGCGAGCGCCGGCGAGGCGGGGGCCAGCGCCAGGGCGACGACGCCGAGGACCGTCGCGGGGGCGACTGCGGGCGCTGCGAGGAGGTTGGCGGGCACCGCCGCGAGGGACAGCTCGGGCGCCAGCAGGAGCAGCACGGGCGCGCAGACGACCTGCGCGGCGGCGGGCACCGCCAGCGCGGCGGCCAGCCGGCGGGGCAGCCCGCCCTCGAGCGCCTGCGCCCACGGCCGCGCGAGGACGAGCAGGGCGCCCGTGCCGAGCACGGACAGGGCCAGCCCGGGAGACCGGGCCGAGGCCGGGTCGGCGACGACGAGCACGACGACGGCCACCGCCAGCAGCGGGACCCCGCGGCCCGGCCGGCCGGCGAGGAGGCCGACGAGGGCCGCCGCCGCCATGACGCCGGCACGCAGGACGCTCGGCTCCGGGCCCGCGACGCCGACGAAGGCCACGAGCGCCGTGAGGGCGGCGCCCGTCCGCACCCGTCGCCCGGCGCCGAGCACGGCCGCTCCCCCGGCGACGGCGGCGACGAGGACGGCGGTGTTGCCGCCGCTCACCGCGGTGAGGTGGGCGAGCCCCGTCGTCCGCATCTCGTCCTCGAGGTCCTCCGGGAGGCGGCTCGTGTCCCCTACGACGAGCCCCGGCAGCAGACCGCGCCGGTCCGGCGGCTGCGCCGCGACGGCGGCGTGGAGGCCGCCGCGCAGGTCGGCGGCCGCACCGCGCCAGCCGGTCGGCGGCGTCACGGCGTGCGGCGGCGCCTGCACGCGCAGGAGCGCCAGCAGGTCGTCCCCGGCCGGCAGCGGCTCGAGCCGGCCGACGAGGACCACCTCCTCGTCGCGCCGCAGCGCCGCCAGCCCCGCGCCGCCGACCGCGAGGACGCCGGCGCGGGCGCCGCCGACGAGCCCGCGACCCGTGACCTCCGCGACGTGGACCCGGACGACCCACCGCTCGCCCCGCGCGACGGCGCCGGGCGGGGGCCGGACGCGCGACGGCTCGGCCGCGACCCGGGCCTGCACCTCGACGACCGCCCGGTCGCCGGCCAGGTCGGCGACGAGACCGCTGCGGGCCTGCGCCACCTGCAGCGCCCCCGACGCCACGGCAGCGCTCCCCGCGACGGCCGCGAGCGCCAGCACCGCGGACCACCGCGCGGCCGCCGGCCCCCCGGGACCCCCCGGTGGGCGTCGCGTGCGGCGGCGGGTGGGCCGTCGCGGCCGCAGACCGAGGAGCGCCGCCCCGAGCAGGACCCCCGCCAGCACCAGCGCGACGCCCGTCGGGAGCCCGACGGCGAGCGCCGCCCCGGCCCACGCCACCGCGGCCGCGGGCACGAGGCGGAGGTCGTGCACGGCCGGCCGGTCCGGCACGGGCACCGGGGCGACGTCCGCCGTCGGCGCCGTGGCCGTGGTGGCCGCGGCGGCCGTCACCGCACGACCACCCGGTCGCGCAGGTCGGCCAGCCGTGCCTCGCCGATGCCGCTCACCTCGCCGAGCTCCTCGACGCTGGTGAAGGCGCCCATCTCCGCCCGCACGTCGAGCACGCGCTGGGCGAGGACGGGACCGATGCCGGGCAGGGCGTCGAGGTCCGCCAGCGTCGCCGTGTTGAGGTCGACCGGCGCGGCCCCGCCCGGGCCGCCGCCAGCGCCACCGGCACCCGGGGCCGCACCCGGGGCGGTGCCCGTCGCCCCGCCCGCCGACGCCCCGGCGCCGCCCGCCGGGGCGGCCTCCGGCGCCGGCAGCTCCTCGCCCGGCGCGGGCACCACCACCTGCTCGCCGTCGACGAGGAGCCGCGCCAGGTTGACGCGCGCGAGGTCGGCCCCCTCGCTCGCACCCCCGGCCGCGGCGACGGCCTCGGCCACCCGCGAGCCCTCCGGCAGCCGGACGACGCCCGGTGCCCCCACCTGCCCGACCACGTGCACCACCACCACGGCGGCGGCCGCGCCGCCCGACGCCGTGCCGGTCGCGGGCGGCACCGTCGTCGGCGCGAGCGAGCCCGTCACCCCCGTCATGCCCGGCGCGCCGACGGGCGCCGGCGGGGCACCGGTCGCGGGCGGCGGCCCCGTCGTCGGGGACGCCGCACCCGGCGCCCCGGCGGCGGCGGTCGTCGACCCCGCGACGGCCACGGGTGCCCGCGCCGGCACCGGCAGGCCCGGCGCCCCGGCGGTCGCCCGCACGGCCAGCACGAGGACGACGGCCGCGGCGAGGACGAGCGCCGCCACCGCTGCCGGGGCGGAGGCGCGCCACCGCCCGCCGCGCAGGGGCGCGGGGACGCGGTCGGCCAGGGCCCCCCACAGCTGCGGCCACAGGCCCAGGCCCTCGGCGAGGTCGGCGTCGGCCAGGTGACCGCCGCGCCCTCGCCGGTGCGGGGGACGGGCCTCCCCGTCGAGGTCGTCGGCGTCCGCGCAGGGCCCGGCACCGGGCCCGTCGGCACCGCCGAGCACCGCGTCGAGCCGCCGGCGCACGAGGTCCGCGTCGGTCGCCCCACCTCGCTCGCTCCGCACCCCGGCACCCTCCGGGACCGGTCGTCCTGGACGCCCGCGCGACCACGGCGTTGGGGACGGCGTCCGTCGCCGGGCCCCTGTGCGCGCCGGGCCCGACCGGCCGCGGGTGCGACGAGGACCACAGCCCGCCCTCCCCGTGCCCGCCGACGACGGCCCTAGCCTCACGGGGCCCGGCGACGACGCCGGGACCGCCGCACGAGGGAGCCCCCGTGACCGACGCCCGTCCCGACCTCGGGACCGACGACCTGCCGGGCGGCCCTGCCGCCGACGTCCCGGACCGCGGCCCCGGCGCCGACGCCCCCACCCGCCGGCCGTCGTGGCGGCGCGTCGGCCCGGGCATCGTCGTGGCCGCCACGGGCGTCGGCGCTGGCGACCTCGTGGCGACGCTCGTCGCCGGCCAGGCCTACGGGTACGCCCTGACCTGGGCGGTCGTCGTGGGCTGCGTCGTGAAGATCGCCCTCGCCGAGGCGACGGGTCGCTTCCACCTCGCCACGGGCACGACCGTCGTCGAGGGCTGGCGCTCGCTGTCGCGCTGGGCCACCGGCTACTTCGGCGTCTACGTCGTCGTGTGGGGCTTCGTCTACGGGGCGACGGCGATGACGGCCAGCGCCCTGCCCCTCGCCGTGCTCTTCCCCGACGTCCTGCCCCTGTGGGGCTGGGGGCTGCTCTGCGGCGTCGCCGGGCTCGTCCTCGTGTGGACGAGCCGCTACGCCGTCTTCGAGGTCCTCATGACGGTCCTCATCGGCGTGATGTTCGTCGTCGTCGTGGGGCTCGCGGTGCTCGTGGTCCCGGACGTGCCCGCGATCCTCGCCGGGCTCGTCCCCCGGGTGCCGGACGGCTCGGTCATCTACACGCTCGGCCTCGTGGGCGGCGTCGGCGGCACCATCACGATGGCCGCCTACGGGTACTGGGTGAACGCCAAGGGCTGGCGCGACCGCGGGTGGCTGCGCGTGATGCGCTGGGACAACCGCATCGCCTACCTCACGACGGGCGTCTTCGTCCTCGCCATGCTCGTCGTCGGCGCCGAGCTGCTGTCGACCCTGGCCCCGCTGACCGAGGGCGACCGCGGCCTGCTCGACCTCGGGGCGGTCCTCGAGGAGCGCTTCGGCCGCGCCGTCTCCGTCGTCTTCCTCGTCGGCTTCTTCGCCACGGCCTTCAGCTCGGTCCTCGGCGTCTGGAACGGCGTGAGCCTCCTCTTCGCGGACTTCGTGACGGTCGTCCGCTCGGGCCAGGGCTCGCCCGCCCGCAGCGAGCACCCCGAGCGCGGCCTGCCCTTCCGCCTCTACGCCCTGTGGCTGACCTTCCCGCCGGTCGTCCTCGTCGTCGTCGGCCAGCCGTTCCAGCTCGTGCTCGCGTACGGCGTCCTCGGGGCGCTCTTCATGCCCTTCCTCGCGCTGACGCTGCTCCTGCTGCTCAACTCCCCGCGGGTGCCGCAGGGGTGGCGCAACGGCGTGCTGAGCAACGTCCTCCTCGCGGCGGCGGGCCTGCTCTTCGTCGTCCTCTGCGTGGCGCAGGTCCGCAGCCTCCTCGCGGGCTGACGGCGCGCGCGCCCTCGCGACCCGGCGCGGCGACGGCGGCGGGCCCCGGTCACGCGCCCACTACCCTCGGGACCCGTGGCACCCGAGAGCACCTCCCCCGCCGAGACGTCCGCCGGCAGCCCCCCCGGGGCGCCCCTCGCCCGCTACGACGCCGCGCTCGCCGCCGAGGTCGAGCGCCGCTGGCAGGACCGCTGGGACGAGCTCGACGTCTACGCCACGCCCACGCGCCCGGCGGTCGACGACGGCCGCACGTCCTTCGTCATGGACATGTTCCCGTACCCCTCCGGGGCGGGCCTGCACGTCGGGCACCCGCTCGGCTACATCGCCACGGACGTCCACAGCCGCTACCTGCGGATGTCCGGGCGGCGCGTGCTCCACACGCTCGGCTACGACGCCTTCGGCCTGCCGGCGGAGCAGTACGCCGTCCAGACCGGCACGCACCCGCGGACCTCCACGCTGTCGAACATCACGACGATGCGCGCCCAGCTGCGCCGCCTCGGCCTCGGGCACGACCCCCACCGCTCGGTCTCGACGATCGACCCGGCGTACTACCGCTGGACGCAGTGGATCTTCCTGCAGGTCTTCGACTCCTGGTACGACCCCGAGGCCCCCGCGCGGTCGGGCACGGGACGCGGACGGGCCCGCCCCGTGCGCGAGCTCGTCGCGTCCTTCGCGGACGGCAGCCGCGCCACGCCGGACGGCCGGCCCTGGGCCGACCTCTCCCCGGCCGAGCGCGACGCCGTCCTGCAGACCTACCGCCTGGCCTACGTCGACGAGGCGCCGGTCAACTGGTGCCCGGGCCTGGGCACGGTCCTCGCCAACGAGGAGGTCACCGCGGACGGCCGCTCGGAGCGCGGCAACTTCCCCGTCTTCACCGCTTCGCTGCGCCAGTGGAAGATGCGGATCACCGCCTACGCCGACCGGCTGCTCGACGACCTGGCGCCGCTGGACTGGCCCGAGGCCATCAAGATCCAGCAGCGGCACTGGATCGGCCGGTCCGAGGGCGCCCACGTCCGCTTCGCCGTCTCCGGCGGCGAGCAGGCGGGCGGCGGCACGGTCGAGGTCTTCACGACCCGGCCCGACACCCTCTTCGGCGCCACCTACGTCGTCCTCGCCCCCGAGCACCCGCTCGTCGACGTCGTCGTCCCCGCCGCCTGGCCCGCGACGGCGCCGGGCGGCGGCCCGCTGCCGGAGACCTGGACCGGCGGCGCGGCCACCCCGCGGGAGGCGGTGCAGGAGTACGCCCGTCGCGCGGCGGCCCGCAGCGACGTCGAGCGCCAGCAGGAGACCCGCACCAAGACGGGCGTCTTCACCGGGGCCACCGCCACCAACCCGGCCACGGGCGAGCAGGTCCCCGTCTTCGTCGCCGACTACGTCCTCATGGGCTACGGCACCGGCGCGATCATGGCGGTGCCCGCCCACGACCAGCGCGACTTCGACTTCGCCCGCGCCCTGTCCTTGCCGCTGCGCGGCGTCGTCGCGCCGGCCGACGGGCGCGGCGACGACGCCACGACGTGGGACGACGCGTGGACGGCGAAGGACGGCACCGTCGTCGCGTCCGACGCGTCGGCACGGGGCGGCGCCGTCCTCGACGGCCTGGGCGTCGCCGAGGCCGGCGAGCGGATGACGGCGTGGCTGGCCGAGCACGACCTCGGCCGCCCGACGACGACGTACCGCCTGCGCGACTGGCTCTTCAGCCGCCAGCGCTACTGGGGCGAGCCCTTCCCGGTCGTCTACGACGCCGACGGCGTGGCCCACGCGCTGCCCGAGAGCATGCTGCCCGTCGAGCTGCCGGAGGTGGACGACTACTCGCCGCGGACCTTCGACCCGGACGACGCGGACACCTCCCCCGAGACGCCGCTCTCGCGCCGGGAGGACTGGGTCGAGGTCGAGCTCGACCTCGGCGACGGCCCCCGCACCTACCGCCGCGAGACGAACACCATGCCCAACTGGGCCGGCTCGTGCTGGTACGAGCTGCGCTACCTCGACCCCGACAACGCCGAGCGGCTCGTGGACCCCGACGTCGAGCGCGAGTGGATGGGTCCGCGCCAGGGCAAGCCGCTGGGCGGCGTCGACCTCTACGTCGGCGGCGCCGAGCACGCCGTCCTCCACCTGCTCTACGCCCGCTTCTGGCACAAGGTGCTCCACGACCTCGGGCACGTGAGCTCGGCGGAGCCGTTCCACCGGCTCTTCAACCAGGGGATGATCCAGGCGTACGTCTTCCGCGACGCCCGCGGCATCGCCGTGCCCGCCGCCGAGGTCGAGGAGCACGCGACCGACGGTGCCCCCGGCGCCACCACGTACACCTGGCAGGGGCAGCCCGTCACCCGCGAGCTGGGGAAGATGGGCAAGTCGCTGCGCAACGCCGTGGCGCCCGACGAGATCGCCGCCGAGTACGGCGCCGACACCCTGCGCCTCTACGAGATGGGCATGGGCCCGCTCGACGCCGCCCGCCCCTGGGAGACGCGGGCCGTCGTCGGCTCGTTCCGCTTCCTGCAGCGCCTGTGGCGCAACGTCGTCGACGAGCAGACCGGCGGGCTCGCCGTCACCGACGAGCCCGCGGACGACGCGACGGCCCGCCTCGTCGCGCGGACCGTCGACGGCGTCCGCCACGACTACGAGGCCCTGCGCTTCAACACCGCGCTCGCCAAGGTCATCGAGCTCAACAACCACCTCGTCAAGCGCGGCAGCACGCCGCGCGCGGTGGCCGAGCAGCTCGTCCTGCTCGTCGCCCCGCTCGCCCCGCACGTGGCCGAGGAGCTGTGGGAGCGGCTCGGGCACAGCACGTCCCTCGTGCACGAGGCCTTCCCCGAGGTCAACCCGGCCCTGCTCGTCGAGGACGAGGTGACGGCCGTCGTCCAGGTCCGCGGCAAGGTGCGCGCCCGCCTGCAGGTGCCCGCGGGCATCGGCGAGGACGAGCTGCGCGAGCGCGCCCTGGCCGACCCGGCCGTGCAGCGGGTGATCGGCGACGCCGAGGTCCGCAAGGTCGTCGTGCGGCCGCCGACGCTCGTCAACGTCGTCGTCTGAGCGCCCCGTCCGGCGCGGTCCCCGGGGACCGCGCCGGACGCGGCCGGGCGTCAGCCCCGCGGGACCATGACGCCGGCCAGCTCGTCCGCGTAGCCGGCCAGCGCCGCCGTCGCCGCGGGCAGCACCGCCCGCGCCCGCTCCCGGGCCTCCTCGGTGAGCGCCTCGGCGAGCGCCGCGTGGACCCGCTCCGTCGTCACCTCGTGCGGCAGCAGCACGGGCCAGCCGAGCGCCTCCGCCTGCGCGGCCACCTTGGCGCCGCCGTCGACGGGGTCGAGCGCGACGACGGGCACGCCGTTCTTCAGCGCGAGGACCATGCCGTGCAGCCGGCTCGAGACGACGGCGTCGAAGCGGCGCAGCAGCGACTCGACCTGGGCGGCCGTCGAGGGCACGTGCGGCTCCCCCGTCGCGAGCCGGGTGTCGAACGCCACGACGGCGGGCGGCCCCGCCGGCCCGGGCGCCGACGCCAGCGCCGGACGGACGACGTCGTGGACGAGGTCGTGGCGCTGGCGGTCGGCGTACTCGTCCTGACGGTTGGCCGTGCAGAGCCCGACGACGGGGACGGCGGGGACGGGCACGAGCAACGAGGTGTCGGGACGCGGCGGGCCGTCGCCGTCCCGGGCGAGGGCCGCGTGCAGCGGCGCGAGCCCGCCGACGAGGGACACGTCCACGCCGACGAACCGGGCGTGCGCGAAGCGGTCGGCCACGCGCTGCAGCTGGCGTCCGCGGGCGGGCCCGCACACCCACAGGACGACGTCGTAGCGCCGCGGGTCGACGGCCAGGAGGTCCACGCTCTCGGCGTCGTCGGGCGCGAAGGTGCGCGTCATCGCGACGTCGTGCGCGACGCCGAGGGCCTGCAGGTGCGCGACGGCCGCGTCCCGGGCGAGCAGGTCGCCCGCGGTGATCTCGCCGTCGGGGACGCTGAACCAGCCGGTGACGAGGACGCGACGGGGCGGGGCGGGGGTGCTCACGGCGGGCACGCTCCCACGGGCGCGGGCCCGCGGCACGACGGGCCCTCGGACGCCCGTGGGCCGGGACCGCCTGCGGCAGCGGGTGTCCGGTCGTCCGCCCCGGGCGACGGTGCCCGGGGCGGACGTCGGCGGTCAGGCGAGGGTGAGGATGCGGCCGCGGACGGCCTCGACGAGCTCGGCAGGCACCTCGGCCAGGCCGTGGTCGTCCCGGGCGTGGGCGCCGACGGAGCCGAGGATGTCGGCCTCGGTCGGGGCGGTGAAGGTCTTGCGACAACCGGGGACGACGTCGCCGCACGCGAACTGCTTCATGGCTGGTGCCTCCTGACGGGGGCCGACCCTCGGCCCCACCTCCCGCTCATCGGCCGGCGGACGCCCCGGCCATGGCGGCGAGGCGGCCGACCACCCGTTCGGCGCGGACGAGGCCGACGGCGCGGCCGACGTCGTCCACGACGACGACGGGGTCGAACCGGCAGCCGGCCGGGCGGGCGACGAGGCGCAGCGCGAGCTCGACGACGTCGTCCGTCGCCCGCGTGCGCAGGGAGACCGGCGCGACACGGTGGCCGTCGCCGTCCGGCAGCAGCAGCTCGGCCGGGTGCGCGTGGTCGTCGAGCCGCAGGCCCGCCTCCCCCACGGCGAGGACGAGCGGCAGGCCGGCGGTCGGGTCCTCGCAGCGGACGGCCTCGACGAGGCTCGCGACGCTCTCCACGAGGGACTGCCGAGCGGCCGACGCCCGCAGGCGGGCGGCGACGGCGGGGTCGAGGGACGCGAAGCCCGGCGTCGGGCGGCCCAGGAGGTAGCCCTGCGCGAGGGGGACGCCGAGGCGGACGAAGGCGTCCATCTCGTCCCACGTCTCGACGCCCTCGGCGAGGAGCCACGCGTCGAGGCGGCCGGCCAGCTCGCCGAGCATCTCCGCGAGCGCGAGCTTCGCTTCGTCGAGGTGGACGTCGGCGACGAGCGCCCGGTCCAGCTTGACGACGTGCGGGCGCATGGACGTCAGCTGCTGCAGGCCGGAGTACCCCGAGCCGGCGTCGTCGAGCGCCACGAGCGCGCCGCGGGCGTGCAGCACGTCCCGCAGCTCGACGACGGGCGTGAGGTCGGTGACGGCGGTGTGCTCGGTGAGCTCGAGGACGAGGGGCGACAGGTCGCCGGCGGCCAGGAGCAGGTCGCGCAGGGCGGGCTCGACGAGCAGGTGCGGGCTGACGTTGACGGTGAGGAAGCAGTTGTCCGGCAGGTCGGCCCGCATCTCCAGGGCCCGGGCGACGACGACGGCCTCGAGCTCGGCGCCCACGCCGAGGCGGTCCGCCGCGGCGAACCACAGGTCCGGGGTGAGGTGCCGCGGGCCCGCGAAGCGCGACAGCAGCTCGTAGCCCGCGACGACGGCGCCGGCGACGTCGACGATCGGCTGGGCGACGAGCGTGAGGCGGGACGGGTCCGCCAGCACCTCGGCGACGAGCGCCGGCCAGTCGGGCCCCAGCCGCTCGCCCGCCGGGGCGGTGGGCTGGGACGGCACGCCGGGCACCGCCGCGGCGGGCGCCGCCGCCGGCACCGGGCCCCCGGCCGAGGGGGCGGGCGGGCCGGGGACGGTCGTCATGCCCGCCCATCGGCACGGAGGGGGCCGGACCGGAGGGCTCCGGGCGACGTCCGCCCGGTCGGGCGCCCGCCGGGCCTCAGCCGCCGGGCGTCGCCGGCGGTGCCGTGGCCCCCGCGCCGTCGGCCCCCGGCTCCCCCGTGCCGTCGTCGAGCGGCTGCCCCTCCTCGTCGAGCGCCGGCTGCCCCGGGGCGCCCGCCACGTCGTCCGGGTCGACGGGCTCGCCGTCCTCGGTCGCCGGCGGCAGCAGCGAGGGCGGCGCCGCGGCGACGTCGGTGGCCTGCGCCTCGGGCTCGGGCCAGGCCTGCCACGGGCTGACGGTCACCTCGGCCTGCGGCGAGGCGGTGACGAGGCGCCAGGACAGCAGGCGTCCGTCCTCGCGGTCGAACCGGAGCAGCGTCGCCTCGGCCGTGCCGTTGAGCGGGCCGACCGTCAGCTGGTTGAGCACGGCACCCGCCGTGCTCGAGCTGATGTAGCGGATCCCCCGGCCGACCTGCTCCGGGTCCGTGCGCACGTGGTAGTGCCCGGAGACCGACGCCGGGACGCAGCCCTGCTCGAGCGACGGGGCGGCGATGGAGGCGTCGTGGATCAGCAGGAGGTCGACGTCGCCGTCGTCGCACGCCCTCGTCGCGAGCTCGTCGGCGAGCCCGCCGGCCGTCGGGGCCTCGGCGGTCGCCTCCGTGCCGGCGAGCAGCCGGGTGGCGCGGGGGTCCGGCGCCCCGAGCAGGCGCAGCCCCTCGACCTCGACGACGTCGCCCTCGAGGACGGTCCAGCCCGCCGCGCGCTCCTGCGCGGCCGTGTCGGCGCTGTCGTGGTTGCCGTCGGCGACGACGACGGGCAGGTCGCCCAGCGCCGAGGCGAAGGCGGTGACGCAGGTCTGCTCGACCGACGAGCCGTTCATCGTCGTGTCGCCGGCGTTGAGCACGAGGTCGGCGCCGCCCAGGGCCGCCACCCGGGCGACCGGGCCGGCCATGCCGACGTTGCAGTGGAGGTCGCTGATGACGAGGGCCGTGACGACCTCGTCGTCGAGGGGGTCCTCGACCTCCCCGGCCGGCAGCTCCGCGTCCTCGACGAGGTCGTCCTCGTCGCCGTCGGACGAGCCGGTGGCGGTGGGGGCCGTGGCCGTCGTCGGCGACGCCGTCGGCTCCTCCACGCCCCGGGCCGCGAGCGCCGCCGCGACGGCCGGGTCGTCGGGCGACGCGGCCGCCCAGGCCCGCTCGAGGTCGGTCGTCACCGCCGCGTAGAAGGCGTCGTTCTCCTCGACCTGCTCGGTGACGAAGCCCGCGACGAGGTCGACGACGCCGGCCAGGCGGCCGGTCACGCGGGCGCCCTCGAGCGGGGTCCCGTCGAGGACGGGGAAGGCGCCGCTGCCCGCGGCGTCGCGCTGCGCCTGCGGGCGCAGGCCCGCGGCGACGACGGCGCCCACGAGGGCGACGACGAGGACGACCGCGAGCCAGACCCGGTGGCGCCGCCCGAGCGCGAGCAGCTCCGCGCGCCGCCCGCGGCCGAGCAGGGCCCGGCCGACCAGCGTGACCGCGACGAGGCCGCCCCAGGTGAGCAGCCAGCGCTGCACCGCGTCGGCCACGAGGCCCTGGGTGACGACGTCGAGGGTCGCCTGGGGCGCCGTGAAGAGCTGCAGGTACCCCTGGAGGTCACCGCCGAGCAGCTCGACGACGCTCGTGGAGGCGCCGACCTCCGTGAGGTCGGCGGGGATCTCGGCGACGGCGACATCGACGCCCAGGTGCAGCGGCAGCGGGGCGTCGAGGACGAGCGCCCCCAGCGGCCCGAGGTCGACGGAGACCTCGCCGTCGGTCGTCACGGCGTAGGTGGCCACGTGCGGCCCGAGGCTGGCCGTCGTCCGCGCGGACGTCACCCCGAAGACGGCGGCGACGAGGCCCAGCGCCGCGACGAGCGCGACCCACCCGGCGACGACCCGCCCGCGGGGGCGGCGCCACCGGCGGGACCGCCCCGGGAGGGCGCCGTCGTCCGCGGCGTCGCCCTCCGGGACGTCGGGGGCGCTGGGGTCGGGAGCGGGCGAGGCGGGTGGCACCGCCCGATGGTGGCGTGCCGCCGTCGCGCAGGCCACCTCGCCCCGGCGGGTGCGCGTCACGCCGCGTCCGCGGCGGCCACCTCCCGCGCCAGCCGCGCCGCCCGGGCGGTCGCCCCGTCCGCCAGCGCCCGCCACAGGCCCGCCGCCGTGCGCGGGTGGTCCCGCCCGAGGTCGTCGAGCGCCGCCGCGTCGAGGACGAGGAGCCGCACGTCCCCGTCCGCCGTCGCGGGCACGCCGCCGTCGTCCACCGGCGGCAGGGGCAGGCCGGGGCCGCCCGCGCAGGTCCCGGCGCCGAAGGACGCCGGCGCCCCCGGCGCCGGGGGGCCCGCGGGCCGCACCGTGCCCGCCAGGACGAGGTGGAGCGCCGCGGGGTCGAGCGCCACCGCCTCGCCGTCGGCGGCGGTCACCGCCGTGCCCGCCGCGACGACGGCCGCGGCGTCGTCGAGGGCGGTGAGGAGGGGGTGGTCGCCGGGCCCAGGCGCCGCCGACGTGCCGTCCTCCCGTGCCGCGTGCCGGCGCAGCAGCTCCTCCTCGGCGGCCACGACGGCTCCCTCCCGGTCCCCGTGCACGGCCGCGGCCGGCTCCCGCCCGTCGAGGGCCGCCGCGAGGAGGCCCTCCGGGTCGACGACGAGCACGCGCCGCCCGTCCTCGGCCAGGACGGCGGCGAGGTCGTCGAGGAGGCGGGCGGCGGCGGGCAGCAGCTCGTCGACGGCCCGGAGGTCGAGCACGACGACGTCGAGGTCCTCCCCCGCCCTCTCGACGAGGCGGACCGCCCGCTCGGCGGCCGCCACCCCCACGTCGCCGTGGAGCACGTGGACGGGCGCCCGCGGTCCGACCCGGGTCAGCAGCCGGGCGTCCTCCACCGGGCGCGGGCGCAGGGAGGGCCGGCGCGCCACGTCGGTCGAGGTCCGCAGCGGCGCTCGCGCCGCCCGTCGCACGTGGAGCGCGTGCAGGTCGAGCCCGCCCGACAGGCGTCGGACGGCCTCGAGCCCGCGGACGCTGCGCCCGTGCGGGTCCAGGCGCGGCGACCAGGCGGCGAGCCCCACCTCGGCGGGCGCGACGGCCAGGAGGCCGCCGCAGATGCCGCTCTTGGCCGGCATGCCGACGGTCGCCGCCCAGTCCCCGGCGGCGTCGTACATGCCGCAGGTGAGCATGACCGCCAGCACCTGACGGACGACGTCGACCTCGAGCACCCGCTCCCCCGTCGACGGGTGCACGCCGCCGGCCGCGAGGGTCGCCCCGACGACGGCCAGGTCCCGGGCGTCGACGAGGACGGCGCACTGCCGCGCGTACGCCGCGACGGCCTCCTCCGGGTCGTCGACGCCGAGCATCCCGTGCGCCGAGAGCAGGTGCGCCAGCGCGCGGTTGCGCCGCCCGGAGGCGAGCTCGGCCGCGGCGGCCTCCTCGTCGACGACGAGCTCGTGCCCCGCCAGCCGGGACAGCAGGTCCCGCAGCCGCTCCGAGCGCTCGGCGGCGTCGCCGGCGCGGACGAGGGACGTCGTCGCGAGGGCCCCCGCGTTGATCATCGGGTTGCGGGGCCGGTCGGTGCCGGCCTCGAGGCTGATGGCGTCGTAGGCCTCCCCCGACGGCTCGACGCCGACGTGGGCGGCCACCTCGTCGGCGCCGCGGTCGGCGAGCGCGAGGGCGTAGGCGAAGGGCTTGGAGAGCGACTGCACCGTGAAGGGCCGCCGGCTGTCGCCGACCTCGTGGACGTGCCCGTCCAGCGTGGCCAGCGCGACGCCGAAGAGCTCCGGGTCCGCGTCGGCGAGCTGGGGGACGTCGTCGGCGACCTCGCCGGTGCGGTGCCCGCGGCAGGCCTCGAGCGCGTCCTGCAGGCGGGCCGTGACGAGGGGCGGCCGGTCGGACCGGGCCGGGGGAGGGACGGGGGGCGACGCGGCGGGTGGCACCCCCGATGGCACCACGGCCCGTCCGGCGGGACATCTCGGGCGTGCCCGCCCTCGGGCCGGCCGTCCCCGCACGCGACGGAGGCCCGCCCCCCGAGGGGGACGGGCCTCCGTCGTCCGGTGGAGCTGAGGGGACTCGAACCCCTGACCCCCTCCATGCCATGGAGGTGCGCTACCAGCTGCGCCACAGCCCCGGACCGCCGCTCGGACCGGCCGGAGCCGCTCGCGAGGACGGGAGGAAGAGTAGCCCGGCACGAGCCGAGCGGCCAAATCACCACGCGCACGGGCGGCATCCGGCGTCCGTCGGGTCCCGGCCCGCGCCGATCGGCCACATCACCGCACGGGCCCGCGCGGCGTCAGGCGCCCGTCGCGCCCCGGCCCGCGCCGACCTGCGCCGGCACGACGTCGCCCGTGGGCCACGCGCCGGCGTTGTGCTCGAGCAGGCGCCACGGCACGTCCGTGCCGTCGCCGCGCACGAGGGTGGTCCAGCGGGCGTTGCGCAGGCCCGTCACGAGCGGCGCGGTGCCCACCGGGAGACCGAGCAGGCGCAGCAGCGCCGAGCCCAGGGAACCGCCGTGGCCCACGCAGACGAGCACCTCGCCGTCGGCCAGGTCCGCCGCGTGCTCCTCGACGGCCTCGGCCACACGGGCACCGGCCGCGGCGCGGCTCTCCCCGCCCCCGGCGGCCACGTCCTCCCCCGCGAGCCAGGCGCGGTGCAGGTCCGGCCACCCCTGCTCGATCTCGCTGCGGCGCAGGCCCTGCCACTCGCCGCCGTGCACCTCGCGGAGCCGCGGGTCGACCAGCACGGGCATCCCGGCGGCCAGCGCCAGCGCGCCGGCCGTCCCGCTCGCCCGCTGCAGGTCCGAGCTGACGAGCCGCACGGGCCGGCGGTGCAGCAGCACGGCGGCGGCCTCGCGCGCCTGCTCGGCCCCGAGGTCGGTGAGGGGGATGTCGCTGTGGCCCTGCCACCGGCCCTCGGCGTTCCACGCCGTCTGGCCGTGGCGCCACAGCACCACCTGCGGCGGGGCGCCGCCCCCGCTCACGCCTCGTCGCCGGCGCCGCGGCCCGCGGTGACCGAGGCGGGCAGCTCGACGACGGGGCAGTCCTTCCACAGCCGCTCGAGGGCGTAGAAGCGACGGTCCTCCGTCTGCTGCACGTGCACGACGATCTCGGCGTAGTCCAGCAGGACCCAGCGGGCCTCGGCCAGGCCCTCGCGGCGCAGGGGCTGGACGCCCATCCCGCGCAGCCGCTCCTCGACGGCGTCCACGACGGCGCGGACCTGCCGGTCGGAGTCGGCGGAGGCGACGACGAAGACGTCGGTGATGACGAGCTGCTCGCTGACGTCGAGCGCCAGCACCTCGTCGGCGAGCTTGTCGGCCGCTGCCTCGGCGGCGGCCCTGGCCAGCTCGAGGGCCCGGTCGGTGGCGGTCACGTGTGTCCTCCTGACGGGCCGCGGCGTCCGCCGCGGCAGACCCCCAGGGTCTCACGCAGCGCTCAGGCGCCCGGTCCCTCGCCCGTGGGGACCTCGGGGTCGGTCCCGGGGGCCACGTCGTCCGGGTCGACCACCCGGGCCGGGGCGCCGGACCCCGGGGCGTCCGGCGCCTCGTCGGGGCCCTCGGCGACGACGGCGGCCAGCTCGTCGGCGGCGCGGTCGAGCGCCGCCCGGGTCGCGGCGGCGTCCGTGGGCGCCCCGTGGTCGGTGCTCACCGTCCCACCTCCTCGAGCAGCCCGGCGGGCTCGTCGCCGAGCCTGGGGCCGAGCGGCCCGCCCCGGTAGAGGCGGTGCTTGGCGATGTACTGGACCACCCCGTCCGGGACGAGGTACCAGACCGGCTCCCCGCGGGCGACGCGGTCGCGGCAGTCGGTCGAGGAGATGGCGAGCGCAGGGATCTCCAGCAGGCTGACGCGCTCGTGCGGCAGGCCCGTCGCGGCGAGCTCGTGGCCGGGCCGGGTGACCCCGACGAAGTGCGCCAGCTCCCACACGTCGTCGGCGTCCTTCCACGACAGGATCTGCTGGAGGGCGTCGGCGCCGGTGATGAAGAAGAGCTGGGCGTCGCCGAGCAGCCGGCGCAGGTCCCGCAGCGTGTCGACCGTGTAGGTCGGGCCGGGCCGGTCGACGTCGACGCGGCTCACCGTGAACGAGGGGTTGGAGGCCGTCGCGACGACGGTCATGAGGTAGCGGTGCTCCGCCCCGGTGACCTCGCGGTGGTCCTTCTGCCAGGGGCGCCCCGTGGGGACGAAGACGACCTCGTCGAGGTCGAAGACGCTGGCGACCTCGCTGGCCGCCACGAGGTGGCCGTGGTGGACGGGGTCGAAGGTGCCGCCCATGACCCCCACCCGACGGCGGCCGGGCGAGGGCACGGGGACGCCGCTCTCGCGCAGCTCCTCCGCGCGCAGGGCGCGCCGCGGCGTCACGGCGGACCGGTCGACGGGCTCGGGGGCCTGGTGGCGGGCCGTCAGTGCCGGTCGCCGGCGTCGTGGGGGCCGTCGTGCGGCCCGTCGTGGAGGCCGTCGCGGCCCGCGTGGCGGAAGCCGACGCTGCGGAACGCGAAGGTCACCGAGAGCAGCACGAGCAGCGCCACGAAGGCGGTGAGGCCGAAGAAGAACGGGTCCATCGGCAGCTCGTTGACGACGTGGTGCTCCCCGGCGGCGGCCAGGACGGCGGTGGACGGCATGGGCGCTCCTCGGGCGGTCCGGCGCGCCCGGGGCCGGGACGCGGCGGCGAGTCTGCCACGCCGGGGCGCTCAGCCCCGCACGTGGCCGTCCCCGGTGACGACCCAGCGCGTCGTCGTCAGCTCGGCGAGCCCCATCGGGCCCCGGGCGTGGAGCTTCTGCGTCGAGATGCCGATCTCCGCGCCGAGGCCCATCTGCGCCCCGTCGGTGAAGCGCGTGGACGCGTTGACCATGACGGCCGCCGAGTCGACCTCGGCCGCGAAGCGCTCCGCGACGGCGAGGTCCCGCGTGACGACCGCCTCGGTGTGGCCGGTCGACCAGCGGTCGACGTGCGCGAGCGCCGCGTCGAGGTCGGGGACGACCCCGACGGCCAGCTCGAGCGCGAGGTACTCGGTGGCCCAGTCCTCGTCCGTCGCCGGCTCGACGTCGACGCCGTCGAGCGGCTCGGCGGCGGCCCGGACCGCGTCGTCGCCGTGCAGGCGGACGCCGGCCGCGCTCATGGCCGTGAGCAGCGACGGCAGGAAGGCGTCGGCGACGGCGGCGTGGACGAGCACCGTCTCGGCGGTGTTGCAGGTGCTCGTGCGCTGCGTCTTGCTGTTGAGGGCGACGGCGAGCGCGACGTCGAGGTCCGCCGCGGCGTCGACGTAGACGTGGCAGTTGCCCGTGCCCGTCTCGATGACCGGGACGGTCGACGAGCGCACCACCTCGGCGATGAGCCCCGCGCCCCCGCGGGGCACGAGGACGTCGACGAGGCCGCGCGCCCGCATGAGCGCCCGGACGCCCTCGCGCCCGTACGCGTCGACGGTGCTGACGAGGTCCGCCGGCAGGCCCGCGGCGGCGAGCGCCTCGCGGACGACCTCGACGACGAGGGCGTTGGTCTCCCGGGCCGCCGAGCCGCCGCGCAGGACGACGGCGTTGCCGCTCTTGAGGGCGAGCGCCGCGGCGTCGACGGTGACGTTGGGGCGCGCCTCGTAGACGACGGCGACGACGCCCATCGGCACGCGCAGCTGGCGCAGGCGCAGCCCGTTGGGCAGCGTCTGCCCGCGGACGACCTCCCCCACCGGGTCGGGGAGCGCCGCGACGTCGCGGACGGCGTCGGCGATGGCCCCGAGCCGGTCGGCGTCGAGCCGCAGCCGGTCGAGCAGGTTGGCCGGGAGGCCCTCGGCGGCACCGCGCTCGAGGTCGCGCCCGTTGGCGGCGACGACCCGCGGGGCCTGCGCGACGAGCGCGTCCGCGACGGCGAGGAGCGCGGCGTCCTTCGTGGCCCGGGTCGCCGTCGCGAGGGCCTTGCTCGCGGCACGGGCCGCACGGCAGACGTCGAGCACGGCCTCCGCGACGTCGACCTCCGGCGGGACGCCGGGCGCGGCGGCGCGGGCGTCGGTGCCGACGGGGGTGTCCGCGGTCAGGCTCATGGCCCCAGGGTAGGCGCGCGGGAGCCCGCCACCCAGCGACATCTCGGCGGGTGGCGGGCTCCCGTGGGTCGTCCCGTGCGGGGCGGGGCCGGTCAGGCGCCGTGGCGCCCCGGGCCGGCGTCCGGCGTCGTGCCGCCGTCGCCCGTCGGCGGGGCGGGCGGGGCGGCCGGCGCCGCGTCGTGCGCCCGATCCCCCGCCTGCTCGGGGGTGACGGCGGGGAGGTCGGGGCTCGCGCCGGCGACCGGCGGGACGTCCCCGCCCTCGCTCGGCGCCCGGCGGCCCGTGCGCGTGCCGGCCTCGGTGTGGGCGGCCTCCTGCGTCGCCCCCTCGGCCTCGGCCCGGGCCCGCCGGAGCGCCTCGGAGGGGTCCTCGAGCGTGGGGGCGTCGAGGTCGGCGGCGATGCCGCCGGCGTCGACCTCGTGCACGCCGTCCTCGTCGTCCCGGCCGCCGTCGCGGCGCCCGAGCACGTCCCCGATGCCCTTGAGCGCGTCGTTGAGCTCGCTGGGCACGATCCACACCTTGTTGGCGTCGCCCTGGGCGATCTGGGGCAGCGTCTGGAGGTACTGGTAGGCCAGGAGCCGCGGCGTCGGGTTGCCCCGGTGGATGGCGCCGAAGACCTCCACGATGGCCCGCGAGCGGCCCTGGGCCTCGAGGATCGCCGCCTGCGCCTGGCCCTCCGCCCGCAGGACGGCCGACTGCTTGTCGCCCTGCGCCGTGAGGATCTGGCTCTGCTTGACGCCCTCGGCGTTGAGGATGGTGGCCCGCCGGTCGCGCTCGGCGCGCATCTGCTTCTCCATCGAGTCCTGCACGCTCGCGGGCGGGTCGATGGCCTTGAGCTCGACGCGGTTGACGCGCACGCCCCAGCGGCCGGTCGCCTCGTCGAGGACGCCGCGCAGCTGGCCGTTGATCTGGTCGCGGCTCGTCAGCGTCTGCTCGAGGTCGAGCGAGCCGACGACGTTGCGCAGCGTCGTGACCGTGAGCTGCTCGATGCCCTGGATGTAGTTGGCGATCTCGTAGGTCGCCGAGCGGGGGTCGGTCGGCTGGAAGTAGATGACCGAGTCGATGCTCACGACGAGGTTGTCGGAGGTGATGACCGGCTGCGGCGGGAAGGAGACGACCTGCTCGCGCAGGTCGACCGTGGCGCGCGGCTTGTCGATGAAGGGCACGAGGAAGTGCAGGCCGGCGTCGAGGGTCCGCGAGTAGCGGCCGAGCCGCTCGATGATGACCGCGCTGGCCTGCGGCACGATCCGCACCGCCTTGACGACGGTGGCGACGACGAAGACGACGAGCAGCAGCAGGACGACGTACAGGGCGAGCGTGCCGGGGGTCATGAGGGGCTCCAGGGGCTCGTCGGGGACGGGCCGCCGGGCGCGGGTCCGTCGGGGGCGGGTCGTTCACGGCGGTCGGACGGGTCGGTCGGGGGCAGGGCGCGGACGACGGCGGTGGCGCCGTCGATCCGGACCACCTCGACGTCGGCGCCGGCGGGCAGGACGCCGCCCGCCTCGGTGCGGGCGCTCCAGACCTCGCCGCGGAGCTTCACGCGGCCGTCGCGCGGCCCCACGGGCTCGAGGACCTCGGCGCGCTGCCCGATGCCGCCGTCGGTGCCGGTGGCCACGAGCGGCACGCGCGGCCGGACGTACCGAAGGACGACGGGACGGGCGACGGCCAGCAGCAGCGCCGCGGCCACGGCGAAGGTGATGACCTGCAGGGGCAGCGAGAGCCCCAGCGCTGCACCGGCGGCCGCGACGAGCGCCGCCGCGGCGACCATGGCGAAGACCAGGTCGAGCGACGCGATCTCGACCGCGCCCAGCGCGAGCGCCAGCCCGATCCAGAGCAGCCACTGCAGGTCCGCCCAGCTCTCCACGTGCGCCCCCCGCCGTCGCGCGCGGGCCCCCGGCGTCCGGGGCAGCCCGTCGCTGCCGGTCCGGACGTCCGCGTGGTGGACCGTCCGGCGTCTCCCGACCCTAGCCGCCGCGGCCCGCCGGGGGTCGGGGACCTCGCCGCCGCCCCGGCGCCGACGTCGACCCCTACGGCGCCGTCCGACCGACGTCGGCAGCGAGGTCGGCACCCCAGGGATCTCCGGCACCTCCTGCGGCGACGAGGTCGGCAGGCGTCCGGCCGTCCTGGGCCGGGTCCACGTCGTCGGCCGCCGGGGGGTGGCGGCGCCGTCCGGCGGTGGCGCCGCGCCGTCCCGGGGCGCAGGCTCGGGGGCACCGACGGCGGCCGCGGGGCCGCCCACGCCCCCGGGAGGACCGCCGTGATCTCCGTGCCCACCGCCCGCGCCCTGCGCACCTCCGGGGTGACGTGGGACCCCGCGTCCGGGGACCGCTTCGTCATCGCGGACCGCGACATGGACGACGAGGTGTTCGTGCTCTCCGAGCTCGTCGTCGAGGCGCACGAGCACTCCACCGGCCGCTTCCTCGGCTTCAACGGGACGACCGAGTGGGCGCTGGACTCCGTCGACGTCGAGCAGGCCGTCTGGCTCCCCCGCGAGGGGCAGCTGCGGGAGCTCCTCGGCGCGGCGTTCGTGGCGCTCGAGCAGCGCGCGGACCAGCTCGTCGTCCGCACGCGCGACGCCGAGGGCGAGCACGCGAGCGCCGCGGACGACGCCGAGGAGGCCTACGCCCTGGCGGTCCTCGGCGCACGGGCGCGCACGGCCCGCGCGGGCTGAGGAGCCCGCGGAGGACCCCGTGGGGCGCCCGCGGACCACCCGGTCGACGCCGGGCCGGGAGGCCGTCGCCTCCTGCCGCCGGCCCCCTGGCGCTCGGCCGCGGCGTGGGGGGCGGCGTCGGCGAGGTGGGCGCCGTCCGTGCCGACGACCCGGGTGGGCGCTCGAGCACCCACGCGGGCGTGCTGTGTGCGAGCATCGACGCGCTTCCCCGGCCGGTCGCCCGGGTGGGGCAGCTGCCCGGGACCCGGTGGCGCATCCGACGCCGATGTGCTGAGACCCGGGAGCCCCGATGGACCTCGACCGCACCGCCCCCCGTCCCGACGAGCGCGCCGTGCGGCCGCGCCCCCAGGACGTCGACGCCCCTTCCCGCCCGCGGGAGCCCGACGACGAGGTGGTGCTCGACGTCGTCGGCGACCTCGACCTCGCGACGGCCGGTCGGCTGCGGGAGCGGCTGGGACGGGCGGGGCGCCGGGCGTCCTCGCACGTCGTCCTCGACCTGTCGCGCGTGGACTTCGTCGACTGCCACGGCCTGGGCGTGATCCTCGCCGCCCGGGCCGCGATGGGCGCACGGCTGCGGGTGCGGGCGACGTCGCCGTCGGTGGACGCCCTCGTGGCGGCGACCCGCACGCCGCTGCACGACGGCGCCCCGGGCCCCGCGCCGCCCGTCGCCGGCGACCCGACGGACGACTGGACCGCGGCGTCCCGGCTGGACCTCGTGCGCCGCGCCCGCTCGGCCGGCACGGGCCCCGCCCAGGTCCGGGGGGCCCTCGTCTCCCGGCTCACCCGGACCCCGCCCAGCCGTCGGCTGCAGCAGCTGCTGGGCCCCCGCCCCTGACGCCTCCCGGGCGGACGCACCGGGGCGCCCGCCCCGCGCCGCGGGACGTCTCAGCGCGGGACGACGACGAGGTCGTCCCGGTGCACGAGGACCCGGTCGCGGCCCGGGCCGAGGTCGCGGGCCAGGTCGCCCGTCGAGCGCCCGAGCATCGGCGGCACCTCGCCGGCCGCGTAGCCGACGAGCCCCCGCGCCACGAGCGTCCCCGCCTCGTCGAGGAGGTCCACCGGGTCGCCCGCCTCGAAGGTGCCGCGCACCTCGCGGACGCCCGCGGGCAGCAGCGAGGCGTCCCGCTCGCGGACGGCCCTGACCGCGCCGGCGTCGAGGACGAGGGCGCCGTCCGAGCGGGCGGCGTGCGCGAGCCAGAGCAGGCGGGTGCGCACCCGCCGCCCGGTCACCGCGAACCACGTGCCGACGTCCTCCCCCGCGAGGCCGGGCCCCGCGAGGGCCGCGCTCGTGAGGAGGACCGGGATGCCCGACGACGACGCGATGCCCGCGGCGGCGATCTTCGTGGCCATGCCGCCGGTCCCGACCCCCGCCCCGCCGGTCCCGCCGACCTCCACGCCGTCGAGGTCGGCGGGCGAGGCCACGAGCGGCACCCGCCGGCTGCCGGGGCGCGAGGGCGGCCCGTCGTGCAGGGCGTCGACGTCGGACAGGAGGACGAGGGCGTCCGCGCGGACGAGGTGCGCGACGAGCGCGGCCAGGCGGTCGTTGTCGCCGAAGCGGATCTCGTCGGTGGCCACCGTGTCGTTCTCGTTGACGACGGGCAGCACCCCGAGCGCGAGCAGCCGCTCCAGCGCGCGGGAGGCGTTGCGGTAGTGGGTGCGCCGCACGACGTCGTCGGCCGTGAGGAGCACCTGGCCGACGGGGGTCGCGGGCGCCAGCGCCGCGGCGTAGGCGGCCACGAGCAGCCCCTGGCCCACGCTGGCGGCGGCCTGCTGGGTGGCGAGGTCGCGCGGTCGCCGGGCCAGCCCGAGCGGGGCGAGCCCCGCCGCGATGGCCCCCGAGGAGACGAGCACCACCTCGGTGCCGCGGGCGCGGGCGGCCTGCAGGACGCCGACGAGGCCCTCGAGCCGTGCGGCGTCGAGGCCGCCGGCGGCGCTCGTCAGCGACGAGGAGCCGACCTTGACGACGACGCGGCCGGCGCGCGGCAGGTCCCCGCGCCCGCCGACCGCGCCGGCCGTCCCGCCGTCCGGCGCGGCCCGTCCGGTCGGCTGCGTCGTCGCCACGACGTCAGGCGTCCTCGCGGCCGGCGGCCTCCGCGCGGCGGTCGGCCAGCCGCTCGGCCTCGAGCTCGGCCTGCGTGCCGGCGCGGGCCGCCTTGCGCTCCTCCTGCAGCCGCCGCCGGTCGCCGCGCGTGGGGCGCGAGTCCTCGGACAGCCGCAGGTCCTCGCCGCGCGGGCCGGCCAGCAGCTCGGCACCGCCGACGAGCGTGGGGTCCCAGTCGAAGACGACGGCGCCGCGGGGCGAGGAGTCGTCGCCGATGACCACCTCGGAGCCGGAGACGGCGCCCTTCGCGAAGAGCTCCTCCTCCACGCCCAGCTTGGCGAGCCGGTCGGCGAGGTAGCCGACGGCCTCGTCGTTCGTGAAGTCGGTCTGGCGCACCCAGCGCTCGGGCCGGTTGCCGCGCACGCGGAAGCGCACGCCGTCCGTGGCGTCGACGGCCTCCTCGCGGGTGACGGTGAAGCCGGTCTCGTCGACCGCCCGGGGGCGCAGGACGACGACGGGCGCCTCGCGTCGCGGGGCCTCCTCGCGGGCGCGCCGGACGAGCCGCGCCATGGCGAAGGAGAGCTCGCGCAGGCCCTCGTGCGAGGCGGACGACGCGACGAGCACATCGTGCCCGCGCGCCTCGAGCTCCGGACGGACGAACTCGGCGAGCTCGCGGGCCTCGGGGACGTCGCTCTTGTGGAGGACGACGAGCGTGGGGCGCTGCTCGAGGGGCAGGCCGGGCTCGCCCGTCGCGGTGAGGTCGACGGCGTACCGCGCCAGCTCCGCCTCGATGACGTCGAGGTCGCTGACCGGGTCGCGGCCCGGCTCGAGGGTCGCGCAGTCGAGCACGTGGACGATCGCCGCCGTCCGCTCGACGTGGCGCAGGAACTCCAGCCCGAGGCCTTTGCCCTCGCTGGCCCCCTCGATGAGCCCGGGCACGTCGGCCACGACGAAGCGCTCGTCCCCCGCGACGACGACGCCGAGGTTCGGCACCAGCGTCGTGAAGGGGTAGTCGGCGATCTTCGGGCGGGCCGCCGAGAGCGCGGCGACCAGGCTCGACTTGCCGGCGCTCGGGAAGCCGACGAGGGCGACGTCCGCGAGCGACTTGAGCTCGAGGACGACGTCGCCCTCCCAGCCGGGCTCGCCGAGGAGGGCGAAGCCGGGCGCCTTGCGCTTCGTCGTCGCCAGGGAGGCGTTGCCGAGGCCGCCGGCGCCGCCGGGGGCCAGCTCGACGGAGGTGCCGTCCGCGACGAGGTCGGCGAGCAGCTCGCCCGTCCTGGCGTCCTTGACGACGGTGCCGGCGGGCACGCGGAGGACGAGGTCCTCGCCCTTCGCGCCGTGCCGCATCGAGCCCTGGCCCGGGCGGCCGTTCCCGGCGCTGCGGTGGGGGACGTGGTGGAAGTCGAGCAGCGTCGTCGTCGACGGGTCGACCTCGAGCCGGACGCTGCCGCCGCGGCCGCCGTTGCCGCCGTCGGGCCCGCCGAGCGGCTTGAACTTCTCCCGGTGCACGGACACGCAGCCGTGGCCGCCGCTGCCCCCGGCCACGTGCAGGACGACACGGTCCACGAACAACGGCACGGCGGGCTCCTCGGGTGGTGCTGGTGGGTCTGGCGGGGTGGTGCGGGACGTCGCGGGCGCGGGGCCCGGACGCACGAGAGGGGCGAGCCGACCGGCTCACCCCTCTCGTGGCGCCGGCACCGCAGGGGCGCCGGCCGTGGTGCTCGTCGTCAGTCGGCGACGGCCTCGAGGGCCACCGGCGCGACGATGTTGACGGTGCGGCGACCACGACGGGTGCCGAAGAGGACCGCGCCCGGGGTGAGGGCGAACAGCGTGTCGTCCTTGCCGCGGCCGACGTTGTCGCCGGGGTGGAAGTGGGTGCCGCGCTGACGGACGATGATCTCGCCGGCCTTCACCTCCTGGCCGCCGAAGCGCTTCACGCCCAGTCGCTGCGCGTTCGAGTCGCGGCCGTTGCGGCTGGAGCTCGCGCCCTTCTTGTGTGCCATGGCTGTGCCTCCGGTCGGCGGTGGTGCTGAGGTCTGGTGGACGAGCGGTCGTGCGGCCGACGACGTGGTCGGCGGGAGGGGGCGGCGGGGCCGCCCCCGCGCGTCAGCTGTCGATCGCGGTGATGCGGACGCGGGTGTGCTTCTGGCGGTGGCCCTGACGCTTCCGGTACCCGGTCTTGTTCTTGTACCGGAGGATCGTGATCTTCGGGCCCTTGACCTCGTCGACGACCTCGGCCGTGACGGTGACGCCGGCCAGCGCCGCTGCGTCGCTCGTGACGGTCGTGCCGTCGACGAGGAGGAGGGGGGCGAGCTGGAGAGCGGTGCCCGCCGCGGGGGTGCCGCCGCCGACGCGGTCGATGAGCAGCTCGCTGCCCACCGACACCTTCTCCTGACGGCCGCCGGCGCGGACGATGGCGTACACCACGGGGAACTCTCCTGACGTCGACCGGTCCGGGGACCGGCGTGAGGCGCCGCTCGCTGCGAGGCGCCTGGGGCGTGTTCGGGCTGGACTGCGGGTGTTGCGGGTGGCCGGCGCGGCGACCCACCGCACGGGGTGGGGGGCGCGCACGGCGCACGGGTGCACCGGTGGCGCGACCGGGCCACAGTACGGACGCCGCGACGCGCCGGTCAAACCAGCGCCCGGCGCGCCGCCGTCAGACCGGCCAGCCCTCCCGGCGCCAGGCGGCGTCCCAGAAGGCCCACTCGTACCGGGTGGCGAGGACCGCCGTCGCCACGGCCTCGTCGGCGTCGCCCGGGGCGTCGGCCACGGCCCGCTCGACGACGTCGGCGGCGGCCGCCGAGGCCGCCTGGAAGGCCGGGTCGGCGTAGGCCGCCGTCCACCGGGCGAAGGGGTTGTCCGGCACCTCGGACGAGCGGGCGGCGAGCGCGCGGCCCACCTCCGCGTAGACGGTGAAGCACGGCAGCACCGCGGCGGCGGCCACGGCGTAGGGCGCCGTCGCGGCGCGGGCGACGAGCCACGAGGCGTAGCCGAGCGTCGTCGGGGACGGACGGACGGGCACGGACGGGCCGGACGGACCGTCGCCGGGCTCCCCCGTCCGGGACAGCAGCGGGTGCCCGAGGAGGTCGGCGTGCAGCTCGCGCTCGGCGACGACGGCCGCGGCGGCCGACCCCGCCCACACCTCGGCGTCGTCGGTGCGGGGCGCCCGCGCCGCGAGCAGCGCGAGCGCCCGCGTGTACTCCCGCAGGTAGCAGCCGTCCTGCTCGAGGTAGTGGCGGAAGACGGCCGGGTCGAGCGTGCCGTCGCCCAGCGCGGCGAGGAACGGCAGCGCGTCGACGGCGGCCCGCACGTCCGCCGAGGCGGCGGCGACGCGCGCGCGGAAGCCCACGGGGCCGTCCGTGCCGTCCGCGCCGTCCCGGGCGGCGCTCACGGCCCCACCCGGCTGCCGAGCGGGGCGCCGGTGCCGGCGTCCCACCAGCCGGCGTGGTGGTGCACGGGGCCGTGGCCGCGGCCGGAGCGCGCGGCGCGGCCGACGCCGAGCCGCTCCCCCTCGGCGATGGCCCGGGCCAGGTGCTGCCGTGCGTCCCGGACCGTCGCCGACCAGCCGTCGCGGCGCGGCCGGAGGGCGGCGCAGGCGGCCGACAGGACGCAGCCGGTGCCGTGGGTCGACCGCGAGCGCAGGCGCGGGGACGTCAGCACCTCGAGGCCGTCCTCGGTCGCGAGGACGTCGACGACGTCGCCGCCGCCGTCCGGCCCGGCCGGCAGGTGGCCCCCCTTGAGGAGCACGGCCCGGGCGCCGAGCGCCCGCAGGGCGAGCGCCTGCTCGCGCATGCCGTCGACGTCCGCGGCCTCCTCGCCGCCGAGGAGGACCGCCGCCTCGGGGAGGTTGGGGGTGAGGAGGTCGGCGAGGGGGACGAGCCGGTCCCGCACGGCCGCGACGGCGTCGTCGGCGAGCAGCCGGTCCCCGCTCGTGGCGACCATCACCGGGTCGACGACGAGGTGCGGCAGCGGGCGCCGCTGCAGCACCTCCACGACGGCCTCGACGACCGCGGCCTCGCCGAGCATGCCGGTCTTGGCGGCGTCGACCTCGACGTCGTCGAGGAGCACCTCCAGCTGCTGCGCCACGAACGCGGGCGGCACGCCGTGGACGCCGGCCACGCCGGCGGTGCTCTGCGCCGTCAGCGCGGTGAGGACCGCTGTGCCGAAGGCGGACAGGGCCCCGAAGGTGGCGAGGTCGGCCTGGACGCCGGCCCCGCCGCTGGGGTCGCTGCCCGCGACGGACAGCGCGACGACGCTCACCGCGCCACCGCCGTCGTCGCCGGCGCGTCGAGCGCCGCCGTGGCCGCCCGCGGGTCGTCGGCCCGGCAGATCGCCGAGACGGCGCAGATGCCGTCGACCCCCGTCGCGCGGACGGCGGCGACGCGGGCGAGGTCCACGCCGCCGATGGCCACGGAGGGCAGGTCGGCGTCGCGGGCGGCGACGACGAGGTCGGCCAGCCCGTCGAGGCCGAGCGGCGCGGCGGCGCGGGGCTTCGTGGCCGTCGCCCACACGGGGCCGAGGCCGAGGTAGTCGACGACGGGGCGGCCGCCCGGCTCCTCCACGCCGACGACGGCCGCGGCGGCCACCTCGGCGGCCGTCGAGGCGGACAGGCCCAGGACCGCGCCCGGCCCGAGCAGCTCGCGCGCCCGGCGGGGGTCGCCGTCGCCCTGGCCGACGTGGGCGCCCGCCGCCCCGGCGGCGACGGCCAGCTCGACGTCGTCGTCGACGAGGACGAGCGCCCGCTCCCCCACGGCCGCGACGACGGCGCGGACGAGCTCCCCGCGCACCGCGTCAGAGCCCTTCTCGCGGACCTGGACGACGCCCGCCCCGCCCGCGACGGCCTCGCGGACGACGGCGAGGACCCCCCGGTCGCCGCACTGGGCGGTGTCGGTGACGAGGTAGGTGCGCAGGACCCGCGCCGGGTCGGCCCGCAGCCGCTCCCGCGGCGTGGCCGTCGTGGCGGTGCTCACGCCGCGGCGCCGGGACGGACGAGCGCCGCGACGTCCTCGGCGGTCACCGCGTCGAGCTCGTCGAGCCACGCGACGGCGAAGGAGCCGGGGCCGCGGGCGCCCTCGGCCGCGCGCCCGGCGGCGGCCGAGACGTGGGCGTGGGCGGCCGCGACGGCGACGAGCGGGTCGCCCTCCGGCGGGGTCGTGGCGAGGTAGGCGGCGACGACGCCGCCGAGCGCGCAGCCGAAGCCGGTGACACGCGTGCCGAGGGCGGAGCCGCCCGTGACGCGCAGCGACCGGCCGTCGGGGGCGACGACGAGGTCCACCTTCCCCGAGACGGCGACGACCGCGCCGGAGGTGGAGGCGAGGTCCGCCGCGGCGGCCGCGGCGTCGTCGACGCCGTGGGTCGTGTCGGTCCCGCGGCCGCCGGCACCGACGCCGGCCAGGGCCATGACCTCGGAGGCGTTGCCGCGCACCGCGGTCGGGGCCCGGCGGACGAGGTCGCGGGCGATGGCCGTCCGGTGGTCGAGGACGCCGACGGCGACGGGGTCGAGGACCCACGGCACGTGGGCCGCGGCGGCCGCGCCGACCGCGCGCCCGGCGGCGTCCTCCTGGACGTCGTCGACCGTGCCGAGGTTGACGAGCAGCCCTCCGGACAGCCCGGCGAGCTGGGCGGCCTCGACGGGGTGGCGCGGCATCGCGGGCGAGGCGCCGGCGGCGAGCAGCGCGTTGGCCGTGACCTGGACGACGACCTCGTTGGTGAGGCAGGCGACCAGCGGCCGCCCGGCGCGCAGGGCCCCGTGCGCGGCGACGACGGCCGCGGCGAGGTCGCCGTCGGGGCCGGTCGGGCCGGGCTCGCGACCGGTCGTGGTGGTGCCGTGGCGCGCGGCCATGGGGACATCCCTTCGCTCGTGCTGACGAGAGCAGGTTCGACGGGTGTGTTCTCAGCCCTCGTCCGCGGACGACGGGCACCCCGTGCCGCGGCCGACCCTAGTGCGCCCGGCGGCCGCGTCGCTCGGCGCGTGGCGGCACCACCGGGGCGCCGGGGCGGGCGCCGCACCGACGACGAGGGCCCCGCCGCGGTGCGCGGCGGGGCCCTCGTCGGGCGCGGCGGGCGGGGCCCGCCGCGGCGTGCGTCAGCGGTCGGTCGTCCCGCCCTCGTCCGCGGCCGGCAGGTCCGTCGCGTCCGCCGGCTCGGCGCCTGCGGCGGGCCCGCCCTCGGCCGGCGCGTCGGCCTCGGCCGGCGCGTCGCTGCCGGCCGCGTCCACGGCGGTCCCGTCCGCCACCTCGGTGGCGCCCGCGCCGTCGTCGGCGGCGACGTCCGCCCCGGCCCCCGTGGGCTCCTCGACGGGCGCCGACGGGTCGGTGCCCGGCTCCTGGGCACCCACCTGCTGCACGGCGCCGTCGTCCTCGCCGGCCGCGTCGGCCAGCGCCACGTCGACCCCGTCCCCGACGGGGGCGGGCCCGGAGGCCGCGGCCACCGCGGCGTCGAGGGCCGCGGCGGTGCCGGCGGCGTCCACGGCGGGCGCGTCGTGCTCGTCCTCGTGGTCGCCGTCGTGGTCGTGCCGGGTGGCGCGGGCCACCCGGGCGATGGCCTCGGCGACCTCGCGGGCGGAGGCCGCCCGGCGCTCGGGACCCTCGTCCCCGGTCCCCTCGGCCGCGGGCGCCGCCGCCGGCTCCTCGGCCGCCGCCGCGCCCTGGCCGCCGCCCGAGCCGCTGCCACGACCGCGGCGCGAGCGCCGGGAGCGCCCTCCGCCCTCGCCGTCGTCGGAGGGCTGCTCGCCGCCGCCGCGCCGGCCACCGCGGCCCTCGTCGGGGGTGCCACCGCCGCCGTTGCCACCGCCGGTGCCACCGCCGCCGTTGCCGCCGCCCGAGCGCCCGACGAGGGGCTCGTCGTGGAGCAGGACGCCCCGTCCGCCGCAGTGCTCGCACGGCTCGCTGAAGACGTCGATGAGGCCCTGGCCGACGCGCTTGCGCGTCATCTGGACGAGGCCCAGCGAGGTGACCTCGGCGACCTGGTGCTTCGTGCGGTCGCGGCCGAGGCACTCGACGAGGCGTCGCAGGACGAGGTCCCGGTTGCTCTCGAGGACCATGTCGATGAAGTCGACGACGATGATCCCGCCGACGTCGCGCAGCCGGAGCTGGCGCACGACCTCCTCGGCGGCCTCGAGGTTGTTGCGGGTGACCGTCTCCTCGAGGTTGCCGCCCGCGCCGGTGAACTTGCCGGTGTTGACGTCGACGACCGTCATGGCCTCGGTGCGGTCGATGACGAGCGAGCCGCCGGAGGGCAGGTAGACCTTGCGGTCCAGCGCCTTGGCGATCTGCTCGTCGACGCGGTAGGTCGCGAACACGTCGACGTCGTCGCTGCGGACGACCCGCTCGGCGAGGTCGGGGGCGACGCCGCCGACGTACTCGCTGACGACCCGCCAGACGTCCTCGCCCTCGACGACGAGGCGCGAGAAGTCCTCGTTGAAGACGTCGCGGACGACCTTGACGGCGAGGTCGGGCTCGGTGGACAGCGCCGCGGGCGCGCTGACCGCCGTGGAGCGCTGCTGGATCGACGCCCACTGCTCCTGCAGCCGCTCGACGTCGCGGCGCAGCTCGTCCTCGCTGGCGCCCTCGGCGGCCGTGCGGACGATGACGCCGGCGCCCTCGGGCACGACGGCCTTGAGGATGCGCTTGAGGCGCGTGCGCTCGGTGTCGGGCAGCTTGCGGCTGATACCGGTCATCGAGCCGTTCGGCACGTAGACGAGGTAGCGGCCGGGCAGCGAGACCTGGCTCGTGAGGCGGGCGCCCTTGTGGCCGACCGGGTCCTTCGTCACCTGGACGAGGACGGGGTCGCCGGCCTTGAGCGCCAGCTCGATGCGGCGGGGCTGGCCGGACAGGCCGGCGGCGTCCCAGTTGACCTCGCCCGCGTAGAGGACGGCGTTGCGGCCGCGGCCGCAGTCGACGAAGGCGGCCTCCATGCTCGGCAGCACGTTCTGGACCTTGCCGAGGTAGACGTTGCCGACCATCGAGGTCTGGGTGCGCCGGGCGACGTAGTGCTCGACGAGCAGGCCGTCCTCGAGCACGGCGATCTGCGTCCGGTCGCCGCGCTCGCGGACGACCATGACGCGCTCGACGCTCTCGCGCCGGGCGAGGAACTCCGCCTCGGTGAGCACGGGACGACGACGGCCGCCGTCACGCCCGTCACGGCGGCGCTGGCGCTTGGCCTCGAGGCGCGTGGACCCCTTGAGGCCCGTCACCTCGTCCTCGGCGCGGCGGCGCTGGCGGTCCGCGCGGGACTCGCCCGCGTCGCCGCCCTCGGCGTCGTCCCCGCCGGAGGAGCCGCGACGGCGACGGCGACGGCGACGGCTCGAGCCGCGCTCCGCGTCGTCGTCGCCCTCGTCGTCCGCGTCGTCGGCGGTGCCGGACGGGGCGTCGGCGGTGCCGGAGGGCGCGTCGGCGTCGCCGCGGTCGTCGCCCTCGTCACCGTCGTCGCCGGTCTCGTCGGCCTGCTCGCCCTCGGGGGCGCCGTCGTCCTCGCCCCCGCGGCGGCGGCGGCCACGGCCTCCCCGACGACGACGGCGACGGCCGCCCTCGTCGTCGCGGCCGGACGCGGTGTCGTCGCGCTCGTCGTCCTCGTCCGTCGCGGCCGCGGCGGGCTCGGCGTCGACCTCGGCCGTCGGCACGGCGACGTCGGCGGGCTCGGCGTCCTCGTCGGCGGCCCCGCCGCGACGGCGTCGGCGCGAGGGGCGCCCGCGGCGGCCCAGCTCGTCGAGCGCGGCGGTGACGGCGGCCCCGGCGTCCGGGCGGGCGGTCGCCCCCTCGTCGTCGACGTCGGCGCTCGGGACGGTGCGCTCGCTCGGCGCGGGCGCCGGCTCCTCGCGCGGGACGTCCTCGCGGACCGGCGCCGCGGCGGGGGCCGTGGTGCCGGTGGGGGTCTCGGTGCCGGGCGCCGCGGCGGCACCGGGCTCGACGTGGACGGGTGGGCCGGCGGGCCGCGAGGCGGCACGACGGCGGCGGGGCGGCGCCGCGGTGACGGGCGCCTGGAACAGCGCGGCGGGCACGGCGGACGGCGCCGCGGCGGGCTCGTCGGCGACGGCGGGGGGCTCGTCGGCGACGGCGGGGGTCTCGTCGGCGACGGGCTCCTCGACCGGTGCGTCCGCGGCGGCCGGCTCCTCGGCCGACGCGGGGGCGGTCGTCGCGTCCACGGGCTGCGGCTGCTCACCGACGACGTCCGCGAGTGGCGCGGCCTCGGCGGCAGCGGCCTCCGCGGGCGTGGCGTCGGCCGAGGTGGCGTCAGCGGGGGTGGCGTCGGCGGGGGTGGCGTCGGCGGGGGTGGCGTCAGCGGGGGTGGCGTCGGCGGGCGCTGCCTCGACGGGCGCTGCGGCCTTGCGGGTGGCCCGACGGCGACGCGGCGCCCTCGGCGCGCTCTCGGCCGGGACCTCGTCCGTGCCCGCGACCGGCTCGGGGGTCGTCGGGGCCGGCGCGGCGTCGGGCGCGGCGTCCGCCGCGTCGGTCGTCGGGGCCGTGTCGGCGACGGGCTCGGTCTCGGCGGCGGGGGCGGCGGCCTTGCGACGGCGCGGGGCGCGCTTGCGGGGCGCCGGCGCGGCGTCGGGGGCCGGCTCGGCGACCGGGCCCGCGTCCTGCGCGGGGGCCGGCTCGAGGACTGGCTCGGCGACCGGGGCCGCCGGTGCCGGGTCGGCGGCCAGGGCAGTCGGTGCCGGGTCGGCGGCCAGGGCAGTCGGTGCCGGGTCGGCGGCCGGGGCCGTCGGCTCCGCGGGGGCGGCCGCCGTCGTGCCCGTCGTCTCGCCCGCCGGCGGGCCGGCCGGGCGGGTGGCCGCGCGACGGCGGCGGGGGCGGGTGGCGGGCGCCGCGGCGCCGTCGTCCTCGCCGGGGCCCGCGGTGGTGCCGTCGACCGGGCCGGAGGTGTCCTGAGGTGCCACGGGGGCGCTCCCGTTCCTGCGCCGAGGGGTCGGCCGCACCATCCCGCGCCGGCGGTTCGTCGTCGCCCGGGGGCGACGGAAGTCAGGGGTGTGCCGGGCCTCGCGGCGCTCGTGCGCGCGGTGGACCCGGGCACCGCCGGCGGCTCGTCCGGCGGCCGGCGGATCTGCCGCGGCCACCGGGGCCCCTCGGGCGTCCTCCGCGTCGGCCCTCCCCGCGCTGGACGCGGACGGCGGCGCGCGTCGGGCGCCCGTCGAGGGCGGTGAGACGTCGTCGGGCCGGTCGGCAGGTGCGGCCTGCCGGTCGACCGCTCGGAGTATCGCACAGCGGGACGTGACCGCCCGGCGACGACGGGCCGTCAGTCGAGGGGGTGCTGGTCCAGCGGGTGCACGAGCTCGTCGAGGTCCGGCGTCGGCTCGTCGTCGACCGTGTCGAGCGGGTGCACGAGGAGCTCGCGGGCGTCCCGGAACCCGGCCCGGCGGAACAGGCGGCCCGCCCGCACGCCGTTCGGCGAGAGCACCACGCGCGCCATCCCCTGGCCGCGGGCGTGGTCGAGCACCGCCTCGAGCAGCGCGCCGCCCGTGCCGCCGTCGCGGTGGTCGGGCAGCACGAAGAGGTTGCCCACGTACCCCCACGTGCTCGTCGGCTCGCCGGGGCTGGGCAGACGCTCGTAGCGGTGGAGCCCGACCATGCCGACGGGCAGGCGCATCCCGGCCGGCCGGGAGGCGCCGTCCTGGCCCCGCGACTCCGCGAGCCAGAAGGTGCGGTGGGCCGCCTGGGCCCGCACCCAGGCGGCGAAGCGACGGCCGAAGTCGTCCTCGGCGGGGGCGGGCCCCTGCTCTGAGGCCGCGGCCCGCCGCAGCAGCGCGAGGGCGGCGATGTCCCCGGCGGCCTCGAGGACGGCGGGCCGGATGCGCACGGCGGTCACGGCCGGGCCGCCGCGGCGGGGGCGAGGACGGCGCGGCGGGCGCGCACGGGGCGGTCGGCGGGCGGCATGGGGGTCTCCCGGCGACGGGCGGGTGCTGCGGACCGGCCCGAGGCTACCCACGCCCCGGCGAGCGGCCACCGCGCGCGCCGACGGCACCCGGGGGCACCGCCCCGCCCGGCCCCTCGCCGGACCGGGCGGAGGGTGACGAACCCGGACCCATCCGGCCGTGCGGGCGTCCCGAAGCGGGTGGACGGGGAGTCGCGGGCGCCGTGCCGCCGTCGCCCGGAGCGACCGGGTGGCGCGTCGGGGGGGACGGCGCCAGGCTCTCCGTCACGCGCAGCCACGACGACCGTGCTACGCCACCCCTCCGGCGCCCCCGTGACGCCGCAGGGTGGTGGGGCCGGGACCGGGGCGGCGCCGACCGCGCAGGACCCGCCAGGCCCAGGAGGCCCGCATGACCAGCCAGCCGCCCGCCGCCCGCGCCACCGCGCAGGCCCTGCCCGTGCCGCGTGCCCACCGCACCGGTGTCCTCGCGCTCGCCGCCCTCGTGGCCGCCGCCCTCGTCGCGTGGGCCGCCCCGGCGCCGACCGCCGCGGCCGCCGCCCCGGCCTCGGACGCCTGGGTGCGCGCCGCGCACCTCGTCCCCGGCCTCGGCGCCATGGACATCAGCGTCACCCCGGTGGACCGCGTCTCCGGGGAGGCCGCCGAGGGTGCCGAGCCCGCCGTCGAGCTCGCCTTCGGCGCCACCTACGGCGCCGTCGGCGAGTACGAGGCCCTGCCGCCGGGCGCCTACGTCGCCGAGCTGAGGACCGCCGGCGCCGACCCGTCGAGCGAGCCGCTGCTCACCACGGGCCTCGAGGCGCGCGCTGGTGCCGCCTCCACGGTCGCCGGGCTCGGCACGACCGACAGCCCCCGCCTCGCCGTCCTCTCCGACGACCTCACCCCGCCCTCCCCCGGCACGGCGCGCGTGCGCCTGCTGCCGGCGGCGCAGAGCAGCCCCACGGTCGACGTGACCGCGGTGGACGGCCCCGTCGTCGCCCGCGGCGCTGCGTTCGGCCGGCCGACCGGCTACGCCGAGGTCCCCGCCGGGCCGTGGACGCTCGACGCCGTCGGCGAGGGCACCCGGGGCACGACCGAGGTGCAGATGGAGGCCGGCACGGTCTACACGCTGCTCGTCCTCGACGGCGACGACGGCCTGCGCCTGCAGGGCGTCGTCGACGCCGCGGGCACGACGACGACCCCCGTCGGCGGCGCGGCCACCGGCACCGGGGCCGTGGAGCCCGCCGCGACCGGGACCACGTCCGGCCCGGCGCTCGTCGGCGCCGGCGCCGCCCTGCTCCTCGCCGTCGGCGCGGCCGGCGTCGTCGTGCGGCGTCGCCGGGCGTGACGCCGCCCCCCGGGCGGCGGGCGGCGGGCGTCGGCGCCCGCCGTCCCGCCGCCGCGGCGTGCCTGGGCCTCGCCCTCCTCGCCGTGACCGCCTGCGGCGCGCCGGCCACGCCGGGACCCGGCCGTGCGGCCGCCGAGCCCGCGCCCTCGGCCTCGGCGGCCCCCACGACGCCCCCGGCGACGACCCCGGCGCCGACCTTTCCCACGGCCGAGCCCGGTGCCGCCCCCGGCGTCGTCGCGGCCCCCATCCCGACCCCCGCGGGCACGAGCGCGCCGCAGGCCGAGGTGTCCGGCGCGCAGGCCGTCCCGGGCCCCGCCGGCGAGGCGCCCGCCGTGCCCGAGGGCCGGCGGCCCGTCGCGGTCCGCGTGCCCGCCATCGGCGTCGACGCCCCGCTCGTCGACCTCGGCGTCGGCGGCGACGGCGCGATCGAGGTGCCCACGGCCGCGGGCGACGCCGGGTGGTTGACGACGAGCAGCCTGCCGGGCGAGCGGGGGCCTGCCGTCGTGGCCGGGCACGTGGCGCTCGGCGGCGTGCCGGCCGTCTTCGCCGACCTCGACGAGCTGGCACCGGGCGACGACGTCGTCCTCGTCCTCGAGGACGGCACCGAGGTGCCCTTCTCCGTCGACGCCGTCGAGTCCTTCCCCAAGGACGCGTTCCCCACCGACCGGGTCTACGGCCCCACGCCCGCCCCGGTGCTGCGCCTCGTCACGTGCGGGGGCGACGTGGACCCGCGCACGGGGCACTACGTCGACAACGTCGTGGCCTACGCCTCCTGAGCGGCGGTCGGGAGGCGGCACGGGCCGCACGACGCACCGAGGGCGGGCGTCGACGGCGCGGTCCGCGTCGTCGACGCCCGCCCTCGTCAGCGGGTGCAGGGGCTCAGAGGCCGGGGAACCACAGCCCGATCTCGCGGGCGGCCGACTCCGGCGAGTCGGACCCGTGGACGAGGTTCTGCTGGACCTTCAGGCCCCAGTCGCGGCCGAGGTCGCCGCGGATGGTGCCCGGCGCCGCGGTCGTGGGGTCGGTCGTGCCGGCGAGGCTGCGGAAGCCCTCGATGCTGCGCTCGCCCTCGACGACGACGGCGGCCACGGGCCCCGACGACATGAACTCGAGGAGCGGCTCGTAGAAGGGCTTGCCCTCGTGCTCGGCGTAGTGGGCCCCGAGGACCTCGCGGTCGGGGGTGCGCAGGTCGAGCGCGACGAGGCGGTAGCCCTTCGCCTCGACGCGGCGGAGCACCTCCCCGACGAGGCCACGGGCGACGCCGTCGGGCTTGACGAGCACGAGCGTCCGCTCGCGCTCCTTCTCCGGGGCGTCGGTCTGCTGGTCGGCCATGGGGGTCCTCCGGGTCGTCGGCCGGGACGACCCGGCGCGGCGGCGCGGCGCCGACGGGTTGCCGGGCCGCGCCGAGACTAACGAGCGGCGGGCGGCGCCTCGTCGTCCCACGTGTCCGGGTGCCCCCACCGCTCGACGAAGGCGGCGCGGTCGCGGTCGACCTTCCGGCCGAGGCGGAGCATCCCGAACCAGACGGCGACGAAGAGGGCGCCGAGGCCGAACATCGCCGGCAGCACGAACCCCCCGAGCACGACGACGACCTGCAGGACCCACCCGAGGGTGATGCCCCACGGCCGGCGCACCAGCCCCGAGGCGAGGACGAGGACGACCGCGAGGCCGAGGCCCCCGCCCCAGACGAGACCGGTCGGCGCGGACGAGAGCTGCGACGCCGCGAGGACGGCGAAGAAGACGAGGAAGGCCTCGAGGACGAGCACCGAGGCGGCGAGCCGCGCCGTCACGGGCGCCCGCCCGACGGGCCGCCGCGGTCGTCGCGCTCGTCGCGGGCGCGGTCGGCGAGGTCCTCGGCGTCCTCGCCGTCGAGGTCGTCGTCGAGCGCCAGGGGGTCGCCGAGCAGCGCGAGCGGGTCGCGGTCGTCGTCGGCACCGTCGTCGCCGCCCCACGTGCCGTCGGCGTCCCGCGACGCCCGGTCGACGACCGGCGCGCCGAGGAGCTGCCGGGCCTCGGCGGCCACGGTCACGGACCCGGTGACGAGGACCCCGCCCCCGCCCTCGCCGTCGCCGCCGACGTCCGCGAGCTCCACGGCCCGGGTGAGCGCCTCGGGCAGCTGCGTCGCCACGTGCACGCGCTCCTCGCCGAAGACGTCGCGCGCCAGGTCGGCCAGGTCGTCGACGTCGAGGGCCCGCGGCGAGGACGACCGCGTGACGACGACCTCGGCCAGCACCGGCTCGAGGAGCGCGAGGACCCCCTCGGCGTCCTTGCCCTCGAGCACCCCGACGACGCCGACGGCGTGCGAGACGGAGAACGCCTCGTCCATCGCCGCGACGAGGCTCTCGACGCCGGCGGGGTTGTGCGCGGCGTCGACGACGACGAGCGGCGACGGCCGCAGGACCTCGAGCCGCCCGGGGGCGGCGACGTCGCCGAGCGCCGCCTCGAGGACGGCGCCGTCGAGCGCCCGCTCCCCGCCGCCGAGGAGCGCTTCGACGGCCACGACGGCCAGGAGGGCGTTGTGCGCCTGGTGCTCGCCGTGCAGCGGGAGGAAGACGTCCTCGTAGCGGGCGGCGAGGCCCTGCAGCGCCACGACCTGCCCGCCGACAGCCGTCGTCCGGCCGGCGACCGTCACGTGCTCGCCCTCGGCGACGTACCGGGTGCGCAGCGCCGCGGCGCGCTCGCGCAGGACGTCCGCGGCACCCTCGGGCTGGAGCCCGACGACGGCGATGGCGTCCCGGCGGAGGATGCCGGCCTTCTCCCCCGCGATCTCCTCGACGGTGTCGCCGAGGAGGTCGGTGTGGTCGAGCGAGATGGGCGTGAGCACCTGGACGGCGGACTCGACGACGTTCGTCGCGTCCCACGTGCCGCCGAGGCCGACCTCGACGACGGCGACGTCGACCGGCGCCTCCGCGAAGGCGGCGAAGGCCATGACGGCGAGCGTCTCGAAGTACGTCAGCGGCACCTCGTCGGCCGCGCGCAGCTCGCCGTCGACGAGCGCGAGCACGGGGGCGACGTCCTCGTGGAGGTCGGCGAAGGCGTCGTCGGCGAGCGGGAGCCCGTCGACGCAGATGCGCTCGGTGACGCTGTGCAGGTGCGGGCTCGTGAAGCGGCCGGTGCGCAGGTCGTGCTCGCGCAGCAGGCGCTCGGCGATCCGCGCCGTCGACGTCTTGCCGTTGGTGCCGCCGACGTGGACGACGGGGTAGGCGAGGTGCGGGTCGCCGAGGAGCTCGAGCGCCCGCCGCACGGGTCCGAGGCGCGGCTGGACCGCGTTCTCGGGGGTGCGGGCGAGCAGCTCGGCGTACGCGGCGCGCAGCCGCGGCGAGGGCGCGCTCATCGCTGCTCCACCCGGACCCGCACGGACGCGCCGTCGCCGACGGTGCCGTCGGAGACGCCGCCGCCCGGGTCGGCCGCGGCGTCGGCGAGCGCCCCCGCGGCGCCGCCGAGGTCCCGGGCCGTCGCGAAGGACGCGACGCCCACGGACGTCGCGAGGGTCTCGCGCTGGAGCAGCCCCTGGTGCGTCGACACCGCGGCGACGACGGCGTCGTCGCCGAGCACCGTGAGGCGGATCCGGTCGCCGACCGCGAGGCCCGCGTCCCGGCGCGCCTGCTGGACGAGGCGGACGACGTCGCGGGCGACGCCCTCGGCCGCCAGCTCCGGCGTGACGTCCGTCGAGAGGACCACCCAGCCCTGCCGGCCGGGCAGCAGCTGCGTCGCCGTCCCGGCCTCCTCCTCGCCCACGACCCGCTGCACCTCGTACTCCCCCTCCTGCAGGGCGATCCCGCCGGCGACGACGGAGCCGTCCTCGCCGACGACGACGTCGCCCGCCTTCGCGGCGCGGAGCGCCACCTGCACCTGCTTGCCGAGCCGCGGGCCGGCGGCCCGGGCGTTGACGACGACGCGCTCGGTGACGCCGCTCGTGGCCTCCGCCACGTCGCGCACGACGACCTCGCGGACGTTGACCTCGTCGCGGACGACGTCGGCGAAGGCGGCGACGTCGGCCGCGCGCTCGACGACGACCTCGAGCCGCGCGAGCGGGAGCCGCGTGCGCAGCCCGTGCGCCTTGCGCAGCGCGAGCGCCGCCGAGCACACCGCCCGCACGCGGTCCATCGCCGCGACGAGGTCGGGGTCGGCCGTGAGGCCGTGGCCGCCGTCGGCGCGGGGGCCGGCGACCGGCCAGTCCTCGAGGTGGACGCTGCGCCCGCCGGTGAGGCCGCGCCAGACCTCCTCGGTCGTCAGCGGCAGCAGCGGGGCCGCGACCCGGCAGACGACCTCGAGCACGCCCGCGAGCGTGTCCATGGCCGCCGGGTCCTCCGCCCAGAAACGCGCGCGGGACCGGCGCACGTACCAGTTGGTGAGGACGTCGACGTACTCGCGCACCGCCTCGCACGCGCCGGCGACGTCGACGACGTCGAGCGCCGCGGTGACGTCCTCGACGAGCGTCGCCGTCCGCGCGACGACGTAGCGGTCGAGCGGGTCCTCCGACGCGGGGGCGTCGAGCCGGGCGCGCCGGCCCTGCCCGCCGTCGGCCGAGCCGGCGTAGAGCGCGAGGAAGGACCACGCGTTCCACAGCGGCAGCAGGACGGCACGGACGCCCTCGCGGATGCCCGCCTCGGTGACGACGAGGTTGCCGCCGCGCAGGACGGGCGAGGCCATGAGGAACCAGCGCATCGCGTCCGAGCCGTCGCGGGCGAAGACCTCGCCGACGTCGGGGTAGTTGCGCAGGCTCTTGCTCATCTTCTGGCCGTCGTCGCCCAGGACGATGCCGTGGCTGACCACGCGCCGGAACGCGGGGCGGTCGAAGAGCGCCGTCGCGAGGACGTGCATCGTGTAGAACCAGCCGCGCGTCTGGCCGATGTACTCGACGACGAAGTCGCCCGGGAAGTGGTGGTCGAACCACTCGCCGTCCTCGAACGGGGCGTGCACCTGGGCGAAGGGCATGGAGCCCGAGTCGAACCAGACGTCGAGGACGTCCGGCACGCGGCGCATCGTCGACCGGCCCGTGGGGTCGTCGGGGTTCGGCCGCGTCAGCCCGTCGACGAAGGGCCGGTGGAGGTCCGTCGGTCGCACGCCGAAGTCGCGCTCGAGCTCGTCGAGCGAGCCGTAGACGTCGGTCCGGGGGTACGTGGGGTCGTCGGACACCCAGACGGGGATCGGGCTGCCCCAGAAGCGGTTGCGGCTGATCGACCAGTCGCGCGCGCCTTCCAGCCACTTGCCGAACTGGCCGTCCTTGACGTGCGCCGGCACCCACTCGACCTGCTGGTTCAGCTCGACCATGCGGTCGCGGAAGGCCGTCACCTCGACGAACCACGACGAGACCGCCTTGTAGATCAGCGGGTTCCGGCAGCGCCAGCAGTGCGGGTAGGAGTGGACGTAGGAGTCGGCGCGCAGGACGTGGCCCCGCTCGCGCAGCGCGCGGGTGATGGGGGTGTTGGCCTCGAAGACGTGCTGGCCCTCGAAGTCGGGGACGACGGACGTGAAGCGGGCCCGGTCGTCGACGGTGAGGACGACGGGGATGCCGTGCTCGGCGCAGACCCGCTGGTCGTCCTCGCCGTAGGCGGGCGCCATGTGGACGACGCCGGTGCCGTCCTCGGTCGTCACGTGGTCGCTCGGCACGACGACGTACGCCTCGCCCGTGCCGAAGGTGTCGGCGTCGACCAGGTAGTCGAAGAGCGGCGTGTAGCGGCGGCCGACGAGCTCGGAGCCCGCGAGCCGCCCGACGACGCGGGATGCCGGCTCCTCGCCGAGGTCGAGCACCTCGGCGTACGCCGCGAGGCGTGCCTCCGCGAGGACGTAGCGCTCGCCCGCGCCGCCGTCGGCCGCCGCGGGGCCCGCCTCCACGACGACGTAGTCGACGTCGGGGCCGACGGCGACGGCGAGGTTGCTCGGGAGGGTCCACGGCGTCGTCGTCCAGGCGAGCAGCCGCTCGCCCGTCTCGAGGCCGAACCAGACGGTCACCGCCGGGTCCTGCCGCTGCTGGTAGACGTCGTCGTCCATCCGCAGCTCGTGGTTGGACAACGGCGTCTCGTCGCGCCAGCAGTACGGCAGCACGCGGCGGCCCTCGTAGACGAGGCCCTTGTCGTGCAGCCGCTTGAACGCCCACATGACGCTCTCCATGTAGGAGAGGTCGAGCGTCTTGTAGTCGTGGTCGAAGTCGACCCAGCGCGCCTGGCGGGTGACGTACTCCTGCCACTCGTCGGTGTAGCGCAGGACGCTCTCGCGGCAGGCCTCGTTGAAGACCTCGATGCCCATCTCGAGGACGTCGCGCTTGCCGCCGATGCCCAGCTGGCGCTCGGCCTCGAGCTCGGCCGGCAGGCCGTGGCAGTCCCAGCCGAAGCGCCGCTCCACCCGGCGGCCGCGCATCGTCTGGAAGCGAGGGACGACGTCCTTGACGTAGCCGGTCAGCAGGTGGCCGTAGTGCGGCAGGCCGTTGGCGAAGGGCGGCCCGTCGTAGAAGACGTACTCGTTGGCGCCGTCCTCGCCCGCCGGCCGCTGCTCGACGCTGGCGCGGAAGGTGTCGTCGTCGGCCCAGTAGCCGAGGACGCGCCGCTCGAGGTCGGGCAGCGACGGCGACGCCGGCACCCCGCCCCCGGAACCGGTGCGCCCGGCGGACGGGAGCGGGTACACGCCGCGGGGGGTCGCGTCGTCGGTGGTGGGTCCCGTGCTCCCCGTCGGCCCTGCGGCCTCTGCCGTGGTCATCGCGGTCCTCCTCGCCCCGGGCGCACGCACGCGCGCTCCGGACCGCGAGGACGAGCGTCCGGCGTCCGGCCGGGCACCCGCGGTACCACCTCGCTTGCCGCGGACGCCCTCACGGGCACCACGGCCGCTCCTTCGTCCAGCGCTGACGGGCTGGTCCCGTCCGGGTCTACTGGGGCCGCCGGGGCGACCTGTTCTTCCGGAGGCTCGCCGGTGATGGCCGGGTCGGTGCCTGTGCGCGCCAGGTTACGCGCCGGGCGGCGTGGGGCGCCATCGCCGTTCCCGGCGAGGGCCGAGGGAGAACGGCGCGGTCTCCGCCGGACGGGTGCGGGCATCCGGGTCACAGCGGACCCGGGACGTGTCGCCGGGGCACCGGCTGCCGATGGCAGTGGGGGCGGCGCCCGGGGAGGCCCCGTCCCAGACCACGGGGGAGACACCGATGTTCACCATGCCCAGCCGCCGTCCCGCCGGCGGGCGGCGGACGACCGCGCTGCTGGCGGCGCTCGTCACGCTGCCCGCGCTCGTCGCCTGCTCGGCGCCGTCCGAGGTCGTGCCCGTCGCCGCCGTCTCGGCCCGACATGCCGCCCCCGCCGACCTCGCGGTGACGACGGAGGGCGACGCCCTCGTCGCCACGTGGGCCGCTCCCCCCACCGCGACCTCGATGGACCTCACGGGCTACGAGCTCTACGTCGACGACGCCGCCGTCGTGCCCCTCGACGCCGGCACGACGTCGCACCGGCTCGCCGGCGTGCGCCCCGGCGACCGCGTGTACGTCCAGGTGCGCGCCGTCGGCGTCGACGGCCCGGGGCAGCTGGCCGAGGCGAGCACCGAGCAGGTGTGGGCGACGCCGACGGCGAGGTCGCGGAGCGCGGTGGTCGAGGAGCCGCAGGCCGTGGCCGCGACGCCGACGGTCGCGCCCACCGCCGCTGCGCCGGTCCCCACGCCGACACGGACCAACGATTTCGCAGCCACACCGGCTCCCTTCGTAACGGTCACCACCGCGCCGGAGCCCGCCCCCACCGTCACCCGCGAGGTGGTGCAGAAGGTCGAGGTGGACAGCGACACCGACTGGAGGGCTGTCTACGACCAGTACCAGGACTCTGTGGTTCAGGTCCGTCGCTACTCGTGCAGCGGCCTCTTCACCGGCCACGGCACGGCCTTCTTCGTCGGCCCGTCCCTGCTGGCGACTGATGCTCACGTGGTCGACGGCGACGCTCGTAGCACCGTGGAGGTCGACAGCGCCGAGGTCGAGACGACGCTGGTGGGCATCGACCGTTCGAAGGACCTGGCACTCCTCCGCATCGACGCGTCGTACCCCGACCGGGTGCTCGACCTGTCGCCCACCTTCCCCGCCGTGGGCACGGAGCACGCAGTCATCGGCTTCGCCTCCATCGACACCGAGGACGATCCGTACGACCTTTACGACGAGGACCAGCAACCGTCGACGGGCAAGAGCTTGCAAGTGGGGGTCATCTCCGCCGTCGGCATCGACTACCACCTCGGCGCCGGACGGATCAGGACGGGGATGGTCCAGAGCGACGCGCAGACGGAGGGCGGCGCCAGCGGAGCGCCCTACATCACCGCCGACGGTCTCGTCGTCGGGATGGACGACCTTTACGCAGGGCCGAGGTCGCAGGTGACGCTGGGCCTGGGCATGCCCACGGTCGTCCCGACACTGGCGGCCTGGGTCGCGTCGGGACAGGAGCTCTACCCAACCTGCTGATGCCTCGAGTGCCACGAAGCGCACCTCGAGTGCCGCGAAGTGGTGGTCCCAGCCCGGCCACGACCACCACTTCGCGGCACTCGCCGCTCACCCCGGCAGCAGCGAGACCTTGACCGAGCGCGACGAGTCGGCCACGAGGTCCAGGCCCTCCTGGAAGCGGGAGATGGGCAGCTGGTGGCTGCAGATGTCGTCCATCGGCAGCACGCCGGACTCGATCATCGCGATGGCGGCCGGCCACGTGTACGGGCCGAGGTGGGCGCCGAGGACGTCGAGCTCCTTGTCGTCGCTGATGACGGACCAGTCGACCGAGACGGGCTCCTTGAAGACCGAGTACTCGACGAAGGTGCCGCACTTGCGCAGCAGCGCCAGGCCCTGGCCGACGGCCGAGGGGTGGCCCGTGCCCTCGATGTAGACGTCGGCGCCGTAGCCCTCGGTGAGGCCGCGGACCACCTCGCCCACGTCCTCCGTGGTGATGTCGACGACGACGTCCGCCCCGCACCGCCGGGCCAGCTCGAGCTTGGCCGGGACGGCGTCGAGCGCCACGACGACGGCCGGCCCCTTGGCCTTCGCGCCCGCGACCATGCCGAGGCCGATGGGCCCGCAGCCGGCGACGACGACGACGTCGCCGAACTGGATCCCCGCCCGCTCGACGGCGTGCAGCGAGCACGCCAGCGGCTCGGCGAAGGCGGCGTGCTGCGCCGGGATCGACGGGTCGACCGTGTGCACCCGCGCCCCCGCCGGGAAGACCATGTACTCGGCCATCGCGCCCGGCGTCGCGCGCTTGAAGCCGAAGATGTCGTGCGGCGCGCACATGTGGTACTGCCCGCGGCGGCAGTAGCGGCACTCCCCGCACGGGACGATCTGCTCGGCGACGACGCGGTCGCCCACCGCGACGCCCCAGCGCGCGGCGGCCTCCTCGTCGAGGGCGACGACCTCGCCGACGAACTCGTGGCCCGGCACGACCTCGGTCTCCGCCCAGGCGGGGCGGTCGTCGTCGCCCCAGAACTTCGCGGCCCCGTGGTAGCACTTGAGGTCGCTGGCGCAGATGCCCACGGCCTGCACGCGGACCAGCGCCTCGCCCGGTCCCGGCGTCGGGACGGGGACCTCCTCGAGCCGGTAGTCCTGCGGGCCGTGGCAGACGACCGCCTGCATCGTCGTGGGCACCTGCTGGTCGGTCTGGCTCACCGTGACCTCCTCGTCGCGGCGCCGCCGCGTCCTCGCGTCGTCCGGCCCGTCGTCGGCCCGGCCGTCCGCCGACCGTAGTGACGACCACCGCGGGCGGCGAGGCCGCGCCGGGCCGGACGTCCGGGACCGCCCCGCGGTTCTGGGAAGATCGGCACCATGTCCGACGCACGCACGCCGCAGGTCCCCGACAAGCCCACCCTCGACGGCGTCGAGGACCGCTGGGCGCAGGTGTGGGAGGAGCGGGGCACCTACCGCTTCGACCGTTCGGGCGACCCGGTCCGCGAGGACGTCTACTCGATCGACACCCCGCCGCCGACGGCGTCCGGCTCGCTCCACGTCGGCCACGTCTTCTCCTACACGCACACCGACCTCGTGGCGCGCTACCAGCGCATGCGCGGCAAGCGGGTCTTCTACCCGATCGGCTGGGACGACAACGGCCTGCCGACCGAGCGCCGGGTCCAGAACTACTTCGGCGTCCGCTGCGACCCGTCGCTCCCCCACGACCCCGACTTCGTCCCGCCGCTGCGCGGCGCCGAGGGCAAGAGCGTCAAGGCGGCGGACCAGGTGCCCGTCGGGCGGCGCACCTTCACCGAGCTGTGCGTCGAGCTGACGCAGGAGGACGAGAAGGCCTTCGAGGCGCTCTTCCGCCGCCTCGGCCTGTCCGTCGACTGGTCGCACCAGTACCAGACCATCGACGCGCGCTCCCGCGCCGTCTCCCAGCAGGCCTTCCTGGCCGAGCTCGAGCAGGGCCTCGCCTACCAGGCGCAGGCGCCGGGCCTGTGGGACGTCACCTTCCAGACCGCCGTCGCGCAGGCCGAGCTCGAGGCCCGCGACTACCCGGGCGCCTACCACCGCGTCTCCTTCGCCCGCACGGACGGCGAGGGCGCCGTCGAGATCGAGACGACGCGCCCCGAGCTCGTCCCCGCCGTCGTCGCGCTCATCGCGCACCCCGACGACGAGCGCTACCAGCCGCTCTTCGGCACGACGGTCCGGTCGCCGCTCTTCGGCGTGGAGATTCCCGTCCTCGCCCACCCCGCGGCCGAGCCCGACAAGGGCGCCGGCATCGCGATGTGCTGCACGTTCGGCGACCTCACCGACGTCACCTGGTGGCGCGACCTCGACCTGCCCACCCGCCCGGTCGTCGGGCGCGACGGCCGGCTCGTCCGCGAGACGCCGTCGTGGCTCGAGGGCGACGCCGCCCGCGAGGTCTACGGCCGCCTCGCCGGCAAGACCTCCTTCTCCGCGCGCGAGGCCGTCGTCGCCGCGCTGCGCGAGAGCGGCGAGCTCGTCGGCGAGCCCGTGGCCACGCAGCGCAAGGCCAACTTCTTCGAGAAGGGCGACAAGCCCCTCGAGATCGTCACGAGCCGCCAGTGGTACGTCCGCAACGGCGGCCGCGACGACGCCCTGCGGCAGCGCCTCCTCGACCGCGGCGCCGAGCTCGACTTCCACCCGGCCTTCATGCGGGCCCGCTACGAGAACTGGGTCGGCGGCCTCACGGGCGACTGGCTCGTCAGCCGCCAGCGCTCCTACGGCGTGCCGATCCCGGTCTGGTACCCGGTGGGCGACGACGGCGAGCCCCGCTACGACGCGCCGCTCGCCCCCGCCGTGGCGGACCTCCCCGTCGACCCGTCGAGCGACGTCCCGGCGGGCTACTCCGCGGACCAGCGCGGCGTGCCCGGCGGCTTCGTCGGCGAGCCCGACGTCATGGACACGTGGGCGACGTCGTCGCTGAGCCCGCAGGTCGCCGGCGGCTGGGGCGAGCACGGGGGCGACGCCGACCTGTGGGCGCGCGTCGCGCCGTACGACCTGCGCCCGCAGGGCCAGGACATCATCCGCACCTGGCTCTTCTCGACGGTCGTCCGCGCCGAGCACCAGACCGGCGCGCTGCCGTGGCGCAACGCCGCCATCAGCGGCTGGATCCTCGACCCGGACCGCAAGAAGATGAGCAAGTCGAAGGGCAACGTCGTCACGCCGCTCGACCTCCTCGAGCAGCACGGCAGCGACGCCGTCCGCTACTGGGCCGCCTCGGCGCGGCTCGGCACGGACGCCACCTTCGACGTCGCGCAGATGAAGGTCGGCCGCCGCCTGGCGATCAAGGTGCTCAACGCCAGCAAGTTCGTGCTCGGCTTCGGCTCGGCGCCGGCCGAGGACGTCACGCTGCCGCTGGACCGGGCGCTGCTCGCCGGGCTGGCCGACGTCGTCGACGAAGCCACCGCGGCCTTCGACGCCTACGACCACCAGCGCGCGCTGGCAGTCACCGAGACCTTCTTCTGGCGCTTCTGCGACGACTACCTCGAGCTGGTCAAGGACCGTGCGTACGCGGGCGGCGCCGAGGACGCCGACGCGGGAGCCCGCTCGGCCCGCGCCGCGCTGTCGACGGCGCTCGACGTCCTGCTGCGGCTGCTCGCCCCGGCGCTGCCCTTCGCGACGGAGGAGGTCTGGTCGTGGTCGCACGCCGACGGCTCCTCCGTCCACGCGGCGGCGTGGCCGACGGCGGCACCCCTCCGGGGGCTCGCCGCCGACGCCGACCCGCGCGTCCTGCCGCTGCTCGGTGCCGCCCTCGCGGGCGTCCGCAAGGCGAAGTCGCAGGCCAAGGTGTCGCAGCGCACCGACGTCCTGCGGGCCGTCGTCACGGCGCCGGCGGCCGACGTCGCCCTGGTGCGCCCGGCGGTCGACGACCTGCGGGGCGCCGGCCGCGTCGCCGACCTCGTCCTCGTGGAGGGCGGCGACGTCCTCGGCGTCGACGAGGTCGAGCTGGCCGAGACCCCCGCCGGCTAGGCCGGGGTCGGCGCCCGCCGCCGACGCGATGGGCCGTTCGGTGGACGTCCGTGGGAGGGCGACCGGCCGCGCGGGTGAGCGCTCCTCCGGTCGGTGCCCGGGGCGCCGATGAGCACCCCGTGGGCATCCCGACGCAGCGGCGTCTCCCGGACGCCCCCGTCGGCGACCGACGGGGGCGCCGTCCGGCGTGGCCGTGGCTGCTCGCGGCCCTGCCGGTCGTCCTCGTCCTGCTCGGCGAGCCCGTCCGCCGGGTCCTCGGCCTCCCGCCCGTCGTCGCGACCGCCGTCGGCGACCTGACCCAGTGCGCGGTCGCCGTCACGGCGACGGTCGTGTGCACCCTGCGCGCCCGGGCCGGCCACCGGCGCCGCGAGGCCGGGACGCCCGGCTGGGCCCTGCTGTCGGTGGCCCTGGCGGGCTTCGCCGGCGGGCAGTCCGTGTGGGCCTACCACCAGGTGGTGCTGGGCGACGCGGGCCCGTCCTTCTCCCTCGCCGAGGTCGGCTTCCTGCTCTACGCCGTGCTGGCGCCCCTCGCGCTCCTGCTGCTCGCCCGCGGCAGCACGCACGCGGGCAGCTGGGTGCGCACGATGCTCGACGGCGTCGTCGTGGCCGGCGCCCTCGCCGTCGTGAGCTGGCTGCTCGTGCTGCAGGCCCTCGTCGCGCAGGCGGAGTCCTTCGCCGCGCTGGCGCTGGCGGCGGCCTACCCGATCTCCGACGCCGTCGCCCTCACCGTGGCCATCACCCTCGTCGCCCGCACCCGCCTCACGGCCCCCGTCGCGGCTCTGGCCGTCGGGGCCGCCCTCATGGCCGTCGCCGACTCGACGTACGTGTACGTCGGTGCGACCGGGGCCTACGACCCGGGGGGCCTGCTCGACGCCACGTGGACCGCCGCCCTCGTCGCGGTCACCGCGGCGTGCCTCCTCCGTCCGGGCCGCGCCGTCACCGAGCGGCGCCTGCGCGGCGGGCTCCTCCTCCAGCTCCTCCCCTACCTGCCGCTGGCCCTGGCCCTCGCCGTCGTCGCGGGCGTCGCCGCCGGTGGTGAGGTGAGCGCCGGCGCCGTCGTCGCGCTCGGCGGCCTCGGCGGCCTCGTCCTCGTGCGGCAGTGGCTCGTCGTCGTCGACAACGCCCGCCTCACGCAGCAGCTCCGCGCGCAGGCGTCGGCGCTCGCGACGCTCGCCTACACCGACCCCCTCACCGGGCTCGCCAACCGCGCCGCCTTCACCGAGGCGCTCGAGCGGACGACGGCGTCCCGCACCCCGCTCGTGGCCGCCTTCTGCGACCTCGACCGCTTCAAGGCGGTCAACGACGTCTGCGGGCACGCCGTCGGCGACGCCCTCCTCGTGGCGGTCGCGGCGCGGCTGCGGGAGGTGGTGCGCGCGGACGACGTCGTCGCCCGCCTCGGCGGGGACGAGTTCGCCGTCCTCGCGGTGACCGCCGACGCCGAGGACGAGGCCGCCTGCGCGGCGGCCCTCCGCTCCCGCCTCGTGACGGCGCTGTCCGTCCCCTTCGACCTCCCGGCGGACGTGACGACGTCGACCACCGTCGACGCCCGCCGCGACGCCGTCCTCCAGGCCGTCTCCGCCAGCGTGGGCGTCGTCGCCTCCGCCGAGGTGCCGGGCGGCGACGCCGACGCCCTCCTCCAGGAGGCCGACCGCCGCATGTACACGCAGAAGCGCGGCCGCCGCGCGGCGGTGGCCGCCGGCTGAGGTCGGCTCCGTCCGTCCACAGGGCAGCCGACGCGGTGCCACCCGGTGCGCCACGCTCCCGCCGTGAGCGGGGAGGCGGCGGACGCCGCGGTTCAGCACGGGGGCGCGGTGACGCGGCAACAGCTCGGGGCGGTCGGCCGGGGTCGGCTGGCCCGCGACCTGGCCGCCGGGCGGGTACGCCGCGCCCTGCCGTCCACCTTCGTCGCGCCCGGCAGGGTGGACGAGAACACCCGGCTACGAGCGGCACTGGCCTGGGCGGGCGACGGGGCGGCGCTCAGCCACGGCACCGCACTCGCGCTCTGGGGGCTGCCGGTGCCCGAGGACGCGGTGGTCGACGTCCTCGTGGACCACCGGGTCCGTCGCTCGGCCGACGTCGGCGACAGGGTGCGGCTGAACCGGTCGCGACGCCCGGCCGTCCCCGTCCGTCGGGCAGGCCTGCCCGTCGTGGGCCTCGAGCGCGCCGTCGTCCAGGCGTGGACCTGCTTGGACGACGAGGACCGACGTGCTGCGGTGCTGACGGCCCTCCGGGAACGACGGACGACGGCCGGTCGTCTGCGTGACGAGGTGCTGCTCCACCCCCGCCTGGCCGGACGGGCGCAGCTGCTCGCCCTCCTCGACCTCGTCGCGGGTGGCTGCGAGAGCGAGCTCGAGATCTGGGGGCACCGGCGCGTGTTCACCGGCTCTGCCTTCCAGGGGTGGCGGTGGCAGGTACCGGTCCGCCTCGACGGCCGGACCGTGCGGCTCGACCTGTACGACGAGGAGGCCCGCCTGGCCGTCGAGCTGGACGGACGGCGATGGCACGGCGGCGTCGCCGACCGCGAACGGGACGTGCGGCGCGACGCCGGGCTCGCCGAGCAGGGCATCCAGACGGTGCGCCTCACCTCGCTCCGCCTGCGCACCGACCCCGACGGCTGCCGTCGACAGGTGCTGCGGATCAGTGCGGCGAGGCGTGCCGGCGGTCCGTGAGGCCGACACGGGAACGCCGTGCACGGCCGAGGCCCGACCGAGGGACGCGGTGCTCGACGACGAGGCTCGCAGCCGTGCACCGTGCACCCCGGACGGCGCTCTACCGTGCCTCACGCTCCCCGGATGCGACCGGGGAACGTCCGGCACGCGGGAGCGCCGACCGGGGAGCGTCGAGCACGGCTCTACGGGTTCGAGCCGTGCACCACGCTCCCCAGACCGTGGGTGACCGTGCGGCACGCTCCCCAGAGTGGGTCGGTCCCCGCCGGGAGGTGCGGGCACGAGGCGCAGGCGTTACCTGGGGCGCGCCCGACGGGTCGTGCTGCTCGAGATGACCGGTACGGACGGGGGTGATCCCGGTCGGTCAGGCGCTCTTCTCGCGCCGTTCCCGCTTGCGCGGGGCGCTCGTGCCGGCGGCGCGGGGGACGAGCGTCGGCAGCACGTTCTCCAGCACGACCTCGCGGGTGATGACGACGCGGGCGACGTCCTCGCGGGAGGGGATGTCGAACATGACCGGCATCAGCACCTCCTCCATGATGGCGCGGAGGCCACGGGCGCCGGTGCCGCGGAGGATGGCCTGCTCGGCGACGGCGCGCGTGGCGTCCGGCGTCAGCTCGAGCTCGACGCCGTCGATCTCGAACATCCGCTGGTACTGGCGCACGAGCGCGTTGCGCGGCTCGGTGAGGATCCGGACGAGAGCGTCGGCGTCGAGCTTCGCGACCGTCGTGATGACGGGGAGGCGACCGATGAACTCGGGGATGAGGCCGAACTTCGTGAGGTCCTCGGGCATGACCTGCCCGTAGACGTCGACGTCGTCGTTCTTCGTGTGCAGCTGGGCGCCGAAGCCGACGCCGCCCTTGCCGACGCGCGCCGAGATGATCTCCTCGAGGCCGGCGAAGGCGCCGCCCACGACGAAGAGCACGTTGGACGTGTCGATCTGGATGAACTCCTGGTGCGGGTGCTTGCGCCCGCCCTGCGGCGGCACCGACGCCGTCGTGCCCTCGAGGATCTTCAGCAGCGCCTGCTGCACGCCCTCGCCGGACACGTCGCGGGTGATCGACGGGTTCTCGCTCTTGCGGGCGATCTTGTCGACCTCGTCGATGTAGATGATCCCCTGCTCGGCCTTCTTGACGTCGTAGTCGGCGGCCTGGATGAGCTTGAGGAGGATGTTCTCGACGTCCTCGCCGACGTAGCCCGCCTCGGTGAGGGCCGTGGCGTCGGCGATGGCGAACGGCACGTTGAGCATCCGCGCGAGGGTCTGCGCGAGGTACGTCTTGCCGGTGCCGGTGGGGCCGATGAGGAGGATGTTCGACTTCGCCAGCTCGACCGTCTCGTCACGGGGGCCGGCGGCGGGCGTGGCCTGCACGCGCTTGTAGTGGTTGTAGACCGCCACGGCGAGGGCCCGCTTGGCGGCGTCCTGCCCGACGATGAACTCCTCGAGGAACGAGTAGATCTCGCGCGGCTTGGGCAGCTCGCCCAGGCCCATCTCGCTGGCCTCGGCCAGCTCCTCCTCGATGATCTCGTTGCAGAGGTCGATGCACTCGTCGCAGATGTAGACGCCGGGCCCGGCGATGAGCTTCTTGACCTGCTTCTGGCTCTTCCCGCAGAAGGAGCACTTCAGCAGGTCGCCGCCGTCCCCGATGCGCGCCACGGTCCGGCTCCTCCCTGCTCGGTCCCGGCGGGCGCCGGGCACGGGTCCATCACACACCACCCGGCACCGTGGCGCGTGCCGACACCGCCGGTCGGGGTGGCGCCGTCGGGCCCCGCGCGGGTGCGCGGGGCCCGACGGCGGGCCGTCCGCGGCCCCGGCGTCGCCGGGGCCGCGGACGGGTCAGGCCGAGACCTGCAGCCGGCCCTTGCGGCTGGGCAGGATCTGGTCGACGAGGCCGTACTCGAGCGCCTGGTCGGCCGTGAGGATCTTGTCCCGCTCGATGTCGAGCCGGACCTGGTCCACGGTGCGGTTGCTGTGCTTGGCCGTCGTCTCCTCGAGCCAGTTCCGCATCCGCAGCGCCTCGGCCGCGTGGATCTCGATGTCCGAGGCCTGCGCGTAGTCGCCGCTGGACAGCGACGGCTGGTGGATGAGCACGCGGGCGTTGGGGAGCGCGAGGCGCTTGCCCGGGGCCCCCGCCGCGAGCAGCACCGCCGCCGCCGACGCCGCCTGCCCGAGGCAGACGGTCATGATGTCCGGCTTGACGTACTGCATCGTGTCGTAGATCGCCGTGAGCGCCGTGAAGGAGCCGCCGGGCGAGTTGATGTACATCGTGATGTCGCGGTCCGGGTCCATCGACTCGAGGACGAGGATCTGGGCCATCACGTCGTCGGCGGACGCGTCGTCCACCTGCACCCCGAGGAAGATGACGCGGTCCTCGAAGAGCTTGTTGTAGGGGTCCTGCCGCTTGAAGCCGTAGGCCGTGCGCTCCTCGAACTGCGGGAGGATGTAGCGGCTGCCCGGCATCTGCGGGGCGCGGCCGCCGGCCGCACGGGCCATGGCTCCGTGGTCGACGAAGTCGGTCATCGGGTGGCTCCTCAGCTCGTGCCGCCGCCGCCGCGGACGTCCGCGGCGTGGGCCTCGACGTGGTCGATGAAGCCGTACTCGAGCGCCTCCGCGGCCGTGAACCAGCGGTCCCGGTCGTTGTCGAGGCTGATCTGCTCGACCGTCTTCCCGGTCTGCTCCGCGGTGATCTCGCTGAGCGTCCGCTTCATGTTGTTGATGAGCTCCGCCTGGATGCGGATGTCGCTCACCGTGCCGCCGAAGCCGCCCGACGGCTGGTGCATCATGATCCGCGCGTGCGGGGTCGCGTACCGCTTGCCCTTCGCGCCCGAGGAGAGCAGGAACTGCCCCATCGAGGCCGCGAGGCCCATGCCGTACGTGGCGACGTCGGGCTTGACGAACTGCATGGTGTCGTAGATCGCCATGCCCGCCGTCACCGAGCCGCCCGGCGAGTTGATGTAGAGGTGGATGTCCTTGTCGGGGTCCTCCGCCGCCAGCAGCAGCATCTGCGCGCAGATGGCGTTGGCGTTGTCGTCCCGGACCTCCGAGCCCAGCCAGATGATGCGCTCGCGCAGCAGCCGCTGGTAGATGTGCTCGTCGAGGCCGACGCTCCCGCCGGGTCCCCGGCCGATGCCGGGACCGGTGCCGTGGCCCGTCCCGCCTGGTGTGCTCACCACGCTGTTCGCTCCGTCCTCGCCGTGGGCGGGTGCACCGGTCGGCGCCCCGCCGTGGTCGCTTGCGTCCTGCACCAGCCCGCCCGCCGGCCCGGCGGGGGCCGCGTGGTGGGCCCGCGGGCCCGGTGCGGCAGCCGCCCGACGGCGCTGCGAGGAGGTCTGGCACCGACCCTAACCCCCTGCCCCCGGCGCCCGTTCCGGCGCCGGAGGGGTGTTCGCCGTGGGCGCACCCGGGCCGCGGACGGCACCCGGACGGCCCCGCCGCGGCCGCCGTCGCCCGGCGGGCCGGGTCCGGGGACGACGACGCCCCGGCCTCCGCGCGGGAGGTCCGGGGCGTCGTCGTGCCGCGTCGGCGGCGGGGTGCTCAGGCCTTGGGGGCCTCGGCGTCGGTCGTGGCGTCGTCGGCGGGCGCCTCGGCGGTCGTGCCCTCGGCGTCGTCGGCGGCCGGCTCCTCGCCGCCCTCCTCCTCGGAGAGGTCCACCGTGTTGCCGGACGCGTCGGTGATCGTCGCGCCCTCGAGGACGACGGCGAGCGCCTTGCGGCGGGCGACCTCGGAGACCATGGCCGGGACCTGGCCGGCCTCCTGGATGGCCTGGGCGAAGGCGCTCGGGTCCATGCCGGCCTGCGGGGCGGCCTGGACGAGGTACTCGACGAGCTCCTCCTGGGAGACCTGCACGCCCTCCTTCTCCACGACGGCGTCGAGGAGGAGCTGGGTGCGCAGCGCCTGGCGGGTCTCCTCGGTCACCTCGGTGCGGTGCGTGTCGTCCTCGAGCCGGCCCTCGCTCTCGAGGTGACGGTGCACCTCCTGCTCGACGAGGCCCTCGGGGACGGGCACCTCGACGGTCTCGCGGAGGACCTCGAGGACCTTGTCGCGCGCCTGCACGCCCTGCTCGAGGACGGCGGCCTGGCGGGCCTGCTCGCGCAGGTCGGCCATGAGCTCGTCGACGGTGTCGTGCTGCGAGGCCATCGAGACGAAGTCGTCGTCGACCTCGGGCAGCTGGCGCTCCTTGACCGAGCGGACGGTGACCGTGACGGTCGCGTCCTGCCCGGCGCGGTCCCCGCCGGCGAGCGGCGCGGTGAAGGTGGCCTGCTCGTCGACCGAGAGGCCGGTGACGGCCTCGTCGGTGCCGTCGAGCATCGTGCCGGAGCCGACCTGGTAGCTGACGCCCTCGGCGGTGTCGATCTCCTCGCCGTCGATCTCGGCGCGGATGTCGACGGAGAGCAGGTCGCCGTCGGCCACGGGGCGGTCGACGGGCGCGAGGGTGCCGAAGCGCGCGCGGAGCGCGTCGAGGCGGGTGGTGACGGCCTCGTCGGAGAGCGCGAGGTCGTCGACGGAGACCTCGATCGACGCGTAGTCGGGGAGGTCGATCGTCGGGCGGACGTCCACCTCGGCCGTGAAGACGAGCTGGCCGCTGCCGTCGACGGGCACCTCGGTGACGTCGACCGTGGGCTGGCCGAGGACGCGGAGCTCCTGCTCGCGGGCGGCGCGGCCGTAGTACTCGGGCAGCGCCTCGTTGACGGCCTCCTGGAGGACGGCGGCGCGGCCGACGCGCTGGTCGACGATGCGCGGCGGCACCTTGCCGCGGCGGAAGCCCGGGACCGTGACCTGCTGGCCGATGGTCCGGTACGCCTTGTCGAGGCTCGGCTTCAGCTCCTCGAGGGTGACCTCGACGGACAGCTTGACCCGGGTGGGCGTGAGGGTCTCGACGGCGCTCTTCACTGCGCGGGCTCCTGGTGCGGTTCGACGTGCGCCCCTTGCTCCCGCCGGCAGGCGGGGCTCCTCGCCTCGGACGGCGGGACGGGCACGGGCCGCACCACGATAGCCGGGCGGGACGCCGTGCCCCCACCCGCGGGCCCGCAGCAGGGGCGGGGCGGCAGAGCGGTCGGGGTACCCGGATTCGAACCGGGGGCCTTCCGCTCCCAAAGCGGACGCGCTACCAGGCTGCGCCACACCCCGTGGCGCGGAGGACCGGCCCCCGTGCCGTCGTGCCCGACGTCCGCGCGCGACGTCGCGGCGAGCCTAGTGCCGCAGGCGGACGGGCGGCGGGGACCGCGGGCGGAGGTCGCTAGGCTGCACCCCGCACGGCCTCGTCGCCGTCGCTGCGGGTGTAGCTCAATGGTAGAGCCCCAGTCTTCCAAACTGGCTACGCGGGTTCGATTCCCGTCACCCGCTCCACGCCGTGGACGCTCACGGCCGCACGAGGCCACGCAGCGCCACCCAGGCCGCCGGGGCGTACGCCGTCACCACCGGCGCCGGCCCGGTCAGCGCCAGCGTCGTCCGCGCTCCCCCGGCCCGGCCGGGCAGGACCGCGTGGTCCAGCCGCATCCGCACCCCCGGCACGCGGGGCCGCGCGAGCGTCACCTCCCACGCCCACGTCCGCGTCGCCTCGTCGACGTCGAGGACCACGACGTCGAGGCGCAGCCCGCCGACGCCGTGGACGACGCCGCGGGCGCCGGTCGTCAGCCGGTCCGGCAGCTCGACGCCCGTGATCTGCGGCGACCAGGTCGGCCAGAGCGCGGGCCGCGCGTACCGCTCCCACGCGAGGTCCGGCGTCGCCCCGCCCCGGGCGGCGACGCGCAGGGTGAGGGCCGTGGCGCTCACGCCCCGGCGGTGGCGCCGGGCGCCACGTGCCGTCCCTCGACGCCGGCGCGCCAGAGGACGACGACGGAGCGGTCGTCGTCCTCGGCAGCCACGGCGTCGACGAGACGACGGGCGCTGCCGCGCAGGCCGGGCCCCTGCGTGAGCTCCGACGCGGCCCGCGACAGCATGTCGATGCCGGTGGCCAGGTCCCGGCCCGGCGCCTCGACGACGCCGTCGGTGTAGAGCAGGAGCGCGTCGCCGGGCTCGAGGACCCCGCGCGAGGAGGGGAAGGCCACGTCGGGGAGGAGCCCCAGGGCCGGCCCGCCGTCCTCCTCGGAGACCGACCAGCGGTCCGACCCGAGCCCCGCGCGGTGGCGCAGGAGCGGCGGGTGGCCGGCGCTCGAGGCCTCGAAGGCGCCGGTGCGGAGGTCGAGCGTGACGTGGACGGCCGTGGCGAAGCCCTCGGTCCACCCCTGCTCGAGGAGGTAGTCGTTGGCGGCCGGCAGCAGCTGCGCGCTCGGCACGGCGCCGACCAGCCCGCCGTAGGCGCCCGACAGCAGGAGGGCGCGGGTGCCGGCGGCGGTGCCCTTGCCGGAGACGTCGACGAGGAGCACGTCGAGGCGCTCCTCCCCCACCTTCCGGGCGAGGACGAAGTCCCCGGCGAACCCGTCGCCGTACGCGGAGCGGATGGCGTGCTCGAGGTGCCACGGCTCGGGCAGCCCCGTCACCCGGCTCTGCGCCCGGAGGCGGTCGCGGAGCTCGACGAGCATCGACTCGCCCTGGGCCCCGTGGACGCCGAGGCGCTCGCGGCTGCGGGCGATGAGCACGACGACGCCCGCGACGGCCGCGAGCACGAGGAGGGCGGCGGGCGAGATCGACGCGGCGTCCTCGGCGTTGCGGCGGGGCACCACGTAGGCGAGGGCCGTCGCGACGAGGAAGAGCAGCATCGTCAGCTGGCGCAGGCGCAGGAAGTAGCCGCCCAGCACGATGACGACGGCCAGCGCCGAGGCGGGCGTGAGCGTGGGGACGGCCTGGGCGGCGACGACCCACACGAGGACCATCGCCGTCGCGACGCCGAGCCGGAAGGTCTGCGACGGCAGCAACCTCAGCTGCAGGAGCCACGTCAGCCGGCGGCGGCGCTCGTCGATCCACCCGCCCGCGGCAGAGGGGACCCAGGTGGGGGCTGCTGCCCGGGCACCGGTGCCCGGCCGGCTGTCCGTCGGCACGGCGCGAGGGTAACCCGGCGCCGGGGCCGCCCGCGGGCGCCCCGACCGGTCCGTCCGGCGCGTCGTCGTCGCGCACCGCCGGTGACCGACGGTGATCTGCCGCGTCAGCCCGTGAGCAGGGGCAGCCGAGACGTGGCCGCGGTCCGGGTCCGCCGCGAGGCGGCGGGGGGCGCGGGCGGGAGGGTGCCCACCTCGGGCAGGCCGGCCTGGCACACGGGGCACCAGTAGAGGTTCCGCGCCACCATCTCGGCCGTGAGCACCGGTGTGCCGCACCACCGGCAGGGCTGCCCGGTCCGCTTGTAGACGTAGTGGGCGTCCTCGCGGCGGACCCGGCCGCGCCGGTGCCCCTCGGGACGGTCGGCGGGCGCCGTCGTGACGATGGAGCCGCGCCGCACCCCGTCGTGGAGGAGGACGACGAGGTCGTCCCACATCGTCAGCGCCCGCTCGTGGCCGACGTCCACACCGCGGGCGTAGGGATCGGTCCGGGCACGGAAGAGGGCCTCGGCGCGGTAGACGTTGCCGACGCCCGCGACGACCGCCTGGTCCATGAGGAGCGCCCCCACGGCCACCCGGCTGCGCGCGACCCGCTCGGCGAAGACCCCGCCGTCGCCGTCCCGGCGCAGCGGGTCGGGCCCGAGGCGCGCGCGGACGGCCTCCTTCTCGGCGGTCGTGACGACCTCGCAGGCGGTGGGGCCGCGGAGGTCGGCCCAGACCCCCTCGCCGTCGGCACCGGGCCCCTGCAGCCGCAGGCGGATCGCGCCCCGCGGCTCGGGCGGCTCCCCCGTGCCGAAGACCCACTTGCCGTAGAGGCCCAGGTGGACGCGGACCCAGCGGCCCCCGGCGAAGCCGAGGAACATCTGCTTGCCGTGGGCCTCGGCGCGCCGCAGGACGGTGCCGTCGACCAGCGCGGCGCCCTCGGCGAAGCGGCCCTGCGGGCTGCCCGCGCGGAGCTCCTGCCCGGCGAGGTCGCGCACGAAGACGTCGGCGAGCCGCCGGATGCTGTGGCCCTCGGGCACCTCAGGCGACCGGGTCCCCGCCCGCGGCGGCGGCGCCCCGGGACGTCTCGTAGGCGGCGACCTGGCCGATGCGCCGGGCGTGGCGCTCGTCGCCCGAGAAGGGCTCGGCGAGGAAGGCCTCGACGAGGGCGACGGCCTCCTCGACGGAGTGCTGGCGGGCACCCACGGCGACGACGTTGGCGTCGTTGTGCTGGCGCGCCAGCCGCGCGGTGTCGAGGTTCCAGGCGAGCGCGGCGCGGACGCCCACGACCTTGTTGGCGGCGATCTGCTCGCCGTTGCCCGAGCCCCCGACGACGACGCCGAGGCTCCCCGGGTCGGCGACGACCGCCTCGCCCGCCGCGATGCAGAAGGCCGGGTAGTCGTCCTGCGCGTCGTAGGCGGACGGGCCGTGGTCGACGACCTCGTGACCGGACTCCCGCAGGTGCGCCGCGAGCGCGCGCACGAACTCGAAGCCGGCGTGGTCGGTGGCGACGTGGACGCGCATGGGGCCGATCTCAGCACACGGCCCGTCGCCCCGCCGGTGCGGCCGCGACGGGCAGGCCGGCCCGCGGTGCGCGAGGCTCCCGGCCGTGGCGGTGGTGCTGGGCGTCGACGGGTGCGCGGGCTCGTGGGCCGTGGCGGTGGGCGCCGACCGGCCCGACGCCCGCGCCCCCGAGCTGCACCTCGTCGGGACGCCGGAGGACGTGCTGGCGCTGGCCCGTGCCGCCGGCGCCTCCGTGGTCTGCCTCGACCTGCCGCTCGGCCTGGCGCCGTCGGGCCCGCGGGCGGCGGACGTCCTGGCCCGGGCGCGGCTGCGCGGCCCCGGCGGCTCCGCCTCCCGGGTCTTCGGCACGCCCCCGCGCCCGCTCGTCGAGGCCGCCGAGCAGCTCGACCACGCCGGCGTCGTGGCGCTCGCCGAGCCCGGCGCCCGGCCCTCGGCGCAGGCCTACGCCCTCCTGGCGCACGTGCGGGCCTGGGACCGCACCGCGCGGGCGCTGGCCGCGGCGGGCGACGGGCCCCGCCTCGTGGAGGCGCACCCCGAGGTGAGCCTCGCCGCCGCGGCCGGCCGGGTCCTCGCCCGCAAGCGCTCGGCCCGCGGGGTCGGCGAGCGCCTCGCGGTCCTCGGCGGCGTCCTCGGCTGCGGCACCGACGCGCTCGTGGCCGCCCTCGCGCAGGCGCCTCCCGGCGTCGCGCCCGACGACGACCTCGACGCGGCCGCGCTCGTCTGGACGGCGCGGCGGGTCGCCGCGGGGACGGCCGAGACGCTGCCGGCCGACCCGCCCCGCGACGACGCGGGCCTCCTCATGGCGATCCACGTCTAGGTCGACCGCCGTCCCGCGGTCAGCCGGCCAGGTGGCCCCAGTCCCCCGCCAGCTCCCGCCACCGGCCGGTGGCGGCCACGTGCCCGTCCTCGAGGACGACGACCCGGTCGGCCCGCTCGAGCGCCGAGCGCTTGGACGTCGAGCCGATGACCGTCGTGCCGCGGCCGCGCAGCGCCTCCCAGAGCTCCACCTCGGTCCGCGCGTCGAGCGCCGACGAGACGTCGTCGGCGACGAGCAGCTCGGCCTGCGTGGCGAGGGCCCGCGCCAGCGCCAGGCGCTGGACCTGCCCGCCCGACAGCCGGACGCCGCGGTGCCCCACGAGGGCGCCGTGGCCGCCGGCGCGCTCGACGTCCACGGACGTCCGGGCGTCGGCCAGTGCGTCGTCGGGGTGCCGGGCGTGGTCGAGCACGACGTTGTCGGCGAACGTGCCCGAGAGGACCCGGGGCACCTGGGCGACCCAGGCCACCTGGCCCGGCCGCAGGAAGGTCTGCGGGTCGTCGACGTCGACGTCGTTCCAGAGCACGCGGCCCTCGTGGTCCACGAGGCCCGCGAGCGCGGCCAGCAGGCTCGACTTGCCCGAGCCGACGCGCCCGAGGAGCAGCACGAGCTCGCCGGCCCCCACCTCGAGGTCGACGTCCCGGACACCCACGGTGCCGTCGTCGTGGACCGCCGTGACGCCCTCGAGCCGGAGCCGGCGCAGCGGGGTGCGCGGCACCGGCCGCGGGGCCGGCGCCGTGCCCTCGACGAGGTCGACGCCCGGCGGCACGGCCAGGAGGTCGCCGCGCCCGGCGAGGAGGGCGGCGGCGCCGAGCCAGCGCCGCGCGACGGGCATCTCCGTGACGACGGCGCCCGCGACGGTCCCGAACCACGCGGAGCCGGTGACCGCCGTCGTGACGAGCACGGCCGTCCGCAGGTCCCACGCGCCGGCGAGGTACAGCGCCCAGCCCGCGGCCACGCCGAGCTGGACGAGGACGACGGGCACGCCCTCGAGGAGGGCCTTGGTCCGGTTCTCGCGCACCGAGGCCGCGACCCGCACGTCGTCGACCGACGCGAGGTGCCGCCGCACCGACGGGACGGCCGCGGCGAGCTTGACGGTCCGCACCGCCTCGAGCGCCGAGACGAGGGCGGCGCCGAAGACGGTGCGCTGGTCCCCCGCCAGCCGGGCGGTGCGGCCCATGACGGGCGCGCCGAGGGCGGACACGAGCGCGGAGCCGAGGAGGACGGCCGCGACCACCCCGCCGGCGAGGAGGCTGCGCTCGGCCGCCAGCGCCGTGGCGCCGACGACGAGCACGCCCATGAGCACGTCCACCCACCGGTCGACGTAGATCATCAGCCGGTCGCTGTCGAGCGCCCGGGCGGTCACCTCGCCGGGGCTCGTGCGCAGCAGGCGCCGCTGCATCGTCTGCCCCCGGAGCACCGCGAGGCGCAGCCGCAGCGTCGTCCCCACCCACCACAGCGGGTAGACGCGGAAGGCCACGAGCAGGCACACCGGCGACGCGACGACGCTGACGACGAGGCCGGCCACGAGCCACCACGGCTGCTCGCCGCGCTCGAGCCCGGCGACGACGCCGCCCCACAGCCAGCCGGAGACGGCGCCCGAGGAGCCGAGGAGCGAGACGCCGAGGAAGCCGAGCGCGCCGACGGCGAGCCAGCGGCGGTGCGTGCCGACGGCCCGCAGGACGCTGCGCGGCAGGGAGGTCCGCGGCGCCGGGGCGGCCGCGCGCGGCTCGCGGCGCTCGACCCTCCGCACGGGCGGCCGGGCCCCGCCGACCGGCTCGTCGACGGGCCGGCGGGACTGCGCGGGGACGGCCGCCGCGACGGGGGCGCCGACCGGACCCGTGGGGGCGGCCGCGGCGTCGCCGGCGGACGGCCCGGTGCCGGTGGGCTCGCCCGCGGCACGCAGGAGCTCGCGGAAGGGGCCGGGCGCCGCGGCCACCGCCGCACGGGGGCCGTGCTGGACGAGCCGGCCGCCGTCGAGGACGGCGACGGCGTCGCACCGCCGGGTGGTCGAGAGGCGGTGGGCGATGACGACGCCGGTGCGCCCGGCCAGCAGCCGGTCGGTCGCCCGCGTCACGCGGGCCTCCGTCTGCGGGTCCATCCGCGCCGTCGCCTCGTCGAGGACGACGAGTCCGACGTCGCGGACGAGCAGCCGCGCCACGGCGACGAGCTGCTCCTCGCCGGCGGACAGGGTGACGCCGCCGACGCCGAGCCGGGTGGCCAGCCCGTCGGGCAGCCCGGCGACCCAGTCGTCGAGCCCCAGCTCGCGGACGGCCCGCTCCACGGCCCCGTCGGGGACGTCGGCCAGGAGCGTGATGTTGTCGGCGAGGCTCGCGGCGAGGAGCTCGGTGCGCTGGGTGACGACGCCCACCGCCCGCCGGAGCTGCTCGACGTCGGCGGCGACGACGTCGGTCCCGCCGACGAGCACGGAGCCCGGCGCCGGCTCGACGGCGCGCGAGAGCGCCTTGGCGAGCGTCGACTTGCCCGAGCCGCTGCGCCCCACGAGCGCGCACGTCGTCCCCGCGCCGACGACGAGGTCGACGCCCTGCAGCGCGAAGCCGCCCTCGTACCCGACGGACAGCCCCCGCAGCTCGACCGCCAGCGGCCCGGCGGGGACCGCGGCGCCGCCGACCGGCTCCTGCGGCGAGGAGAGCAGCTGACGGATGCGGGTGAGGGCGCCCAGCCCCTCCTGGATCTCGGGGAGGTTGTTGCTGACCTGGGCCAGCTGGCCGACGAAGGAGGAGACGAGCAGCCACAGGGAGAGGAGCTGCCCGACGCCGAGCGTCCCGCCCGGCACGAGCGCCACGCCGACGACGGCGACGCCCGCGAGCATGAGGTGCAGGACGAGGCCCGCCCGGCCGGCGAGCCCGGACGCCGCGGCCGCGGTCGCGCGGACCCGGCGCAGGAGGTCGGCGGAGCGCACCGCGTACTGGCGGAGCACGTGGGGCTGGCCGAGCGAGGTCCGGACGTCGTCGCGGCCGGCGACGGACTCCTCGAGGTGCGAGGAGTGCTCGGACCAGGCGACCTCCTCGAGGACCTTCAGCCGTGCCACCTCGGGCGCCCGACGGCGCACGGCCAGCCACGCGAGCAGGGCGACGAGCGGGAAGACGACGAGGGCGGGCCACCAGATGACCGCCGCGGCGACCCAGGCGGCGACGCTGCGCAGGGCCGCGCGGAGCGTCCCCCAGCCGACGGTCCGCAGGAGGGTGGAGAGCTGCCAGGCGTCGTCGTCGACGCGGTCGAACAGCTCTCCGACGCCCTGCTCCTCCAGGACGGGCACGGGCTGGCCCAGCACCCGGTCCACGAGGTCGCCGCGCAGGCGGCCCTCGGCCCGGCCGACGACCCCGGAGAAGAGGGTCCGGCCGGCCGTCTCGAGGAGGCCCGCCCCGACGAGCAGGGCGGTCAGCGCGACGACGAGGGCCGCCGTGGGGCCCTCGGCCAGCCGGCCGGCGACGACGGCCCCCACCGTCTCGGCGACGGCGGCGACGACGGCGGCGCCCAGCGCCGCCCACGAGCCGGCGGCCGCCAGCCGCCGCAGGTCCAGCGGGGCCGCGCGCGCCGGGCCCGCGGACGTCCTGCTCGCACCGGTGCACACGGCTGCCCCTCGTCCCTCGGCGACCGGGGGCGGCGCCGACGGCGCCGGCTCGAACGCCGGTCGCCCCACGCTAGACCGGAGGTCCGACGGGGCCCGAGCGCTTTTCGCCGGGCCCCGCGGCCGTCACCGGCCCCGCGCCGCGAGGGGCGTCAGGAGAAGTCGGGCGAGGCGTCGCGCGTGCGCTTGAGCTCGTAGAAGCCCGGCGTCGAGGCGACGGCGAGCACGCCGTCCCACAGCTTCCCGGCCGCCTCGCCCTTGGGCGCCGGCGTGACCACGGGGCCGAAGAAGGCGACCCCGGCTGCTGCGACGACGGGCGTGCCGACGTCCTGGCCGACCCGGTCGATGCCCTCGGCGTGGCTGGCGCGCAGCGCGGCGTCGTGGGCGTCCGCGTCCCCCGCCTCGACGAGCTCTGCGGGCAGGCCCACCTCGGCGAGCGCCTCGACGACGACCTCGCGCCAGTCCTTGCGGCCCCCGAGGTGGATGCGGGTGCCGATGGCGTCGTACAGCGGCTTCACGTGCTCGGCGCCGTGCTGCTCCTTCGCCGCCGTCACGACGCGGACCGGCAGCCACGCCTTGTCCATCATCGCGCGGTACTCCTCGGGCAGGTCACGCCCCTCGTTGAGGACGGCGAGGCTCATGACGTGCCAGTCGACGTCGACGGGCCGCACCTGCTGCACCTCCATCATCCAGCGGGAGGTCATCCACGCCCACGGGCAGATGGGGTCGAACCAGAACTCGGCCGTCTCGCGGGCGGGGGTGGCCGGGGCGTCGGTGCTCGTCGTCGTCATGCCGCGACCAGCGCCGGGGCGCGTGGCAGCATTCCGCGGGGCCCGCCCGACGGGGGGCCGCAGCACCCGGCCTGCAGCACAGCGGCCCGGGCCGAGAGCAGCGCGAGGCCCGCCCGGCGGGCCGAGGGGGGACCACCGTGCCCGGCACCAACCTCACGAGGGACGAGGCGCGGCAGCGCGCCGAGCTCGTGGCCGTCGACTCCTACGACGTGACGCTCGACCTCACGCGGGGCGCCGACGTCTTCACCACGACGACGGTCGTCCGCTTCCGCGCGGCCGAGGGCGCCTCGACCTGGCTCGACCTCGTCGCCCCCTCGGTCACCGAGGTCGAGGTCAACGGCGAGCGCCGCGACCCGTCCGCCGTCGCCGACGGCGCCCGCGTGGCCCTCGACGGGCTCGCGGAGGAGAACGTCGTCCGGGTCGTCGCCGACGGCGCGTACATGACGACGGGCGAGGGCCTCCACCGCTTCGTCGACCCGGTGGACGACGAGGTCTACCTCTACAGCCAGTTCGAGGTGGCCGACGCCCGCCGCGTCTTCGCCGTCTTCGAGCAGCCCGACCTCAAGGCGACCTTCCGCTTCACCGTGACGGCGCCGGACCACTGGACCGTGGTCTCCGTGCAGCCGACGCCCGAGCCGACGACGGCCGGGCCCGGCCGCGCCACGTGGTCCTTCGAGCCGACGCCGCGCCTCGCCCCGTACGTCACGGCGGTCGTCGCCGGGCCGTACCACCGGGTCGACGGCGAGCTGACGAGCAGCGACGGGCGCACCGTCCCCCTCGGGGTCCTCTGCCGCGCCTCGCTGGCCGAGCACCTCGACGCGGAGGAGGTCCTCGACGTCACCCGGCGCGGGTTCGCGCATTACGAGCGCCTCTTCGACCTGCCGTACCCCTTCGCCAAGTACGACCAGCTCTTCGTGCCGGAGTTCAACGCGGGCGCGATGGAGAACGCCGGCGCGGTGACCTTCCTCGAGGACTACGTCTTCCGCAGCCGCGTCCCCGAGGCGATGGTCGAGCGGCGCGCCGTGACGATCCTCCACGAGCTGGCCCACATGTGGTTCGGCGACCTCGTGACGATGCGCTGGTGGGACGACCTCTGGCTCAACGAGTCCTTCGCCGAGTACGCCTCCACCCAGGCGACGGCCGAGGCCACCCGCTGGTCCGACGCCTGGACGACGTTCTCGATCATGGAGAAGTCGTGGGCCTACCGGCAGGACCAGCTGCCGTCGACGCACCCCGTCGTCGCCGACATCCGCGACCTCGAGGACGTCGAGGTCAACTTCGATGGGATCACCTACGCCAAGGGCGCCAGCGTCCTCACCCAGCTGGTCTCCTGGGTCGGCCGCGAGCACTTCGACGAGGGCGTCCGCCGCTACTTCCGCCGCCACGCGTACGGCAGCACCCAGCTCGCCGACCTCCTCGTCGAGCTGGAGGCCACCTCCGGCCGCGACCTCCGCTCGTGGTCGCGGGTCTGGCTGGAGCAGGCCGGCGTCACCACGCTGCGCCCGGAGATCACCGTCGACGACGAGGGCCGCATCGCCTCCCTCGCCGTCCTCCAGGAGGCCCCCGCCGAGCACCCGGTCCTGCGCCCGCACCGCCTCGCCGTCGGCTGCTACGAACGCGTCGACGACCGCCTGCGGCGCACCCACCGCGTCGAGCTCGACGTCGACGGCGAGCGCACCGAGGTGCCCGACCTCGTCGGCGTCCCCCGCCCGGACCTGCTGCTGCTCAACGACGACGACCTCGCCTACGCGAAGGTGCGGCTCGACCCGACGTCGCTCGCGACCGCCGTCGCCGACCTCCCCCTCGTGGAGGACGGCCTCGCCCGCGCCCTCGTCTGGGGCGCGGTGTGGGACATGACCCGGGACGCCGAGACGCCCGTCGCGGACTTCGTCGAGCTCGTCCTGCGCGGCGTCACCGCCGAGCAGGCCTCCTCCTCCGTCGTCCTCGTCCTCCTCCGCCAGCTGGGCAGCGCGCTGCGCCAGTACGTCGCCCAGGAGCACCGCGAGGCCGTCCGGGCCGAGGTCGCCGGCCGCCTCCTCGAGCTCACCCGCTCGGCGCCCCCCGGCAGCGACCTCCAGCTCCAGCTGCTGCGCGCCTCGGCCGCCCACGCCGCGACGCCCGACCAGCTGTCCGCCCTCCGCGGCGTCCTCGACGGCCGGGCCCCGCTCCCCGGCCTCGCGGTCGACGTCGACCTCGGCTGGGAGCTGCTCACCGCCCTCGTCGCCGCCGGCGACGCCGGCGAGGACGAGGTCCGTGCCATGGCCGACCGCGACGACACCGCCCGCGGCCGCCGCCTCGCCGTCACCGCCCTCGCCGCCCGGCCGGAGCCGGCCGTCAAGGAGGAGGTGTGGGCGTCGGTCGTCGACCGCGGCGACACCCCCGTCGTCCTCCAGGGCGCTGCCATCGACGGCTTCACCCGCGTCCGCGACGTCGCCCTCCTCGCCCCCTTCGTCGACCGCTACTTCGACGCGGTCGAGCGGGTCTGGGCCGAGCGGACGAACGAGACGGCCCAGCAGGTCGTCCTGGGCCTGTTCCCCGACCAGGGCGACGGCGCCGACGTCGTCGCGCGGACGACCGCCTGGCTGGACGCCCACCCCGACGCGCCGTCGGGGCTGCGGCGCCTCACCGCCGAGAACCGGGACGGCGTGCTCCGGGCCCAGCGCGCGCAGGAGCTCGACCGGCGCTCGCGGGCCTGACCCGGCTCCGCCCCACGACGAGAGCCTCTGCACGGGCGGCGGGATCGATCCCGCCGCCCGTGCAGAGGCTCCTCGCGTCACCACCACCGTCGACGCCGACCGGCACGCCCTCCGCGCGCCGGTCACCCGCCCGCGCACGATCGGTGACAGCCGGCCGACGCGACGGCGACACCGCCACCATGCCCACCACGGCCGCGGGACGCGCGACCCCCCGACGACGCCTCGCCCTGCCCATCAGCGCCGGTCTGGCGATGTGGTTCTCCGCGCAGTACCTCCTGGCCCTGCCCGCGGCTCACGACACCGACGGCTTCCGGACGTGGGCCCTGGCCGCCCGGTGGGGCATCAGCACCACAGGGGCGGTGCTCGCACTCGGGTGCGCCTACCGGCTGGCGCGCCGCCTCGAGGACCACCTCACGTCCCGGGCGGGTGCCTCGCAGCGGCAACAGCTCGCCCGGCCGGACGCGCCGCGCCGCAGTCGCCGGTCGGCCGCCCCCGTCCTCATCGCCGTCGGCGCCGCGGCGACCGCGGCGTCCGAGCTGCTGTGGGTCTCGGCCGGCCCGCTGCCGTCGTGGGCCTTCGTCCTCGTCGACCTCGTCGGCCTCGTCGTGGCCCCCGCGGCGATCACCCTGGGCGTCTACCTCGCCCTGCGCCGGCTCGAGGACCACCTCGCCGGCCGCCACCGCACGAGGGCGCCGACGGCGCCCGAGGCCGGGAGGGAGCGCCACGCCTCGGGCATGACCACCCCGTACGTCAGGGGCTGACGCCCGCACCTCGAGGCTCCCGGGGCACCGGCGCAGCCCAGGTCCACGACCGGTGGCGCTCGCCCGGACGTCGTCGGACGCCCGGGCGGTGCCGGCCCCGGACGCCGGAGAGGCGCCCCCCACCGGGACCGGGCGTCGACGACGTCACGGCCCGTCCGGCTCAGCGGATCGGGTGGTCCGTCAGCAGCGCGTCGAGGAGCGAGCGGACCCGGGGGTGGCGGGGCAGGTCCTCGAGGAGGACCGGGTCGCCCGCGCCGTCGCCGAGGGGCACGCGCCAGTTGGGGTACTGCTCGTGGGTGCCCGGCTGGTTCTGGGTGCGGCGCTCGCCGACGGCGTCGGGGAGGGAGACGCCGAGGAGGCGGCTCGGGGACGCCCGGAGGAGGCGGTGGAGGCCCTCGACGAGCTGGCGCTCGGTCGGGTCGTCCGGGACCAGGCCGCGCTCGGCGAGCTGGGCGACGACGGACGCTCGGTCGGCCTCGTCGACGCGGCGCTCCTCCTCGACCGGGCGGGTCAGCAGGCCGAGGCGGTCGCGGAGGTCGATGTGCTCGCCGGCGAGGTAGCCCGCGGTCGGCGGGAGGTCGTGCGTCGTCACGGTCGCCATGCACAGCTCGCGCCAGCGCTCGGGGGGCAGCGGCGCGCCGTCCTGCGTGCGCTCGAACCACAGGACGGACGTGCCGAGCACGCCGCGCTCGCGCAGGTGGTCGCGCACCCACGGCTCGACGACCCCGAGGTCCTCGCCGACGACGACGGCGCCCGCGCGGTGCGCCTCCAGGGCGAGGACGCCGACCATCGCCTCGTGGTCGTAGCGCACGTACGTGCCGGCGTCCGGGCCGAGGCCGGCCGGGACCCACCACAGGCGGAACAGACCCATGACGTGGTCGACGCGCACGCCGCCCGCGTGCCGCAGGACGGTGCGGACCATGTCGCGGTACGGCGCGTAGCCCAGCTCCGCGAGGCGGTCCGGCCGCCACGGCGGCTGGCTCCAGTCCTGGCCCTGCTGGTTGAAGGCGTCCGGCGGGGCGCCCACCGTGATGCCGCGGGCCAGGGCCGCGCCCAGCGTCCACGTGTCGGCACCGACCGGGTGCACGCCGACGGCGAGGTCGTGGACGACGCCGAGCGCCATGCCGGCGCGGGTCGCCGTGCGCTGCGCGGCCTCCAGCTGCTCGTCGACGACCCACTGCAGCCACTCGTGGAAGCGGGCGCCGTCGGCGACCTCCCCGACGAGGCGGCGCTGCTCCGCGCTGCCGTGGTCGTGCGCGGCGTCCGGCCACCGCGAGGACGGCAGGCCGTACCGGTCGGCGAGCGCGCACCACGTCGCGAAGTCCGCGAGCCCCTGCCCCTCGCGCGCCCGGAAGGCGGCGAAGGCGGCCTCGCGGGCGTCGCTGCGCCCGGCCTCGAAGACCGTCCGCAGCGCGGACCGCTTGGCGGCCCACACGGCGTCGCGGTCCACGAGCGCACCGGAGGCGGAGGCCGCGCGCAGCTCCTCGGCCGCCCACTCGAGGACCGCGCGGTCGGTCGAGGGCAGGTACGCCGTCTCGCGGACGTCCTCGACCCTGATGTAGACGGGGTTGACGAAGCGCCGGGTCGTCGGCAGGTACGGCGAGGGCTCCATCGGCGCGACCGGCTCGGCCGCGTGCAGCGGGTTGACGAGGACGAAGTCGGCGCCGAGACCGCCGCTCCAGGAGGCGAGCTCGGCGAGGTCGGCGGTGTCGCCGAGGCCCCACGAGCGGCGCGAGCGCACCGAGTACAGCTGCGCCATGAGGCCCCAGTGCTGCCCGTCGCGCACCCCCTCGGGCAGCTCGAGCCGCGAGGGCGTGACCGCCAGCGGCGCCGTCGCGGTGGGGGCGTCGTCGCCGGCGTGGTCGCCCACCCACGCGCGCAGCTCGTGCCACCCGAGCGGGGTGTCCGCCGGCACCGCGAGGACGGCCCGGCCGACGAGCGCGCCGTCGACGGTGCGGGGCTCGGTCCAGCGGTCCAGCTGGGCCAGCGGCACCGTGCGCCCGTCCTCGCGGACGAGCTCGCAGCGCACCGTCTCCCCGTGGGGCACGTGGACCTCGACCTCGCCGACGCGGCCGTCGCGCAGGACGACGACCGGCGGGAGGGTGCGGCGCCAGGGCGCCTCGTCCACGGCCACGAGGGCGGCCTCGACGGCGTCGTCGCCGTCGGCGTCCACGTCGAGGGCGGCGAGGACGGCGACGACGGTGCTGGCGGGCACGTGCACGTGCCGTCCCTGCCAGTCGTGGTACTCGACGGCGACGCCGTACCGACGGGCCAGCTCCTGCAGCCGCTCCGAGGGGGCGGCGGCAGCGGTGGAGGTGTCGGGGGCGTCGGGCATGGTGCTCCGTCCGGGGGGAGTGCACGGGGGCGCGGCGGTCGGCTCCCGCGGCGGCGGCGGGCGGCCCCGCGAGGGGGCCGAGGGCCGCTCGGATCCTGCCAGAGCGGGCACCGCCCGGCCCGTCGACGGAGCAGGGTCCGACCTCGGGCTGACGACCAGGGGCGACGCCGCTCCTACAGTCGACGTCGTGACCCAGCACGACCTGACGAGGACGACGACGGGGCCGCCGGCACCGGGCCGCCCGCCGACCGCCGGCGCGCGGCCGCCCGCCGTCGACCCCCCTGGCCCCGTCGAGCGGGCGGCGGGCTGGGCGCGGTCCCACCGGTTCCTCCTGGACGCCGCCGCCGCGGTGGCCGGGACGGGTGTCCTCGTGCTCCTCAGCAGCGGTGCCCTCGGGACCGGCTCGCTCCCGCTCACGGTCCAGGTCGCGCTGCTCGTCCTCCCCCTCGCGTGGCGCCGCGTCGCCCCCCGCCTCACCTTCGCCCTCGTGGCGGCCGCCGGCCTCCTCGTGCTCGCCGTCGGCGACCTCTTCAACCCCGGTCTCGTCGCCGTCCTCGTCACGGTGCACGCCGTCACCGCCTACGGCTCGCGGCGCGACGGACGGCTCGTCCTCGTGGTGGGCCTCGTGGCCGCCGTGGCGGCCTCCGCCCGCTTCCTCCTGCTGCTGAGCCGGGACCCGTTCGTCTCGGCCGCCTTCGCCGCGGCCATGGGCCTGCTCGTCGTGGCCGCCTGGTCGGTCGGCGTCCTGTCGCGCGTGCGGGTCTCGCACGAGGCCGCGCTCACCGAGCGGGCCCGGCTGCTCGAGGCGGAGCGGGACCAGCAGGCCGTCATCGCCGCGGCGGCCGAGCGCGCCCGCATCGCGCGGGAGATGCACGACGTCGTCGCGCACTCCCTCTCCGTCGTCGTCGCGCAGGCCGACGGGGGGCGCTACGCCGCGCGGGCGGACCCGGCGGCCGCGGTCCGGGCGCTCGAGACCATCGCCGGGACGGGCCGGCAGGCCCTCGCGGACATGAGGGGCCTGCTCGGCGTGCTGCGGCAGGACGACAGCGCGCGCCGCACGCCGCAGCCGGGCGCGGGTGACGTCGACCAGCTGGTCGAGGACGTGCGCCGCAGCGGGCTCGACGTCACGCTCCACGAGGAGGGCGACCGGCGGCCGCTGCCCCCGTCGCCCGGCCTCGCCGTGTACCGCATCGTCCAGGAGGCCCTCACGAACGTCATGAAGCACGGCGGCCCCCGGGCGAGCGCCGTGGTGCACCTGCGGTGGCGGGCGGGGGCCGTCGAGGTCGAGGTCGTCGACGACGGCCGCGGCGCCGGCGCCACCCCCGCGCCCGCCGGGGGCCAGGGGCTCGTCGGGATGCGCGAGCGGGCCGCCCTCGCGGGCGGCGCCGTCGAGGCGGGCCCGGTCCCCCGCGGCGGCTGGCGGGTGGTGGCCCGGGTGCCCGACGAGGCGCCGGCGGCCGACCGCCGTCCGCCCGCCCCGCCGTCCCCCTCCGACCGCCGCGCGGGGGCGACCCGGTGACCGGCGACGGGAGCGCCCCCGTGCGCGTCGTCCTCGTCGACGACCAGCCCCTCGTCCGCACGGGCTTCGCCATGGTGGTCGGCAGCCAGCCGGACCTCGAGGTCGTCGGCCAGGCGGGCGACGGCGAGGCGGCGGTCGCGCTGCTCGAGGAGGTGCAGGCCGACGTCGTCCTCATGGACGTCCGCATGCCGCGCATGGACGGGCTCGAGGCCACCCGCCGGCTCACGAGCCGCCCCGGGGCCCCGAAGGTGGTGGTGCTCACGACCTTCGACCTCGACGAGTACGTCGTCAGCGCCATCAGCGCCGGCGCCAGCGGCTTCCTGCTCAAGGACTCCGAGCCGGAGGAGCTCCTGCGGGCCGTCCGCACGGTGCACGCCGGGGACGCCGTCATCGCCGCCCGCGCGACCCGCGCGCTGCTGCAGCACGTCGGGCCGATGCTGGCGGGCGCCGCGCCGGATGCGCCGCCCCCCGGCGGGCCCGCGGCGCCGTCCCCCCTGCCCGCGGACGTGGCGGCCCTCGCGACCCTCACCCCCCGCGAGCGCGAGGTCCTCGAGCTCATGGCGCGCGGGGCGAGCAACGCGGACCTCATGCAGCGGCTCGTCGTCTCCGAGGCGACGGTGAAGACCCACGTCGGCCGCGTGCTCGCCAAGACCGGCTCGCGCGACCGCGTCCAGGCCGTCGTCCTCGCCTACCGGTGCGGGCTCGTCCTCCCGGAGGACCTCCTCCGCGACGCCGGCGACTGACACCGGGACCGCGGGACCGAGGGCTCCCGCGCACCGACCACGGCGGGGCGTCAGACCACGGTCTGACGCCCCGTCGCCGTCCGGCCGCCGGCGTCGTCGTCACGGTGGATACCGCCCCGCCCCGCGGCCCGCGGGAAGCAGACCGGCGGACGACGCGGAGGCCCACGCCGCCGACCTAGCGTCGAGACGTCAACCGGCACAGCCCCTCGGGGCCGTCCGACCGCCGTCGCCAGGAGGCACCGTGCACCCCGCCCCGTCCGTCCCGACCCCCGACCTCGGCCCCGGCCCGCGCGCCGGCGAGGCCACGACCGCGGCCGTCCGCGCCGAGGGGCTCACCAAGGTGCACGGCCGTGGCGACGCCGCCGTGACCGCGCTGGACGGGGTGGACGTCTGCATCGGCCGTGGCACCTTCACGGCCGTCATGGGCCCCTCCGGCTCGGGCAAGTCCACGCTGCTGCACTGCCTCGCCGGTCTCGACACCGCGACGGGCGGCCGGGCCTGGGTCGGTGCCACCGAGATCACCGGGCTGCGCGAGAAGCAGCTGACCCGGCTGCGGCGCGACCGCATCGGGTTCGTCTTCCAGTCCTTCAACCTCGTCCCGGTCCTCACCGCGCAGGAGAACGCCGTCCTGCCCCTGGCGCTCGCGGGCCGCCGGCCGGACCCGGCGTGGTTCGAGGAGGTCGTCTCCCGCCTCGGGCTCGGGCAGCGCCTGCACCACCGGCCCTCGGAGATGTCCGGCGGCCAGCAGCAGCGCGTCGCCGTGGCCCGGGCGCTGCTGCCGCGCCCCGACGTCGTCTTCGCCGACGAGCCCACCGGCAACCTCGACTCGCGGACCGGCGCGGAGGTCCTGTCGCTGCTCCGCAGCGCCGTCCGCGAGACGGGCCAGACGGTCGTCATGGTCACCCACGACCCCGTCGCCGCGTCCTACGCGGAGCGCGTCGTCCTCCTCGCCGACGGCCGCCTGGCCGGCGAGGTGCACGACCCCACCGCCGAGACCGTCCTGTCCGCCCTCGCGGCGCTGGGGGGCTGAGACGTGCTGCACCTCACCCTCGCCCAGGTCCGCCACCACTGGGGCCGTCTGCTCGCCAGCGCCACCGCCGTCGTCATCGCCGTCACCTTCGTCGTCGTCACCCTCGTGGGCGGCTCCACCGCCGCCGCGACGGTGCGGTCGGCGCTGGCGGCGCCCTACGTGCCGGCGACGGCCGTCGTCGAGGCCCCGACCGAGCTGCTCCCCGCGGACGCCGACGACCCGTACGCCTCCGCGCCCTCGTTGGCCGGCGCGGTGGAGGCGGTCCGCGCCGTCGACGGCGTCACGGACGTCGCCCTCGACACCACCTCCTACGCCGCCGTCTCCGTCGGCGAGGACGGCGCCGCCACGACCGCGCAGGTCGTCCCCGTCGAGCCCCCTGGCTCGCCCCTGCGCTGGCAGCAGCTCGTGACCGGCCGCCTCCCCGAGCGGCCGGGCGAGGTGGCGGTCACCGACCGGCTCGACGTCGCCCCCGGCGGCGTCGTCACGGTGACGCCCGACCCGCCCGGCGCGACCTCCGAGGACGACGTCCCGGCGACGCCGGCCGCGGAGCAGCTCGACGTCGTGGGCGTCGTCGACACCGGCGGCGACCCCACCGCCTCCTTCGCCCCGCGGGTCTTCGTCACCGCCGACCAGGTGGGCGCCTGGGGCTCCTTCGTCTCCTCCGAGCAGCTGCGCGTCGCCGCGGCGCCGGGCACCGACGCCGCCGCGCTCGCGGACGCCGTCGGCCGCGCCGCCACCGGCGCGCTCGGCGTGCCGGTCACCGCGCAGACGGCGTCCGACGCGACCGACGCGCTCGTCGAGTCCCAGACAGGCGGTGCGCTGCAGCTGGTCTCGGTGCTGTTGGCCTTCGCCGTCGTGTCCGTCCTCGTCGCCGGCCTCGTCATCGCCAACACCTTCGCCGTCCTCCTGGCGCAGCGGACCCGCGAGCTCGCCCTCCTGCGCTGCGTCGGCGCCTCCCGCCGTCAGCTCCGGCGGGGCGTGCTCCTCGAGGCCCTCGTGACGGGCCTGGCCGCCTCGGCGCTCGGCACCGCGCTCGGCATCGGCATCACGGCCGTCGGCTCCGCCGTCGTCGCCCGCACCGACGCGCCGGTCCCGGTCCAGGGGCTCTCGGTGCCGTGGTGGGCCGTCCTCACCGGCCTCCTCCTGGGCACGGTGGTCACCGTCCTCGCCGCGACGAGCCCGGCCCGTGCGGCCACCCGGGTCGCGCCGCTCGCCGCCCTCCGGCCGCTCGACCCCGCACCGCTCCGCTCGCGCGGCGGCGTCCTGCGCCTCGTCGGCGGCCTCGTGCTGCTCGTGCCGGGCGCGGCCGTCCTCGTCTGGGCCTCCCTCCTGGGGAACCTGCTCCTGGGCCTGGCCGCCGGCGTGCCGACGTTCCTCGGCGTCGTGCTCCTGTGCCAGCGGGGCATCCCCGCGGCGGTCGGCCTCGTCGGCCGGCTCCTGGCCCGGGTGGGCGGCGTGCCCGGCCGGCTGGCGGCCCGCAACTCCGTCCGCGTGCCCCGACGCACCGCGGCCACGGCCACGGCGCTGCTCGTGGGGGTGACGCTCGTCAGCACCTTCGTCGTCGGCGCCGCCTCGGTGCGCGCGACGACGACCACCGAGCTCGAGGCGCAGTACCCCGCGGACGTCCAGGTCGTCGACACCGGCTTCTTCGACGGGCCCGGCCTGCCGGCCGACCTCCTGCCCGCCGTGGCGACGACCCCGGGCGTGACGGGCGCGGCCGCCGTCCGCGGGGCGCTCGTCGACCTCGGCGACGTCACCGAGCAGCCGCTGCTCGGCCTGCCCGCCGACGTCGACGGGGTGGTCCGCTCGACCACCGCCGGTGCACCGGCCGCCGGGGAGGTGCGCGTGGGCCCCGGCTACGCCGAGGTCAACCGCCTCGCGGACGGCGACGTGGTCACCGCCACCGGGCCCTCCGGCTCGTCCGACCTCGTCGTCCGGGTCGACGGGCGCAACGACTACCCCGTCGTCGCCGCGGCCGAGCTCGAGCGCCTGTCCGCCGCACCGCCGGTCGTCGAGGTGTGGGCCTCGGTGGCCGACCCCGAGGGGCGGGGCGCCGGCGGCACGGTCGACGCCCTCACCGCCACCGCCTCCGCCGCCGCGCCGGACTCGTACGTCGCCGGGGCCGTCCTCGTGCGCCAGGGGCTCGACGAGGTGCTCGACGTCCTCCTGCTCGTCGTCACCGCCCTCCTCGGCGTCGCCGTCGTCATCGCCCTCGTCGGGGTCGGCAACACGCTCGCGCTGTCCGTGGTCGAGCGCCGCCAGGAGCTCGGCCTCCTGCGCGCCCTCGGCCAGCCCGCCCGCGACGTGCGCCGGACCCTGCTCTGGGAGGCCGGCCTCGTCGCCGGGGTCGCCTCCGTCCTCGGCGTCGGGCTCGGCATCGCCTTCGGCCTGGCGGGCACCTCGTCCGCGCTGGCCTCCACGGCGCCGGTGGTCCTCGACGTCCCGTGGCTGCAGGTGGCCGCCGTGGTGGCGGTCGCCACCCTCGCCGGGATGGTGGCGTCCCTGCTCCCGGCCCGCCGGGCCGCCTCGACGCCGCCGGTGGCCGCGATGGCCGGCTGAGCGGGGAGCCCGGACGGGGCGGTGGTGCGGCGCAGCGGGCCGCACCCCCGCCCCGCGGCACGTCCGCGCGCCCTAGCCTCCGCCGGATGACGAGCGCGATGCCCGCGGGGCTGCGGACGACGACCCTGGCGGCCCGCCCCGACCTCGTCGACGCCTTCTGGACCCTCCCGAGCACCTGGGCCCCCTTCTCCGAGGCCGACCCCGTCGGCGAGCGCCTCTTCGGGCTCGCCGTCGGCCGTTCCCCCGGGCTGCAGCTGCTCCTCCTCGACGAGGCAGACCACGTGCTCGCCCGGCTCGTCGCCACGCCCTTCCCGTGGTCGGGCGAGGACGACGACCTCCCCGCCCGTGGGTGGGACGCCGTCCTGGAGCGGTCCGACGCCGCCGCCCGCCGGGGCGCGCCGGCCTCCGCGGTGTCCCTCCTCGAGGCGCGGGTGCACCCCGCGCACCAGGGCCGGGGCCTGTCGGGCCACCTCGTCCGCGCCGGCCGGGACACCGTGCGCGCCACCGGTGTCTGCGACCTCGTCGCCCCCGTGCGGCCCACGGGCAAGACCTCCGCCCGGACGACCGTCGCCGCGCACGCGGCCGCCCTGCGCGACGACGGGCTGCCCGTGGACCCGTGGCTGCGCACGCACGTCCGGGCGGGCGGCCGGGTCGTCGGGGCCTGCCCCCTCTCCATGACCGTCCCCGGCACGCTCGCGCAGTGGCGGGCGTGGACCGGCCTGCCCTTCGACGCCTCCGGCGACGTCGAGGTGCCCGGCGCGCTGGCCCCCGTCCACGTCGACGTCGAGCAGGACCACGCCGTCTACGTCGAGGCGAACGTGTGGGTGCACCACCGCCTCGCCCGGTGACCGTTCCCGACGACGGCTCCCCGCGGCGGGGCGCTCGCGGCAGGATGCGGCCGTGACGACGCAGGAGCAGCGGTCGGGGGGCGGGTCGGCCGGTGCCGACGGCGAGGTCGTCGAGGTGGCCGACGAGGCGGAGCTGAGGGCGCTGGTCGGCGAGCCGTCCGCGGGCGCCGTCCGCAAGGAGCGGACGCGGCTGCACGACCTCGACCGCGCGTGGCTCGCGGCGTCGCCGTTCTGGCTCCTCGCGACCTCCGGGGCCGACGGCACCTGCGACGTGTCGCCGAAGGGCGACCCGGCCGGGTCGGTCCTGGTGCTCGACGACCGCACCGTCGCGCTCGCCGAGCGGCCGGGCAACCGACGGGTCGACGGCTTCCGCAACGTCCTCGCCAACCCGCACGTGGGCCTGCTCTTCGTCGTCCCGGGCCGCGGCGACACGCTCCGCGTCAACGGCCGGGCGCGGCTGGTCCGCGACGCGCCGTGGTTCGACGACCTGGTGGTGAAGGGGCACCGACCGCTGCTCGCGCTGCTCGTCGAGGTCGAGCAGGTCTTCCACCACTGCTCGAAGGCCTTCCTCCGCTCGGGCCTGTGGGACCCCGCCACGTGGGACCCGGAAGCCGTCCCGGCGCGCCCGACCATCGCCCGCACGCTCGAGCGCCCGGACGCCTCGCTCGAGGAGCTCGCGGCGTACTACGGCCCCTCCTACGCGGACGGGCTGTACCGCAGCACCTGACGCGCCCCCGCGCCGCGGCCCGGTCGTACGGTGCGGCCGTGAGCGACGCCGCAGACCCGGACCACGGACCCGTCCACGGCCCCACGGCCGCCGCCGCACCGGTGCCGGGCTACCCGCCCGCCCGCCGCGGCGACGACGTCGAGGACCTGCCCGCCGGTGCGCCCGTCGCCCGGGTGGCCGACCCCTACCGCTGGCTCGAGGACGCGTCCTCGGAGGAGACCGCGGCCTGGGCGGCGGCGCAGGACGCGCTCCTGGCCGAGCACCGCGCCGGCTGGGAGGGCCGCGACGCCGTCGTCGGCCGGCTCGCCGGGCTGCTCGGCGCCGGCTCCGTCGGGGTCCCCGTCCACCGGGGTGCCCGCCGCTTCTCCACGCGCCGGGAGCCCGGGGCCGAGCACGCCGTCCTCCTCGTCCGCGAGCCCGCCGACGCCGCCGACCCGGACGGCGCGCAGGTGGAGCGCGTGCTCGTGGACCCGGTCGCCGTCGACCCGTCCGGGCTCACCACGCTCGACGCGTGGCAGCCCAGCCTCGAGGGGGACCTCCTGGCGTACCAGCTGTCCGAGGGCGGCTCGGAGGAGAGCGCCCTGCGCGTCCTGGACGTCGCGACCGGCGAGGTCGTCGACGGCCCGCTCGACCGCACCCGGTACTCCCCCGTCGCCTGGCTGCCGGGCGGCACGGCCTTCTACTGCGTGCGCCGCCTGGCGCCCGACCTCGTGCCCGACGGGGAGGAGCAATTCCACCGCCGCGTCGTCCTCCACGAGGTGGGCGGCGCCGAGCTCGACGAGGTCGAGGTATTCGGCGCCGGCCGCGACCTGCGCACCTACTACGGCGTCTCCGTGTCCCGGGACGGGCGCTGGCTGTCCGTGACCGCCGCCGTCGGCACCGACCCGCGCACCGACGTCTGGCTGGCCGACCTCGGGGAGGGGTCCACCGCCGCGGCCGCGCCCCCGCTGCGCGAGGTGGTCGTCGGCGAGGACGCCGCGACGTCCGCCGGCGTGCGCCGGGACGGCCGGCTCTACGTCAGCACCGACCTCGGCGCCCCGCGGGGCCGGCTGGCCGTGGCCGACCCGCACGACCCCCGTCCCGACCGCTGGCGCGACCTGCTGGCCGAGCGCGACGACGCCGTCCTCGAGGGCTGGACCGTCCTCGACGGGCCGGGGCTGGGCGACGCCCCCGTGCTCCTCGCGGCGTGGACGACGCACGCCGTCAGCCGCCTCACCGTCCACGACCTCGCCGACGGCGCCCTGCGGGGCGAGGTCGCCCTGCCCGGCACCGGCACGGTCGGCGGGCTCGTCTCGCGGCCCGAGGGCGGGCACGAGGCGTGGTTCGTCGTCACCGACCCGACGACGCTCCCCCACGTGCACCGCTACGACGCCCGGACCGGCGAGGTGGCGGTCGTCGAGGGCCCGCCCGGCGACGCCGCCGACGCCGTGGGCGGCGACGTCCCGACGCGCACCCAGCAGCTCGAGGTGACGAGCGCCGACGGCACGACGGTCCGCGTCCTGGTCACCGCGCGCACCGACGCCCTCGACGCCGACGGTCGGCCGCTCGCCCCGGCGCCCCTCGTGCTCTACGGCTACGGCGGCTTCGGCATCTCCCTGCCGCCGACGTGGTCCGCCGGGACGCTCGCGTGGGTGCGCTCGGGCGGCGTCTGGGCCGTCGCCGGCCTCCGCGGCGGCGGCGAGGAGGGCGAGGAGTGGCACCGGGCCGGCATGGGCCCGCACAAGCCGCGCGTCTACGAGGACCTCGAGGCGGCCGCGGACGCCCTGACGGACCGCGGGTGGACGACGACGGACCGCCTCGGCATCTACGGCGGGTCGAACGGCGGTCTCCTCGTCGGCGCCGCCCTGACCCGCCGCCCGGCCGGGTACCGCGCCGTCGTCTGCTCGGCCCCCCTGCTCGACATGGTCCGCTACCAGCTCCACGGCCTCGGCCGGACGTGGGCGGGCGAGTACGGCGACGCCGAGGACGCCGAGCAGCTCGGCTGGCTGCTGGCGCACTCGCCCTACCACCACGTCCGCGCGGACGAGCCCTACCCGGCGACGCTCTTCACCGTCTTCGACGGCGACAGCCGGGTCGACCCGCTGCACGCCCGCAAGCTCTGCGCCGCGCTGCAGGCGGCGACGTCGCGGCCCGTCGAGGAGGCGCCGGTGCTGCTGCGCCGCGAGGCCGACGTCGGTCACGGGGCCCGCTCGGTCACCCGCTCGACCGCCCTCACCGCCGACGTGCTGGCCTTCCTCGGCCACGAGCTGGGTCTCGACGTCGCCGCCGTCCCGCCGGCGGTCTCGAGGAGGTGACGCCGCGGGGTGAGCGCGACGAAGGGCAGGTCATCCGGACCGGGTGACCTGCCCTTCGTCGCCCTCGCCGTCCCGGCCGTCCCCGCTGCCGGCGACGGCCGACGCCCGGGCCACCGCCTCCTCGACCCGGCGCCGCAGCAGGAGGGCCTGCTGCTCGTCGAGGCCCCACAGCGTCACCGGACCGCCCCTCAGGTGGAGCAGGCGCGGCGTCGCCTCCCACCGGGACGGGAGGACCACGTGCGTGCGGGTCGACCACGGCCGCTCCCGGTCGTCAGGTGCTCCGTCGGGGACGACGCCGGTGGGGCGGAGGAGGACGCGCTGCCGTCGGCGGAGCACGAGCCCCTGCACGCCCTGCCAGAGGGCGAGGGCGCCGACGACGACCGGCCAGGGCTCCGCCGGACGGTCCCCGAGCAGCCAGGACAGCAGCTGCCACACCAGCAGCGTGGTCCCGGCGGCGACCGCCACCACCGACCACGTCCGCCACCGCCTGGCGCCCATCGGCGCGACGAGGCGCCCGGGCAGCCCGTCGAGGTCGACGACGACCTGCCCCGCGGCGGCCGGTCCCGGCGCGTCCGGCAGGCGCCTCGGGCGACCGACCGGAGGACCCGCCGCCGCGCTCCGGGCGGCGGCGAGCCGCCGCCCGAGCTCGCGCACGTCGTCGTCCGACCACCCGGCGAGCGGCACCGGCGGCACGGCGGCACGGGCGCCGCCCCACAGCTCCGGCTGGTCGTTCCACCGGCTCGAGGGCCTGACCTCGCTCAGCGTCGACCACGGCGTGACCTCGCGCTGGTACCGCAGGCCGTCGTGCCTCCGGAGTCCCTCCGGCTCGAGGCGCACGTGGGCGCGCGCGCCGAGCAGGCCGAGCCCGAGGGCGCCGAGGGCCGTCACCACCCCGGCGAGCACGGCGAGCAGGACACCGACGCCGCCGACGGTGGCCCAGACGAGGCCCTGCACACCGACGGTGGAGGCCATGAGGGCCACCACCTGCGGCCCTCCGAAGGAGGTGTCGACCGCGAGACGTGAGGGCAGCCCCTCGACGTCGATGACGAGCGGAGCCCGCTCGTCGCTCACCGGGACACCCCGCCGTCCGACCGCTCGCGCGCGGCCTCGAGCCTCCGCTGCAGCTCGCGGGCGACCTCGGGCCGGACGCCGAGCAGGTCGACGTGCCCGCCGGGACCCGGCTCGTCGAGGATCAGGACGGCGTGCGGCGAGGTCGGCGTCGGCGGCTGGACGGCGACGACGTCCGACCACGGCGTCAGGGCCCCCGGGCGCAGACCGTCGTGGGTGCGGACACCGCCCGTCTCGAGGACGAGCCGAGCGCGACGGGCCAGGACCGTCAGGGCGAGCCCGGCGACGAGCACGACGACGTCGAGGGAGGCGCGCAGGACCGCACCACCGTCGTCTGCGGGAAGGTCCCGGACCAGGCCGAGGGCCCCACCGATGGTCAGCCCTCCTGCGCCGATCACCTGCCACCGCTGCGCACGGGTCCGCACGGCGGTCGGCAGACCCGTGAGGTCGAGGAGGGTCGACGGGGCGGCCGCCGGGCCGACGGGACCAGCGCTCACAGGGTCACCCCGCGCCCCGCCCGGGCGCGCCCGTCGACGAGCCGTACCCGCAGCCGCTCCGCCTGCTCGGCGTCCATCCCGACGAGCGGGACGGGGCGGTCCGAGGCGCGGGAGCCGAGCAGCTGCGGGTGCGCGCTCCACGGGCCGGCGGGCTGGACGTCACGGACGCGCCACCACGGACGCAGGCGACCCCGCCACAGCGGGTCGCCGCGGCGAAACCCCCACTCCTCGAGCCGGACCCGTGTCTGCAGCGCGCCAGCGAGGGTGCCGACCGCCATCACCGTGTAGAGCGTCCACACGACGAGCAGCCAGCGGTCCTCGTCCTCGCCCCACCGCAGGGACAGCTGCACCACCCCGATCAGCACCATGAGGCCGCCGAGCCACCGCCGGCCCACGCTGACGGGCTCGACCCACTCGCGGGGCACGCCCTCCAGGTCGACGGGGAACGGCGGGTCGGCCGAGCGCCTCACGCGTCGGCCCCCGTCCCGGCCCGTGCCGCGTGCAGCCGACGGCGCAGCTCCTCCGCCTGCTCACGGCTCATCGCCGCCAGCGGGACCGCGCCCACGCCCGCGTCCCCGAGCCGGAGCTCGGCCGGTGTGCTCCACCGGGGGTTGCCCGGGTCGACGTCGTGCACGCTCGACCAGGGGCGCAGGCGTCCGCGCCGCCACCCGCACAGACGGAAGCCGGTCGGCTCGAGCTCGACCCGGGTGCGCCGCGCGGCGGCGGTGGAGATGACGCCCAGCACGACCCAGCCCGTGGCGAGCCACGGTCGCAGGGGGTCGTCGCTGCTGGCGACGGCGACGCCCAGCCACAGGAGACCCACCAGCACCATCGCCGGCCCGGACCACCGGGCCACCCGCCCGGTCGACAGCGACGACCGCGTCGGCAGACCGTCCAGCTCCACCTGCACCGCGCCGTCCCCCGTGCGCACGTCGTCGTCGTCGCTCCGCCCCCCGGCCATCCCGCGATCATGGCGAGCGCCCTGGTCCCCCGCCCGCCCGACCCCCGCGGCCACCCGGACGAGTGATCCGGCGACCGCCGCGCGCACCCGACCGGGCGGGGCCAGCATGGTCGCCATGACGACCCCCGACGGCACCGCGCAGCACGTCCCTGCCACCGCCCACGGGGTCCACGGGCCGGGTGACGGCGACCTCGGCGGCACCGACCACATCGGGGCCGACGTGGCGATGGACACCACCGCCGTCGACGAGCGCGTCCACGCCGTCGTGCGGGACGACGGCACGACCCCGCGCGTCCTCGTCACGGGCGTCACGGGCTACATCGGCGGCCGCCTCGTCCCCCAGCTGCTCGCCGCGGGCTACCGCGTGCGCGCCATGGCCCGCCACCCCGAGCGGCTGGCCGACCGCCCGTGGGCGGACGACGTCGAGCTCGTCGAGGCCGACGCGAACGACGCCGACCAGCTGCGGCGGGCCATGGACGACGTCGACGTGGCGTACTACCTCGTCCACTCGCTGGGGTCGGGCAGCGACTTCGAGCAGCTCGACCGCTACACGGCCCGGACCTTCGCCTCGTCGGCCCGCGCGGCCGGCGTCAGCCGCATCGTCTACCTGGGCGGGCTCTACCCGGAGGGCGAGCACCTCTCCAAGCACCTCGGCTCGCGCAAGGAGGTCGGCGACATCTTCCTCGCCTCCGGCGTCCCGTCCGTGGTGCTCAAGGCAGCCGTCATCATCGGCTCCGGGTCCGCGTCCTTCGAGATGATGCGCAACCTCACCGAGATGCTGCCGGCGATGGTGACGCCCAAGTGGGTGCGCTCGCGCATCCAGCCGATCGCCGTCCGCGACGTCCTGCGGTACCTCGTCGGTGCCGCGCGGCTGCCCGGGGGCACCAACCGCGGCTTCGACATCGGCGGCCCGGACGTCCTCACCTACCGCGACATGATGCAGGGGTACGCCACCATCGCCGGCCTCAAGCCGCGCGTCATCGTGCCCTTGCCGGTGCTCACGCCCCGCCTGGCGTCCCGCTGGGTCGGTCTCGTCACCCCGGTGCCGAAGAAGATCGCGGCGCCGCTCGTCGGCAGCCTCGTGCACGACGTCGTGTGCAAGGAGAGCGACATCCGCACGTTCGTGCCCGACCCCGTGGGGGGCCTCATCGGCTTCCAGGAGTCGGTCCGCCTGGCGCTCACCCGGATCCGCGAGTTCCAGGTCGAGACGTCCTGGCGCTCGGCGAGCCTGCGGGGAGCCCCGAGCGAGCCGCTGCCCACCGACCCCGACTGGGCCGGTGGCGTCCTCTACGTCGACGACCGCAGCACCGTGGTCCACGCGCCGCCGGAGCACCTCTGGGCCGTGCTGCAGGGCATCGGCGGCGAGAACGGCTGGTACTCCTTCCAGCTCGGCTGGTGGACGCGCGGCGTCATGGACCAGGTCTTCGGCGGGCCGGGCCTGCGCCGCGGGCGCCGTGACCCGCTGCACCTCTCGGTCGGCGACGCCCTCGACTGGTGGCGCGTCGAGGCCGTCGAGCGCGGACGGCTCGTGCGGCTCCGCGCGGAGATGCGCCTGCCGGGCCTCGCCTGGCTCGACCTCTCCGTCGAGACGGGCGCCGAGGCGAAGGAGGCCGGTCGGCTGGGGGCGGACACCCCGGACGACGCCGTCGTCTTCCACCAGAAGGCGCTGTTCCACCCGCGCGGGCTGCCCGGCCGCCTCTACTGGACCGGCATCGTCCCGTTCCACGCGGTCGTCTTCGGCGGGATGCAGCGCAACGTCGCCCGGGCCGCGGAGAACGCCTACCGCGCCAACCCCGACGCCGACGCCCTCATGCGCGACCAGGCGGAGGCCGTCCGCACGCGCGACCGGGCCGCCTGAGGCGGCGCCCGTCGGTCGCCCCCGCGGGCTGGGGGAGACTGGGGCCGTGCGCATCCAGGGGCCCGGCGGGCAGGAGACCTTCTACGACGCCGTGGGCGGCCACGACACCTTCGTCCGTCTCGTCGACCGCTTCTACGACGGCGTCGCGCAGGACGAGGTGCTCCGGCCGCTCTACCCCGAGGAGGACCTCGGGCCCGCGAAGGACCGGCTCCGGATGTTCTTCGAGCAGTACTGGGGCGGCCCCACGACCTACTCGGACACCCGCGGGCACCCGCGGCTGCGGATGCGCCACGCCTCCTTCCCCGTGGGACCGGTGGCCCGCGACCGGTGGCTGCTCCACATGCGCGAGGCCGTGGACTCCCTCGACCTCCCGCCCCTGCTGCACGGCGAGCTGTGGGACTACCTGGAGCGCGCGGCGCACAGCCTCCTCAACACCATGGACGGCTGACGGGGGCCTGCACCGACCGGGCGACGACGCCGGCCGCGGTCGCCCCGAGGCCGTCGGAGGGGCCCCGCGGCGCGGGTAGCGTCCTCCCTCGATGTCCTCGACGCCCAGCCCCGGCCCCTCGACCACCACGGACGCCGACGTCCCCGACCTCCTCGCCGTGCCCGCCACGAGCGACCCCGACGCCCGCTCCCCCTGGTGGCGCTCCGCCGTCATCTACCAGGTCTACCCGCGCTCCTTCGCCGACGGCGACGGCGACGGCATCGGCGACCTGCCGGGCATCACCGCCCGCCTGCCGCACCTCGTCGAGCTCGGCGTCGACGCCCTCTGGCTGTCGCCCTTCTACACCTCGCCCCAGCACGACGCGGGCTACGACGTCGCGGACTACCGCGACGTCGACCCGCGCTTCGGGACGCTCGCGGACGCCGACGCCCTCGTCGCCCGCGCCCACGAGCTCGGCCTGCGCGTCGTCGTCGACCTCGTGCCCAACCACACCTCGTGGGACCACGCCTGGTTCCGCGCCGCCCTCGCGAGCGCCCCCGGCAGCCGCGAGCGCGGCCGCTACCTCTTCCGCGACGGCCGCGGCGAGCACGGCGAGCTGCCCCCGACGAGCTGGCGGTCGGTCTTCGGCGGCCCGGCGTGGACCCGCGTCACCGAGCCGGACGGCACGCCGGGCCAGTGGTACCTGCACCTCTTCGACGTCTCGCAGCCCGACCTCGACTGGTCGAGCTCCGAGGTCGTCGAGGAGTTCCACGACGTCCTGCGCTTCTGGCTGGACCGGGGCGTCGACGGCTTCCGCGTCGACGTCGCGCACGGGCTCGTCAAGGCCGACGGCCTCCCCGAGTGGGACGCCGCCCTCGAGATGATCTCCGGCAGCCTCGCCGGCGAGGGCGAGGCCCGCACGCCCCCGCCCATGTGGGACCAGGAGGGCGTCCACGAGATCTACCGCGGCTGGCGCAAGGTCCTCGACGACTACGACGGCGACCGCATGCTCGTGGCGGAGGCCTGGGTGCAGCCGCTCTCCCGCCTGGCGCGGTACGTCCGCGCGGACGAGATGCAGCAGGCCTTCAACTTCGCCTACCTCGTCTCCCCGCTGCGCGCGCAGGACCTCCGGGACGCCGTCGACGCCACGCGGGCTGCGCTCGACGCGGTCGGCGCACCCGCGACGTGGGTGCTCAGCAACCACGACGTCGTCCGCCACGCCACCCGCCTCGGCCTGTCGACCGACGGCGGCAACCCCGACGGCCTGTCGACGTCGGACCCGCAGCCCGACGCCGCCACCGGTCTGCGCCGTGCTCGCGCGGCCACGCTGCTCATGCTCGCGCTGCCCGGCGGGGCCTACCTGTACCAGGGCGAGGAGCTGGGCCTGCCCGACGTGGCGGTCCCGGACGACGCGCGCCAGGACCCGACGTGGGAGCGCTCGGAGCACGCGGTCAACGGGCGCGACGGCTGCCGCGTGCCGATCCCGTGGGAGAAGGACGCGCCGTCCTTCGGCTTCGGGCCGACCGACGCGTCGTGGCTGCCGCAGCCGGCCGTCTACGGCGAGCTGGCCCTCGACCAGCAGCGGGACGTGCCCGGCTCGACGTACGAGATGTACCGCGCCGCCCTGCGGCTGCGCCGAGAGCTGGCCCTCGGGACCGCCGACGACCTCGCGTGGACGGACCTCGACGGCGCCGCCCGGGTGGAGGACGGCGTGCTGGCCGCCCGCACCGGGGCCGCCGTCGTCGTCGCCAACCTCGGCGAGCAGGACGTCGTCCTGCCGACGGGCGCCGAGGTGCTGCTCGTCAGCGGCGACCTCGGCGCGGACGCCACCGACCCGGGGCGTCGTCTCCTGCCGCCCATGACGACCGCCTGGCTGCGGGGCGCCTGACCGCCCCCCGCCGAGCCCCGACGTCGCCCGTCCCGGTCCACCGGGGCGGGCGACGTCGTCGTCGGGGGGCGCTACAGTGCGGCGATCGCTCACCTGAGCGAGGCCCTCTCACGGATGAGCAACGCGGTGATCCCCGACGACGTGCGACCCGCCCGCAGCAGCGCCCGCCCTCCGGCGGCGGCGCCCCCCGGCGCGCCCGGGCCCCGCCCGGGGACCCGCGTGAGCCGACGCGGCCCCGGCCAGCGTCCGACCGAGCACCCGCCCGGCCCCACGGGCCTCGTGCTCCTCGGCGAGGTGGCGCGGCGCTTCCACGTGCTCGGCGACAGCAAGGTGCAGATCGCCGCCGACCTCGGGATCAGCCGCTTCAAGGTGGCCCGCCTGCTCGAGGAGGCGGCGGAGCGCGGCGTCGTCCGCGTCGTCGTCGAGGTCCCCGGCGGCACCGACCCCGCCCGGTCGGTCGCGCTCGCCGACGCCCTCGGCCTCGAGCGCGCGGTCGTCGTCGAGACGCCGGGCACCTCCAGCCGGGAGGAGTCCGTGGCCCGCCAGTGGCTCGGCGAGGCCGTGGCGGGGCTGCTCGAGGAGCTGCTCGTCGAGGGCGAGGTCCTCGGCCTCACGTGGAGCCGCACGCTCTCGCACGCCTCCGCCGCGCTGCAGCGGCTGCCCGCCTGCACGGTCGTCCAGCTGGCCGGCGCGCTGCACGACGAGACCGCGGCGGCCGGGACCGTCGAGATCGTCCGCAAGGCGGCCGCCGTCGGCGGCGGCCGTGCGCTGCCGATGTACGCGCCTCTCGTCACCGCCGACGCCGTGACCGCCGAGGCGCTCCGGCGCGACCCGGGCATCGCCGCCGCGCTCGGCCGCATCGACGACCTCACGACCGCCGTCGTGGCCGTCGGCGCCTGGGGCGAGGGCACGTCGACCATCTGGCCGATCGTCTCCGCGGCCGAGCGGGAGGCCGGCGTCGCCGCCGGCGCCGTGGCCGAGGTCAGCGGCCGTCTCCTCGCCGCGGACGGCAGCGTCGTGCCGAGCCGCTTCGACGACCGGGTGATGGCCCTCCGGCTCGAGCAGCTGGCCCGCGTCCCGGAGGTCGTCGCCGTCGCCTACGGCGCCGACCGGGCCGCGGCGGTGCTGGCCGTCGTCCGCACGGGCTGGGTGACGACGCTCGTCGCCGACGACGCCCTGGCCGACGCGCTCCTGGCGCTGCCGCCCGCCGACCTCGCCCCCGCGGACGAGGAGGCCGGGGAGGCCGGGGAGGCCGGGGAGGCCTGACGGCACCCCCGGCGTCGTGGGCCGGGCCCGGGCGTCGTCGGGCCCGTCAGCCCTCGGCCCGGGGCCGGCGGCGGAAGGCGACGGGCGGTCCGGACATCTCCGCGAACGCCTCCCGCTCCCCCGGCGTGATGCGCCGCGGGCGGCCGGTGCCCACGTCGACGAGCACGATGGTGGACTCGGCACGCGCGTAGACGACCCAGCCGTCCGCGTCGGCGGGCAGCCCCTCGTCGGGCGCGTCGGCGGCGAGACCCCGCACCTCGTAGGCGATGTCGAGGCTGGCGCCCGCGACCCGGCTGACCCACAGCCGCACGGTCACCGGGTCGTACTGGTACTTCAGCGGCACGAGGTACTCCACCTCGTTGCGGGCCACGATGGTCCCGGTGCCGCGCGAGGTGTCGTCGTCGCCGCGCCAGCCGCGCCAGCCGAGGATCCGGGCCTCCTCCATGAGGCGCACGTACTGCACGTTGTTGACGTGGCCGTAGGCGTCCATGTCGGACCAGCGCAGCGGGACGGGGATGTCGCGGACGGGCATGGCCCGATCGTCCCAGGCGCTCGGGGGTGCTCGCGGCCGCGCCGACGGCCGCGGGCGGACGCGGCCGCCCGCACGGGTCCCCCGGGCGGCCGCGGCGGCGCCGGTACCGTCGTCCACGTGGTGAGCACGGACGGCCGGGGCGACGGCGCGCGGCAGGAGACGGTGGCCGCCGTGCCGGACGCGGCGGGGGTGCCCTCGTGGCCCGAGCCGACCGGGCCCGGGGACGGGGCCCCCGGGCGCCTGCTCGAGCAGCTCCTCGACGTCCTCGACCTGCGCGCCGACGGCGTGGACGACCGGGGCCAGGACGTGTTCCAGGGGCAGACGCTCCCCCAGCCGCACGGACGGGTCTTCGGCGGCCAGGTGCTCGCGCAGGCCGTCGTCGCCGCGACCCGCACGGTCGGGGACGGCCGCGCGGGGGCGCCGGCACCCGGCGACCCGCCGCCCCCCGCCGCGGGCACCGCCCGGCCCATCCACTCGATGCACGGCTACTTCCTGCGCGCCGGCGACTCGCGGCTGCCCATCACCTTCGCCGTGGAGCGGCTCCGCGACGGGCGGTCCTTCACGGCACGCCGGGTCCACGCCCTCCAGCACGGGCGCCCGCTGCTGTCGATGATCGCCTCGTTCCAGACGCCGGCCGACGGCGTCGACCACCAGGTCGCGATGCCCGACGTCCCCGGGCCCGAGGACCTGCGGTCCACCGTCGACCTGCTCGGCAGCCCCCAGGCCCCGCCCGCGTGGCAGCCGCCCCCCGGGGACGAGCTCGACGAGGGCGCCCGCGCCTGGGCGGAGCGGTGGGCCCGCTCACGACCCATCGACCTCCGGCACGTCCCCGTCGCCGACCTGCCTCCCGATGTCGGGCAGGCGGTCTGGCTCCGGACCACCGCGCCCCTGCCCGACGACGACGCCCTGCACCGCGCCGTCCTCGCCTTCGCCAGCGACGACTCGCTCCTCGAGCCCGTCCTCGTCTCGCACGGCCTCACCTGGGCCACCCGGGGCCTGCGGATGACGAGCCTCGACCACGCCCTCTGGTGGCACCGGCCCGCCCGGGTCGACGAGTGGCTCCTCTACGCGCAGTCCTCCCCCACGGCGTCGGGCGCCCGCGGCCTCGCCACGGGCCGCCTCCACCGCCGGGACGGCGTCCTCGCCGCCACGGTAGCCCAGGAGGGGCTCGTCCGCCCGCCCCGCCCGGGCGCGGGCGCCGGCATCGCCACCTGACCCGCTGCCCCTCCCCCTTCCGGTCTTCGTGCGCCTCCACCGCCGGAAGCGGCCGTCAGGGCGGTGGAAGCGCACGAAGACCCGGGAGGGGCGGGGGTCAGGTGCCGGGGCGGGCCCGGTCGAGCAGGCGGGACAGCACGATGACCGACTCGGTCGCGGCGACGTCCAGCTCGTCCCGCACGCGCTCCAGGGCCCGCTCGAGGTGCTGGACGTCCGCGGCGAGCAGCCGCAGGAGCGCGTCCGCGCGGCCCGTCACGGTGACGGCCTCGACGACCTCGGGGATCTCCACGAGGCGGCGGCGCAGCTCGGCCGGCGCGACGGGCCCGTCGCAGCGGACCTCCACGTAGGCCTCGGTCCGCCACCCCAGCGCCGCGGGGTCGACGACGGCCGTGAAGCCACGGAGCGCCCCGCTCTCCACCAGGCGGTCCACCCGCCGTTTCACCGCGGACGCCGAGAGCCCCACGGCGTCGCCCACCTGGGCGAAGGTCGCCCGGCCGTCCCGGACGAGGTGGCGCAGCACCTTCTCGTCGAGCTCGTCCACGGGCTCCTCCTCGCGCAACGGATCGTCGTCGTGGGCACCGTAGACGCACGAGACCCGCGTCTGTGCGCAGGGCGGCGGCGTTGTGCCGTACGGCGCCACGCTCCTACCGTCCGGCTGGACGGTCCGGTCCCGCGGTCGTCCCCTCCGCGGCGCCCCGGCGCCCCGAGCCCAGGAGCGCCGTCCGTGACGCAGACCTCCGCCGAGCCCGCCGGCGTCGGCACCCCGCCGGTCGTCCCGGCGCCCCGTCCCGCCCCGATCGCGGGGACCGTCCGCGTGGCCCGGCGGCGGCGGTACGTGATGTGCCGGCCGGAGCACTTCGCCGTCCGGTACGCCATCAACCCGTGGATGGACGTCGACGTCCCCGTGGACCGCGCGCTCGCCCTGCGGCAGTGGGAGGAGCTGCGCCGCACCTACGTGTCCCTCGGCCACGAGGTGCTGCTGCTGCCGCCGGAGCCCGGCCTGCCGGACATGGTCTTCGCGGCGAACGGCGCCGTGGTCGTCGGCGACCGGGCGCTGGGCGCCCGCTTCGCCCACGCCGAGCGCGCGGCCGAGGCAGGCCACCACCGGGCCTGGCTGAGCGCGCACGGCGTCGCCGTCGAGACGCCCGAGCACGTCGGCGAGGGCGAGGGCGACCTCCTCGTCGTCGGTCGGACGCTGCTGGCGGGCACCGGTTTCCGCACGGCACCCGCCGCCCACGAGGAGGCCGCGCGGACGCTCGGGCTGCCGGTGGTGCCCCTGCGGCTCGTGGACCCGCGGTACTACCACCTCGACACGGCGCTGGCCGTGCTCGGCGACGACGACGTCGCCTACCTCCCGGAGGCCTTCGACGCCGAGGGCGTCGCCACGCTGCGACGCCTCTTCCCCGACGCGCTCGAGGTCGCCGCGGACGAGGCGGCGCTGCTCGCCCTCAACGCCGTCTCGGACGGGCGCCACGTCGTGCTGCCGGCCGCGGCCGTCCGGACGGCGGACGCCCTGGCCGCCCGCGGCTACTCCCCCGTCCCCGTCGACCTGTCGGAGCTGCTCAAGGCCGGGGGCTCGGTCAAGTGCTGCACGCTGGAGCTGCACGCCCGTCCGGCCTGAGGGGTCCGGGACGACGACGTCCCACGCCCCCCGCCGTCGTGCGGCGGGGGGCGTGGGACGGGTCAGCGGGCTCGCCGTGGTCAGCGGGCGTCGGTGCCGTGGTCGTAGTCGGTCTGGTCGTGGTCGTCGCCCTCGATCTCCTTGGCGAGCAGGCCGGAGCCGAGGGCCCACAGCGCCGCGCCGACGATCGCCACGTAGACGCCGATCTGCGCCGACAGGTCGTCGCCGCGCTCGAGCCCGCCCATGGGGTTGAAGGAGAAGGCCACCGCCTGGACCGTCACCGCGAGGGCGACGGCCATGGACACGAGCGTGAGGCCGCGGTGCTGGCCGTGGTCGGAGCGCCCACGGGCGTAGACCATCGCGAGGAGCAGGCCCAGGCCGAGGTAGGCCATGAAGGGCACGAGGGAGTCGGTCTCGTAGCCCGTGCGGCGGGGCTCCTCGTCGGCGCCCAGGCCGACCCAGTTCATGAACGGCGAGACGTTGAGGACGACGACGCCCAGCGCCGCGACGGCCAGGCCCGTGGACTTGGCCTTGCGGGGCGTGCTGGGGGCCGGGCGGGAGCTGCGGGGTGCCGTGCCGGAGGCGGCGCGGTCGGTCGAGTTGGCGTTCGCCATGGGGATGTCCTTGTCGGGAGTGGCGCTGGTGCGCGCCGTCGAGGGTGCGGCGACCGCGGGTGCGCGGGCAGCACTGGAGCCAGGAGGTCTGGGGCGGGAGCGACCAGGGCCGGTCGACCGCACGGGGCGGGACCACGGCTCTCCTGCGTCGTCTGTCTACAACGTAGGCTCCGCTGTAGACGGTAGGGGCGGTCGGGGGATGGTGCAACACGGGCGGACGCGGCACGCGCGCCGGCCCGACGACGGGACGCGGAGGAGGCGGTGCACGTGGTGGTCGACGACCCCGTGGCGGCGGACGGTGACGCCCGTCGAGGGGGGCGTGCCGGGGCGAGGGGCGAGCGGCGGCCGACGTCGCGCCGCCCCGCGTCCGGGCGCCGGGGCGCGCTGGACCGCGAGCGCGTCGTGCGGACCGCCCTGGCCGTGGTCGACGCGGAGGGCCTGGACGCGCTGACGATGCGGCGCCTCGGGGCCGAGCTGGGCTGCGACCCCATGGCGGTCTACCGGCACACGCCCAACCGCGACGCCGTGCTCGACGGCATCGCCGAGCTCGTCGTGGAGCAGCTCGCGACGCCGGCCGGGTCCGGCGACTGGCAGGAGGACCTCCGCGCGTCGGCCCACGCCTTCCGCGCCCTCGCCCTGGCGCACCCGCACGTCGCCCCGCTCGTCATCACCCGCCCGCTGTCCACCCCCATCGGGCTGCGCCCGCTCGGCACCCTCCGCCCGTTGGAGCGAACCCTCGCGCTGCTGGAGGACGCCGGCTTCGCGCCGGAGGACGCCCTGCACGTCTACCGCGCCGTCACGTCCTTCGTCGCCGGCCACGTCCTCACCGAGCTCCAGGAGCTCGTCGTGGACCCCGAGGAGACCGACGACCTGCTGCGCCTCGGGCTCTACCGCCTGCCCCCCGGCGAGTTCCCCCGCACCCGGGCCCTGGCCGGCGCCCTGGCGCGCTACGACGGCGGCGCCGAGCTCGACCAGGGCCTGGACGTCCTGCTGTCCGGGCTGCGGGCGCAGCTGCTCGGCTGACGCCGTCGCGCGGCGGCGACGCCTCAGCCGGCGGCGTGCACGTCGGGGTCCGGGGCCGCGCGGTCGAGGCCCTCGGGGGCCTCCGCCGTGCCGAGGACGACCCGACGGCCCGCGGAGATCTCGGACGCGGAGGCCCGCATCCACGAGGGCGGCTGGTCCGGCAGGTGCGCCGCGACGAGCGCCCGCTGCAGGGCCGCCACGACGTCGACGGGGCGGGCCCCGCGGTGCGTCGCCGTGGTCGCGGTCACCACCCCCTGGAGCCGGTGCTGGAGGTCGAGCAGCGACTCCGGGTGCGTCTCGGTCACCCGTGCCGCCGACCGAGCGCCGTGCGGACGAGGCCGCGCGACTGCTCCTCCGGCTTCTGCTGCTCGCCCTGCTGCGCCGTGAGGGCGACCAGCGCACCGGTCAGCGCCGGCGTCACCCACTGCCAGACCCGCAGCTGCTGCAGGAGCGTGGCGACGTCGCCCGGCGTCGACGGGAGCGGCACGACGCCGTCGCGCGTGGGGACGGGCCCCACCGCCGCGGTGCGGGCGCCGAGGGCGCCCGTCCGCGCGGCCGCCAGGAGGGCCGCACCGGTGAGGACGAGCTTGGCGTTGGTGTTCGCCCGCACCCCCTGCTGGGCCGCGACGCGGCCGCGGTTGCGGTAGAGGATCACCGCGCCGCCGAGCAGGTGGGCGCCGATGGCGGCCGCCTGGACGGGGGCCCACCGGGCCCAGCCCTCGGTCGCGACGGGGAGCCGGTCGGTGGGGTCGCCCACGCGGCGGGAGGCCCCGTTGAGGCCGACGGCCCCCATGAGGGAGCCGCCGAACCAGACGGCCAGCCCGGCGTCGTGCAGGGTCCGGACCACGGTGCTGCGCGGGGTGGTGGTGCTCGTCGAGGGCATGTCGGCTCCGGGGGAGGTGGCGCGGCGCGGGTGCCCGACGCCGGCGGGGGGACGACGGCACGGGTCGCGCCGTCGGTGCGGGAGCGGTCCCCGGGAGGGCGCACCGGCAGGCGGCGTCCCGTCGGGGGCCGCGGGGCTCACGCGGGGGTCCGTCGGTCCCGCTGCCGCGGGAGGGCGGCGCGGGTCCCGGCCGGTCCGTCCCGGTGGGGGTCGCGGTGGCCCGCGGGGGCGTCGGTGCCGTCGGAGGGCGACCGTCCGGCGGGGATCCCGGGCAGGCCGGGGAGCGCGGGGTCGGTGCTGGTCATGAGGTCCCGTCGGCGAGCACGTCGAGGTCGGGCGGACGTGCGGCCGGGACCGGGGCAGCACGTCGATGCTCGCAGACCTGCGCCGGTGCCGCGCGGCCGGCGCGGGCCCCGGGGACGGCAGAGGGGCAGGTCGCCGTCGGCGACCTGCCCCTCTGCCTCGTGCTGCGCGCGCTCAGTCGCGCGTGAGCCGGCGGTACGTCACACGGTGCGGGCGGGCCGCGTCCGGGCCGAGGCGCTCGACCTTGTTCGCCTCGTAGGCGTCGAAGTTGCCCTCGAACCAGTACCAGCTCGACGGGTTCTCCGGCGTGCCCTCGTAGGCGAGGATGTGGGTGCAGACCCGGTCCAGGAACCACCGGTCGTGGGAGATGACCACGGCGCAGCCGGGGAACTCCAGCAGCGCGTTCTCGAGGCTGCCGAGGGTCTCGACGTCGAGGTCGTTCGTCGGCTCGTCGAGGAGCAGCAGGTTGCCGCCCTCCTTGAGCGTCATGGCGAGGTTGAGGCGGTTGCGCTCGCCGCCGGACAGGACGTCGGCCGGCTTCTGCTGGTCCGGCCCCTTGAAGCCGAAGGCCGAGACGTACGCCCGCGAGGGCATCTCGACGTTGCCGACGTGGATCCAGTCGAGGCCGTCGGACACGGTCTCCCACAGCGTCTTGCTGTGGTCGAGGCCCTGCCGGCCCTGGTCGACGTAGGAGATCTTCACGGTGTCGCCGACCTTGACCGTGCCGGAGTCCGGCTCCTCGAGGCCCACGATCGTCTTGAAGAGCGTCGTCTTGCCGACGCCGTTCGGGCCGATGACGCCGACGATGCCGTTGCGCGGCAGCGTGAACGACAGGCCGTCGATGAGGACGCGGTCGCCGAAGCCCTTGCGGAGGTCCGAGACCTCGATGACCTGGCTGCCCAGGCGCGGGCCCGGCGGGATCTGGATCTCCTCGAAGTCCAGCTTCCGCGTGCGCTCGGCCTCGGCCGCCATCTCCTCGTAGCGGGCCAGGCGGGCCTTCGACTTCGTCTGCCGGCCCTTGGCGTTGGAACGCACCCACTCGAGCTCGTCCGCCAGGCGCTTGGCCATCTTGACGTCCTTCTTGCCCTGCACCTGCAGGCGGGCCTGCTTCTTCTCGAGGTACGTCGAGTAGTTGCCCTCGTAGGGGTACAGGCGGCCGCGGTCGACCTCGGCGATCCACTGGGCGACGTTGTCGAGGAAGTACCGGTCGTGCGTCACCGCGAGGACGGCACCGGGGTACGCGGCGAGGTGCTGCTCGAGCCACGTCACGCTCTCGGCGTCGAGGTGGTTGGTGGGCTCGTCGAGCAGCAGCAGGTCCGGCTTGCTCAGCAGCAGCTTGCAGAGGGCCACGCGGCGCTTCTCGCCGCCGGAGAGGACGGTGACGTCGGCGTCGCCGGGCGGGCAGCGGAGGGCGTCCATCGCCTGGTCGAGCTGGGAGTCGAGGTCCCACGCGTCGGCCGCGTCGATCTCCTCCTGCAGCGCGCCCATCTCGGTCATGAGGGCGTCGAAGTCCGCGTCGGGCTCGGCCATCTCGAGGCCGATGGCGTCGAAGCGCTCCTTCTTGGCGACGATCTCGCCGAGGCCGTCCTTGACGTTGCCGAGGACGTCCTTGGTCTCGTCGAGCTGCGGCTCCTGCATGAGGATGCCGACGCTGTACCCGGCGGACAGGCGCGCCTCGCCGTTCGAGGGCTGGTCGAGCCCCGCCATGATCTTGAGGATGGTCGACTTGCCGGCGCCGTTGGGCCCCACGACGCCGATCTTGGCGCCGGGGAAGAACGACATGCTGACGTCGTCGAGGATGACCTTGTCGCCGTGCGCCTTGCGCGCCTTGGTCATGGTGTAGATGAACTCGGCCATGCCCCCAGGCTAGTGGGCGCGCCCGCGCCGTCCCGACGCCGAGGACGCGCGACCGCCCCCGCCCGGCAGCAGGCCCGCCCGGACCCGCTCGTGCTCGGCCAGCACCGCGGCGACCGGCGCGAGCACCGCCCCGTCCGCCACGGTCCGCACGGCGGCGTCGAGCCGTTCCTGCGCCGTCCGCCGCGCGCGCCGCGCCGTGACCGCCGCCACCCGGGCCGTGACGGCGGACAGGAGCAGCCCGCCGAGCAGCCCTCCGACGAGCAGCACGGTCGGCAGCGGGAGCACCCGGGTGCCGTCCGTGCGCTCCGGGCCGACGGCCGGCACCGGGACGGGCGGCAGCTGGAGCCAGGCCGCGGCACCGAGCAGCACGAGCCAGAGCAGCCCCGCGAGGGCGGCCGCGGCGAGCAGCGCCTGGAGGACCCCGGCGACGGCCCACCACCGCGGCGTCGGGCGCGGCAGCTCGACGCCGACGAGGGCGCGGTCGAGCGCGTCGGCGACGTCGCCGCCGGCCGGGGCGGCGGCCGCGCGGACGGCGCCGCGCCACCGCTCCGGCAGCGGTCGCCCGGCCTCGGCGGCGACGTGGCGCCCGGCCAGGTCGACGGCGGCACGCTGGGACGGCGTGGGCGCGGGCACGCTGCTGACGACGAGCTCCGCACCTCCGGGCGCCCCGCCCGCGTCCTCGCGGGGCGCGAGGCCGAGGCGGCGCAGGGGCTCGCGGCGCAGCCGGCCGGTCCAGCGCAGCGGCAGCCAGCCGGTCCGGCGGGCCGCGCGGCGACGGGTGTCGGCCTCGACGGCGTCGACGACGGCGGGCACCCCGGCCGCCGCCCCCAGCGCCCGGACCAGCTCCCCGGCGCCGGGCACCTCCCCCGCCGTCGGGACGACCACGCCGTCGGCGGTCCCGGCCAGGAGCGCGCCGCGGACCTGCTCGAGGTCCGCGGCGGTCCGGCGGAGCGCGACGGCGCGGGCGGCCACGGCGTCGGCCAGGCGCTCCCGCAGCGCCGGGACGCCCTGCCCGGTGCGCGCCGAGACGGCCAGCACGTCCGCGCCGGGGAGGCCGTCCTCGACGAGCAGGCGCCGCAGGTCGCCCTCGGCGGCGGCGGCGTCCTCGGCGCCGAGCCGGTCGACCTGGTTGAGCGCCATCAGCACGACGTCGTCGTGGCCCGCGAGCCGCCGCAGGTACCGGGCGTGGAGGGCGTCGTCGGCGTACTTCTGCGGGTCGACGACCCACACGAGGAGGTCGACGAGCCGCACGAGACGGTCCACCTCGAGGCGGTGGGCGTCCGCCGTCGAGTCGTGGTCGGGCAGGTCGAGGAGGACGAGCCCGTGCAGGTCGGCCTCGTCGTCGCCGTCGAGGGCGCTCTCCCGCTCGGTGCGGTGACGGCGCGGCACCTCGAGCCACGCCAGCAGCTCCTCGGCGGGCTCCGGGCCCCACACGCAGGCGGTGGAGACCGAGGTCGTCGGCCGCCGGGCCCCGACCTGGGCGATCGGGAGCCCCGACAGCGCGTTGAAGAGGCTGGACTTGCCGCTGCCCGTCGCGCCCGCGAGGGCGACGACGGTGCGGTCGCTGCCCAGCCGGAGGCGCTCGTCCGCACGGTCGAGCACCGGCCCGGCGGCGGCGACGGCGGACGGGTCCAGCCGCTCCCCGCCGAGCGCGACGGCCTCCCGCAGGGCGGCGAGCCGCTCGGCGAGCGCCGGCGCGTCGACGGGCACCTCCTCCTCGGCCCGACGGCCGCGGAGGGCGCCGACCCGGTCGCGGAGCCCGCTCACGCCGTCGCCCGGCGGGCGGCGACGACGGCGGCCACGGCCCGCTCCAGCCGGGCCGGGGCCTCCTCGTCGACGCCGGTGGCGGCGAGGACCTCCAGCAGCCGCACGCGCGGCCCGTCCACGAGCTCGTCGACGCGGCGGAGCAGGTCGGCCCGGGCCCGGTCGGCGAGCGCGCGCACGGCGGCGTCGCCGAAGACGGCCTCGAGCAGCCGCTGGCCGACGGCGGCCGCGCCGACGCCGACGCCGACCTCCGCGCCCGTGGGGATGAAGGCGGTGCTCGCGAAGACGACGACCATGAGCGCGACGCCCAGCGCGTTGACGCCGAAGGAGAGGACCCGGGCGCGGGAGCGGCGGCCCGCCCCCTCCTCGCGGACGAGCTCGAGGACGCCGCGCTGCCAGTCGCGCACGAGCCGGGCGACGCGCTCGTCGAAGTCCGCGGGCAGGTCGAGCAGGTCGCCGGCGGTGCCGGCCGAGCCGGCCAGCGCCACGGCCTGGGCGCCGGCGGGACGGGCGAGCCAGCGGTCGCGCGTGCGGTCCAGCGCGCCCGCGCAGCGGGCGCGGACGAGGGCGACCACCCCGGTGCGGACGGCGTCGCCCACGGGCTCCGGGCGCGGCGCGGGGCGCCCGCGGACGGCGGCCGAGACCCGGTCGCGCAGCCGCCCGACGGCCGAGTCGAGGTTGCGCAGGAGCTCGCCGGTCCCGACGAACTCCTGCCAGCGCGCGAGCACCTCGCCGCGCAGGAGCGTCCCGTCGGTCAGCTCGCCCTCGAGCTCCTCGCGCCCCTGCGCGAAGGCGGCGACGACGTCGGACCGCAGCGCCTCGAGCGCGGCCGTCTGGGCGGCGGCCGCGCCGAGCGCCGGTGCGGCGGAGGCCGGCACGGCCTCGAGCGCCCCGGTGAGGGTGCGCCGGACGACGGTGGCGCGCCGCCGGGCGTCGCCGGCGAGGTCCTCGAGCCAGCGGCGCAGCGGCGCGACGGCGGCGGCGGGCAGGAGCCCGTCCTCCCCCGTTGCGCCCTCGAGCACGGTGAACAGCGGCGCCGCGCCGAGGCCGCCGTCGCGGAGCATGCCGGCGAGGTCGCCCCGGACCTCGCGCAGGACGTCGGCGTCGCCCGGACCCGAGGGCACGCGGTCGAGCACGACGGCGACGGAGGCGCCCCGCGCGGCGGCGTCGGCCAGCAGCGCCCACGGGACGGCGTCGGCGTAGCGCGACGCCGTCGTCACGAAGAGCCAGAGGTCCGCCGCGCCGAGCAGCTGGGCGGCGAGCGCACGGTTCGCGTCGACGACGGAGTCGACGTCGGGCGCGTCGAGGAGGGCCAGGCCCTGCGGCACCCCGGCGGACGCCACGAGCCGCAGCTCGGCGGGCCCCGGCGCGTCGGCCGACGGCGGGGCGACCTGCTCCTCGGCCCCGGTGGCCCGGGCCAGCGCCGGCAGGACGCGGTCGCCGGTGAACCAGCGCGCGTCCTCGGGGTGGTGCGCGAGGACGGGGGCCCGCGTCGTCGGTCGCAGGGCCCCGGCCACCGAGACCCGCTCGCGCAGCAGCGCGTTGACGAGCGTGGACTTGCCGGCACCCGTCGAGCCGCCGACGACGGCGAGCAGGGGCGCGTCGACGGCCCGCAGCCGCGGGAGGAGGTGGTCGTCGAGCCGGTCCCGCAGGGCGGTCGCGGCGGCACGGCCGCGGGCGCCGTCCGGCAGGTCGAGCGGGAGCCGGAGGTCGGCGAGGCCGGCCCGCAGCTCCTCGAGGGCGCGGACGAGGTCCTCGGTGCCCTGCGCCTCGCTCACGGACCCAGCGTGCCAGCCCGGGGTCGCCCGCCGCTCGCCCACCGGTCCGCCGGGGCCGACCGGGACGGCGTCGCCCTCACCCGTCCGGGCGACGTCCCGGCGTCGACCCCATCCGTCGACGGAAAGGTGCCGAAAGTTCCCGTGCGCACCGCGCCGCTGCCCCCCACACTGGGCGCGCGGGGTGCCGCACCCGGGCGGGGGGCCCGGGGTCGAGCACCGCAGGGGGACGACATGGCACTGCGCTTCACCGGGCCGTCGAGCTGGCCGCGGCCGCGGGACCGGGGGGCACCGCGCACGCCCCCGCCCGGCGCCACCTGCCCGGACGCGCCGCCGCCCGCGCCGCTCGGCGGCTCGACGCACCCGTGGCGGGGGGCGTGGCACCGCATGCGGTCGGGCGTGCGCGCCTGGCGGACGACGGGCACGTGGGCGGACGACAGCGGTGCGGCGGTGCGCCCCCGGCAGGATTCGAACCTGCGACCAAGAGATTAGAAGGCTCCTGCTCTGTCCCCTGAGCTACGAGGGCCGGCACCGGCGAGGGTAGCCGCGCGCCGCGCCCGGCTCAGGCGGGGACCGGTGCCCGGCCGAGGACGGTCGGCCCGCCCGACGGCGCGAGGAAGCGGCGCCGCAGCAGCCACAGGCTGGCGAGCACCCGCTCCTCCTCCGTGCGTGCCTCCTCGTCGACCGGGCGGCCGCGGTGGCGCTCCCGGGCGAAGGCGAGCTCGCAGGCCAGCTCCTGGAACTCGACCATCGCGGCCTCGGCCCCGGGGCCGCCGGCGGCGCGGGCCCACCGCCGCGCCCGACGCCGCTCGGGCAGCGAGGCGACCATCGCCGCCTCCGGCCCGGTGATCCACCCGGCGGCGGCGTACGTGTCGAGGTGCCGCCGCACGACGCGCGACTCGCGGCGGCGGGCCAGCACCGCCAGCACCACCGCGCCGACGAAGACGGGCACCTGCAGGAGCACGTAGACGAGCGGGAACCCGAGACCCCCGGCGACGTCGACGAACGTCGACCCGTTCCACAGCCCGTGCAACGTCACGGCGACGAGCAGGCCGGCGACCGGGAAGAGCCAGCGGGCGGGCCCGCGGCGCGTGAGCGCGAGGCCGATGCCCACGCCGACGGCCATCGTGAAGAGCGGGTGCGCGAAGGGCGACACGACGGCCCGCAGGACGAAGACGACCGCCAGCTCGTCCGTGCCGCCGCCCACGAGCGACCGACTGAAGTAGAGGACGTTCTCGACGAAGGCGAAGCCGATGCCCACCATGCCCGCGTAGACGATGCCGTCCACGACGCCGTCCAGCTCGCGCCGGCGCAGGAGCAGGACGCCGACGACGCCGAGCGCCTTCGCCACCTCCTCCGTCAGCGGTGCGACGACGGCGAGCGTCACGAGCCCGGGCGGGCCGGCGTCGTCGAGCAGCACCGACGCCTGCGTGTTGACCGCCAGCGCGATGGCCGTCGCCACGCCCCCGCCCCAGCCGAGGGCGAACAGCAGCAGGCCCGGCGGCTCGGCCTCGAAGCGGTCGAGCCACAGGAAGGCGGCGCCGACGAGGAGGACGGGCAGCAGCGCGAGGACGAGGGCCACGAGGACCGCCGACGGGCTGGTGTCCTCGACGATGATCCACAGCACACGGGACAGACCGGCGACGATGACGACGGCCAGCACCGTGCCGACGAGGAGCGCCCGAGCGCGGCGGCGACGGCTCCTCGGGGGCCGCGGGGAGGGGACGACGGGTCCGACCGGGGCGACGTCCTCGGCCTCCGCGGCGGTCCCCGCCGGGGCGGGGCCGTCGGCGCCGACCGGGCGGACGTGGTCGCCGCCGGGGGCGCCCTGCTGGCTCATGACGGGGACGCTAGCCGCTGCCGCGGCGACCCTCCCGGCGACGGCGGGACCGCCGCCCTAGCATCGCCGGATGGCCACCTCACCCTCCTCCCAGCGCATCGTCTGGATCGACTGCGAGATGACCGGGCTCGACCTGGTCGCCGACGCCCTCGTCGAGGTGGCCGTGCTCGTCACGGACTCCGACCTCCAGGTCGTCGGGGAGGGCCTCGACGTCGTCATCCGCCCCCCGGAGGCGGCCCTCCTGCAGATGCGCGACGTCGTGCGCGAGATGCACACCTCCTCCGGCCTCCTCGAGGAGCTGGCGGAGGGCACGACCATGGAGGACGCCGCGGAGCGGGTGCTCGCGCACGTCCGCGACCTCGTGCCCGAGGCGCGCAAGGCGCCGCTGGCCGGCAACTCGGTCGGCACCGACCGGGGCTTCCTCGCCCGCGACATGCCGGACCTCGTCGACCACCTGCACTACCGGATCATCGACGTGTCGTCCGTCAAGGAGCTCGCCCGCCGCTGGTTCCCCCGGGCGTACTTCGCCTCCCCGGAGAAGAAGGGCGGGCACCGGGCCCTCGCGGACATCCGCGAGAGCATCGACGAGCTGCGGTACTACCGCGAGGCCGTCTTCGTGCCCGCGCCCGGCCCCGACTCCGCCACCGCGCGGGCGGCGGCGGCCCGGGTGGCGCGCGCCTGACGCCCGTCCCGCACCGGCCCGGAACCGTCTCGACCGCCGCCCGGCAGCGGGTACAGTGGTCCCGCTCGACGGCGTCCCCGTGACGTCGGCGCAGCGATGGTGGGTGTAGCTCAGCTGGTAGAGCACCGCGTTGTGGTCGCGGTGGCCGCGGGTTCAAGTCCCGTCACTCACCCCATCCGACGCCCCGTCGGCCCCTGCGGCCGGCGGGGCGTCGTCGTCCCGGGCCGCGGCCGGCGGCGCTTCGGCGTCACGGGCTCCCCGGTCTGCCCGCGTCACCCGGACGGCCCCGCGCTCGCGTCCCCCTCCCGCCGCCGGCGTCCGGTCTGACAGACTTCGCCCTGTCGTGCCCACCCGACGGGGCCCACCGCCGGGCAGCGGGACGCGACCGGCACGTCCCGCAGGAGGACCTCATGGCCAGCGAGCCCACCACCCCGCCCGAGGGCGTCGACGTCGTCGGCCAGGGCGACGAGGACAGCACGAGCGGCAGCGACCACGTCATGGACATGCTCGGCGAGCACGTGCCCCTGTCGCTGCTCATGGACCTCACGGCGCCCAAGGGCCCCGACAGCGAGACGATCCTCGGCGACGAGGGCCTCCCCGAGGACAGCTGGTGGGCGCTCGGCGGCAGCGCCGACGGCGAGGTCGCCTCCGACGAGGACGCGGCCGACGACGACGCGGAGGGCACCACCCGCTGACCCGCGAGGCCGGTGGGCGCCGGTCGACGGCCTCGATTTCGCACGTCCCGCGCCCGCTGGTACCTTCGTCCTCGCACCCGCGCTGCTAGCTCAATTGGCAGAGCAACTGACTCTTAATCAGTGGGTTCCCGGTTCGAGTCCGGGGCGGCGCACTCGGAGGCAACCTGGCCCCCGTCCGGTCCATCCGGGCGGGGGCCTCGTGCGTCCACGGCTCCAACGAAGTAGCCGACCGGCACGTTGAGCAGGCCCGCCAGCTGCTCGAGGTCGTCGACGTCGAAGGCCGTCTGCCCCGTCGCCCGCCTGCTCCAGTAGGCCGATGACTGCCCCAGCAAGTTGCCCAGCGACCGCACGCTGATGCGCGCCCGCGCCAGCTCAGCGCGGACCTGGCCGGCGACGAGGTCCCGGGCGCTGCCTCGCCTGGGCAGCGGAGTGACTGTGCTCATGCGGTGAGCGTATAGAGCACCCGCTAGGCGTGTCACGCCAATCGCGCGACTTCACCCTCTAGAGACGACTCAGCACGATCACCGACGCGTTGGGGTTGACACCGCGTCGCTGAGCGACGCACCATCCCGGCATGCCCCGCGTCGCTGAGCGAGTCGCCGCATCGGTGAGAGCCGAGATGGCACGTCGCAAGATCAGCCAGGCCACTGTCGCACGCCATCTCGGCATGTCGCAGCCCGCCGTCTACCGCCGCCTCGCCGGCGTCGTGCCCTTCGACGTCAACGAGCTGCAGGCCGTCGCCGACCTCCTCGAGGTCCCCACCAGCACCCTGCTCGCCGACGAGCCGACGGCCGCCGCGGTGACGTCGTGACCGCGCTCGCCGTCGTCGGAAGCCTCCTCGTCCTCGGTGCCCTCGCGCTGGTCGTCCTCGTGCTGGGTTTGGCCCGCACCTCGGCCGGCGCCGACGAGGACGCACTCGAGATCGACCGCCGGCAGCGGCAGGCCGCGACGGCCCCGCTGCTCGCGCTCCTGCCGACGCCCCGGGCGCCGGCCCCCTGAGCCCCGGCCGTCCGAGCGCGCCCACCCCCGTCGCGCTCGGGCGGCCGGTCCCCCACTCCCCTGCACCAGCCCGCACGACGACGACGGGCCCGCCCCCTCACGCCTGGCAGCTGCTGGGGCGGGCCCACCGACACCAGGAGAGTCCCATGGAGTCCACGACCGACACCCCCAGCAGCCTCCCGCTGCTGCTCGCGCTCAACCGCAGCGGCAAGCCGATCTACGGCGGCACCGTCCCGCTCGAGGTCGTCGCCCGCCGCCGCGCTGCGAACCGTGCCGCGCGCCGCGCCCGCCGCGTGCACCGCGTCCGGAGCGCCCGGTGAGCGCCCCGACGACGGAGGCGCCGCGCTGGGCCACGACGACGCTGGCCGAGCACGCCAGCGCGCTGACCGCCCTGCAGTGGCTCGCCGAGCAGCACCCCGACCTGCCGAGCGGCGTCGTCCACCTCTCGGCCTACCGCCGAGAGGGCCAGCCGACCGAGACGACGTCCCGCGAACTGCAGGTGCAGGTCCGCACCGTCGACGAGGTGCACGCGTGGGCCGGCGTCCTCGGCGCCACGGCCGGGCTCGCGCCGACCCGCTACACGCCCGGCCGCACCCTCGTCTTCGTCGACGGCTCCGCCCACGACGTCCACGTGCACGTCTGGGCGCTCCTCGCGGTCGAGGTCCTCGACGACGACGCCCTCGAGCGCGCCAGCACGCCGACCGCCGCCGCGGTCCGTCTCGTCAGCAAGAACGCCGGCGAGCGGCACCTGCATGTCGCCACCCGGGGCGGTGCTCGGTGACCGCGCTCGAGGCGGCCGGCCTCGCCGGCGACATCGCCGTCAAGGTCGCGACGGGCGCGCTGACCTTCGGCACCCTCGTCGTCCTGCTGCTCGTGCTCGCCCGCCCCGCGCGCGACGCCGTCCGCTACATCGCCCCGGGCGCCGAGCAGGCCGTCCGCGACGTCGTCGCCGAGGCCCGCGCTCGCCACGAGGCCGGCCGTGCACGGGTCGCGGCGTACGACGAGGCGCAGGCCCGCCGCGAGGCGCTGCAGCTGCGGAGGGTCGCGTGAGCGCCCAGCCGCGCGAGAAGCGCCCCCAGCGGCCCGCGCCGACGTCCCATCCGGAGCGGCGCACCACCGGCGACCTCACCCCGCTGATGGCGGGCAGCCTCATCGTCCGCGGCTTCGCCACGCACGCCGAGGCGATGACCGACGCCGACACCCTCGCCCGGGTCCTCGACCGGCGCCTCGAGGTGCACCGCGCCGGCTGCGGGCCCGACCGCTTCTGGGCGGTCTTCCCGCCGGACCCGGCGTGGCGCCAGCAGGTCGGCCGCTTCGGCCAGGTCCACGCGCACGTCATCGAGGCCGTCATCGTCGGGCGGCCCTCATGACCGCCACCGTCACCACCACCGGCCCCGGGGCAGTCCTCCGCAACGTCGCCATCCGCGGCGACGTCTCGATCGAGCACAACGGCGCCACCGTCTCCGGCGTCCAGCTCATCCGTGCAGCCGGCGATCTCGCGACCCCGGCCGCCTTTGTGCTCGGCGCCGTCCTCGGTGCTCTCGTGTGGCGGTGGGGCCGATGAGCGCCCCGACACCCCGCGACCTCGCCGCCGGCCGCGTCCGCGTCCCGACCGGCGAGGGCGCTTGGCTCGCTGACCAGGTCGAGGACGGCCCCACCGCCGAGGACATGGCCGCCGCCACCGCGCCCGCCAGCGACCCGCCCACGGCGGCGGACGCGCCTCCCGAGGACCTGGCCGCGGCCTGGGGCAGCCACCGCTGGCTCCGCGAAGCGCTCGCCGCCCGGGACCGCGCCCACGGCGCCGCCCTCGGAGGGCACCAGCGCGTCGCGGAGATCCACCGCTTCGAGGCCGGCCTGGCGCTCGCCGTCGACTTCGTCCGCGGCGTCCACCGCGCCGCCGCCGGCGTGAACCGCTGCGCCACCGCCCTCAACGCCATCGCGGTCGCGATCCGACCGCCCGTGGAGAGCCCGGCCGCCGAGGAGGTGCCCGATGCCCGCCAGCCCTGAGGACCGCGAGCAGCTGCGCCAGGACCACCCGGGCGCGGCCGCGCACCTGCCCGACCGCCGCGGCGGCAGCCCCGTCGTCATGACGGACGACTGCTTCGCCGGCCGCCACCAGCACGTCGGCGACGCCCGCGGCTGCCAGGGCAAGGGCTGCGCGTGCGCGTGTCACGACGTCGCCGCCACGACCGAGCACCTGCAGGCGCTCGCCGACGAGCTCGGTCACGACGTCGAGGGCTGGCCGCTGCTCGACCTGGCCGCGCACCTGCGTGACCCGGCACCGGTCACCGGGCGCCCGCAGCTGGCCGAGGAGCACGTCGAGGCCGTCGTCCGGCTCGTGCTCGACCTCGGCTGGCGCCCGGCGCGCAGGCCCGACGGCTTGCGCTACCGGACGGGCCCGATCGACGTCGACGAGCGGCGCACCGCCGACGGCGGTGCGTGATGGCCGACGACGAGCTGCCGCTCGAGGAGTCGCTGCTGCCGACGTCGCTGGCGAAGGCCGCGGCCCGGGGCGAGGAGCTCGACGAGGACGCCATCGCGATGCTCCGCGCGACGCCGAAGCGCGCGCCGCACCTGCCGACGCTCGACGAGACGATCCGCCGCGGCCGCGCCGCCGGCAAGGCCTCTCGCGGCCAGTACAAGGCGTCGGGCTACCGGAGGTTCCGGTGAGCCGGTCGCGGCACGTGCGGAAGCGGAAGGTCGGCGACCCGGTCCCGACCTGCCCCGCCGGCTGCGGCGCCCGGGTGCTCGTCGTCCGCGACGAGGCCGGGCAGGAGGTCCTCGTCGACTTCCACCGCGCCCCGGACGAGCGGCCGACCGTCGCCGCGCTGGCCGTGCGCCGGACGGGCCCGATGTCGGGCCTCGCTCGGTCGGTCGACCGCGAGGGCGCCCGCCCGCTCGAGCCCAACGAGCGGCTGCACCGCGTCCACGCCCAGGTGTGCCCCCGCAACGAGGGCTACGCCCACCGGGAGCGTCTGCGCCGCGCCCAGCAGGGCTCGGCCGCGGCCGCCGACGTCGTCGACGTCACCGTGCCCCGCTGGGGCGACGAGTGACCCGCTGCGCCACCGCGCCCGCCGGGCCGCGGCCGGCCTTCCACGTCGAGCACCGCACCGACGACGGCGCCGTCCTCGTCGGCCCCGTCGTCTACGCGCGGACCGCGGTCGCCGCGCTCGACCGGGCGGAGGCCTCCGCCGACGCCCGCCCGGGCACGTGGGAGCGCCTCGCCGGCGACGCCGTCCTCGCCTGGCTCGCCTGAGCCCGGCCCCAGCACGCAGCACTACGACCCGTCCCCGCTGAAGACCGCCAGGAGCCCCACCGTGACCGCTGCCCCCGCCGAGACCGCACCCTCGACGCACTTCGCCGAGATCCCCGCCAAGCACCTCACCCCGCACCCCAAGAACGTCCGCGTCGACGTCGGCGACGTCACCGACCTCGCCGCGTCGATCAAGACGCAGGGCGTGCTCCAGCCCCTCGTCGTCGCGCCCATGGCGCCCGCCAAGGGCAGCCGGTCGAAGCAGCAGCAGTACGTCGTCATCGCCGGCCACCGCCGCCTCGCCGCCGCCACCACCGCCCGGCTGACGGTGCTGCCGTGCGTGGTCCGCGAGGACCTCGTCGGTGAGGCCGAGCAGCTGCAGGCGATGCTCGTGGAGAACGGCCAGCGCACCGACCTCACCCCGGTTGAGGAGGGCGACGCGTACCGGGCCCTGACGCTCGACTACGGCGTCTCGGTCAAGGACCTCGCCAAGAACATCGGGCGGTCGCAGCAGCTCGTCCGCGGCCGCATCACCCTCTCCGGGTCACCCGACTCGGTCCGCACCCGCGTCATCGCCGGGCAGGTGCCGATCGAGCAGGCCATCGAGCTGGCGTCCTTCGACGGGCTCCCCGAGGTCCACGACGCGCTCGCCAAGCACCTCGGCGGTAGCAGCTGGTCCTGGGCCCTGCAGGACGCCCGCAACGCCCGGACCGGGGCGGAGGCCTTCACCAGGGACGTCCGGGACGTCGAGCGGTCGCAGACCCGCCGGGTCGAGGAGCGGCCCGACGGCGACGTCGTCGTCACCCTCGACGACCTCAGCGAGGCGGCGTCGGAGCAGGCCTTCACCGCGGTGCTGGACGCCCAGCATGAGGACGTTCCAGAGGACGAAGCCGAGCAGGCCGCCTCGGCGGCCGCGGCCGAGGCGCGCGCCGCCCTTGCCGTCGAGGGGCACGCCTCGTGCCCGGGGCACTGCGCGTACATCCAGCAGGGCCGGGCGGGCACGTACACGGGCTGGCAGCCGGGGTACGTGCAGTACTGCTGCGACCAGCCCGTGCTGCACGCCAACGTGACCGGGTGGGAGGCCCCGTCGCGGGGCAGCGACGAGGCAGCCGCCGCCGCGGCCGCCAGGGAGCAGGAGCGGCAGGACAGGGAGCGCGAGCTCGACGCCGCGCTGAAGCTGGCGGCCACCCTCCGCCGCGCCCACCTCGCCGACCACGCCAGCGCGCTGTCGCCGGCGGCGGCCATCACCGCCGCTGTCGAGGTCATCGTCGACAAGGTCGCCGGCAGCGGCCGCGGCTCCGTCGCCGCCTTCGCCGAGATCCTCGACATCGAGCTGCCCCTCCCGCCGGGCTACGGCGCCGACCTCGACTACACCGAGCGCGACCGGCTCGCCAAGAAGGCCGCGGCCGGCCAGCGCACCGCGCTCACCACCGCGCTCACCGGCCGCCCGCTGCCCGAGCTCGTCGCCCTCATCCGCGTCGCCGAGTGGCTGCCCGAAGAGGCCGGCATCGCCGACACGACCTCCCGCTGGGTGTGGCAGCGCGCCGGCGACTACCTCCGGGCGCTCGCCGGCATGGGCTACACGTGGTCACCGGTCGAGGAGCAGGCCCTCCCCGACGACGTCCGCCCCGCGGCCGAGGAGCCGCCCACCGAGGGCGCGTCGTGACGGGCGAGCGGGTCGCCCTCGTCCGCCTCGACCAGGTCGACTTCCACCCCCACAACATCCGCCGCGACCTCGGCGACCTCCGGGCCCTGTCCGACTCGCTGCTCGTCTACGGCCTGCAGTCGCCCATCAGCGTCGAGCGGTGGGGCGAGCGGCTCCGGCTGCGCGCCGGTCACCGCCGCGTCGCCGCAGCGCGCATGGCGGGCATCCCGCGGCTCACCGCCGTCATCCACCCGGAACCGCTGCCGCTGCGCGAGTGGCTCGAGGCCTCGGTGCAGGAGAACGTCCACCGCGCCGGCGTCGACGCGGCCGAGCGCGCCCACACCGTGCGGCGCCTCCGCGAGCTCAAGGCCACCTGGCCCGAGATCGCTGCCGTCTTCGGCGTCTCCGTGGGCACCGTCCAGCGCTACGCCGCCGGCGAGGCCGACGACCTTGCACCGGGCTCCGCGGTGCTCGTCGACGTCGAGGACCAGGCGCCCGACGGCGCCGCGCCCGCCCCTCACCTGTCGGCCGCCCGCCCCGCCGCCGCGACGCCCAAGCCGCCGCGCCCCCGCACCACCGTCTCCACCCGCCTGCTCGTCGAGGTTCTCGACCGGTGGGCCGACGCCGCCCCCTCCGCCCTCATCAACGAGCTCCACGCCCTCGCGGAGACCGGCCGCCTCCCTCAGCAGCCCACCCCCGACCACGACGACGCCAGGAGCACCCGATGAACGCGACCCTCGCCGACGCCCCCACCGCCACCAGCACGCCCACGGCCGCCCCGCGGAGCGGCCTCGCCGCCCAGGTCGCCCAGGAGGACCTGGCCCGTGCGCTCGCCTTCGTCCGCACGGCAGGCGCCGGCGCCCGCCGCGGCGGCAGGCACGTGCTCCTGCAGCACGACGGCACCGCGCTGACCGTCACCGGCGGCGACCACGACCGCGACCGCACCGTCGAGGCCTCCGTCCGCCTGGTCTGCCCGGGCCGCAAGGGCCGCGTCGTCGCGCTCGCCGCGGACCTGCCCGCGCTGGTCAAGGCGATCGGGCGCCGGGCCACCGTCCACCTGTCCGTGGGCGCAGCGGCCGGCGATGACTTCGACGCGCGCACCGGCACCGGCCGGCGCCTGTTCGTCGAGGGCGCCGACGCCTCCTACGCCGTCCCCCTGGGCCACCCCGACGACGACTGGTCCGACCTGGACGCCGGCCCCGCCGTGCTCCTCGCCACCATGACGGGCGAGGCGATGGCCGCCGCCGCGCGTCCCGCCTACGCCGCCTCGCCCGACGAGACGCTGCCGATCCTCACCGCCGTCCGTGTCCACCTTGACGACGGCCACATCGTCACGGCCGCGACCGACCGCTACCGCCTCGCCCGCGCGGCCGCCCCGGCCACCGTCGCCGAGCCCGTCGCCGGGCTCCTCGTGCCCGCCCGCCCGCTGGCCGCGCTCGCGGACCGGTGGCGCGCCGAGCGGGCCGTGTGGTGGCACCGCCTCGACGGCCCGCCCGGCCAGCGCGACTACGTCCGCTGGTCCTCCGGCGAGGAGACGTGGACGCAGCTCGCCGTCGACGGCGAGTACCCCAGGATCGACCAGCTCCTGCCCGACGTGACAGGGGCGCGCGTCTGGGTCGACGTCGACCGGGTCGCCCTGCTCACCGCCTTCGCCCGCGTGTCTGTTCTGGCCGCCATGAACGACCCCCTGCGTCTGGCCCTCGTCTCCGGTCCCGACGGCGCAACCCTGCGCGTGACGTCGACGTCCCACGGCGGCGAGGCGCGCACCGCCGTCACCGTGACCGGCTGGGCCGAGCCCGACGACAACGCCGAGCGCATCACCATCGCCCTCAACCGCGGCTTCGCGCCCGGCCTGCTGCGCTCGCTGACGGCCACCACCGTCCGCCTCGTCTTCCACGAGTCCCAGCCGACGCAGAAGCCCGTCGTCGCCCTGCAGTCGCCGGTCCGGCCCGCCCCGGCCGCCGACGACCTCGCGGCGACGCCCGAGCCCGACGACCTCCTCGTCTCGCTGCTCATGCCCGTGCGCATGGCCGGCTGAGCCCACGCCGTGACCACGCCGCCCGCCGACCACCCGGCGCTCGACCTCGAGCTGCCGGCGCCCGCGTCACCCCCCACGGCGACCCGGCGGGCGGCGTCAAGCCCCACCACCTCCCGCCCGCCCCTCGGCGTCACCGCCGCCGACGTGTGGTGGGACGGCCTCAGCCCCGACCGACGAGCGCAGATCCACCGCTGGATCACCCAGCGCGCCCAGCACCACGACCACGTGGACGGCCAGCTCGACGCCCTCGACCACCTCGCCACGGAGCAGCCCACATGAGCGCCGCAGCCGTCCTCGCTGCCGCCGCCCTCGGCGTGCTCGCAGGAACCGTCGGCGCGCTCGGCGGCTGCCACGCCCTCGACGCCGTTCTCCACCGCGACGAGGAGGCAGCGCTCATCGCCGCCCTCTGCCTGGCTCTCGCCCTGCTCCTGCTCGCCGGCGCCTGCGCCGTCGGGTCCCTCGCATGACCGCCGCCAGCCGCGCTCGCGGCCCGCCCGGGCACAGAACCACCAGCCGAACCACACCCAGCGCGCAGCGCTCGCCGACAGGAGGTCCCACCCCGTGCCCTGGTCGAAGGGAGGCGACACCGGTGCAACGCACCCCGCCCTGCTCGCCGCCGACGACGCTCGCGACGAGAGGGCGCTCAACGAGGTGGCCGGCTTCGTGCTCCGCGCCTACCTGCAGTCGGCCGGTCACATGACCGACTACGTCCTCGACGAGGGGACGGCCCGTCTCCTCGGCCGCTCCCGCACGGACTGGCTCGTCAGGCGCGCGACCCGTGCCGGTCTCCTCGAGCGCGTACCCGGCAGGTCGAGGTGCTGGAAGCTCCTCGAGGATCCCGAGTTCGTGCACCTGCGGCTGCGCGCCGACGTCGAGCGCGAGCGACGCCGGAAGCGGGACAACGCCAACGAGGCGCTGACCGTGCAGGTGCGCCTTCGCGACGGCGACGAGTGCCGCTACTGCGGGAGCGTCGTGAACTGGCGCGACCGTAAGGGCGGCCGTGGCGGCACCTACGACCACAACCCGCCGGTGCAGCCCGGCCAAGCCACCACGGTCGGCGGCCTCTTCGTCTCGTGCCAACGGTGCAACGGCACCCGCGGCGCGCTCGCCGACCCCGACGGTCTCCTGCCGCTGCGTCCGCAGCCGATGGAGCCGTACTTCACCGCCCTCTCGGTCGCCTACCTCGGCGAGCGAGGGCACGTCGTCCGACCCGGTGCCCCGCGGCCCGGTGAGCAGCAGGAGCAGCAGCCAGCGCCCAGCGCCCGACCCCGCACCCAGCGGGCCCCGGAGCAGCAGGAGCAGCAGGCAGCGCCCAGCGCCACCGGGGCGGCCGGCGGAGAGGCAGGAGCAGCAGCCAGCGCCCAGCGCCCGACCCCGCACCCAGCGAGCCCCGGAGCAGCAGGAGCAGCAGGCAGCGCCCAGCGCCCGCCGGTCGCCCGCGACCACCACGGCGACGCCGACCCCGCGACGGGGCCGCCAGGCCCCGCCCAGGGCCCGCCTGCGTGGGCCGTGGACGGACCCGACCCCGGCGGCCGACCTGCAGGTCCTGCAGATCTGAGGCATTCGGCCCGGGACGGGTCGGGGCGGGACGGGTTGGAGGTCCCCCCTCCCAGCCGCCGCCTGCCCTCACCGACCCATCCCGCGCCCACCTCCGCCCAGCCCCCGCCCGACAGCCGACCCCGCGCTCGACGCCGCGGCGGCCGTGGTCGTGGCAGCAAGCGCACCTCCGAGGAGACCTGATGCCCAGGAAGAAGACCCGCCGCGTGGACCTGCCCGAGGGTCCGACGTCGTCGCCGCACCCCGACGGCGAGCAGCTGCTGCAGGACGCCATCCCGAGGGCGCTGACCCTGGCCGGGTCGATCCGCGACGAGGGCCACGAGGCCGTCGCCGCTGTCACCGCCGACCTCACTCGCGACGAGCTCGTCGCCCTGGCCGTGGCCCTGGCCGCGATGGTCGACGTCGACGCACCGGCGTCGGACCTCTTGGCGTGGGTCGACGAGCCGGAGCCGACCCCGGCGCAGCTGCGGGCCTGGCACGCCGCGTGGAAGCGCGGCGAGCAGGACGACGTCACCCGCGAGGGCGAGCGGCTCTACCAGGCGTGGCGGCACCGCGAGCAGCGGGCCCGCTTCGTGGCGGCATCGTGAGCGCCCCGACCTTGTCCGCCGCCGACCAGGCGCTGCTCGCGCTGCACGAGCCGCCGGCCGACGCCGCCGGCCGTGAGCGGTGGGTGCTGCGGGTGCAGTGCGGCGTGCAGGACCCGGCGTCGTGGCTGTCGGCCAACGACCGCTCCCGGGGCTGGCAGCGCCGGCAGCGCATCACGCTGGCCTGGCGGAGCGCCGGGACGTGGGCGTGGCGCCAGCAGCTGCGGGACGTCCGGCTGCAGCGGGCGCACATCGTCGCCGTCCTCCACCACGGCCTCGGACCGCGGCGCGACCCGGCGAACAGCGCTCCGACGGTCAAGGCGCTGGTCGACGGCCTGGTCGACGCCGGCCGCGGCCTGCTGCCCGACGACGACGACCGCCACCTGCTCGGCCCGGACCTGCGGCTTGGTGAGTCGACGAGGTGGGCCAAGCAGGTCCACACCTACCCGCCGCCCATGGCCGCGGTGACGCTGCTCATCACCGACCTCGGCGACGCCCTCCCGCCGCGCCTCAGCGCCCGGCGGCCGAGGTGAGGACGACCGCGCAGCCGTGCTGCATCGAGCTCTCCCAGGTCGCGTGCTCGGCCTGCGGCGAGCTGCTGCCCGTCCTCGACGTGCAGGAGCGCCAGACCCGCCACGCCTCGTGCGGCATGCCCCCGCCGCCGCGACGCACCAGCACCCGCACCACTCGACGGAGGACCCGATGACCGCCCCCGCCAAGCACCCCCTCGCCGCGGCCGCCGACCAGCTGCGCGGCGACTACCCCGCGCTGCTCAACCTCGTCGCCTCGATCCGCGCTAGCACCGCAGGCACCATCGGCCGCTCGTCCACCGGGCCCGGCATCCCCGGTGGCGTCGATCACCTCGCTCTCAGCCGCGAGGTCCGCGACGTGCTGTGGGCCTACGCCGAGGTCGTCGACGACCGGCGCGACCTGCCCGAGGACATCTACAGCAACGCCATCTTCGCCAACGCCCGGTGGATCGCCGCCTACGCCGGCGACCTCGACGACTTCGAGGCGCTGCCGTGCGCTGGCCACGACGAGCCGACGGCGCACGCTTCGGTCACCGCCCACCTCGAGTGCCTGGCCCGGCGAGTGCGCAACCAGGTCGAGCCGCCCGGCGCACGGGAGTTCGTCGGCCCGTGCCCCGGCGACGGCGGCAGGTGCGGCTTGGACCTGCGGGCCTACGACAACGAGCCGGCGCACTGCCCCGCCGGCCACGTGCAGGACGCGGCCGCGGTCCGGTCGCAGGCGCTGGCCGGCGTCGCCGACAAGCTGCTCACCCTGCGCCAGGTCGCGGAGGTCGCGCCCCGGCTCACCGACCGCAGCATCACCCTCGAGTCCCTGCGGCTGCGCGTGAAGCGCGACCAGCTGCCCGTCCGCGACCACGACGAGACGGGCGCGGCGCTCGTACTGTGGCCCGACGTCCGCGCCGCCTACCGCCTGGGGTGACCGAGTGACCGAGCAGAGCGACACCACGGCCGTCGACCTGGCCGACGAGGCAGGTCTGCCAGAGGGCAGCGACCAGCGCTACGACTTCCTCGACGACGCGGAAGGGCTGGACATCAGCCGCTGGGAGGTGATGACCGAGGTCAAGGTGCGGCAGCCGGGCAGCCGCCTGTCGGACGACGACATGCGGTCCGCGGTCATCGAGGACCTCCTGCACGAGGTGGCGGACAAGCTGCGCATCGTGGTCAGCGCGGTAGCCGTCGACCCGGCTGACCACCCCGACGCGTGGCGGGCCCGCACCGTCACGGCGCCCGGCCGCTTCCTCCGCCTCGACGTCGACGACGAGTAGCCGCCGGCACTGGCTGTTGACCCAGGGGTGTGCGTATGCTGCGCATGCGCGCGCGGTGTCCCCCGAGGGGGCGCCGCGCTTCTGCGTGACGGGGCAGGGGGAGGGCGGAATGCCAGCCGGCCGCGTGTGCCCGGTGCCCGGCTGCCCGACCGTCACGTCGAGCGGACGCTGCGACGCCCACCGTCGCGAGCGTGACCGCGCCCGGCCGGCCCGCGGCCGCGGCTACGGCGCAGAGCACGAGGCCGAGCGCAGACGGTGGGCACCGAAGGTGGCGGCAGGGCTGGTCCGGTGCTGGCGATGCGGTGGCCCGCTCGACCCGAGCGACTGGCACCTCGGTCACGACGACGTCGACCGCACCAGGTGGCGCGGTCCCGAGTGCCCGCCGTGCAATCTCAGTGCCGCCGGCCGCGCCGCGCACCGCTAAGAACCGGGTGCACCCATTGTTGGCATTCCCCAAACAATGCGGTGGGAATGCATTTCCGAGGGGTGGGGGGACCCCCCGAGGCGCCACCTATCCTGGACCGCCGGGGAGGTCCCTCGCAGTCCAGAGACCCGAAAAGTTCCGTGCCAGAAAGGCGGCCGGGGCGTGGCGAAAAAAACTGCGGGACAGCGGGTCAAGAAAGGCCCTGCGCTGCAACAGAGTCCGACGCGCGGCGAGCGGCTGACGCGGGACCTCACTGAGTTGCACCCGGACCTCAGCCCGGAGCAGCTGCTCGTGCTCGAGGAGGCGGCGCGCACCGCCGACCGCCTCGACCAGCTGGACGACGTCATCGCCGGCCGCGGCGTGCTCGAGCTCATGCACTTCCGGTCGGTGCCCGAGCGCGACGGCGACGAGCGGCACGTCGTCATGACGGTCGACGCCGTCCTCGCCGAGGCGCGCCAGCAGCAGACGGTGCTCAAGCAGCTGCTCGCAGCGCTGCGGCTGCCCGACGAGGCGACCGGCAAGCGCCCGCAGCATCGCGGCGGCGCCCGCGGCGCCTACAAGCCGTCCGGCGGCGTCGGTGAGCGCGCTGCGGCGCGCACCGTGTCGTCACTCGAGCGCGCCCGGGCCCGACGAGCAGGAGGAGACGCGACGTCGTGAGCGCCGGCCGCCGCAGCACCGCCGCCCGCGGCTTCGTCCCGCTCTTCGACGGCCACGTCTGCTCGCTGGGCTACGACATGCTCGACTGGTACGAGGCCTACTGCTGCCACGGCCCCGGCGACGTGCAGGGGGAGCCGCTGGACTTCGACGACGAGGTCCGAGACCTCATCGTCGAGTGCTACCGCCTCGACCCGGTCACCGGCCGCCGGCTCTACAGCGAGGTCGTCTACTCCCGCCCGAAGGGGCGGTCGAAGTCGGAGACCGCCGGCGTCGTCACGGTGGGAGAGGGCTACGGCCCGGTGCGCTTCGACGGGTGGGACGCCAACGGCCAGCCCGTCGGCCGCCCGGTGCGCTCGCCGCTCATCAAGTGCCTGGCCACCGAGGAGTCGCAGGCGGGCAACACCTTCGAGAACGCCGCCTTCATCGCCGGCGCCTGGGGCCCCGACGAGCACCCCGAGATCTACGGCGGCACCGGCGGCGTCCGCCGGGCAGAGTCCGCCACCGCCGTCTACATCCCCGGCGGCGGGGAGATCCGCGCGTGCACCGCCGGGTCGGCCTCCAAGGACGGCGGCAAGGAGACGTTCGTCGTCCCCGACGAGTCCCACCTCTACGTGCTGCGCGAGCTGCGGCAGATGTACGCCACGGTCATGCGCAACCTGCCCAAGCGGCGCCTCGCGGAGCCCTGGGCCATGCAGACCTCCACGGCGTACCGCCCCGGCGAGGGCAGCGTCTTCGAGGAGACGCTCACGGCCTGGCGCAAGAAGACGCTCGGCCCCGAGGTGCACGTCGACCACCGCGAGGCCACCGGCCCGGTGCGCATCCGCGACCGCGCGCACACCCTGCGCCAGCTGCGCGAGCTCTACGGGCCCGCCATGGACCCCGCGACCGGGTGGATGGACCCCGAGGACGTCTACAAGGTCATGCTCGACCCGCGGAAGTGCCCGGACGACGCCACCGCCGCCCGGTACTACCTCAACCGCCCGATGAGCACCCAAGACGCCTGGATCGCCAAGGACGTCCACGAGGCCCAGACCCGACCGCGGCCCGCCCGCGACGGCCACCCGGCCGAGGACCCCGCCCCGTGGGTCGTCCAGCCCGGCGAGGCCATCACCCTCGGCTTCGACGGCTCCCTCAACGACGACACCACGGTGCTGCGCGGCTGCCGCATGTCCGACGGCTACCTCTTCCGTATCGGCGCCTGGCCCAAGCCCGACGGCGCCGCCGGCATCGGTTGGGTCGTCCCGCGCAGCGACGTGCTCGCGGAGATCGACCTGGCCTTCGCCCGCTACGACGTCGTGCGCGGCTACTTCGACCCGCACGAGTGGCGCTCGGACATCGACGCGCTCGCCGACCGGCACGGCGAGTCCCGGGTCATCGCCTGGGAGACCCGGCGCGACCTCGCCATGCACGCCGCGCTCGACCGGCTCCACGCCGGTCTGCGCACCGGCGAGATCTGGCACGACAGCGACCCGCTCGCCGCCGAGCACTACGGCAACGCCTACGTGCGGCGGAAGGGCTCGGCGCGCCTGGTGCGCAAGGAGACACCCAGCAGCGACCGCAAGATCGACTCCGTCGTCGGTGACGCCCTCGCCTACGAAGCGCGCGCTGACGCCCTCGCCGAGGGCTGGGGCGCCAAGAAGGACCGCCGCGTCATCGTGCTCAGCTGAGAGGAGGTCGCGGTGCCCCTGTCGGCCGACGAGACCCGCGACAACCTCAACGCGCTCACCGGGCGGCTGGGCCGCGAGAAGTCCGTGCTCACACGCCTGGACGCCTACTACGAGGGCACCCAGCGCCTCGAGCAGATGGGCATCGCCGTCCCGCCGCAGCTGGCCCGCTTCACCACGATGGTCAACTGGCCACGGGTGACGGCCGACAGCCTCAACCAGCGCTGCGGCGTCCGCGGCTTCCGCCTTCCCGGGCAGACCGGCACGGACGGTGACCTCGCCGACGTCTGGCAGGCCAACGACCTCGACGAGGAGTCCCAGCAGGCCCACCTCGACGCGCTCGTCTTCGGCCGCTCTTACGCCGCCGTCGGCACCCGCCACCCCGACGAGCCCGACGCCGACCTGCCGCTGGTCACCGTCGAGTCACCGCTGTGCATGACCCACGACGTCGACCCCCGCACGCGCCGCGTCACCCGGGCCCTGCGCAAGGTCCGCTCCGGCGACGTCGAGCTCGCCACGCTCTACCTGCCCGACGAGACCATCTGGCTCGAGCGCTCGCCCCGCACCCGAGGGTGGGAGGAGAAGGACCGCGACGACCACCAGCTCGGCGTCGTCCCCGTCGTCCCGCTGGTCAACCGCCCCCGGCTCGGCAACCGCTACGGCGTCTCCGAGATCGCCGACGTCATCAGCCTCACCGACGCCGCGTGCCGGGCACTGACCGACGCCCAGCTGGCCACCGAGGCGCTTGCCGTCCCGCAGAAGTACGTGCTCGGCGCAGCCGAGAAGGACTTCGTCGACCCGCAGGGCCGGCCGGTGACCAAGTGGGAGTCCTACTTCGGCGCCGTCTGGACGCTGATGAACGAGAAGGCGACCGTCGGCTCCTTTCCCGCGGCCGACCTCAAGAACTTCGAGACGATCGTCAACCACTACGCCAACCTCGTCTCGGGCGTCTCCGGGCTGCCGACCCGCTTCTACGGGCAGTACACGACCAACCCCCCGTCCGAGGGGTCGATCGTCGCCGACGAGACCCGCCTCATCCAGAACGCCTACCGCGTGCACGTCCAGGCCGGCGGCTTCTGGGAGAGCGTCATGCGGCTGTGCATGCGCCTGGTCTACGGCGAGTGGGACCCCGACCTCAAGCGGATGGAGACGCTCTGGCGCTCGCCGGAGACGCCCACCCGCGCTCAGCAGGCCGACGCGGTGCAGAAGCTCGCTACCACGGTCATCAACGGGGTGCCCCTGGTGCCGCTGGAGATGGCCCGCGAGAGCCTCGGCTGGTCCGAGGCCGACCTCGCCAGGGCCCGCGAGCTGGACGACAGCGGCCTCGAGCGCGACCCCGTCATGCGGGCGACGCGCGCGCTGAGGGACACCACCACGGCTCCGGCCGGTGACCAGCCCGCCGTGACCGCCTGAGCGACGGAGGTGGCCGGTGGTGCTGCCTGACGCCGTCTCCGAGCACTACCGCACCGTCCAGCGCACCCAGCTCGTCGTGGCCACGTCGATCGCCTCGCTGTGGGCGCGTGTCGGCGAGGACTTCGACGCCGGCTGGGACCCCGTCGCCGACCAGGCCTTCGAGCTCGTCAGCGCCGGCCAGCTGGCGGCCGCAGCGTCCGGCGCCGGGTACGTCGCCGAGGCCATGGCGCAGCAGCGCGACGGCGGGTCGGTCCTCGGCCGGGTCGTACCCGACGAGCTGGCCGGCGTCGCCGGCGACGGCCGCCCCCTCGAGGGGCTGCTCCGCGCCGGCGTCATCGAGGCGAAGCGAGCCGTCGGTCGCGGCCTCCCCGCCCATCGCGCCCTGAACGTCGGCGGCGACCGGCTCGCTCGAGCCGCCCGCACGGCTGTGGCCGACGCCGGCCGGGCCGCCGCGTCGGCCGCCGTGGCCGCGACACCCGACACCGGGTGGACCCGCATGGTCAACCCGCCGTGCTGCTCGCGGTGCGCGGTCCAGGCAGGCCGCTGGTTCCGCTTCAACCAGGGCTTCCAGCGGCACCCCCGCTGCGACTGCGTGCACGTGCCCACCCGCGAGGTCGCCGCCGGCGACGTGCGCACGAGCCCCCGGGCGCTCTTCGACGCCATGACGCCCGCCGAGCAGGACCACGCCTTCACCCGCGCCGGCGCAGCCGCCATCCGCGACGGCGCCGACATCGGCCAGGTCGTCAACGCCCGCCGAGGCGCCTCCGGCATGGCCACCGCGCAGCGGCTCACCACGGCGGAGCGAGAAGCGCTGCAGGGAGGCCGCTCACGCGGCCAGCTGCAGCGCGTCGACGTCTTCGGCCGCCGGCTCGCCATCACGACCGAGGGCACCACCCGCCGCGGCGTCGCCTACAGCTCGCTGGCCCGCCGCGGCGGCCGCGGCAGCGACGTCCGCGCCGACGGCGCCCGGTACTTCAGCGCCCGCGCCCCCCGGCTGATGCCCGAGGGCATCTACGAGGTCGCCACCAGCCGCGAGGACGCCGTCCGGCTCCTGCGCGCGAACGGCTACCTGCGCTGAGGCGCACCACAGACCACCCGCCACCACGGCGGGGACGCGCCCACGCCCGGCGCTCAACGGGCGGAGCACCACCCGACGGGGTCACGGAGGCACCACATGAGCAAGCGACTCACCGGCATCCGCACTGGGCTGTTCCTGCGCCTGGTCGAGGGCGAGCCCGGCGGCGAGCCCGCCGGCGGCGGCGCGGGCAGCGGGGGCAACCCGCCGGCCTTCGAGGCCGTCACCTCGCAGGAGGACTTCGACCGGCGCATCGCCGACCGGCTCCGCCGCGAGCGGGAGAAGTTCGCCGGCTTCGACGAGATCAAGCGCAAGGCCGACGCGTACGACGCGGCCGAGGTCGAGAAGCAGTCCGACGTCGAGAAGGCGAACGCGCGCGCCGCGGCCGCCGAGCAGCGCGCCACCGAGGCCGAGGCCAAGTCGCTGCGCCTCGACGTCGCCGCGGCGAAGGGCGTCCCCGCGGGGCTCGTCCCGCGGCTGCACGGCGCCACCCGCGAGGAGCTCGAGGCTGACGCCGACGCGCTGCTCGCACTCCTGCCCCCCGCGACCGGTGGCGGCACCGGCGGCACGCCGCCGCGGCCGCGGCCGGACAGCACGCAGGGGTCGTCGACGCCCGCGCGCGACAACGGCTCCCCGGAGCGGCGCGAGCAGATGTACCGGGCCCTGGGGCGTCCCGTCCCCAGCGCCTGACCAGCCACACGCAGCGACCCGCTGACGGTGGCGCGCACGACCACCACGACCACCACAACGACAGCGAGGAGCTGACGTGGAAGGCATCGCGCAGACGCGCACGGAGTACGGCAGCGGCAACCGCCGCTGGCTCGGGGACCTCCACGGTCTCAACAGCACCGAGGGCGGCACGCTCAACGGCGCCCTCTTCCCCGCCGGGACGTTCCCCGACGGGCTCGTCCGGTCGGGCACCGACCTCGGCCGGGTGACCGCGTCGGGGCTGCTCGGCCCGTACGACAACGCCGCCACCGACGGCCGCCAGACCTGCGTCGGGCACCTGGTCTCCGACCAGGTCGTCACGGCGACCTCGCGCAACGACGCGGCCCTGCTCAACCACGGCGCCGTCGTCCGCACGTACCTGCCCACCGGCTCCGGTCACGACGCGGCCGCCGAGGCCGACCTGCCCGGCATCCGCTACCGGAACGCCTGAGGAGGGCTGAGACATGCGCATCGTCACCGACCTCGTCGACCTGCAGGGCCTCACGGTCGACATCCGCGCGCTCGCGTTCCCGGAGAACGCGCTCGAGCGGCACCTGCCCACCGTCGTCGGGGAGACCGTCGACTACCGCTTGGCCGAGGCCGGCCGGTACAACCAGGCGACCGTCGTCCGCGCCTTCGACACCCCCGCGCCGCTGATCAGCCGCCCGGGCGTCGTCGAGACGAAGGGTGGCCTGCCGGCCATCTCGGCCATGGACGTCATCACCGAGACCGACAGCATCCGCGCGCGGCGCCTCAACGGGCTCAGCAACGCGGACGCCTTCGCGCCCACGGTGCCCGGCTCGGCGGCCCGCACCACCCAGGCGGTGCAGAACAAGTACGAGCTGCTCCGCGGGCAGGCGCTGTCCACCGGCGGCATCTCCATCGCCGAGAACGGCGTCGTGCAGGCGGTCGACTTCGGTGTGCCGACGGCCAACAAGTTCGTCCGCCCCGTCGCCTGGACGAACACCTCCGCCGACATCGTCAACGACCTGGTCACCTGGCACCAGCAGTTCATCGACTCCTCCGGCGGCCCCGCCGGCGAGATCGTCACGAGCTCGCGGGTCTTCCAGCAGGTCCTGCGCAGCCCCTCGGTGCGGGCGCTGTTCTCCCCGCAGCCGTCGGTCGTCACCCCGGACGCCGCGCGCTCGATCCTCGCGGCCTACGGGCTCCCGCCGATCGTCACCTACGACCGGCGCATCGAGGACGCGGCGGGGACCCTGCAGCGGGTCATCGCCGAGGACCGGGTCGTCTTCCTGCCCGGCGACGGCGCCACCGTCGGCCAGACGCAGCTCGGCATCACCGCCGAGGCCGTCGAGCTGGCCTCGCGCGGCGTCCTCGAGGCCGACCTCGCCCCCGGCCTCACCGCGGTCACGTACGTCATCGAGAACCCGGTCAGCACCGCGGTCCTCACGGCGTCCATCGGCCTGCCGGTCGTCCAGCGTCCGCGCTCCATCGTCACCGCCACGGTCCTCTGATGGCGGCGACCGACGGCGGCGGCCAGCGGCTCAAGGGCACGCTGGCCGCCCGGCACCCCCGGACGGACGAGCTCAGCACCTTCCCGCCCGGCACGCCCCGCGAGGAGCTGCCGAGCTGGGTGCAGGTCGACGACGGCGCCTTCGACGGCGAGCCGGCCCCCGCGCCGGCACCTCGCCGCCGTCGCCGCGCCGCCGCGGCCGCCAGCCCGCCCGAGAGCGAGGCGGGCGGCCAGGACGACGTGGGCGACGCGGACGACGTGGACGACCCGGAGGGCCACGACGGCTCCGAGGGCGACGACGACGGTCAGGACCCCGCGGTCGAGGTGAGCTCGGAGGACGGCCAGGAGCCGCCCTCGGAGCCCGCGACGACCGACGAGGCCCCGCCCGCCAAGGCGACCCGCAAGAAGCGCTGAGGAGGAGCCTGTGGCCGCGCTCGCCACTGCCGAGGACGTCTCCCGCCTCTGGCGGCAGCTCACGCCCGCGGAGGGTGAGCGCGCCACGGGCCTCCTCGAGTTCGCCACCGCCAAGCTGCGCCAGCTGCTCCCCGAGGTCGACAGCTGGCTCGACCAGGGGCTGGTCGACCGCGACCTCGCCCGGATGACGGTGGCCGAGGCCGTGCGCCGCGTGCTGGCCAACCCGCACGGCGCCCGCGCCGAGAGCATCGACGACTACAGCTACACCCGCGACGGGTCGCTGGCGTCGGGCGAGCTGCACTTCACCGACGCCGAGCTGCTCTCCCTGCGCCCGACGTCGGTGACCTACGGCGGCGCGGGCGGCGCCTTCACGATCATGCCCGGGCGCTGGGCATGATCGACGGCGTCCTCATGGCCGGCCGCGCGCTCGCCGAGTCGCTCATGGAGGACCGGTGTCGCCTCGAGCGGCCGCCGGTCGAGCCGCTGGGGGACCTCGACGAGGACACGGGGGAGCACGTGCCTGCCCCCCCAACCGTGCTGTGGTCCGGGCCCTGTCAGGTGCAGCGCCCCGGCGTGGACGTGGCGACCCCGCAGGCGGGCGAGGCGCGCGCCTCCGTCGAGGCGGTCGTCGTGAAGCTCCCGGTCGCGGTGACCGCCGCCGACGTCGGCGACGTCGTAGTCGTGGTCGCTAGCCGAGACCCGGCGCTGGTCGGGCGCGAGTTCGTCGTCGAGTCCGACCCGGCGAAGACCTTCGCCACGGCCCGCAAGCTGCGCTGCTCGGAGGTGACCTCGTGAGCGTCGAGCTGGACAGCAGCGAGGTGCGGCGGCTGTCGGCCGACCTCGGCCGGCTGCCCGACGAGGCGGTCAAGAAGGTCAGGGCCACGATGAGCCGGGCCGGTGTGAACCTCACGGCGCGGATGCGGTCGGAGGCCACCGGCTCCGCCCGGCTGCGCGGTGTACCGGCGTCGATCGGCTACGACGACGTCGTCGGCTCTGGCACCGTGGTCGGCGTCGACGTCGGCCCGGAGATCGGGCGGGCGCAGGGCTCGCTGGCGTGGGTCGGCTACGACGGCACCGCGACGTCGGGCCCCGTGTTCCCCGACCCGCAGGGCGCGCTCGAGGACGAGGCCACGACGCTCGAGCAGCACATCCTCGACGCGGTCGCCGACCTGTGACGGCCACGACGGTCCCGGGCGCGGTGCTCGACCAGCTGCGCGTGCTCGTGACGAAGCCGGTGTACGACGGCCACGTCCCCAAGGACACCAAGGGGCAGCCCCGCGACGACGAGTACGTCGTCCTGTGGGCCTCGCCCGGCGTCCGCCGCAGCGACGACCTCGCCGGCCAGCTGCTCGAGCAGGACACCCGCTTCCAGGTCTCCTGCGTGGGCGTCTCCGCCGCCCAGGCCCGCTGGCTCGCGCAGCGTTGCCGCGACGGGCTGCTGACGTGGTGGCCGGAGGTCACCGGGATGCGGCTGGACCGCCCCGAACACGAGTCGTCCAGCCCGACCCGCCGCGACGACGACCTGCCGTCGCCGCTCTTCCTGGCCGCGGACACCTACGTCGTCCGCGGCTTCCGCACGTCCCCGTGAGCCAGGAGGCCACCGTGAGCACCACCGACGACTCCCCGCCGCGTGACGCCTCCGGGCGCTTCACGTCGACGCCCGAGGCGCCCCAGGACGGCCCGCCGTTCCTGCTGCAGCCGCCCCCGCCCGGCGCCCCTCCGGGGCCGCTGACCGACGACCCGCACTACCGCGACCGCGCCGACACGGCGCAGGAGGGCTGATCCCATGCCTCGTCTCCTCGACTCCGGCATCCTGCGCTACCAGTGGGTGCCCGGCACCGCCGGGCTGAGCACCCCGGCGGCGCCCAAGGTCAGCGACCTCACCGCCGGGACGACGGCGGACATCACGCCGCTGTGCGTCGCCGGTGCGACGAGCGTCGTGGCCGCCGCCTCCGACACCAACGACGAGAAGTCGCTGGCGGACACCGGCAACGGCCAGACGCCGACCTTCGACAACTACAGCGGCAACCTCACGCTCTTCCGCGACTTCGACGACCTCGCCGTCGCCACGGACGAGGACCCGCTCGAGCTGTTCCCGCGCAAGGGCATCTACGGGTGGATCGTCACCCGCGTCGGCCCGCCCCGTGCCACGGCCTTCGCCACCGGCCAGGTCGTCTCCGCCTTCCTGTTCTGCACGGACAACCCGATCGACCTGGCCACCAACCAGTCGGGCGCCGTGAAGATCCAGGTCCCGCTGCTCCCGCAGGGGCAGATGCACCAGTTCAAGAAGCTGGTCGCCTGAGACCTCCGGGAGGCGGCGCGCCTGGCGGCCGCCGCCTCCCGGAGCACCACCGTGCCGCCAGGACCCAGCCGCCAGGAGGTCCCCCATGGCCACGCTCACGCTCACGATGCCCTCGTACAACGACCGCCTGTGGCTCACCGAGCAGCCACGCTGGCTGACCTTCCTCGGCGCCAACGACCTCGACCCGAACGACGTCGTCGCGTCGGTCGACGGCATCGAGCTCTCCGTCGTCGTCGACGAGGACGCGGCCACGCTCACCGCGACGTGCTTCGTGCACGACGCCGCCGGACACCGGCAGATCGACCCCGCCGGCACCGGCTCGCTCAAGGAGCAGCGCACCGTCCCGCTGCGCTCGCACCCGCGCGACCACGCGCTCGCCTGACCCGCCCCGCCGCTCCACCCAGCCGCCAGGAGACCCCATGCCCGAGCCCGTCGACCTCGAGGCCTTCCTCGAGTCCCGCCGCCGCCTCACCCGCACCGTCCAGTTCCACCGCGCCGACGACCTTGCCGAGCGTCAGGAGGACCTGCAGCGCCGCACCGACGCCGCCGAGGCGGCCGTCCGCGCGCAGCGCACCGGCGACGCCGCCGTCGAACGCTCGATGGACGAGCCGGACCCCAACGCGCAGCTGCGGGACCTCGACGCCGAGTGGACCGCGCTCGCCGCCGAGTGGGACGAGCGGGGCAGCTCCGTCGTCGTCGAGGAGCGCACGAAGGCGGAGCTCTCGGCGCTGACCCGCCCGATGCGCCGGCAGTACGAGAAGGACCTCGCCAAGGCACGCAAGGCTGGCGGCGACGGTGCGCACCTGCGCGAGCAGCACGCCGAGCAGATGCTGCTGACCCAGCTCGTCGAGTGCCTCGTCGAGCCGGCCTTCACCGTCGAGCAGCTGACGACGCTGCGACGCTCGAGCGTCGCGGGCGAGAAGGCCGTCGACCAGATGTGGAACGCCGTCGTGGAGGTCTGCGCCATCCCGGCGGGCCCTTTCTCGCGGCAGCCCTCGCCCACCCCCGCTGGGGACTCCTCCGCGCCCAGCTGAGGACGGCGCGGGCCAACGGCATCCCGCTGTCGACGCTGCTGCACGGCGGCCGCCCGAAGTGGCGGCGGACCGACCGGGCCCTGCAGGTCGCGCTGACGCTCTACGAGGACTCCCTGTGCACGTGCGGGCACCCGCGCGACCGGGCGTGGAACGACGACAGCGACGGCCACTGGGAAGTCGCCGAGCACATCTGCCAGGCCTGCGCCGCGCGCGACCGGGCCCGCACCACCGAGGGCAAGCGCCCCGACGGCTCGCACGTCGGCATCTACGACGCCGACCCCGACCGCGAGCTGAGGCCGATGGCCTGACCCCTCTCCCGACCTCGACAGCCGGGAGGGCTCGCCCATGGCCGACCGCAGCGTCGTCCTGCGTCTCCGCGCCGAGGTCGGTGCGTACAAGGCCGCGATGGGCGAGGCCACCAAGGCCACCGACGCCTTCGGGGACTCCGCCAACAAGAACAGCGTGCAGGCCTCCTCCGGCCTCGCGCAGGTGGTCGAGTCGGCCAGCAAGCACGACGAGGCCTGGCGCACCGTCGGGACGACGCTGCTGGGCGTCGGCACGGCCACGGCCGCCGGCGTTGGCCTGGCCATCGCCAAGTACAGCGAGTTCGACGCGGCGATGTCGGCCGTGCAGGCCTCGACAGGCGCGAGCAAGACGTCCCTCGTCGAGCTGCGCGAGGCGGCCCTGCAGGCCGGCGCCGACACGCAGTTCTCCGCCACCGAGGCTGCGGGAGCCATCGAGGAGCTCGCCAAGGCGGGCGTCTCGACCGAGGACATCCTCTCCGGCGGCCTCAACGGCGCCCTGGCGCTCGCGGCAGCCGGCGGCATCAGCGTCGCCGAGGCGGCCGAGGTCGCCGCCAGCACGCTGACGCAGTTCTCGCTGTCGGGCCGCGACGTCGGCCACGTCGCCGACCTGCTCGCCGCCGGCGCCAACAAGGCGCAGGGCGGCGTCGGTGACCTCGGCGCGGCGCTCAACCAGTCCGGCCTGGTCGCCTCGCAGTTCGGCCTGTCGGTCGAGGAGACCGTCGGGTCTCTCGCCGCCTTCGCCTCCGCCGGCCTGCTCGGCTCCGACGCTGGCACGTCCTTCCGCTCAATGCTCCTGCGCCTGGCCAACCCGGCCAAGGAGACGCAGGAGACGATGGACGCGCTGGGCATCAGCGCGTACGACGCCCAGGGCAATTTCGTCGGCGTCGCCGACCTCGCGCAGCAGCTGCAGGACCGCCTCGGCGGGCTCACGCAGGCGCAGCGCGACGCCGCCCTTGCGCAGATCTTCGGCTCCGACGCCATCCGCGCGGCGAACATCCTCTACACCGAGGGCGCCGAGGGCATCAACGGGTGGGTCGCGGCCGTCGACGACAGCGGCGCGGCCGCCGAGACCGCGGCCGCCCGGACCGACAACCTCCGCGGCGACGTGGAGCGGCTCGGCGGCGCCTTCGACACCGCGCTGATCCGCATCGGCGCCTCGGCCGACGGCCCGCTACGCGCCGTCGTGCAGACCATCACCGACGTCGTCGACGCCTTCGGCTCGGCGCCGCCGGCGGTCCAGTCGACTGCCCTGGTCCTGGGCACGCTCGTCGCCGCGGCGTCGCTGGCCAGCGGCGGCTTCCTGGTGCTCGCGCCGCGGATCCTCGAGACCCGAGCCGCGGTCAACCAACTCTCGACCGACATGCCTCGGGCCACCGGGGCCCTGAAGACGCTCGGACGGGCCACCAGCATCGTCGGCGGCGTCGTGGCCCTCGCCGGCGCGCTCATCGCGCTCGGCGTCGCCACCCGCGACGCCGGAGACCCGCAGGGCGTCAACGAGCTCTCGCGCTCCCTCGACCGGCTCGCCGAGGACCGCGACTTCTCGGGTATCGACGACGCCTTCTCGGACTTCGGCTCCGGGCTCTTCGGCATCGGCGAGCTCAACAGCCAGATCAACGGACTCGACGACGCCATCACCCGCGTCTTCAACCCCACGACCGAGCAGAGCATCAACGACTTCCTCAGCGGGCTCGTGCCGTCGGCGGCCGCCTCGACGGAGCTCGGCTCCCTCAAGGCCGTCTTCGACGACATCGACGAGAGCCTCGCCGGGCTCGTCTCTTCGGGGAACGCCGAGGCCGCGGCGGAGCAGTTCGCCGTCATCGAGGAGCGGATGCGCGCCCAGGGCGTGTCCGCCGAGGACGCCGCCCGCCTCTTCCCGCTCTACGCCGACGCGCTCATCGGCGCCGAGGAGGCCGCTGCCGGGGCCGGTGAGGGCGCGCAGGCGGCCGCCGGCGGCATCGACGCGGCGGCCACATCGGCGGAGCAGGCGCAGGCCTCCCTCGAGGGCTTCCAGGACGCCCTGGACCAGCTGCTCGACCAGGCCTTCGGCGTGGAGGAGGCGACCGACTCGCTGACGGGCGCCTTCGCCGAGCTGGCGGAGAACGCCTCGGGCTACGAGCGGACGCTGTCCGGCACGTCGGAGGCCGCGCTCGCCAACCGCGAGAGCGTCCGAGGCCTGGTCGAGGGCATCTTCGAGCTGGCCGACGCGCAGGCCCGCGGCGGCGCGAGCAGCGAGGAGCTCGTCGGCTCGCTGCAGGCGCAGCGCGCCGGCCTCGAGGACGCCCTGACGGCCATGGGCTTCTCCCGCGAGGAGGTCCAGCGGTACGCCGCGGCGATCGACCCCGCGACGGTCGCGGCGCAGGCGCTGACCAAGGCGACGAAGGAGATCCCGGCGCAGGCGGCGACGGAGATCTCCCAGCCAGGCATGCCGCAGGCGCAGACCGACGCGGCCGCCCTCAAGCGGGGCACCGAGGCCATCCCCGACCAGCGGCGCACGTCGATCAGCCAGCCGGGTATGACCAAGGCGCAGGCCGACGCCGAGGACTTGCGCCGCCGCACGCAGGCCGTCCCCGACGGCCAGGCCACCCGATTCACCCAGCCGGGCATGCCCGGGGTGCTGGGCGATGCGACCGACCTGCGGCTGCGCGTCCTGCAGGTGCCCGGGTCGAAGTCGACGACCATCTCCGCGCCGGGCGCCACTGCCGCTGCGTCCCAGGCCCGATCGGTCAGGGACGCCGTCAACGGCATCCCGTCGCTGAAGACGACGACGATCCGCACGGTCCGGGAGACGGTCAACCGGACGGTGCAGGGCTCGTCGGTCCGTTCGACGGAGTTCGCCGCCGGCGGTCTGGTGCTCGGCGACCTCGAGCGTGCCGTCCGGCACTACGCAGGCGGGGGCACAGACATCGCCGACGGGCACCTGCCCGAGCTCGCCATGGCGGGCGGTCCTGTGCGGGTGTGGCGGGAGCCGGAGACGAAGGGCGAGGCCTACCTGCCGCTGGCCGACGACTGGCGGCGCCCGGGCGCCCGGGCCATCGCCGAGCAGGTCGTCGACATCTTCGGCGGCCGCGTCGAGTGGTTCGCCGCGGGAGGGCTGCGGCCGGGCGAGCAGACGAGCTACGTCCCGCCCGCGCTGGCGGCGTCGGGTGCTCGAGGGCCGTCGGGCACGTCGGTCGCCGTCCAGGTCGACGCCCGTGGCGCCTACGACCCGGAGGCGGTGGCCAGACGCACCGCGGCCCGGGTGCACGACGTCGTCCAGCTGCTGCGTCTGTGAGGGGGTGACAGGTGGTCGCTGGCCTCTTCATCGCGGCCCCGACGGCCCCGGCGCCTCCCGCGCCGGAGTCGTCGGAGGTCGGCCGCGTGTCGCACACCTGGGTCGGCTGGGACGGATCGGTCTGGGACCTCACCGGCGACCGGGTGCCCACCGGGGTGCTGCTGCAGCGCGGCGCGCGGGCGCTCGGCGCGCCGGTGGTCGAGCACCACCTCTCGCGCTCGCCGGCGCTGCACGGAGCCCGGTGGCGCGGCGGCCACGTCGACGTCCGCGAGGTCTACTGGCCGGTCAAGGTCTACGCCGGGCCCGGCCAGGAGTGGCTGGACTACGACTCGGCCTTCTGGCGGACCATGCGCGCCGACCAGCCGGGCACGTGGGTCGTCACCCAGCCCTCCGGCGAGCAGCGCTCGCTGCGCTGGCGCTTCGTCGACGACGGCGGCCACGCCGTCGAGGCGCCCGGGGAGGCCTTCGGGCAGCAGCTCTACGGCATCCGCGGCATGGCCGAGCAGCCCTTCTGGGAGGGCCGCTCCGTCGTCGTGCCGCCGCTGGGGAACCCGCCGCGCCGCAACTTCTTCGGCGGCGGAGATCCCGCGCTGCGCGGGTACGGCCCGCCCTTCTTCATCGGCTCCGGCGCCTCGGCGTCGCGGGCCCGCATCGATAACCCCGGCGACCACGACGCCTGGCCGGAGTACGTCATCGCGGGCCCGGTCACCTCGGCGACCGTCGGCCTCGGCGGTCGCCTCGTCGAGGTCCCCCTCGTGGTGCAGGCCGGCCGGGCGCTGGTCATCGACACCGCGCCGGACGCGCAGTGGGCGCTCGAGGGCGACCTGGCCCTCGACGAGTCCGGCGGCCCCCAGCTCGACGAGGAGGGCCGCATCGTGGTGACCGACCTCGCCGTCCCGGGCGGCCCGGGCGACCGCACCCGCGAGCTCGGCTCCCGCGTGGAGTGGGCGCCGGTACCCCCGGGCGCTCGGGTGCCGCTGCAGACGGCCATCGTCGGTACGGGCGCCGTGCAGCCGTCGCTCACGCCGCTGCACAACCGGGCGTGGTGAGCATGGGCTCTCCGTACCGTCAGGCCACCGCCACGGCGCTCGCAGCCCGCCCTGCGGCCCCCGAGATGACCGTGTGGGTCTACAACCGGGTCGGGCGCCGTCTCGGCTCGGTGGGCGCCCCGCGGCTGGTCTCCGGGACGCTGCGCGACGGCGTCGAGCCGTCGACCGTCCGCCTCGAGGTCGACCTCGACGACCGGCTGGCGGCCGAGCTGCAGGCGCCGGGCGCGCGCGTCGAGGTGCACCGCGAGGACCCCGCGCTCGACGAGCAGTACCTGTCCGGCGGGTGGATGAAGGCCACCGAGCCGACCAGCGGGCCGGACAGCGCGCTCGGCGTCGACATCGAGGACTACGAGGTGGTCCTGCGCGACCTGCTCGCCTGGCCCGTCCCGGCCGCCGCCCTGGCCGCGCAGAACCGTGAGCAGTGGCGGATGACCGGGTTCCTCGAGGACATCGCCAAGGCGCTGATCCGGCAGAACGTGGCCCGCTCGACGCGGCGCGTGCCGATCTTCGTGGCGCCGTCGCTCGGCCGCGGCCGCCGCACGACTGTCGTGGCCCGCATGGAGGGTGTCGACGAGGTGCTCCTCGTCCCGCTCGAGCAGGCCGACCTGCGCGTCGTCGTGCGGCCCGCCGGTCCGCCCGAGCACCGCACGGGGCTGCTCGTCGACGTCGTCCCGCGGACCGTCTACCCGAAGCGGCTGACGGAGGCGGCGGGCATCGTCATCACCTCCGCTGGGCGGGTCGAGGCGCCCGAGGCGACCCGCGTGGTCGCCGGCGGCGGCGGGGAGGGCGTCGCCCGCGACTTCCGCTCGCTCGTCGACCCCGACCGCGAGGCGGCGTGGGCCCGGGAGATCGAGCGCTTCGTCGACGCCCGCGACGCCCGCTCCGAGCTCGACGAGGCCAACCGCGAGCTCGAGCAGGCCCAGGAGGCCGAGCAGCGCGCCAACACCGCCTACGGCGAGGCGCGCAACGAGCAGCGCCACGAGGAGGGCGCGAAGTACGCCGGCGTCCAGGCCGCCGACGTCGCTCTCGTGCGCGCCGAGGCAGCCCGCGACCGGCTGCCGTCGACGGCCACCGCCGAGCAGAAGCAGGCAGCGGCCGACGTTGTCACCGAGAAGACCGAAGACCTCGCCGCCGCCCGCAAGGACTACTCCGACACCGTCACCGAGCAGACGTCCCGAGTGCGCGAGGCCATCCGTGAGCGGGACGTCGCCGCTGCTGAGACTCGCCGCGCCGCCTCGGCCGCGGCCGCGCTGGTCGCGCCCTACGAGGCCGACCTCCTCGCGCGGATGCGCGACCGCCTCGCCGAGGGTGCGCCGAAGGCGAGCGTCTCCGTGGCGCTGTCGGAGACGGCGACGTTCGCCTACGGCAAGGCGGGTCTGGTCATCGGCGCCCGCGTGACCCTCGGCCTGGCTCGTGGCGTCGACGACGTCGTCGAGCGGCTCCGCTCCGTGGAGTGGGCCTGGGCGCCCGGCGCCGCGCTGACCCTCACCCCGCAGATCGGTGAGCGGCCGCCCGACCTCGAGGACCGCTTCGTCTCGTCCATCCGGCACGTCGCGCGCGTCGTCGGAGCCGTCGCCGCCGCCGTCCGCCAGCAGCAGAGCAGGAGGTAGTCGTGGCCATCACGAGCACCGGGTACAACGGCGAGGTCGACTACGTCGCCTTCTCGCAGTGGCAGCTGGCGCTGGGCGACGAGCACGGCGTCGAGGGCAGCACCGACCTGCGCGTCACGCCCGTGGCGGGCAAGGAGCGCACCGTGGCCGTCGCGCCGGGCGCCGCGTACGGCTGGGGCGTCCGCGACGTCTCCGACGCCGTCGTCGAGCTGCAGGCACCCGCACCGTCGGGCACCGCGCTCGTCTGGCACACCGTCGCCGTCCGCCGTGACTACGCCGCCCAGAGCACGAGCCTCGTGCTCGTGCAGTCCGCCGCCGGCGACGGGCAGGCACTCGCCGCCGCGCTCGACGCCCAGAGCGTCCCGGGCGTCGTCACGCTGCAGGGGCTGGCGACCTTCTCGGTCCGTGGCGGCGTCACCGCGGTGCAGGCCGTCGTCGACCACCGCCGCCGCACCACGAAGGTGCGCACCTCCCCGACGCTGTCCGGCCTCGGCCGCCCCGGGCCCGGCCTGGTCGGCATGCTCGACGGCGAGGCCTGGCTGTGGCGCGCCGAGCTCGTCGCCGGCAGCTGGACCTGGCAGCGCCAGCGCGACCCCGTGCAGGGCTCCTTCGGCCCGACGTACGTCGGCGGCGTGCTCGAGTCGCTGCCCGCCTCCCGCACCCACCGGGTCGGCAGCGCCGGGCACCCGTCGTGGCGCTCGTGGCCCTTCCCGACGCAGTTCCTCGGCTACGTCGACGTCCCCAACCAGAACCGGCCCTACCGCCTCGTCCTGGACTTCAACTTCGTCGCCGGCACCGGCGGCACCGGCTCGCGCTTCGCCTACTTCGCCCGCGCCGGCTCGGCCGACGCGCCGAACCTCGGCGAGTCGATCATCGGCGGCGACGCCGGCCCCGAGGCCGACGTCCCCCAGACCCGCCGCCTGGTCGTGGCCACGCCCACGGCGCAGGTCTTCACCGGCGCGACCCGCGTCTACCTCGTCGCGGAGCGCTCCGGCGACACCCAGGGCGAGGTCGCCATCGTCCAGGACCTCCTGCGCGCCACCCCGGTCTACGCGGACTGACCACCGCCCCACCCCAGCGCGCCCGCGACCGCGGCCCGCGCCCCTCCGTCATGCCCAGAGGAGACCCGCGTGGCCGCGACGACCTTCGCCCCCGACGGCACCCCGCTCTACACCTACGGCGGCGGCGTCGCGCTCGCCGTCGGCGAGGACACCCTCGCCCGCGGCGCCACGTGCGTGCTGCGGGAGAGCCCCGCTGGCGCCGTCGTGCCGATGTACGACCTGCGACTGCAGCGGATCGACAGCGTGCGCACCGGCGAGGTCACCGGCGCCTTCCCCGGCTTCTACGCCGCCCGCCCCACCGGCGTCCTCGACGCCGGCTCGGTCCAGCTGCCGATCTCCTCGACCGAGGCCATCGAGGCAGGGCTCAGCGCCGAGGCCCGCGCGGCCTCGCTCGAGCAGGTCTTCGAGCGGCTGCTCGCCTCTCTCGGCGGCTACGTCACCGACGCCGAGCTCGAGCAGCGCCTGTCCGGGCTGAGCACGGGCGGCGGCACGACGACGGTCGACACCCTCGGCGGCGCCAGCGACCTCGCCAAGCTGCTGCTGCGCGACACCACCCGCGAGGAGATGCGCTCGCGGCTGGCAGCGGGCACCTCCTCGCTCGCCCTCGGCACCTCGTCGACGACGGCGAAGCGCGGCGACTACAAGCCCGCGCTCGAGGACCTCGACGGCTCGGGGACGGCCGGCCGCCAGCTGCTGGCCAGCGGCACCGTCGAGGACGCGCTGCGGGTTCTGGGCGTCACCGCCGGCAGCGGCGGGGGCACGGGCGGAGCCAGCGTCGCGGCGGTGCTCGCCGCCGTGGGCGAGGTCTCCTTCGACGAGCTCGGCGGCGACGACAACGCCCGCGTGACGGCGATGAACGCCTACCACCGGTCGCACGGCGGGCGGCCGTCGAAGACGGTGCGGCTGCCGGCCCGGCAGATCGACACCAACGTGCCGATCCTGCTCTACAGCGGCCTGTCGATGGCCGGCCGCGAGGGCCCCGCGCGGGAGTTCCAGCGCGGGACCATCTGGAACTGGCAGGGACCCGCCGGCTCGTCCTGCCTGGCCTTCCCCTCCGACGCGCAGACCAACCAGAGCTACCCGTCCGACGGCTCCCCGCGCGACATCACCATGCGCGGCATCCAGTTCCAGGGCGGCGCCTCCACGCACTGGATGCCGAAGAACAGCATGACCGGGCAGGACATCGCCGGGAAGACGCTCTGGTACTGCGAGTTCAAGGACTGCGGCTGGAAGAACTTCTCCACCGTCTGGTGGGGCTACGTCACCGGCTGTTCCTTCGCCACCGGCGTCTCGCACTTCCAGGCCATCGGCGACACGGCCATCTTCCTCGGCGGCTCCGAGACGACGGTCTTCGGCAACGACGGCTACTCCTTCGCCGCGAGCTCGACGTCGACGCAGACGGCCACGCCCTTCATGCGCTCGATGCTGTCGAAGTCGACCGTCGGCCGGTGCATGATCACCGCCCGCGGCGCCGGGTGGGGCCTGACCATCGAGGGCGGCTACAACTCCACCTTCGACCAGCTCGCCATCGACGCGCAGAACTCCTCGCGCATCAACGGCAAGGCGCTGCTGGTCACCGGCGGCGCCGGCCACGTCATCTCGTCGCTGTCGGTCAAGGGCGCCATGGCCGCGCCCTCGTCGACCGCGTCGGCGCTCGACCGGGCCTTCGTCGTCGTGACGGGCGGCTCCCAGCTGCTCCTCGAGCGGCACAAGCTCACCCGCCGCGAGACGTCCTACGCCGCCGACCAGCCCGTCGTGCACGTGGCCTCGTCGCTGGCCGACCGCGCCCTCGTCATCGGCGCCGGGACGTACGACGGCTTCATCGACCCGGCCGCCGTGCGGGTCGCCCGTGCCGACCAGGTCCTGACGACCGACCCGCGCGTGCGCTTCCTCGTCGCCGCCTGACCCGCCCGACGAGCAGGAGGAGGACCACATGGCAGGCGCTCTGCTCACCGGCTCCGGAGACACCTCGAGCGCGACGGCGGCCTCGGGCACGTCGATCACGGTGCCCCGCCCGACCTCGACGGTGGCCGGGGACCGCCTCGTCGCGGTCGTGCACGGCCGCAACAACTCCGGGCCCTACACGGCCCCGCCGTCTGGGTGGGTGCTGCTGGGCCACCCCGCCGAGACGACCGTCGGCTGGGTCGGCGTCTACGTCCACGAGGTGCCCTCCGGCGGCCCCGCAGCGTCCTGGGTCTGGGCAGGCGGCTCGGGCCGCCACACGGCCGTCGTGGCGCGCTCGCAGGACCTCGCGCCGATCAGCTCGCTGGTCGACGTCGTCGGCGCGTACACGACGCTGATCCAGGCCAGCACCGACCCGCGGGTCGTGCTGTCGGAGGTCGTGACGTCGGAGTCGCACACGCTGCTGCTGGCCGTCGCCAGCATCAACACCACCGACGCCTCCCCGACCCGGCTCGTGCCGCCGGCGGAGATGACGACGGTGGGCTCGGTCAACACGGCCACCGGCGCCTCGGACACCGGCCTGACCGTCGCGCAGGCGCTGCAGGTGCCTTCCGGGGCCACCGGCACCCGCACGTTGCGCCCGCCGGCGAACACGCCCGCCGGGAGCGTCGGCTCCGGCATGGGCTGGCTGCTCGCGCTGAAGACGGTCAACAAGCCGTCCATCGCCGACACGACGGCGCCGACCATCAGCATCGCCGAGCCGGCCAGCGGCCAGGTCGTCGCCGGGACGGTCACCATCTCCGGGCTCGTGGCCGACGACGTCGGCGTGGACTACGTCGACGTCACCGTCGGCGGCGTCGCGCTCGGCCGGGCCACCATCGCCGGGAGCACCTGGACCCGGTCGTGGGACACCACCGCCCGCGGCAACGGCTCGGTGACCATCTCGGCGACCGCCCGGGACACCGCGGGCAACACCGCCTCGGCGACCCGCTCGACGACCGTCGCCAACGGCTCCGCCGGCGGCTCCCTCACCCCGCTGGCGCTGGCACCTCGGGACCGGCCGCGCGACATCGCGCAGATGGACGCCGACCTCGACGTGGTGCTGGCCTGGCTCGACGCGAACGGGCTCTGACGTGCGCGACCTCCGCCAGCTCGACCGGCTCCTGACCGGCGCGATCGGCCGCCTGACCGTCGCCTCCGGCGGCGGCCGCGCCGCCCGCCTCGCCATGGTCTACGGCGTCGACAAGCCCCACGACGGCCTCGCGGGCATCCCCGCCGGCACGGCGATGGTCGACCACCCGAACGTCACGACCCTCTTCATCGACGAGGTGCCCGCGCGGCCCTTCGTCGGGGTCCGCTTCAACGTCCGCGTCGTCGTCCGCTGCGACGTCTCCTCGTTGGGGCAGCCGCTGTTCCAGGCCTGCGAGCTGCGCGGCTCCGCGACGGCGCCGACGTCGGACCAGGCGCTGCTCGACTGCACCCACGCGCTGTGCAAGGGCGTCGAGGTCGAGGACAGCCTCTTCCGCCCGCAGACGCCGACGATGTTCACCTCGGGCGTCCTCGGCCACGACTTCGTGATCCGCCGGTCGGTCTTCGAGCACTGCGTCGACGGCTTCAGCTCCTACAACACCAACGCCGGCACCACCGACTACGACGTCCGCGTCCAGGTGCTCGGGTGCATCGCCCGGCTCGCCGCGATGTGGAAGGTCCCCACCACCCGGCACGCCGACGGCGTCTCCCACAACGACGTCCTGGGCCAGCTGCAGGGCGGCAAGGGCGCGGTCGTCCGCGGCTGCCTCGTCGACGGCACCCCCTCGTCCACGGTCGGCGACCAGGACGCCGTCACCCCCGGCGCCGGCCGCCGGTGCCTGTCCGCGGTCCTCATCTCCTCGCTGCACCCCGCCGACGGCGCGGTCATCGACCGCAATTGGCTGTCCAACACAAAGTTCGGCGTCGAGGCCGACGGCGCGGCCGACCTCACCGGCACCGGCACGGTCACCGGCAACCGGCTGACCAACCACGTCGTCCCGATCAACCTCGACGCCACCCAGCGAGCCGGCTTCACCGTCTCGGCCAACGTCGACGGCGCCACCGGCGCAGCGATCGGCGCGACGTACCAGGGCGGCGGCACGAGCACCACCAACGGCACCTACGGCGCCACCTACGGCACCCTCACCTACTAGGAGACGACGACGTGGCGCTCATCGACCGCTTCCCGCTGCTCAAGGCCTTCCGCGACGCCGTCCCCACCCAGCGGCCCGCCGACACCGCCCCCGCCGGCGACGACCTCTTCCGCGCCCAGCGCGCCACCGACACCCTCATCACCGTCGCCGACGCGCTCGAGCTCGCTGACGTCGTCACCCTCGCCCGCACCGCCGACCTCGAGGCCTCCGTCGCCGCGCTGCGCCAGCAGGTCGCCGCCCTGCAGAACGGCACCGGCGACCGCACCTCGCCGGTCGTGGCCATCACCGCCCCCACCTCCGGTGCGACCGTGCAGGAGGTCGTCACCGTCCGCGGCACGGTCAGCGACGACGTCGCCGTCCGCGACGTCCGCGTCTTCGCCGGGTCGACCAACCTCGGCACCGCCGCCATCGACGCGGCCGCCGGCACCTGGGAGCTGCGCTGGCCCACCGCCGCCGGCGCCAACGGCGCCGTGACGCTGCTGGCCGTCGCCACCGACACCTCCGGCAACGAGTCCCGCGCCAGCATCACCACGACCGTCGACAACTCCGTCCAGGTCGGCCAGTTCTCCGCCGCCCCCTCGTGGGTCAACACCACCGCGCTCGCCGGCCCGATGGACGTCCCCGACTGGACGCCCACCCGCTCCTACACGCTGCCGAACCTGCCCGCCTCCGGCCGCGACATCACCTCGGCGTGGAACGCCGCCTTCGGCTCCTCCGGGTCCGTCCAGCACGGCGACGAGGTCCTCATCCCCGCCGGCACCTGGCTGCGGTCCAACCTCGACATCCGCAAGGAGGTCGTCGACGCCTCCGGCGCCGTCGGGCGCTACCGCATCAAGTTCGGCACCGCCTCGACGAGCGCGCCCGCCACCTTCGAGTCCTACTCCGACACCGAGCACAGCCTGCGCGTCTACTCCAAGAGCAACGTGCACGCCGTCTCGGCGGTCAAGGGCAAGAAGCTCGGCGTCTTCCGCGCCCTCGGCGTCGCCGGCCGCGGCGACAAGAACGAGGGCGGCATGGCCACCCTCGCGCTGCTCGGCGCGGCCGGCTTCCGCGGCCAGGACCTGCTCTTCGAGGGCGCCCGCGCGGCGGGCTTCTTCGCCTACGTCAAGGCCGTCAACTACCTGCTCAACCGGGTGCGGTTCGCCGGGTCCAAGGCCGACGCCATCCACAACGCCGGCGGGTCCTCCTACGGCGCCTTCGTCGACTGCGAGTCCGACGACCACGGCGACGACGGCGTGGCGATCGTCCACTACGACAAGCGCGACTCCATCGACGCCCAGCCCCACCACATCGAGGTGCACCGCCACCGCGTGGGCCCCAACGCCCACGGCCGCGGCCTGGCCGTCATCGCCGGCCGCGACGTCTTCGTCCGGGGCCTCGACGTCACCGCCTCGGCGGCCGCCGGCATCATCGTCGACCCCGAGGTGCCCGGCGGGTCCAACGCCCGCGTCGTCTCCCAGAACGTCCTCATCCAGGACGTCCGGCTCTCGGGCTGCAACTGGCACCCCAAGGTCGACCACGGCTCGGTGTTCTGCCGGAACCCCACCACCGAGACGGCCGTGACCAACGTGGTCATGGAGTCGGTCACCATCCGCGACGCGCACCCCCTGCGCAGCGCCATCCGCGTGCTCGGCCCGGGCACCTTCTCGCTGGTCATGCGGGACTTCACCTTCCTCGGGGGGAAGAGCTCGAGCCCCACCGTCGGCGGCAACAACGTCGGCTCGAACGTCACGACGTCGGGCTTCAACGAGACGGGCGCGTCGACCTCGGCCGTCTCGATCACCCCGCCGTCGCTGGTCTTCGAGACCCCGGGCGAGCGGGCCACCATCTCCGGCACCCTCGCCGGCGGCCCGAAGAACGCCGACGGGTCCGCCGCGGCGACCGACGCCACCTACCTGATGACCAACAAGGAGATTCAGGGCAAGGCCGGCGACACCCGCGGCCTGGCCCGGGTCGTCGTCACGCTGCGCCGCGCCGACGGCTCCGGCGCCACCACGACGCTGCTGGACAAGACCTCCGGCTTCGACGACAACGGCGCCTTCTCGGTGCCGTCCTTCGCCTCGACGTCGGTGGCCGACGGCGAGTACGTCATCACCGGCACGGCCTACGGCACCTCCGGCCTGTCGACGACCAAGAGCGTGCGCGTCGCGGTGCTCAACACGGTCGCCACGGCGCCCACCCCGACGCCGACCGGCGGCCGACCCTCGGTCACCGCGGCGCCGTTCTTCGACAACGACGCGGTCGCCTCCGGCACCGTGGGCGCCTCCGCCGCCGGGCTGTACGACTCCACGGGCAACGGCCGGCACTTCGTCCAGCCGTCGACCGCGCTGCAGCCGCTCGTCGTCGCCGGGCCCCGCAGCGGCCAGAAGGCCGTGCAGCTCGAGGGCGCGTACCTGCGCCTCGCAGCGTCGGGCATCGCGGCCGGCCAGCAGCGGGTCACCGTGGCCATGGTCGTCCGCTTCGACGGCCAGACCGGCCTCAACCGCCCTGGCGTCATCTCGGCCGCGGCGGCCGGCGCCGACGACTGGAACCAGACCACCGGCGCGTGGAACAGCAGCGCCCCGCGGCTGTCCACCGACACGGCGCTGACCTCCGGCACCGTCGGCGGCTCGGTCGTGGCGACCAACGACTCCGCCTACACCCCCGCCTCGCCCGTGCCCTTCGGCCGGTGGGTGCTCATGGAGTGGGAGGTCGGCACCGACGGCTCCCCGGCGCTCGTGCGCGTCGACGGCGTCCAGGTCGGCTCGCTCTCCGGCCGGACGCTGTCCGCCGGCCTCGCGCTCGCCTCGTGGTCGCTGGCCAGCCGCACCTACGCCAACGGCTTCCTGGACCGCTCGCGCATCAGCGTGACCCGGCTCATGGCCTGGCCCGGTGGCCGGTCGACGACCGAGCGGTCGGCGGTCCTCGAGTGGGCCCGCACCACCTACGGCGTCGCCAGCACCTGACGCCCAGCGCGGGGGCCGCCTCCACGGCCCCCGCGCCTCCCCTCCCACCAAACGCTCGCCGACAGGAGCACGCGCATGACCGCACCCACGTCCGTCCTCAACAACCTCGCCGACCGCTGGGCCTCGCTCGGCGCGTGGGCGTCGGCGCACACCGCGGCGCCCGGCTCGACCGGCGCCGCCGAGGTCACCGGCGGCACCTACGAGCGGCTGCAGTCGACGGTCGCGGCCGCCGTCGCCGGCACCGCCCAGGGCACCGTCGTCCGGCTGCCGATCCCCGCCGGCACGACCGTGACGCACACCGCCACCCGCACGACCAAGACGGCCACCGGCGAGGGCTCGGTCACCGACGTGCAGCTGCTCGTCAAGCGCGACGACCAGGGCCGCCTGCTCGCCGCCGACGGCACCCTGCTGCCCGCCGGCGGCACGCCCGTCCCGGCGCCCGAGGTCTTCAACTCGGCGGGCTTCCTCGACGTCACGGTGGCCTTCACCGTCACCACGAGCTGACCCGTGCCGGTCCGGACCCCGGCCGACCTCGGGGCGCGGCTGTGGTGGCGCTCCACCGAGGGCCTGGTCGCGGAGATGGGCGCGGTCGCCGGGTGGGCCGACCGCATCACCGGCGCCGTCCTGAGCCAGCCGGACGGCCTGGTCCGCCCGCAGGTGCTGGCCGCCAGCGACGCTGCGGCGGGCGGCTACCCCGCGCTGAACTTCCTCGGCAACGGCATGACGTGGCTGTCGATGGCAGCCGCCTCGATGCCGGTGCTCACCCAGCCGTACACGATCGCCGCCGTCGTCATGGTCCGCGAGGGCGGGCGGCTGCAGACCCTCACCAAGACGCTCGGCTCGGGCGGCGGGTCCGCCGGCGAGCTGGGCGTCGCCCAGGAGGCAGCGCCGGCCCGCTGGCGCCTGTTCGCCGGCGGCACCTACAACGGGGCCGAGAACCGCGCCGTGCTCGGCAACCGCACCGCCGTCCTCGGCCGCTTCGACGGCGCCGCGTCCCAGCTGATCAGCAACGGCCGACGGATGACCGCGGGCGCCGCAGGCACCCGCCGTGCCGACGGCATCCTGCACGTCGGGTGGGACCCCGCCACGGCCAGCAACGGCAACCGGGCATGGAACGGTCTGCTGTGGGACCTCGCCTTCTTCGGCAGCTTCACCGACGCCGACGTCGCGGCCTACGACACCTACGCCCAGGACCGCTACGCCGTGCAGGTCGCCGACTACAGCCGGCCCGTGCGCGGCGCCGGCACCGCCACGACCGTCGCACCGTGGCGGTCGGTGCCTCTGCGCCGCGCGGCCGCGCTGTCCCGGGCGGTCGCCGCCAGCACGGCGACGGCCCGGCCCCGCCGCCGCCAGCCCACCGCGGCGCCGGCCACGGCCACCTCGAGGACCCGGCAGGCACCCACCCGCCGGGCCCCCGCGGTGGCCACCGCCCGGGCTCTCACCCAGCACCGGGCGCTGCCGGTCCGGCGCGGCCGCGGCGCGCCGGCCGCGACCGCGACGACGTCGGCCCGTCACCGCGCCGCCCGCGCCCTGCGCACGGCCGCCGCGGCCGCCGCGACCAGCACGGGCCGGGCGCTGTCCCGCCGGACCCCGCGCTCGCGGGCGACGACGGCCACCGCCTCGACGGCACGGCACGGCCACACGGCACGGGCGCTGGCGGCCGCCGCCGCGGCGGCGACCTCGCCCGCCAGGGCCCGGCGGACCACCCGGGCGCTCGCGGCGGCCGCGGCGCTGCTCCGCCCGGCGGCCGCGGCGACCCGCGTGACCGGCTGGCCGAGCACGTCGACGTCGTCCGCGACCTCGTCGTCGAGGTCGACGCCGGCGCGCACGGTCGAGCACCTCGCGGCGGCGCTGGCCACCGCGGTGGCGCTCGTGCGCACGGCGGTGCGCTTCCCGCCGCCGACGACGACCGACGGCGACCTCGTCGCCACCATCGGTCCGCCCGAGCCCGGCTGGGCGCTCGCCGCGCCCCGCCCCACCTGGCACCTGCAGGAGCCCGAGACCGGCTGGCTCCTCGGCCCACCCTCACACCAGCCCGGAGGAGACCGATGGAGCTGACAGCCGGCTCACGCGCGTGGGCGCACCACGAGCTCACGCCCACCCGCGGCAAGGCCGTGCCGCTCGCCGAGGTCAAGGCCAAGGGCGCCGTGGCCTTGCGCGGCACCGCGCCCCCGGCCGAGGCGTGGGCCGACGCCGTCGTCGACGTCAGCCCGCTCGGCGGCTTCGACGTCGCCGTGTGGTGCGACCTCAGCGACGCCCGCCCGGGCGAGGTCTACGACGTCTACGTCCTCCTTGAGCCGGGCGACGAGTACCTGCCGAAGCGGACGGGCCGCATCGACGTCACCGCGGCCACGGCCTAAGGGGGGCGGCGTGGAAGACGTCATCCCCTGGCCGGCGGTCTTCGACGGGCTCGGTACCGCCGGGATGGTCGCCGTGCTGTTCGTGCTCCTGGCCACCGGCCGGCTGTTCACGAAGAGCTCGGTCGACCGCCTCGAGGCGGCCTGGACGGCACGGCAGGCGTCGGTCGAGCAGGCGGCGGCAGAGGCCGTCGCTGCGGCCCAGGCCGACCGCGACCTGCGGGTCGAGGCCATCCGCGAGGACCGGGACGCCCAGCTCACCCGAGCTGATGCGACGAGCACGGAGTGGCGCGAGGCCTGGGAGGCCAGCGAGCGTGGACGAGTCGAGGCAGTCAGCCAGTTCCTCGAGGTCGCGCGCGGGGCCACCGCGGCTGTGGCGGCCATCCCTGACGCCACCTCCGGCCGGCGACCGCCGCCGCCACCCGAGGCGGTCTCCGATGGATCGTGACGCCGAGCTCGCGGCCGCCCGCGTCGCCCGAGCCCGCACCCAGCGCGCTGTCGAAGAGCAGCGCGGCGGGCCGCTGGCCCGCATGGCCGCCTGGATGGCCGACGTCCGCGAGGTCAACCACCTCGCCGCCAGCATCCGCATGACCTTCAACGACCCGCCGCGTCGGGAGGACCGCACCCCGTGAGCCAGCTGCTCGACCTCGCAGACCGATCCTTCCCCGAGCTGCTCTACCTCGGCGCCGTCCTCCTGGTCCTGGCGCTCGCGGCCTACCTCGTCGCAGCGCGGCCGCTGCGCTCCGGCGCCGGACGGCTGCTCATCCTCCTCGGCGGCGGGTGGGCGCTGACGCTGCTGCTCGTCGCCTCCACCCAGCTGCTCGGGCCCTACCCGGCCCGCCCCCTGGTGCGCATCGCCGTCTACGGCTTGGCCGTCCTCGCCGGCGGCGCCTTCCTCACCGAGATCTGCAAGCAGGTCCGCGCCCGCAGCCGCCGCCGCACCACGCAGCCGCGCACCCGCGGCTGACCCGCCCCACGCCAGCAGCCGACGCCCGCCCCGGGCGCCGGCCCCCACCCATGCCCGAGGAGGGCCCGCATGGCCACCGCCTACCTGCGGCAGCACGAGCCACGCCGCCGCCAGTACCGCTCCCCGCGCCGCCTCGACCGGTCTCCGGTCCGCGGCAAGGTTGCTCCCGTCACGGTCGTGCACACCGCCGAGTCGGTCATGGACGCCGTCGGCGACGACACCGGCGCCGAGAACGTCGCCCGCTTCATGGTCGGCCGCACCGACCCCGGCAGCTACCACGACCTGGTCGACAGCGACTCCCGCGTGCAGCTGGTCTACTACGGCGACGAGGCCTACCAGGACGGCACCGGCTCGAACCCGTGGTCGCTGTCCATCTCCTTCGCCTGCCGCACCACCGACTGGTCGAAGATGAGCCAGGGCCGCCGCCGCGCCTTCCTGCACCAGGGCGCGCTCGCCTTTAAGGCGCAGCAGGACTGGCGCCGGTCGAAGGGCTACCCCCTCGTCGCGCTGCGCCGCATCAGCAAGGCCGAGAGCGACCGCGGCGTCTCCGGCTTCGTCTACCACGGCGACCGCGACCCCGGCCGCCGCACCGACCCGGGCACGAGCTCGCGGGCGGCCTTCCCGCTCGCCGAGTTCTTCGCCGAGATCGTCCGCGTCGAGGCCGGCCGCGCGCCGGCGCCCGAGATCACCCCGGTCAAGGTCGGCACCCGCGAGCTGCGGCAGACCTCGCCGACGATGAAGGGCACCGACGTCCTGGCCGTCCAGCGGTGGGCCGGCGTCGCCGAGGACGGCTCCTACGGGCCCGCGACCGTCGCCGGCGTGCGCCGGGTGCAGGAGACCGTCGGCGTGCCCGTCACGGGCGTCGTCGACGCCGTGACGTGGCAGCACTACGGCCGCTGGGTGAAGTGGCGCGCCGACAAGGCCGCTGCCGACTCCGCGCCGAAGCCGGCCCCCGCCCCGGCGCCGCGCCCGCCGGTCACCGCCAAGCCCGCTCTGCCGCGCCTGGGCGCCTTCACCGCCGACCGCGGCCTCAGCCGCGCCCGGAACTCCAGCACCTACCACGCGGGCGTCGAGAAGTGGCAGCGCGCGCTCGCCGCGCAGGGCCTGTACCGCATCGGCTCGGACGAGCCGGGTCGCTTCGGCGACGACACCGAGGCCGCGACGAAGACGCTGCAGCGTCAGCGCGGCCTCGTCCCCGACGGGGTCGTCGGCCCCGCCACCTGGCCCCACGGAGAGAAGTGGTCATGACCCCTGCCCGTCACGCCGCACCCGGGGCCCGCGGCCCCGCCGTCCTGCAGCTCGAGGTCTACGCCAAGGCGGCGCTCTACATCGCCGCGGCCGCCATGGCGGCGATCGTCGCGGCGCTCACCGACGACGTCGTCACGCCCGCCGAGCTCGTGCTCGTCGGCCTGGCCGTCATCGGCGCCGCCGGCGTCTACCTCGTGCCGAACCTGCCCGAGGGCGCTCGCCGCTACGCCAAGGGCGGCGTGGCCGTCCTGGTGGCCGCCGGCGACGCGCTCGTCGTGCTCGTCTCCGACGGCGTGACGCTGTCGGAGTGGCTGCTCGTCGTGCTCGCCGGGCTCGCGGCCGTCGGCGTCGTCGTCGTGCCGAACGCCTCCCCGGCCGACCTCACGCTCGCGCAGCGCGCCGGGCCGATCACCGTGCTGCCGGTCGTCACCACGACGACGGGCCTGAGCTCCGGCGACGTGCAGCAGCGCGTGACGGAGCGCTTCGACCCCGCGTCGCTGGGCTCGGTCACCACGGCGGCGGCGGCCGACCTGCGCTTCGACGACGACGGCGTGCTGCAGAGCGTCGCCCCGCCCGGCGCCTGACCAGCGCGCGCCCTCGCCCCCCGCCCCGGCTCACGCCGGGGCGGGGGCGCTTCGTCGCGTCCATGCTGACTGCGGTGCGACACCGCCATCGCCCGAACTTAGCGAGTGCTAGGTTGTAGTGAGCAGGATGACCAACTAGTGAACGAGGTGGCCGCGGCATGGACAGCCAGTGGAATGAGATCCCGGCGGACGTGCGGGACATGCGACGGAGGACTCTCTTTTCCGTCTTCAGCCCCTCCGCACCGGTCGATCGGCGTGAGGTCTTCGCCGGACGCCTCGAGCAGCTGGCGACCTTGCGTGAGGTCGTCTTCCAGCGGGGTCAGCATGCGGTCATCTACGGGGAGCGAGGCGTAGGGAAGACGTCGCTTGCACGGGTGTCCCGAGACGTCGCCACGGCTGAGCAGATGTTCACGGCGCATGTGACCTGCGACGGCGGCGACAGCTACGCGAGCATGTGGACGAAGGTACTCTCGGAAATCCATTTCACCATCGAGGGCACCGAGGGAGGCGAGGAGGGCAGCTCGACCGCGCTGGCGTACGCATCGGAGATGAGCGGGGCCATCGACTCGAACACCCTCCGCATGGTCTTCACGGCGCTGGGACGCGTGGCGCCGACCGTCGTCTTCATCGACGAGTTTGACGTAATCACTAGCGCAGAAGTGCGTCAGCGAACCGCCGAGACGATCAAGATGCTTTCCGATCAGGGCGTCAACGTTACCGTCGTGCTCGTCGGCGTTGCCGAGGACGTCACGGGTCTCATCTCCGCTCACGAGTCCATTAATCGGAACATTGTGCAAGTGCCGATGCCCCGCATGATCGTGTCCGAGCGCCTGGACATCATTCGTACTGGCCTCAGCACGGCTGAGATGTCGATCGACGACTCTGCCGCACAGCGCATCGCGCTCCTGTCCCAAGGGCTGCCGCACTTCGTGCACTCCCTAGCACAGAAGGCGGCGCTAGCTGCCTTGAACGCCGGGCGGGACCGCGTGGAGGACGGCGACGTGTCTGTCGCCATTTCGCAGGCGCTCGACGCCTCTCTCGTAACCGTGTCGTCCGCCTATTACCACGCGGTGACATCAAATCGTGAGACGACGTTGTACCCGTCGGTGCTACTGGCCTGTGCCTTGGCGACTCCAGATGACCGAGGCTTCTTCACGGCCAAGGCGCTGGTCGCTCCCCTCACAACGATTCTGGGGAGAGAGGTCGGCATCCCCGCCTTCGGGCCGCACCTCAACAAGTTGGCCAACGAGAGAGGGCCGGTTCTCATCAAAGAAGGTGAGCCGCGCCGCTACCGATACCGCTTCCGCAACCCGCTGTTGCAGCCGTACGTGCTCATGCGAGGCATCTCGGATGGGCTGATCAGCTTCTCTGCCATTGAAGGGCCTTAAGCAGAAGCGCCCCCGGCCACGGGCCCGGGGGCGCTTCTGCGTGCTGGGTCAGCGGTCGGCGAGCTGGCGGCGCGGGGCGGTGGTCTCCACGGCGACGGCGCTGATGGCGTAGGTGCTGCCGACGCGGGTGGCGGCGAGGGTGCCGGCCTTGATGCGCTCGAGGACGGACTGGCGGGTCATACCGAGGCGCTCGGCGGCCTCGGTGACCGAGAGCAGCTCGGGCAGGAGCGGGAGGGCGACGCGGCGGTCGAACTCCTTCGTCGTCATCGCCTCGACGGCCGCGACGTCGGGCCGCCCGAACTGCGTGAGCAGCGCGAGGGCGGTGGTGACGGCCTGGCCGACGCTGTCGGCGGGCAGGCTGACGATGACCTCGAGCCGGCCGACGTCGGTGACGCTGACGGCGGGCGAGTAGAGGGCGAGGAAGTCGAGCAGGCGCTCGTGGTCGTCGGGGACCTCGCGGTGGGCGCCGGCGGGCCCGAGCTCGAGCCGGATGGTGTGGGACGTGGCCACGGTGTGCCTCCTGGGTGGTGGTGGGGCTGCCGGGGGTGGGGTGATGATGGCCGGACCTCCCAGGGACCGGAGGCACTTGCTCTGCCTCCGGCCCCTGGGGGCTACCGCTCGCCGTCGCGTCTCCGCTTCGGCGGCTTGGGCGGCCACTGGAACCCGCGGCGCTTGAGCGGCGCCAGCGCGTTCAGCGTCGACCGCCTGTCGCTCGCGGTCCCCGCGAAGGTCGTCACCTTGCGCCCGTCGGCGTCGCGCACCTCCACGTGCCCGCTCTTCAGCGTCTCCGTGGTGTAGCCCGCCGCCTCGATGGCCTCGACGATCTTCTTGAGGTCCTTGTCCATCATCATCACCCCCTCTCGCTTGCTGACAGGACGAGCATACCAGCCTTCCTGTCGTTTGACAGGACGACGGGCGGACGGGTGACGTGATGTCGAGCGCACCCGGGCGCGCTCGCGTGACGTGACGATGGCGCCATGCCCCGCACGCGTGTCAGCGCCCGCCGCCGCACGGCGCAGCTCCTCGTCGGCTACGGCCTGCCGTTCGCGGGCGCTGGCGCCGCGTACCTCTTCGGCGTCCGGGACTGGCTCGGCGCCCGCACGGCGGCCGCCGAGTGGTGGGCCGGGCAGATCGCCGCGGCCGCCCCCGGCGTCGCCTGAGAGTCGGCCCTCCGCTCGTGCCCTACCCCGGCCGGCCGGTTCTTCGGCCCCTCCCCCGCTTCGCCGGCACGGGCGGCGACGGCGGCCGCCGCGCCGACCCGGACCTCGTCGAGTTCGTCCTCGCCGAGTACGCCGCCGGGCGCTCACTGCGCGAGATCGCCGAGCTGACCGACCGGTCCCACGGCGCCATCCGCTACCTGCTGCAGCGCCGCGGCGTCCTGCGCCGTGACCGCGGCGCGCCACCTGCTGCCGCGCCGCCGCCATAGCTCGCCCGCACGACGCTCGAGCACGGCATACGGTCACCGACGTGACGGGGGACGCGCTCGAGAAGCAGCTGCAGGTGTGGTGCCCCACCTGCCAAGAGCTGAAGTTCTGGCACGCGCACGTGCCTACGTGGTGCGCCAACTGCGAGCAGCTCTTCCCTACCCGCATCCTGCTGCGCCGCGGAGTCCGCGACATCAAGATCCACGACTCACAGGCGCAGTGCCCCGACTGCGACCTGTACTCGCCGATCATCGACGGCATCTACGAGTTCACCAGCACGGCCCTCAACCTGCTGTCGCGCCCCGAGTACGACCTCGAGCGGCTCGCAAACGTCGCGCTCGCCCTCAACGCCGCTCGTCAGCAGCGGTCCCCGCAGGCGGCCATCCGGACCGTGACGAAGACCGACGAAGAGCTGGGGCAGCACCTCAAGCGCTTCTTCGAGTGGAAGGGCGCCCCCGCTGTCATCGCGGCGCTGACGCTCCTTGTGAGCGTGGTCGTGCCCTTGGTCACCGCCTACGTGGGCCGCACGGGGGTCGACGAAGATCGCGTGCACGAGATCGTCGAGGAGGCCGTCCAAGAGTCTCGGCGGCAGAGCAACGAGCCGGACGCCGTCACCGAAGCGGTCGTCGAGGCTGTCCGTCAGGCCTTCGCAGAGGAGCGGGCGAGGTCACAGCCACCCCGACCAGACACACCACCGCCAGTAGCGCCATGAGGGCGTAGCCGACCGGGGTGCCGGCTTCGACGGCCAGCAGTGCCGTGACGACGGCTGCCACCACCCACTAGCGGTGCACAGCACCAGTGTCCTCTTAGCCCGACCGATCTTCGGGACCTGCTGACAGAGGTCGCCTCTACCTTCCCAGCGCATGGCGGGCGGGATGCATCCGAAGCGCGGCCGCGGCGTACCGCTCGGCGAGCGACCCGTCGCCGGCCGCGACGAGCCTCCGGCGCCCGTGGCGACGAGCCCGGCCTACCGTCGGCTCATGGGACTGCCGGAGCCGCCGCGGCCGCCGCTGTCGCTGGACCGCCAGCACGTGCTCGTCGAGACGGACGAGGGCCCGGCCGCCGGCCTGCTCGTCGAGCTGGCCGGGGACCGGGCCCGGGTCATGTACGCGTGCGACGAGGAGGATGCCTCGCAGAGCCTCCTCGAGACGTGGGTGCACGTCGACGACGTCGTCGAGGTGGACGCGCCCCCACCCGTCTGAGCAGCTGTCAGGGCGTGGCTACGCGGGGGTCCAGTCGTTGCAGCCGCGGCTCTGCCAGATGTCCCCGTCCTCGAGCTCGACACGCAGCGGACCGTCGGACAGCTCGTTGCTGATGATGTCGGCGTCCGCCCCGAGTCCGTCGAGGAAGGCGTAGTAGCAGCCGAAGGCTCCGCCGTCCGTCCGGTAGGAGCCGGCAGCGACGTCCTCGCCCACGACGAAGACGCCGTCTCCCGGGATGGTCGACGCTTCGACGGCCTCCTCCGTCGCGGTGACGGCCGCCTCGCGCTCGGCGACGGCCGTCTCCCTGTCGGTCAGCTGCTGCTCGGCCTCATCGAGCAGCGTCTGCGCCTCGGCAAGACCTGCCTCGACCTCGGTGACCCGATCCTCGGCCGCGTCGCGGGCGGTGTTGGCGCCCTCGAGGTTGCGCTGCAGCTGCTCCACCGACGACTGCAGCTCGTCGCGGTCGGCGGTCATGGCGGCCATCTGGTCGTCGTCTCCCCCGGCGGCGCTGCAGCCGATGAGGAGCCCGAGGAGCCCGGCGCCGACGGCTGCGGCGATGAGGCCGCGGCGGCCGCCCGGGCGCGCCAGTCGCTCGGCCTTCGCCTGCTGCTCTTCCACGACCGGGCCCTCGTCGGCTGCTGCACGGTCGTCGTCGACGTAGAGCTGCCAGCCCTCGGGCGCCGGCCCCCATGCCGGGTCGGGCTGCCAGTCCGCCGGCGGCTGCCACCCCTCGGGAGGCGCGGGCCAGTTCGGCGGTGGGTTGAAGCGTCGTGCCATGTCGGTGGGTCCTCCCCGTATCGATCCTCGCGGCGTGCATGCACGCGCCCGCCAGCCTGCGCCAGGAGGCGCCGAGCCCGCGGCGATGTGTCCGTCCTGTGACCTGCGGTCAGGCGGCTGGCCGGAGCCCGCCGCGTCGACGGTCCGCCTCGAGCAGCGCGCCCGCCGCGGCGCGACGGCGGGCGTCGTCCGGGACCAGCGTGTAGATCTGCGTCGTCGTCACCTGGGAGTGACCGAGCAGTTCCTGGACGGCGCGCAGGTCCCGCTCGACGGAGTAGGCGAGCGTGGCGTAGCGGTGCCGCAGCGTGTGGGCGGTCCAGCCGGGCCCGAGCGCCGCGGACATCAGCTTGGAGACCGTGTGCGCGGTCAGCGGCTGCCCCGGCCTGGTGCCGGAGGGGAAGATCCAGCCGGGCGGGAGCCGGCGCAGGATGCGCGCGAGCTCGTCGTCGAGGGGGACCAGGCGCTCGCGGGCGCCCTTCCCCCGCACGTGCAGCGACGACCCGACGACGTCGCGCACGAGGTCTTCGCGGCGGACCCGGGCGACCTCGCCGGCGCGCAGGCCGGTGCGCTGGGCGATCACGAGCATGAGCCGCTCGCGCAGCGGCGCCCGCTCGAGCGCCTCGAGCAGCACCTCGTCGGGCGTGGGCCGCGGCGTCCGCCGCGGCGCGCGGATCAACGGCAGCGCCAGCGTCGGGTCACGCAGCAGCCGCCCAGCGGCAACGGCCCACCCGTAGAAGCCCCGCAGCGACGCCCGCACCGACCGGCGCGTGTCCGCGCCCCACTCCATCCCCGCCGTCCACGAGACCAGGTCGTCGGTCGTCAGGTCGTAGGGCCCGCGCTCGCGGTGGGCGGTGGCCAGCCGGCGCAGGTGGTACCGGCGCAGCTCCCTCGTCGTGCTCGGGCGCCCGGCCGCGGTCAGCCACCGGTCCCACCCGTCGATCTCCGTCTGCCACGTCGTCGTGACGATCAGCCCCATGCCTCGCACTCGAACACCCGTGCGATACACACCGCCAGCGGCTTCGGCGGCATTCACCCGATCCGGGCGTGTCGCCTTCACTCGTGCGGGTGGCGTCGTGCCGCCGGGTGAACGCTCGGCCGCCGACGGACGTACTCCCCCAGACGTCTCGACGGGGAGGTGGTCGACGAGGACCAGCGGAGGGCGGCTCACGGCCGGTACGCCCGTAGCTCGCGCTCGAGCACGCGCAACGGGCGCCCGGCGCCGCGGTCGAGGCGCACGAGCACGTCGCCGTCGGCCAGGTCGCCCAGCGTCGAGACGCGGGCGACCTCGTGGAAGTCGAAGCCCAGGTCGACGAGCTGCTCGGCGCGGGCGTCGCTCATGCCGTCGCCGTCCAGCGTGGCCATGTCACCGACGCGCAGCGGCGCGCTCACGCCGCCACCGCCGCCGGCGCGAGCTCGCGGCGGCCGGGCGCACGCCGCTCGCTGCCGCGACGCAGCGGAGCCAGCGGCACGACGACATCCGCGCGGCCCCACCCAGAATCAGTGGGTTCCCGGTTCGAGTCCGGGGCGGCGCACCAGCACGAGGCCCTCGTCCGACACCGTCGGGCGGGGGCCTTCGTCGTCCTCCCTCGCGGGAGCGGCTGCGCCGCAGCGCCGGCCGACGCCACGACGGCGGTCCCCGAGGAGCCCCGCGCCGCCGGGCGGGGCGCACGTTTACGCCGTAGCGTCGCGCGCACCCGCCGCCGCCCCGGTGCGCGGGTCCCCGCCCCCGAGGAGCCCCTGTGACCCCCCGCAGCCGCGCCGCCGCCGTCTCCCTCGCCGTCGTCCTCGCGGGCGGCCTGCTCGCCGGGTGCGGCGCCGGCCGGGACCTGTCCGACCGCAGCGGCGGCGGCCTGTCGATGGAGCCGTGGCGCGACCGCGTCGACGCGCGGGACCGCGGGGACGACCGCGCCGGGGCCGCCGAGGACGCCGCGCGCTCGCTCGAGGACTGCGCCGACCCGGACGACGCCGCGGAGCTCGAGGGCGACCAGGGCGACGTCTCCGTCACCGTCCACGTCCCGGCGGACTCCTCCGACGACCACGTCGAGGACCTCGAGGACTTCCGCGAGGACACGGACGCCGGCCCGGTCTGCTGGGTCGTCGTCGAGGTGGACAACCGGGACGGCACCGAGGTCGTCGACCTGCCCGAGGTCGACGTCGTGGCTGCCGACGGCAGCCGCGTGACCCTGCAGCGTGCCTCGGACGTGCTGAGCACGTGGGCCGAGCGGTCGGACGACGACGACGCCGTGGCCCGCGCCGTCGAGCTCATCACGCAGACCGGCGGCACGGTCTCCCCCGGCCAGGAGGGCTACCTCGTGCTGCTGGCCGCCGAGGACCTCGACGACCCGCGGGCCGCGCACGTCCGGCTCACCGACGGCGGGGACGTCCTCACGCTGGAGCGCTGACCCCCGCGCCCGCGCGGCGGCGGGGCGCGAGCCGCAGCCGCAGCCCGTCGCGCGGGCGCATCGTCACGAGCGCGTCCACGCGCACCCGCTCCCCCGGCACGGGGTGCACGGAGGCGCCGCGGAGGAGCTCGGCGAGGACGAGCGTCGTCTCGACGAGCGCGAAGTCCCGGCCGATGCAGAGCCGGGGCCCGGCGCCGAACGGCGTGTACGCCCCGCGGGCCTCCCGGCCGAGCCCCTCGCCCTCGAACCGCTCGGGCCGGAAGACCTCCGGGTCGGGGAAGAGCTCGGGGCGCCGGTGCAGCAGCCAGGGGCTGATGATCACCGTCGTGCCCGCCGGCAGGGCGACGCCGTCGACGACGTCGTCGACGAGCGCCCGCCGGCTCACGACCCACGCCGGCGGGAAGAGCCGCAGCGACTCCTCCACCGCCGCGCGGGTCCGCACGAGCGACCGCAGGTCCGCCCACGCGGGCGCGCGGCCGCCGTCCTCGTCGGCGCCGCCGAGCACGGCGTCGAGCTCCTCGGCCACGCGGGCCTGGGCGCCCTGCTCCTCGGCCAGGAGGTGCAGCGTCCAGGTGAGGGCGGACGCGACCGTCTCGTGCCCGGCGATGACCGTCGTCACGAGCTCGTCGCGCAGCCCCTCGGGCGCCAGGTCCCCCGCGTCGACGGCGCGCAGCAGGAGGGCGAGGAGGTCGCCGTCGTCCTCGTGCAGCCCGCGGGCCCGCCGGCGGGCGACGACGTCGGCCGCCGCGACGTCCAGCGTCGCGACCGCGCGGCGCAGCCGTCGCCGCGCCGGGGTCGGCAGCCACGCGGGGAGCGGCGTCCGGACCCGGCCGACGACGACCTCGAGGGCCTCGAGGACCGCGGCCACGAGCCGCTCGCCGTCGTCGGTGACCTCGCCGCCGAAGAGGGTGCGCCCCACCACCTCGAGCGTCGCCTGCAGCGCACCGGCGTCGACGTCGACGACGCCGCCCGCGGCGGGCCACGTGGCGCGGAGCCGGCCGGCGGCCGCCACGGACTGCTCCGCGACGACCCCGAGGCCGCGCGGGTGGAAAGCCGGCTGGGCCGTCCGGCGCCGCTCGCGCCACACCTCGCCGTCGCTCGTGAGGAGGCCCGTCCCCGTGACGGCCGACAGGGCGCCGTACTGCGCCGTCCGCTTGCCCCACGCGCGGTGGTTCTCGACGAGGACGCGCCGCGCCGCCGCCGGCGACGACAGCAGGACGACAGGGTCCCGCGGCATAGGGAACGCGACGACGTCGCCGTAGCGGCCGCGGAGGCGGGCGAGGAAGCCGAGCGGGTCCGCGCGGATGCCGGGGACCGCGGCGACCATCTGGTGCGGGAGCGGCCCGTCCGCCTCGACGGGCGTGTACCGGGCGTTGCGCCGCGGCGCCGCCCCCGTCGCGGCGCTCAGAGGTACAGCCCGGTGCGGCCCTGGCGGTCGTCCGCCTCGGCGACGGCGTGGAGGTCCCGCTCGCGCAGCAGCACGTACTCGTGCCCCGCGATCTCGACCTCGCCGCGGTCCTCCGGGTCGAAGAGCACCCGGTCGCCGAGGGCCACCTGGCGCACGTGCTGCCCGACCGCCATGACCACGGCCCACACGAGGCGCTTGCCGACGGCCGCGGTGGCCGGGATGACGATGCCGGACGACGAGCGCCGCTCGCCGCCCGCGGCCTCGGTGGAGACGAGCACCCGGTCGTGGAGCATCCGGACGCCGAGCGTGCCGGGCCGCGGCCGCGCGCCGCCGGAGGGGACGTCGGCCGGGGCCGGGTCGGGGCGGTCGGCGCTGTCGCTCACAGCCGCGACGCTACCCGCCGGTCGACGCCGTCCCGGCGGCCGCCCGGGCGCGGGACGGCCGCGCCGGGGGCCGGCGTCGGCGACGGGCGGAGGGGTCGGACGCGCGTCAGCCCAGGCGCTTCTGCGCCTTGGCGGCGGCCTTCTCGACCTTGCGGCGGCCACGGCGGCGGTGGCGGCGGACGGCGCTCACGAGGGCGAGCACGGCGACGCCGGCCGCCCCGGCGCCCGCGGCCGCCACGCGCTCGACGCGCAGCTCGCCCGACGACGTGTAGACCGCGTCGTGGCTCTTCTGCCGCAGGTCGGCCTTGGTGCGCGCGACGACGTTCTTCGGCGAGACCTTGTCGACGAGCGCGTCCACGCTCTCGGCGAGCTGGGCCTGCTGGCCCTTGATGAGCTGCTCGAGCGCGGCCGGGTCCGAGGGCAGCGGTGCGCCGGTGGACGGACGGGCGGTGCTCATGGGGCCTCCAGTGCTGGTCGCAGGCCCGGGGGCCGCCGACGGTGGTGCGCGGATGATCAGCGACGACGCTATCGCGCAGGGGGTGCGGCGGCAGGTCCGGAGCGAGGGCCGGGGCCGCCACGGCCGAGCGGGCCCGACGTCGGGCGGGCGCCGTCGCCCCGGCTGGCTAGCCTCCGGCGCATGACCGATGCCGGGACGCCCGCCCCCACCGCCTCCTCCACGACCCGCCGCCTCGAGGTCGGGGACGAGGCCCCCCTCTTCACCCTGCCCACCGCCGACGGCGGCGAGGTCAGCCTCGAGGCCCTCCGCGGCCGCTCCGTGGTCGTCTACTTCTACCCGGCGGCCATGACGCCGGGCTGCACGACGCAGGCGACCGACTTCCGCGACAACCTCACGCCGCTGCGCGAGGCCGGCTTCGAGGTCGTCGGCGTCTCCCCCGACCCGGTGACCAAGCTCGATGGCTTCGCCGAGCAGGAGGGGCTGACCTTCCCCCTGGCCTCCGATACCGACCACGCGGTCCTCGAGGCGTACGGCGCGTGGGGCGAGAAGTCGACGTACGGGCGCCTGTCGGTCGGCGTCATCCGCTCGACCGTCGTCGTCGGCCCCGACGGGAAAGTCGTCCACGCCGCCTACGGCGTGAAGGCCAAGGACCACGTGGCCCGCCTCCTCCGCACGCTGGGCGTCACCGCGGGGGCCTGACGGCGGCGGGACGGCGCCCGGCCCGGCGGCCGGGCGCCGTCCCTAGGCTGACGACGACGACGTCGTCACCGCGGACGTGGTGGAACTGGCAGACACGCGAGGTTTAGGTCCTCGTGCCCGAGAGGGTGTGCGGGTTCGAGCCCCGCCGTCCGCACGCACGGCGACGGCCCCGCCCCCCGCGAGGGGGACGGGGCCGTCGGTGGTGCCGGTGGTGCGGGGCGCGAGGGTCAGGCCGCCGGCGGCATGAGGACGCCGTCGATGAGGTAGACCGTCGCGTTGGCCGTCTGGACGCCGCCGCAGATGACGTTCGCCGGCGTCTCGGCGCCGCTCTCGACGGTGATCGAGTCGCCGCTGCCCGAGACCGTGAGGTCCTGGCCCTCGAGCGTCGTGTAGGTGCCGTCGGGGGCCGAGGGGTCGACCGTCTCGCCGACCACGTGGAAGGTGAGGACCGAGGCCAGCGTGTCCGCGCCCTCCGGCGTCTGCAGGAGCTCGAGCGTGGCCGGGTCGAGCGCCGCGAAGGCGTCGTCGACGGGCGCGAAGACGGTGATGCCCGAGGCGGCGTCGAGGTCGCCCGTCAGGTCGACGTCCGGGTTGAGCTGGCCGGAGACGGCCGCCGTCAGCTGGGTGAGCAGCGGGTTGTTGCTCGCCGCCACCGTGACCGTGTCCTGCGCCATCCCGGAGACCGAGCCGGCGCCGTCCGGCACCGCGGCGGCGTAGTCCTCGCAGCCCGGGCCGACGAGGTTCGCCGCCGGGTCCATGTCGCCGCCCATGGCGTCGTCGGAGGGGCTCTCCGAGGGCGTCTCCATGGGCATCTCCTCGGTGGGGGCCGAGGCCGAGCCGTCGGGGGTGGCGTCCGGCGTGCCGCCGGTCGGCTGCTCGCCGCCGCAGGCCGCGAGGGTCAGGACGAGGGCCGAGGTGGCGCCGAGGGTGACGAGGGTGCGCGAGCGCTTCATGGTGGGTCCTCCGCTGTCTGGGGATCGTGCCCTGCCGGGCTGGTGCACGGGGTTCGGGTCCCGGCCGTCGGTGGATTGCCCTGCGGCAGTTCGTCACTCGACCGTGACCTGAGGTGGTGGTGACAGCACGGTGCCCCGGCGCGCGCTGCTGCGCACGCCGGGGCACGGGTGGTGGTCGTCACAGCGCCCGGACGGCCCCTCTCGGGCGGTCCGCCGCCGGCCCGCGGCCCACCTCACCGGTGGTGGCCTCGAGCATCGTTGTGCCTCAGGTCGTCCCGGTGACGGTGATGCTGTGCCACCCGCTGGCGCCGTCGGGGATCGGGTCCGCCCGCTCCTCCGTCTGCACGACGCCGTCGCCGTCCGTCGCCCGGACGGTGAGGGTGTGGCGGCCCTCGGTCAGCTCGTAGGGGAAGCGCCACTGCACCCAGGTGTCGTCGTCGTAGCGCTCGCCCAGCTCGGCCTCGGCCCAGTCCCCGTCGTCGACGCGGACCTCGACCTTGGCGACGCCCCGGCCCTGCGCCCAGGCGGTGCCGCCGGCGACCGCGGCGCCCACCGCGGCCCGGGACAGCGGCGTGGGCACCTCGATCCGGCTCGCCGTCTTGATGACGCCGGTCTCGGACCAGCCGCGGTCGGTCCAGTAGGCGGTGCGGTCGGCGTACCGCGTCACCTCGAGGTCGACGACCCACTTGGTCGCCGAGACGAAGCCGTAGAGACCGGGGACGACCATCCGCACGGGGAAGCCGTGCTCGGTCGGCAGCGGCTGCCCGTCCATGCCGAAGGCCAGCAGCGCGCCCACCCCGGCGTCCGTGAGGGCGCCGAGCGGCGTGGACGCCGTCCACCCGTCGCTGCTCGTGGAGAGCACCATGTCGGCCCCGTCGACGGGCCGGGCGCGCTCGAGCAGGAGGTGCAGGGGCAGGCCGAGCCAGCGGGCGTTGCCGGCGAGCCGGCCCCCGACCTCGTTGGAGACGCAGGTGAGGGTCGTCCACTGCTCGACGAGGTCGCCGAGCTCGCCGCCGACGAGCTCGTCGTAGGTGATCTCCACCTCCTCCTCGACCATGCCGTGGATCCGGAGGGTCCACGTGGCCGGGTCCACCTGCGGGACGCTGAGGGCCGTGTCGATCCGGTAGAAGTCCGCGACCGGCGTGCTCCAGGGGCCGACGCCCTCGACGCCGACGTCGACGCCCGCCGGCACCGGTGCCGCCGCGACGGCGGGGGCCGGCAGACGCAGGGCGGACCGGGCGGCGGCGACGCCGCGGCTTGCGACGCCGAGGGCCCGGCCGCCCGCGAAGGCGACGCCGGCGATGGCCCCGGTGGCGCCGACCGCGGCGAGGAAGGCGCGGCGTCCGGCCCCGTCCGGGTCCTGGCCGCGCCGACCCGCCTCCTCGACGCGGCCGAGGCGCGCGACGAGGGCCCGCAGCGCAAGGACCCCGGCCAGCGCGCCGGCGGCGCTGGGGAGGACCGACAGCGGCGCGGCGTCGGGCCGGCTCAGGGCGGCGGCCACGCCGGCCGCGCCGAGGACGAGGACGACGAGGTCCCCGAGCACCTGGCGGCGTCGGGCGAGGAGCCCCGCCGCGGCGGCGAGGGCGCCGAGGACGAGGCCGATGCCCACGAAGAGCGCGACCTTGTCGTTCGTGCCGAAGAGGCTGATCGCGCCCTCCTTGAGCCACGCCGGCGTGACGTCGACGAAGGCGGCGCCGACGGCGAGCACGGGCGCGGCGGTGGGGGCGACGAGCCCGGCCACCACCTCGGCGACGCCGAGCGTGAGCGCCGCGGACGCGAGTCCGGCCAGCGCGGCGAGCAGGCCCGCGCCCGGCCCGCGGCGGCGCCCGGGGGCGGCCTCGGGGCGGGTGGTCCTCGGTGCGACGGTGCTCATGCCCCTCCTTCGTCCCCGGGCCCGCGACGGATGGTCACGGGGCGGCCGGACCGCCCGTCCGGGCGCCGGGCCCGGTGCCCGCGAGGTGCCCCGGCAGGACGGCCGCGAGCGCGCCGAAGGCCAGGGCGCGGTGCGACACCCGGTTCTTCTCCGCGGCGTCGAGCTCGGCCACCGTGCGCCCGTCGGGCAGCCGCAGCACCGGGTCGTAGCCGAAGCCGCCCGTGCCCCGGGGCTCGCGGGCGAGCACCCCCTCCAGCCGCCCGTGGTGCACGTCCTCGAGGCCGCCGGGAAGGACGAGCGCGGCCGCGCAGACGAAGGCGGCGCCGCGGGCCTCGTCCGGCACGTCGGCCAGCTGGGCGAGGAGCAGCGCGGTGTTCGCGTCGTCGTCGCCGTGCCGCCCGGACCATCGGGCGCTGAAGATGCCCGGTGCGCCGCCGAGGACGTCGACGGCCAGGCCCGAGTCGTCGGCGAGCGCGGGCAGGCCGGTGGCCGCGCAGGCGGCGCGGGCCTTGAGCAGCGCGTTGGCCGCGAAGGTGGTCCCGCTCTCGACGACGTCCGGGGTCGCGGGCAGGCGCGGGTGGTCCAGCGGCAGCAGCTCGAGGTCCGGCAGCGCCGCCCGCAGGAGGGCCTCGAGCTCGCGGGTCTTGCCGGCGTTGCGGGTGGCGAGGACCGCCGTCGTCACGCGGCACCCCCGGCGTCGGGCGCCAGGTCGGCCGTCGTCACCGTCGTCCCGCGCGGGGCCGCGAGGGCCGCGGCCTGCAGGCGGGTGAGGTCGGCGCAGCCGCCGAGCGCGAGGTCGAGGAGGGCGTCCAGCTCGGCGCGGTCGAAGGGCGTGCCCTCGGCGGTGCCCTGGACCTCGACGAGCCGGCCGTCGCCCGTGGCGACGACGTTCATGTCCGTCCCGGCGGCGACGTCCTCGACGTAGTCGAGGTCGAGGACCGGCCGGCCGTCGACGATGCCGACGCTCACTGCGGACACGTTGCCGCGCAGCGGGTCCCGCTTGACGATGCCCTGCTCGCGGGCCCACCCGACGGCCTCGGCCAGCGCCGTCCACGCGCCCGTGACGGCAGCGGTGCGGGTGCCGCCGTCGGCCTGGAGGACGTCGCAGTCGAGCACCACGGTGCTCTCCCCCAGCGCCCGGGTGTCGACGACGGCCCGCAGCGACCGCCCGACGAGGCGGGAGATCTCGTGCGTGCGCCCGCCGACCTTGCCGCGCACCGACTCCCGGTCGCTCCGGGTGCTCGTCGAGCGCGGGAGCATCGCGTACTCCGCGGTCACCCAGCCCTCGCCGGAGCCCTTGCGCCAGCGCGGCACGCCCTCGGTGAGGGAGGCCGTGCAGAGGACGCGGGTGTCGCCGAACTCGACGAGGACGCTGCCCTCCCCCGCGCGCTGCCAGCCGCGGGTCAGGCGCAGCGGGCGCATCCGGTCGGGGGCACGTCCGTCGTGGCGGGCCGGGGCCGTGGGGCTGCTCATGCCGCGAGACTACGGCGCCCTCCCGCGCCCCTCCCGGGCCTCCGACGGCGGCTCAGACCTCGACGACCTGGCCCGGACGCACCACCTCGGCGGGCGGCGCGCCGCCCACGGCGACGGCCTCCGCGAGCGCGACGGCGGGGTCGTTCCACGGCGGCAGGTGGGTCAGCAGGAGACGGGCGGCCCCGGCGTCGCGCGCGACCTCGGCCGCGCGTCGTCCGGTGAGGTGGACGCCGCGCAGGTCGTCGCGTCCCTCGACGAAGGCGGCCTCGGCGAGCAGGACGTCCGCGCCGCGGGCCAGCTCGACGACGGCGTCGCACGCGTCCGTGTCCCCCGTGTAGACGAGCACCCGGCCCGTCGCGACCTCGGTGAGGCGGATGCCGTACGCCTCCACCGGGTGCAGCGCGGGCCCCACCTCGACCCGCCACGGCCCGAGCGCCACCGGCTCGTCCACGCGCCAGGGCCGGACGTCGAGCCGCCCGCCCAGCCCCTCGCCGACCTCGGCGCCGTAGGCCGCCGCGAGGTGCTCGGCCGTCCCGGCCGGACCGTGCACGGGCAGCCGGCCCGCCCCCGGCGGCCGGCGCGGGTCGTAGGCGCGGGCGACGTAGAGCCCGCAGAGGTCGAGGCAGTGGTCGGCGTGCAGGTGGGAGAGGAGGACGGCGTCGAGGGCGTGCAGGTCGGCGTGGCGCTGCAGCGGCCCCAGGGCCCCGCTGCCGAGGTCGAGCAGCACCCGCCACGGCCGCGTGCCGCCGCTCCCGTCCGGGCCGTCGGCCTCCACGAGGTAGCACGACGCCGCCGAGCCCGGGCCGGGCACGGACCCCGAGCACCCGACGACCGTCAGCCGCACGGCGTCGCCCCCGGGACCGGGCCGCCGCGGCGCGTGCTCACCGCGGGGCCGCCGCGAGGAGCCCCGCGCTCTCGGCGAGGGCCACCTCGGGTCCGAGGAAGCGGCGGGCCAGCGCCGTGAAGGTCTCGGGGTCCCCGGTCGTGAGGAAGCGGTGACGGGGCGGCGGGCCCCCGGCTGGCCGCTCGAGCCCCCGCTCGACGAGCGTGCGGTAGACCTCCTGCGCCGTCTCCTCGGCGCTGCTGACGAGCACCACCTGCGGGCCCATGACGAGGGAGAGCACGCCCGTGAGCAGCGGGTAGTGCGTGCAGCCGAGCACGAGGACGTCGACCTCGGCCTCCTGCAGGGGCGCCAGCGCGCGGCGGGCCTCGGCCAGCAGGTCCGGCCCCGTCGTGACGCCCGCCTCGACGAACTCGACGAAGCGCGGCACGGCCTGCGTGCTGACCCGCAGCAGCGGCGCGGCGGCGAAGGCGTCCTCGTAGGCCCGCGAGGTGGCGGTGGCCTGCGTGCAGATGACGCCGACGCGGCCGGAGCGCGTCGTCGCCGAGGCGCGGCGGACGGCGGGCCGGATGACCTCGACCACCGGGACGTCGTAGCGCTCGCGCGCGTCGTGGAGGACGGCGGCGCTGGCGGAGTTGCAGGCGATGACGAGCATCTTCACGCCGCGGTCGACCATCTCGTCGAGGCACTCGAGGGCGTACCGGCGCACCTCGGCGATGGGCCGCGGGCCGTACGGCTGGCGCGCCGTGTCGCCGACGTAGAGGACCGCCTCGTCGGGGAGCTGGTCGAGCACGGCGCGGGCCACGGTGAGGCCGCCGAAGCCGGAGTCGAAGATGCCGATCGGGTCGTCCGCCACGCGGGGCAGCGTAGGCGCGGGCGACGACGACGCCCCCGCCCGGCACGCCCCGGGAGGGGCCCGCGGACGTGCCGTTCGTCACGTCGTCCGGTCAGCCGCGTCCGGTCCCCCGCCCCCGCCGGCCCTCCGCGGGGAGGGCGTCGAGCAGGACGTCGGTGAGGCCCTCCTGCATCCACGTGAGGAAGTCGTAGACGCCGGCCGTCCAGGCCACGGGGTCGTCCGCGTCGGCCTCCTCGGCGCGCAGCGCCACGAGCGCCGCGTCGTCGTCGGTCTCGAGGCCCAGACGGGCCGCGAGGACGAGCCGCACGTCCGTGAGCGCCCGCACCCAGGCCTGCGCCTCGTGGTCGTCGAGCAGGAGGGGGGCCGGGCGCCGCAGGGTGGCCGCGGCCCGGCGCAGCCCCTGCTGCTTGCGGGCCGCGAGACCCTCCTGCGTGAAGCGGCGGAAGTCGGACGCCGCCTCGTCGTCGTCCGTGCTGGCCGGCGGCAGGAGCCGGGCGACGGCCGGGTCCTGCGGCGGCCCGGGCGGCTCGGCGGTCAGCTGGCGCTCGAGGGCGGCGAGCGGGTCGGCGGGGACGGCGCCGTCGGCCGCGTCCGGTCCGGCGCCGGCCGCCTCGTCGAGCATCCCGGCCACGTCCTCGAAGAGGCCCACGAGGAGCTCGACCTCGCCGGGCTCGAGGCCGGCGGTCACGCCGCGGCGGGTTCGGCGGAAGCGTCGGGCCATGGCGGCATCCTCCCCCGCGCGGGCGGGCGGCGTCGCCCCGCCCGCGGCGGGGGCGACCCCTCAGGAGTCGTGGGAGAAGGTCGCCCAGAGGCCGAACCCGTGCAGCGCCTCGACGTCGCGCTCCATCTCCTCCAGCGAGCCGCTGGAGACGACGGCCCGGCCCTTGGTGTGCACGTCCTGCATGAGCTCCTCGGCCCTGGCCCGCGGGTAGCCGAAGTAGCTCTGGAAGACGTAGGTGACGTACGACATGAGGTTGACCGGGTCGTTCCACACGATGGTCACCCAGGGCTGCTCGGTGGCCGGCGCCTCGGCGGACGCGGGCCGCTCGGCCTCGACGGGCGCGGTGGTGACGACCCAGCCGGCGGTCGCCGCGGCCGCCCCGGCCCCTCGCGTGGTCACGCCGTCACTGTAGGCGCGGCGCGGGACGACGCCCCCGCGCCGGGAGCCCGTCGCGGCGCCCGCCCGCGGTCGCGGCCGCCGGCGTCGCGGGCCGCTGCGGCGGGGCGGCCGTATGGTCGCCGCCGTGGGCTCCGCCGCGCTGTACACCGACCGCTACGAGCTGACGATGCTGACGGCCGCGCTGGCCGACGGCACCGCGGACCGGCGGTGCGTCTTCGAGGTCTTCGCCCGCCGTCTGCCCGACGGCCGGCGCTACGGGGTCGTCGCCGGCACCGGGCGGCTGCTCGAGCAGCTCGCCGACCTCCGCTTCGACGAGGACGACGTCGCCTGGCTGCAGGCCGAGGGGGTCGTCGACGCGCGGACGGCGGACCACCTGCGCGGCTGGCGCTTCCGCGGGTCCGTGGAGGGCTACCCGGAGGGCGAGGTGTACGTCCCCGGCTCGCCGCTGCTCACGGTGCGCGGCACCTTCGCCGAGGCGGTGCTCCTCGAGACCCTCGTGCTGTCCGTCCTCAACCACGACAGCGCCGTGGCCGCGGCGGCCTCGCGCATGACGAGCGCCGCCGACGGCCGGCCCTGCCTGGAGATGGGGTCCCGCCGCACCCACGAGGAGGCGGCCGTCGCCGCGGCGCGGGCCGCGGCGGTCGCGGGCTTCTCGGCGACGTCGAACCTCGCGGCGGGCCGCCGCTACGGCATCCCGACCGTCGGCACGGCGGCGCACGCCTTCACCCTCCTCCACGACGACGAGGACGCCGCCTTCCGCTCGCAGCTCGCGGCGCAGGGGGCCGGGACGACGTTGCTCGTCGACACCTACGACGTCGAGGCGGCCGTCGCCCGGGCCGTGGCGCTGGCGGGGCCGGACCTCGGGGCCGTGCGGCTGGACTCCGGCGACCTCGGGGAGCTCGCCACCCAGGTGAGGGCGCAGCTCGACGCGCTCGGTGCCTCCCGGACGCGTGTCGTCGTCACGAGCGACCTCGACGAGTTCGCCGTCGCCGCCCTCGCCGCGGCGCCGGTCGACGGCTACGGCGTGGGCACGAGCCTCGTCACCGGCAGCGGCGCGCCGACGGCCGGGCTCGTCTACAAGCTCGTCGCCCGCGAGGACGCCTCGGGCGCGATGCGCGGCGTCGCCAAGGCCAGCCCCGGCAAGTCGACCGTCGCGGGCGCCAAACGCGCCTGGCGCGAGATGGACGGCGACGCGGCGGTCGCCGAGGTCCTCGTCGTCGAGGGGTCCGCGGCCGACGACGGCGCGCCCGTGCCCGGCGCCCGGCCGCTCCAGGTGCCGCTCGTCAGCGACGGCGTCGTCGTCGCCGGCGGCACCACGGGCGCCGACGGCGTGCGCCGCGCCGCGGCCCGCCACGAGGCCTCGCGCGCCGAGCTCCCCGCCCAGGCCCGCCGTCTCGGGCGCGGCGAGCCCTGCCTGCCGACCGAGGTGCGCAGCGCCGCGCCGTCCCGCTGACCCCGCCCCGTCCGCGCGCCCGAGGAGGACCCGTGACCACCACCGCCGAGACCGACGCCGCCGTCCCGCCTGCCCGGGCGCGCGCGCTCGTCGTCGTCGACGTCCAGGTCGACTTCTGCGAGGGCGGCTCGCTGGCCGTCGAGGGCGGTGCGGGCGTCGCCGCCGCCGTCACCCGCCACGCCCGCGAGCGCGCGGACGACTACGCCGCCGTGGTCGCCACGCAGGACTGGCACGTGGACCCGGGGGACCACTTCAGCGACACCCCCGACTACGTCCGCAGCTGGCCGGTGCACTGCGTCGCCGGCACCGCGGGGGCGCAGGCGCACCCGGCGTTCGACCTCGGCGTCGCGCAGGAGGTGTTCCGCAAGGGCGCCTTCGAGGCCGCCTACTCCGGCTTCGAGGGCGCCGCCGAGGACGGCACGTCGCTCGCGGACTGGTTGCGGGAGAAGGCGGTCGGCGAGGTCGACGTGGTCGGCATCGCCACCGACCACTGCGTCCGGGCGACGGCGCTCGACGCGGCGGCCGCCGGCTTCGGGGTGCGCGTGCTCCTGCCGCTCGTCGCCGGGGTCTCCCCCGCGACGACGGAGGCCGCCCTGGCGGAGCTGCGGGCGGCCGGCGTCGAGCTCGTCGGCTGACGCCTCAGGCCCCCACCTGCCGGCGCACCGCCTCGACGTCCACGAGGGACCGGACGTCGGCCACGCGCCCACCGGCGTACCGGTAGAAGACGTGCTCGCCGAAGACCACCCGGCGGCCGTCGACGGCGACGCCGAAGAGCTCCCCCACCGGTGGCAGTCGAAGGCCAGCCGCACGGCCACGACGTCGCCGGACGCGACGACGTCCTCGGCCACGAACCGCAGGTCCGGGATCGCCGCGACGTCGCGCTCGAGCATGCGCCGGTAGCCCGCCAGGCCCAGCGGCCGGTCGTCGTGCCGCACGTCGTCCGCGACGTGGTGCCCGAGCTCGTCCCACCGGCGCGCGTTCAGGCAGTCGAGGTAGGCGGCGTACGCCGACGTCAGGTCCACGGCCCCTCCTGAGGTCCCGGGCCCGGCGCGGTGCCGGGTCCGACGGACGGCATGGTCCCCGGCCCGGGACCATGCCGTCCGTCGGGCTCGACGGCCAGGCGTCGTTCAGCCGCCGACGAGCGCCCGGGCGAGCGCCGGGTCGAGGTCCGGGGAGGCCAGGACGTGGAGCCGCTGGGTCGGGCGGGTCATGGCGACGTAGAGGTCGTGGGCCCCTGCCCGCGGGTCCTCGCCCTCCGGGCCGTCGAGCAGCTCGGCGGGCTCGACGAGCACCACGCTGTCGAACTCCAGGCCCTTGGAGTCGGCGACCGCCATGACGACGACCGGGTCCTCCAGCGCCGTCGCGCCGGTCGACACCGTCAGCGGGGCGCCGTCGGGGCCGGTCACCCGGCCGACGAGCGCGGCCGCCACCTCCTGCACCCGGGCGGGCGGCACGAGGACGGCGAGCCGCCCGCCGCGCGCACGGGCGGCCTCGTCGACGACGACGTCGCGCAGCAGCGCCTCGCGCGCCGCGCCGGGGGCGGGCAGCTCGGTGAGCACGGGCGGCCCCTCCCCCTCGCGCACGGAGTCCGGCGTCCGCCCGGGCGCGCCCGTCACGGCGAGGACGGCCGCCGCCGCGTCCATGACCTGGCGCGGCGTCCGGTAGTTGACCGTCAGCTCCTCGAGCCGCCACCGGCCCTCGGCGAAGGGGTCCAGCGCCTCGCCCCAGGCGGAGGCCCCTGCGGCGGAACGCGTCTGGGCGAGGTCGCCGACGACCGTCATCGATCGGCTCGGGCACCGGCGGACGAGCAGCCGCCACATGAGCGGCGAGAGCTCCTGCGCCTCGTCGACGACGACGTGGCCGAAGACCCACGTCCGGTCTCCCGCCGCCCGCTCGGCGACCGTGAGCGACGGGCCGCCGCCGTCGACGTTGCGCTCGGCCAGGTCCTCCGCGCTCGCGACGTAGCCCTCGACCGCCGTCGTGCCGGCGCCCGACTCGATGACGTCCTGCGCGTAGGCGAGGGCCTCCTCGCGGGCCTTCTCGGACGCCCGGGCCGAGCGGGCCGCGTCGCCGTGCGCGTCGTCGCCGAGCAGCTCGGCGGCCTCGTCGAGCAGGGGGACGTCGTCGACGGTCCAGGGCGCGTCCACGGACCGCGCGAGCAGCGCCCGCTCGGCGTCGGTGAAGATCCCCTCCGACGCCTCGAGCAGCCGGTGCGGCCGCGTCAGCAGGTCCCCCAGCAGCTTCTGCGGCGACATCGGCATCCACGCGAGGTTGAGCGTCACCCGGACGTCGCGCGAGGCCCGCAGGTCCGCGACGACGGCCGGCCGGTCCTCGGCCTCCAGCTTGTTGCCCTGCGCCCGCCCCACCGCGTCCGCGAGGTGCAGGAGCAGCTCCTTGACGAAGCCCGCGCGCGCGTCGTTGTGCGGCTCGCCCCCGGCGCGGGCGCGGTCGCGGGCCCGCGCGACGACGCGCGGCTGCAGGGTGACGGTCGTGCCCTCGACGTCGAGGCGCTGCGGGCCCGCGGGCACGCGCTGCCGGGCCGCGACGGCGCGGGGCAGGACCGCGAGCCAGCGCTCGTCGCCCTTGAGGCGCGCCACGGCGGGACGGTCGGTCGCGCGCGCGTCGACGCCCGGGAAGAGCCGTCCCGCCGTAGAGGTGAGGACGCCGTTCTCGCCCAGCGACGGCAGCACCTGCTCGATGTAACGGAGGAAGACCGGGCTGGGCCCCACGACGAGGACGCCGCTGCGCGCCAGGCGGTCCCGGTGGGCGTAGAGCAGGTAGGCGGCGCGGTGCAGCGCCACGGCCGTCTTGCCCGTGCCGGGACCGCCCTGGACGACGAGGACGCCCTTGGCGTCGGCGCGGATGACGGCGTCCTGCTCCGCCTGGATCGTCGCGACGATGTCGCCCATCCGCCCGGTGCGCTGCGCGCCGAGGGCCGCCATGAGCGCCCCCTCGCCGCCGAGCGCGGTGAGGCCGCGGGCCTCCACGCCCTCGGCGTCGAGGACGTCGTCCTCGAGCGTCGCCACGTCCCGGCCCCGCAGGGACAGGTGCCGCCGGCGCGCGACGCCGGCCGGGCGCGCGGCCGTCGCCTGGTAGAAGGGCTCGGACGCCGGCGCGCGCCAGTCCACGAGCAGCCGGTCCTGCGCCTCGTCGGCGAGGCCGAGGCGGCCGACGTAGCGCGTCTCGCCGTCGCCCATGTCGAGACGGCCGAACACGAGGCGGTCCTCGACGGCCTGCAGCTGGGCCAGCCGCGCCTCGTGCAGCGCGGCGAAGGCGTCGCGCTCGGACCGGTTCTGGTGGGTGCCCGTCGACTCGGACCGGTGGACGGCCGCGAGCTCGTCCGCCGTGCGGCGGCGCAGGTCGTCGAGGCGCGCGTAGCGCGCGGCCACCGCCGTCTGCTCGGCGGCGGTCTCCCGCTCCCGGTCCGCCTCGGCGGGGGCAGCGGTGCTGGGCGTCGCGTCGGTCGTCATGGCTCCTGGCCGGTGCGTCGGGCGGGCGGGCGGTGGTGCGGGCGGGGCCTGGGGGCGCTCGTGATCGGTCAGCCGACGTCGAGCGCGAGCAGGTCGTCCTCGGTCTCGCGGCGCACGAGGACCCGCGAGGTGCCGTCGGCCACGGCGACGACCGGCGGCCGCGGCACGTGGTTGTACTGGCTGGCGAGGCTGCGGCAGTACGCGCCCGTCCCCGGGACGGCGACGAGGTCCCCGTGCCCGAGGTCGGCCGGGAGGAACTCGTCCATGACGACGACGTCGCCGCTCTCGCAGTGCTTCCCGACGACGCGGGACAGGACCGGCGGGGCGTCGGAGCGGCGGGACGCGAGCGTCGCGGAGTAGTCGGCCGCGTAGAGGGCGGTGCGGACGTTGTCGCTCATGCCGCCGTCGACGGCCACGTAGCGGCGGGTGCCGCCGTCGTCGAGGGCGACGTCCTTCGTCGTGCCGGCCGTGTAGAGCGTGAAGGTGCTGGGGCCGACCACGGCCCGGCCGGGCTCGACGCTGATGCGCGGCACCTCGACGCCCTCGCCCGCGCACGCGGCCCGGACCACGCGGGCCATGCCGGCGGCGAGGTCGGCGGGCCCCATCGGGCGGTGCTGCGTCGTGTACGCCATGCCGAAGCCGCCGCCGAGGTCCATCTCCGGCAGCCGCACGCCGTGCTCGCGCTGCACCGTGGCGTGCAGGCGGACGAGACGCCGGGCGGCCACCTCGAAGCCCTCGACGTCGAAGATCTGCGAGCCGATGTGGCTGTGCAGCCCCCGCAGGTCCAGCTCGGGGCGGGCGAGGACGGCGGCGACGGCGCGGGCCGCCTCCCCCGTCGCCAGCGAGACGCCGAACTTCTGGTCCTCGTGCGCCGTCGCGATGTAGGAGTGCGTGTGGGCCTCGACGCCGACGGTCACGCGGACCATGACGGGGGCGCGCACCCCGAGCCGGGCCGCGACGTCGGCCACCCGGTCGACCTCGGGCAGCGAGTCGACGACGACCCGGCCGACGCCCGCCGCGAGCGCCCGCTCCACCTCGGCGTCGGACTTGTTGTTGCCGTGCAGCGCCATCCGCGCGGGGTCGACGCCGGCGCGCAGGCCGACGGCGAGCTCGCCGCCCGTGCAGGTCTCGAGGAGCATCCCCTCCTCGGCCACCCAGCGGGCCACGGCCGTGCAGAGGAACGCCTTGCCGGCGTAGTAGACGTCCGCGCCGCCGCAGAGGTCGGCGAAGGCGTCGTCGAAGGCCGTGACGAAGCCTCGCGCGCGCGCCCGCAGGTCCGCCTCGTCGACGACGTAGGCGGGCGTCCCGTGCTCGGCGGCCAGCCGCACGACGTCGACGCCGCCCACCTCGAGGGCGCCGTCGGCGCCCCGGCGGACGGTGCGCGCCCACAGCGGCTCGACGAGCGTGTTGACGTCCGCGGGCACCGCGAGCCAGCCCGGGCCGCCGTAGCCGTCGGCGTGGAGCGCGCCGGCCTCGTGCGCGCGCAGGGCGGGGCTCACATGCGCTCCGGCGCGCTCACGCCCACGAGGGCCAGCCCGGAGGCCAGCACCGTCCGGACCGCCTCGGCCAGCCACAGGCGCGTGCGGTGCTCGTCGCCCACCGGCTCGTCGCCCAGCGGCGTGACCCGGCGCTCGTCGTACCACTTGTGGAAGGTGCCGGCGAGGACCTCGAGGTGGCGGGTGACGCGGTGGGGCTCGCGCAGCTCGGCGGCCTGCTCGACGACCCGCGGGTGCTCGGCGAGCGCCGCGAGGACAGCCTGCTCCGTGGGGTGGTCGAGCAGCGACGGGTCGAAGCCGTCCTCCCGGCGCACCCCGGCCGCCTCGGCGTTACGGGCGACGCCGCAGGTGCGGGCGTGCGCGTACTGCACGTAGAAGACGGGGTTCTCGGCCGTGCGGCGGGTGAGGACGTCGAGGTCGACGTCGATCGACGAGTCGGTCGAGCTGCGGGTCAGCGCGTACCGCGCGGCGTCGACGCCGACGGCCTCGACGAGGTCCTGCATCGTCACGACGGTGCCGTTGCGCTTGCTCATGCGCAGCGGCTGCCCGTCGCGGACGAGGTTGACCATCTGGCCGATGAGGACCTCCACGACGGCGGGGTCGTCGCCGAAGGCCGCCGCCGCGGCCTTGAGGCGGCTGACGTACCCGTGGTGGTCGGCGCCGAGCATGTAGATGCAGAGGTCCGCGCCGCGGGAGCGCTTGTCCCGCAGGTAGGCCAGGTCGCCGGCGACGTAGGCGGGCTTCCCGTCGGACTTGATGACGACGCGGTCCTTGTCGTCGCCGTGGTCGGTCGAGCGCAGCCACCACGCGCCGTCGGCCTCGTACAGGGCCCCGCTGCCGCGCAGCTCGGCCAGCGCCTTCTCGACGGCGCCGGAGGCGTGGAGCGAGTCCTCGTGGAACCAGACGTCGAAGTCGACGCCGAAGTCGTGCAGGTCCCGCTTGATCTCGTCGAACATCAGCGCGACGCCGTCCGCGCGGAAGACCTCCTGCGCCTCGGCGTCGGGGAGGGCGAGGACGTCGACGCCCCGCTCCCGCGCGTCCGCGAGCACGCGGTCGGCGATGTCGCCGACGTACGCGCCGCCGTAGCCGTCCTCGGGGGCGGCCTCGCCGCGGGCCCGGGCGAGGAGCGAGCGGGCGAAGCGGTCGATCTGCGCGCCGTGGTCGTTGAAGTAGTACTCGCGGACCACCTCGGCGCCCGTGGCCGCGAGGACGCGCGCGAGGGCGTCCCCGACGGCGGCCCACCGGGTCCCGCCGAGGTGGATGGGCCCCGTGGGGTTGGCCGAGACGAACTCGAGGTTGACGTGGAGGCCGGCACGGCGGTCGCTCGTCCCGTAGGCCGCACCCGCCTCGACGACGGTGCGCGCGAGGGCCCCGGCCGCGGAGGCGTCGACGACGACGTTGAGGAAGCCGGGCCCGGCGACGTCGACGCCTGCGACGCCGTCCACGGCGGCGAGCCGCCCGGCGAGCGCGGTGGCGAGCCCCCGGGGCGGCGCCCCGGCCTTCTTGGCCAGCTGGAGGGCGACGTTGGTGGCCCAGTCCCCGTGCTCCCGGCTGCGCGGCCGCTCGACGCGGACATCGTCGGGCAGGTCCGCGACGGCGAGGGACCCGACGGCGGGGTCGCCGGCCTCGACGGCCTCGACGAGGCAGCGGCGGATCGCGGCGGAGAGCTCGGCGGGAGTCACGGGGGTCGAGTCTAGGAGCCGCGGGGGTGGGTCCCGGACGCGGTCCGGGTGCCGGGCAGGACCCTCGCCGGACGTCCTCGTCCGTGCGGCCGGCCCTGCTGGTGGTGCCCCCGGCAGGATTCGAACCTGCGCCCCCGCCTCCGGAGGGCGGTGCTCTATCCCCTGAGCTACGGGGGCCGTCGGTCCGGGCTCGTGCCCGACGGACCGGGAGGAACGCTACCGCACGGCGGGAGGAGGTCGTCCCGCGCCCGACGGCGGCGGGAGGTCGGCGGCGGGTCGGGCGGCCGACGGGCCCCCGGTCAGGCCGCCGGGACGCCCGTCTGCGCGGCGACGCCCTCGACGTGCTCCCAGTGCCACGGCTCCGTGGGGCCCGAGCCGCCCGGCTGCGCCCACGTCGGGTTCTCCCAGCCGAAGGACGGGGCGTGCTCGCGCATCCAGGCGTACCGCTCCCCCGACCCCGTGCTGACGCCGCTGCCGAGGTCGACGGCGAGGCCCCAGCCGTGGTCGCTCGTGCCCGGCTCGGCGGCGAAGCCGGGCCGCTCCGCGGCGACGGCGTGCTGCTCGGCGAGCGAGCGGTAGCCGTCGGTGAGGGCGAGCCGCTCGCCGAAGCGCTCCTCGAAGGCCGCCGACAGCTCGACGAAGGACAGCGCGACGTCGGCGCGCAAGCCCTCGTCGTCCCAGAGCGCGCAGACGGCGTCGGCGGGCAGCTGCCCGTTGGGCGCCGAGGTCGTGCCGTCGGGGAGGACGCCGCTGCAGCCCGGGAGCGCGGAGCGCTCCTCGCTCCGGCTCACGCGGTCGGCCATGGCGCCCGCCGCGGCCACGCGGGACGCCAGCTCGGCCTCCGCCGCCTCGCGGGCGGCGGTGTCGGCCGCGCGCTGCTCGCGGGACGCCGCGGCCTCGTCGGCGAGCCGCCGGACCTCCGCGGCCCGCGCCGCCCGGCCCTCCTCCTCCTGCGCGACGACGAGCGCGGTGGCGGCGACGTCGGCCCGCTCGCGGTCCGCGGCGGCGACCGCCTGCAGCGCCGGCACGGTGATCGGCAGCACGAGCACCGCGACGCCGAGGGCGCCGGCCGCCGCCACCGGGGCGCGCCGCGGGCGACGCGCGGCGCGCAGCCGGGCCGCCTCGGCCTCGCGACGGGCCCGGCGCGAGCCCGGCGCCGCCGGGGCCGGGGCGGTCACCGGTCCGCGGCCGGCGGCGCGGTGGGCACCGCCGCGCACGCGGGTCGCGGGGCGGTCGGCGGGCTCGGGCAGGCTCGCGGGAGCGGTCACGGGCGTCCTCCGGGCGGTGCCGTCGGACGACGGCGCACGCGGGCAGGCCGACGTCGTCGGCCGGTCGTGGCGGGACCCTCCGGCGCCCCGCGCAGCGGCGGGGGGCCTTCCCGGCACGGGCCGGAGGGCGGCCCGGCGTCACGACGACGGGCTCGAGGTCACGAGACCGTAACGCCGCGGTGACCGGTACACCAAATCCGCACCCTGCGCATCCCGGGACGGTGACAGCGCGTCAGCCCGCCGGCCCGGCAGGGGCGGCGCCGGTCGGCCGGAGGAGACGTCCCGTGCGACGCCGTCACCGACCGTCGTCCCGGGCGGGGCCGACCTCACCGCGGGGGCACCGCGCACGGCGACGTCGAGACGTCGAGCGGTCCGGGCCCGCCGTCACCAGCCGCTGGGCAGCGGCCGGCCCTCCTCGTAGCCGGAGGGCGACTGGACGCCGACGACGGCGCGCTCGTGGAGCTCGGGCAGCGTCCGGGCCCCCGCGTAGGTGCAGGCGCTGCGGACGCCCGAGGTGATGGCGTCGACGAGGTCCTCCACGCCGGGGCGCTCGGGGTCCAGCCTCATCCGCGAGCTCGAGATGCCCTCCTCGAAGAGCGCCTTGCGCGCCCGCTCGAGCGCCGAGCCCTCGCGGGTGCGGTGGGCGACGGCCCGCGCCGACGCCATGCCGAAGCTCTCCTTGTAGCTGCGCCCGTGCTCGTCGACGAGCAGGTCGCCCGGGCTCTCGTGCGTGCCGGCGAACCACGAGCCGACCATGACGGAGGAGGCGCCGGCGGCCAGGGCGAGGGCCACGTCGCGCGGGTGCCGCACGCCGCCGTCCGCCCACACCGAGGCGCCGAGCTCGCGCGCCTGCGCGGCGCACTCGAGGACCGCCGAGAACTGCGGGCGGCCGACGCCCGTCATCATCCGCGTGGTGCACATGGCGCCGGGCCCGACGCCGACCTTGACCACGTCGGCCCCCGCGCCGACGAGGTCGCGCACGCCCTCGGCCGTGACGACGTTGCCGGCGACGACCGGGACCCCCGGGTCCAGGGCGCGGACGGCCCGCAGCGCGTCGAGCATCTTCTCCTGGTGGCCGTGGGCGGTGTCGACGACGAGGACGTCGGCCCCCGCCGCCAGCAGCGCCGACGCCGCGCCGGCGACGTCGCCGTTGACGCCGACGGCGGCGCCGACCCGCAGGCGGCCGGAGCCGTCCACGGCCGGGGCGTAGAGCGCCGAGCGGATGCAGCCCCGCCGGGTCAGGGCACCGACGAGGACGCCGTCGCGGACCACCGGCGCGAAGGACCGGCGGGCCCCGTGCAGGACCTCGAAGGCCCGGTCGAGGCCGCCGTCGCGCTCGACGTCCGCGGCGTCGAGGACGAGGGGGTCGGCCGTCATGACCTGGGCGAGCGAGGTGAAGCGGTCGACGCCCTCGCAGTCGGCGGCCGTGACGACGCCGACGGGCCGCCGGGCCTCGTCGACGACGACGAGCGCGCCGTGGGCGCGCTTGGGCAGCAGGTGCAGCGCGTCGACGACCCGGTCCCCCGGTGCCGCGACGATGGGCGTCTCGAGGACGGTCCCGCGCGCCTTGACCCACGCGACGACGTCCGCGACGACGTCGAGCGGCACGTCCTGCGGCAGCACGCCGATCCCGCCGCGACGGGCGACGGTCTCCGCCATCCGGCGGCCGGTCACGGCCGTCATGTTGGCGACGACGAGGGGGACGGTGGCGCCGGTGCCGTCGTCGGGCGTGAGGTCGACCTCGGTGCGCGAGGCGACCGAGGAGCGCCCCGGCACGAGGAACACGTCGTTGTAGGTGAGGTCGTGGCCGGGGGCGGAGCCGTCGAGGAAGCGCACGGGCGTCGATGCTAGGGCGGACGGGCGACGTGACGGACGCCTCGCCGCCCGGCCGGGCGCGCGGCCGCCGCCCACCGGGCCGGCGCCCGCCCAGGCACTAGGCTCGCCCCGCCGACGCCGGCCGCGGCCGCGCGGCGTCGCACCCGGCTCACCGACCCGTGGAAGAGGGCGATCCGCACCGTGTCCCAGCAGGAGACCACCAGCACCGGAGGGGCCTCCGAGGGCCCGGGTCGCAGCGGGGACGGCGGCGTCCCCGCCGGCTTCGGGGCGAACGCCTGGCTCGTCGACGAGCTGCACGAGCGCTACCTCGAGGACAAGGACTCCGTCGACCCGGCGTGGTGGGACTTCTTCGCCGACTACACACCCGGCGACGGCGCGCCCGAGGGCACGGGCGAGGACGCCGGCGCCTCCGACGACGCCGCCGCGGGCACCACGGGCACCACGGGCACCGGTGCGGCCACCACGCCCCCCACGGAGGTGCCGGCCGGCGAGCCGGCGACCCCGGCCCCCGCCCCCACGACGCCCGCCCAGTCCGCCGAGGGGTCGGGCTCCTCGTCGACGCCGCGCGAGGCCGGCGCCGCGCGCCGCACCGCCGACCGCCCCGTCACCGCCCCCGCCACGGCGGACCCGGCCGCCCCGCGGGCCCCCCGCGCCGACGAGCACGCGGCCGGCGCGCAGGCCCCGGCGCCCGCCCCCGCCACGCCCGGCGCCTCGGCCGGCACGTCCGGCGGCCGCACCGACCGTCCCCGGGCCGCCTCGGAGCCGGGTCTGTCCGCGGGCGTCGGCCCGCGCGACGGCGCCACGGGGGACGGCCCGGCGCGCGTCCTGCGCGGCCCCGCCGCCGACGAGGAGGAGCGCGCCGACGTCACGACGCGCCTGCGCGGCCCCGCCGCCCGCGTCGTGACGAACATGGAGGCGAGCCTCGAGGTCCCCACCGCCACGAGCGTCCGCGCCGTGCCGGCCAAGGCCCTCATCGACAACCGCATCGTCATCAACTCCAACCTCGCCCGCGCCCGCGGCGGCAAGGTCTCCTTCACCCACCTCATCGGCTACGCGCTCGTCGAGGCCCTCGCCGAGATGCCGTCGATGAACGTCGCCTACGCCCTGGAGGACGGCAAGCCGGCCGTCGTCCAGCCCGCGCACGTGGGCCTCGGCATCGCCATCGACCTGCCCAAGCCCGACGGCACGCGCCAGCTCATGGTCCCGGCGGTCAAGCCGGCCGAGCGGATGGACTTCGCCGAGTTCTGGGTGGCCTACGAGGACGTCGTCCGCCGCGCCCGCGGCGGCAAGCTCGGGGTCGACGACTTCGCCGGCGTGACGATGAGCCTCACCAACCCGGGGACCATCGGCACCGTCCACTCCGTGCCCCGCCTCGTGAAGGGCCAGGGCGCGATCATCGGCGTCGGGGCCATGGACTACCCCGCCGAGTACCAGGGCGCGTCCGAGGAGACCGTGGCGCGCCTCGGCGTCAGCAAGGTCATGACGCTGACGTCGACGTACGACCACCGCGTCATCCAGGGCGCGCAGTCGGGCGACTTCCTGCGCCTGGTCCACACCAAGCTGCTGGGGCTCGACGGCTTCTACGACCGCGTCTTCTCCGCGCTCCACATCCCCTACGAGCCGGTCCGCTGGGTCAAGGACACCTCGCTCAAGGGCCAGGACGACGTCGGCCGCGTGAGCCGCGTCGTCGAGCTCATCCACGCGTACCGCGTGCGCGGCCACCTCATGGCCGACACCGACCCGCTGGAGTACCGCCAGCGCCGCCACCCGGACCTCGACGTCCAGACCCACGGCCTGACGCTCTGGGACCTCGACCGCGAGTTCCCCACCGGCGGGTTCGGCGACGGCGCCCCCATGAAGCTGCGCCACATCCTCGGCGTGCTGCGCGACTCCTACTGCCGCACCACCGGCATCGAGTACATGCACATCCAGGACCCCGAGCAGCGCGCCTGGATCCAGTCGCACGTCGAGAAGCCGTACTCCAAGCCCGACCGCGACGAGCAGCTGCGCATCCTCGGCCGCCTCAACGCCGCCGAGGCCTTCGAGACCTTCCTCCAGACGAAGTTCGTGGGGCAGAAGCGCTTCAGCCTCGAGGGCGGCGAGTCCGTCATCCCGCTGCTCGACGCCCTCCTGTCCGAGGCCGCGGAGGCGGGCCACGACGAGGTCGCCATCGGCATGTCCCACCGCGGCCGCCTCAACGTGCTGACGAACATCGCCGGCAAGAGCTACGGCCAGGTCTTCCGGGAGTTCGAGGGCAGCGCGGTCCCCGGCAGCGTCCAGGGCTCCGGCGACGTCAAGTACCACCTCGGCACCGAGGGCCGCTTCACCGCGGCCACGGGTGCGTCGACGAAGGTCTACCTCGCGGCCAACCCGTCGCACCTCGAGGCCGTCGACCCCGTCCTCGAGGGCATCGCCCGCGCCAAGCAGGACCGGATCGACCTCGGGGGCAAGGCGTTCCCCGTCCTGCCCGTCCTCCTGCACGGCGACGCCGCGTTCGCGGGCCAGGGCGTCGTGGCCGAGACGCTCAACCTGTCGCAGCTGCGCGGGTACCGCACGGGCGGCACCGTCCACGTCGTCATCAACAACCAGGTCGGCTTCACGACGGCGCCCGCCAGCTCGCGCTCGTCGTACTACTCGACCGACGTCGGCCGCATGATCCAGGCGCCGATCCTCCACGTGAACGGCGACGACCCCGAGGCGTGCGTGCGCGCGGCCCGGCTGGCCTTCGCCTTCCGCGAGGAGTTCGAGAAGGACGTCGTCATCGACATGGTGTGCTACCGCCGCCGTGGTCACAACGAGGGCGACGACCCCTCGATGACGCAGCCGCTCATGTACGCCCTCATCGAGGCCAAGCGCAGCGTCCGCAAGCTCTACACCGAGGCCCTCATCGGCCGCGGCGACATCACGGTCGAGGAGGCCGAGCAGGCGCTGCGCGACTACCAGGGCCAGCTCGAGCGGGCCTTCGCGGAGACGAAGGAGACGCCGGCCTCGGGCGGCAGCCGCGCCGGCGACGGCGCCGACGGCCCCGGCGGCCTCGAGCGCCCGTCGGCCCAGCAGGACGACCGCGTCGTCCGCGCGGACTCGACGGCCGTGGACCGCTCGGTCCTCGAGCGCATCGGCGGGGCGCACACCAGCCCGCCCGAGGGCTTCACCGTCCACCCCAAGCTCATGGCGCTCCTCGAGAAGCGCGAGCAGATGTCGCGCGAGGGCGGGATCGACTGGGGCTACGGCGAGCTGCTGGCCTTCGGCTCGCTGCTCCTCGAGGGCGTCCCGGTCCGGCTCGCGGGTCAGGACAGCCGCCGCGGCACCTTCACGCAGCGCCACGCGGTCCTCCACGACCGGGAGACCGGGCGCGAGTGGACGCCGCTCAAGGCGCTCTCGGACGACCAGGCGCGCTTCTGGGTCTACGACTCCCTGCTGTCGGAGTTCGCCGCGATGGGCTTCGAGTACGGCTACTCGGTCGAGCGGCCGGACGCGCTCGTGCTCTGGGAGGCCCAGTTCGGCGACTTCGCCAACGGCGCCCAGTCGATCGTCGACGAGTTCATCTCCTGCTCGGAGCAGAAGTGGGGCCAGCGGTCCTCGGTCGTGCTGCTGCTCCCCCACGGCTACGAGGGCCAGGGGCCGGACCACTCCTCGGGCCGGATCGAGCGCTTCCTGCAGATGTGCGCGGAGGAGAACATGACGGTCGCCGTGCCGTCGTCGCCCGCCTCGCACTTCCACCTGCTGCGTCGCCAGGCGTACGCCCGCCCGCGCCGCCCGCTCGTGGTCTTCACCCCCAAGTCGATGCTGCGGCTCAAGGCGGCGGCCAGCGCCGTGGAGGACTTCACCGAGGGCGGCTTCCGCGCCGTGCTGCCGGACACCCGCCTGCCGGGGGCGCCGCAGGACGTCGACCGCGTGCTCCTGTGCAGCGGCAAGGTGTCCTGGGACCTCGAGGCTGCGCGCGCCAAGCGCGGCGACACGCGCACGGCGATCGTCCGGGTCGAGCAGCTGTACCCGCTCGACGAGGACGCCTACCGCGCCGCCCTCGAGCCCTTCGGCGACGCCGAGCTCGTGTGGGTGCAGGAGGAGCCGGCCAACCAGGGCGCCTGGCCCTTCGTGGCCCTGGGCGTGGCCCCGCAGCTGGGCCGCAGCATCCGCCCGGTGACCCGGCCCGCCTCGGCGGCCCCGGCCACCGGGTCGAGCCGCAAGCACGCGGCCGAGCAGGAGGACCTCGTCACCCGGGCCTTCGCCCGCTGACCCCGCGGGCGTCGTCGCGCGGACCGGGAGCCCCGGTCCGCGCGACGACGCCCCGGCACGACCACCACCGGGGCCCGGCCACGAGCCGGTGCCCCGCCCGACGACGGACCCGACAGACGGCGAGGACGCGTGAGCACTGCACCCACCGACACCGGCGGCCTGCCGCCCGGACGGCGCATCTGCGTCCTCGGCGACGCCCTCGTCGCCGGGGTCGGCGACCCGCGCGCCCTCGGCTGGACCGGGCGCGTCGCGGCGCGCACCCCCGAGGACGACGACGGCCCGACGACGCTCTTCCCCCTCGGCGTCCCCGGCGAGGGGACCTCCGGGCTCCTCGAGCGCTGGGTCGGCGAGGCCGGCCGCCGCTTCGCGCCCGGGGCCGACAACCGCGTCGTCGTCGGGCTCGGCAGCGCCGACCTCGAGGCGGGGCTGACGATGGCGCGCAGCCGCCTCAACCTCGCCAACGTCCTCGACGAGGCCATGTCCCGCGGCCTGCCCGTCCTCGTCGTCGGCCCCGTGCCCGGCCTCGAGGGCGCGCGCAACGACGACGTCGCCGAGCTCGCCGACGCCTTCGCCGACGTCTGCGCCCGGCGTGCCGTGCGCTACGTCGACTGCTTCGACCCCCTCGTCCACCACGAGCAGTGGCACGCCGACGTGGCCGCCGGCGACGGCGTGCACCCCGGCCAGGCCGGCTACGGCCTGCTCGCCTGGCTCGTGCTCAACGGGGGCTGGCGCCCCTGGCTCGGCCTGCCCGACGAGGGCTGAGGCCGGCCGACGCCGCGGTCCGGCCCGGCGCTCACCCGCCGGGCCGGACGACGACCTTCCCGAAGAGCTCGCCGGCCGCCATCGCGGCGAGGCCCTCGCCGACGTCGGCGAGCGGCAGGACCCGGTCGACGACGGGCCGCACGCCCGTCGCGGCGAGCAGCCCCACGAGGTGCTCCAGCTCGTCCCGCGTCCCCATCGTCGTGCCGACGACCCGCAGGCCGAGGAAGAACACCCGCTGCAGCTCCGCGGAGGGCGCCGGTCCCGACGTCGCGCCCGCGACGACGACGGTGCCGCCCGGGCGCAGCGACCGCAGCGAGTGGGCCCACGTGGCCTCGCCGACGGTCTCCATCACCGCGTCGACGCGCTCCGGCACCCGCTCCCCCGGCGCCAGGGCCGCGTGCGCGCCGAGGTCGAGCGCGCGCCGCCGCTTCTCCTCGCTGCGGCTCGTCACCCACACCCGGCGCCCGGTCGCCCGGCCGAGGGCGACGAGCGCCGTGGCCACGCCGCCCCCGGCCCCCTGCACGAGGACGGTCCCGCCCTGCTCCGCCCCGGAGAGCCGGAGCATCCGGTAGGCCGTGAGCCACGCCGTCGGCAGGCAGGCCGCGTGCTCGGCGGACAGGCCCGGCGGGCGCGGCACGACGTTGCGCGCGGGCACGACGACCTCCTCGGCGAGGGTCCCGTCGTACCGCTCCGACAGCAGCGAGCGCCCGGGGTCGAGGGTGTCGTCGCCCGTCCACCCCGGCGTCGTGACGACCCCGTGCACGACGACGTCCCGCCCTTGCTCGTCGACGCCGGCGCCGTCGCACCCGAGGACCACGGGCAGGTCCTCGTCGCGCAGCCCGACGCCGCGCAGGCTCCAGAGGTCGTGGTGGTTGAGGCTCGCGGCCTCGACCCGGACCCGCACCCACCCGTCGGGCACCTCCGGGCGCGGTCGCTCGACGACCTCGAGGGCGGACAGCGGGTCGGTGGGCGAGGTCCTCGACGCGACGGCAGCCAGCACGCCGCCACGGTAGGCCGACGGGGACGGACGGGCACGGACGGGAACGACCCGTGACATCCCCTACTTCCGTTCCCATCGCCGCAGAAGTCACCTACTGTTCGACTGCCGCGGCACCGCTGCCGCGGCACCCGGGCGCAGCGCTGCGACCCGGTGGAGCAGAAGGAGAGCTGTGCACCCACACCAGCGAGCAGGCGCCAGGAGGGGGCTCGTCGCCCTCACCGGGATCGCCCTCCTCGGCGGCACCCTGACCGCCGTCCCGGCGGCCTTCGCGGCGCCGGTCGACCCGTCCCAGCTGCCTCCCCAGGAGCCGGGCGTCACGCTGCGCACCTACCAGCTCGGGTCCGGCATCGCGCAGCTGTGCACGCTGCGCGACGGCCAGACGCCGAACGTCGACAAGCTCGTCCCGACGATCGACCTCACGAGCGACGAGGACTTCGGCGCCGCCGACAACTTCGTCTCCCACGCGCTCGCCAACCTCACGGTGCCGACGAGCGGCGACTACACCTTCCGGCTCACGAGCGACGACGGCTCGCGCCTGACCATCGGCGGCGAGCTCGTCGTCGACAACGACGGCCTGCACGGCGAGGAGGCCGTCGAGGGCACCGTCACCCTCGAGGCCGGCGTGCACGAGCTCGAGGCCGAGATGTTCGAGGCCGGCAACGGCCAGCGGCTCCTCCTCGAGTGGCGCGCCCCGGGCGCGACGTCCTTCTCCGTCGTCCCCAGCAGCGCCCTGTCCACCGAGGCCGGCGTCGTCCGCGTCACGGCCCCCGGCTTCAAGTACTGCGAGACCGGCCGCGACACGGCCGGCGACGGCCTGCGGCTGGACGCGGTCAACCCCGGCTACGACCTCGTGGACCTGCGCCCCGAGGGCTTCGAGCCGATGGTCTCGGCCATGACCTTCCTCGGCGACGACCTCGTCGTCGTCACGTCCGGCGCGGTGAGCCCGGCCGGCCCGCCGCAGAACCCCACACCGGGCGAGGTCTTCCTCCTCGAGGGCGTCACGGAGGCCGACGGTCCCGAGGACGTCACCGTGACGAAGATCGCCACGGACCTGCTCAACCCCATGGGCGTCGACGTCGTCGACGGCACCCTCTGGGTGTCCGAGCGCGACGGCCTCACCGAGCTGACCCCCGACGCCGACGGCGACGGGATGCTCGAGAACCGCCGGCACGCGGACTGGCCCTACGGCGGCAACTTCCACGAGTTCGCCTTCGGCCTCCTCCACGACGAGGAGAACTTCTACGTCAGCCTCTCCGTCGCCATCGACAACGGCGGCGCGACGACGAACCCGCAGCCGGCCGCCGGCCGCGGCACCACCTACGCGGTCGACCGCGAGACGGGCGAGATCTCGGCCGTCGCGGGCGGCCTGCGCACGCCCAACGGCATGGGCTGGGGCCCGGACGACGAGCTCTTCGTCATGGACAACCAGGGCGCCTGGCTGCCGGCGTCGAAGATGGTGCAGGTCGAGCAGGACCGCTTCTTCAACCACTACACCAACCCGGCGGGCGCCTTCGAGGCCCAGCCGGTGACCCCGCCGGTGCTGTGGCTCCCGCAGAACGAGATCGCCAACTCGCCGAGCAACCCCGTGCTGCTCGAGGAGGGGACCTTCGCCGACCAGATGCTCTTCGGCGACGTGACCTACGGCGGCCTCCAGCGCGCCTACCTGGACGAGGTCGAGGGCCAGAAGCAGGGCGTGGCCTTCCGCCACACCGCGGGCCTCGAGGCGGGCGTCAACCGCACGCTCGTCGGCCCCGACGGCTCCCTCTACGTCGGCGGGATCGGCGAGGCCGGCAACTGGAGCGAGTCGGGCAAGCTCCGCTACGGCCTGCAGAAGCTCGTCCCGAACGGCGAGAGCGTCTTCGACATGACCTCGGTGGAGATCACCGAGGCCGGCTTCGACGTCACCTACACCGAGCCGCTGTCCGACGAGACGGTCGCCGGCATCGCCGGGGCGTACGAGCTGCAGCAGTGGCGCTACGTGCCGACGCAGCAGTACGGCGGCCCGAAGGTCGACGAGGAGTCCCTCCTCGTCACCGGGGCCACCGTCTCCGAGGACCGCCGCACCGTGTCGCTGACGGTCGACGGCCGCGAGCCCGGGCACGTCGTCCACCTCCGCTCCCCGCGCTCGTTCACGTCGGCCGACGGCGAGGAGCTGTGGAGCACCGAGGCCTGGTACACGGCCAACGTCGTGCCGGGCTACGTGGCCCCGCCGGACCTCGGCTGGTACGAGGCCGAGGAGGCCGTCCTGCGGGGCGGCGCGGTCGTCGACAGCGAGCACAACGGGTACTCCGGCACCGGCTTCGCCGGCGGCTTCTGGAACGTCGGCGCCTCGGTGACCTTCACCGCGACGGTCGACGAGGCGGGCGTCCAGCCCGTCCACCTGCGCTACGCCAACGGCCCCAACCCGGCGCCCGGCACCAAGGAGGTCTCGGTCCTCGTCAACGGCACCGAGGTCGACCCGTGGGCCCTGCCGAGCACGGGACCGTGGAACCGCTGGGCCTTCGCGACCCGGGACCTCGACCTCCGCGAGGGCGAGAACACCATCACCATCCGCTACGACGCGGACGACGACGGCAACGTCAACCTCGACCTGCTGTCGGTCGGCGAGCAGGACGTCTGCGCGCCGGTCGCCGAGGACGGCTGGAAGGGCCTCTTCGACGGGACGCTCGCCAGCTTCTCCGAGTGGAACATGGCCGGCCCGGGCTCCTTCGGCCGCCAGGCCGACTGCTCGATCCGCGGCAGCGGCGGCCTCGGCCTCCTCTGGCACCCCGAGCAGCAGGAGAACTACGCCCTGCACCTCGACTGGAAGCTCACCAAGGACGACAACGGCGGTGTCTTCGTCGGCTTCCCCGACCCGGGCACCGACCCGTGGGTGGCCGTCAACCGCGGCTACGAGATCCAGATCGACGCCACGGACGCCGACGACCGCACGACGGGCGCCATCTACACCTTCCAGGGCGCCGACCTGGCGAAGGTGGCGGAGTCGCTCAACCCCGTCGGGCAGTGGAACTCCTACGAGATCCAGGTGTCCGGGGACACCATCCGCGTCTACCTCAACGACGTGCTCGTCAACGACTTCACGAGCACCGACCCGGCGCGCGACATCGAGCGCGGCTTCCTCGGCGTCCAGAACCACGGCGCCGGCGAGTTCGTCTACTACCGCGACATCCGCGTCAAGCAGCTGGAGGAGACGGGGCCCACGGCCCCCGCCGCCCCGGCGGGCGTGACGGCCACCGGCGCCGACAGCGCGCTGCGGGTCTCGTGGGACGCCGTCGAGGGGGCCACCGGCTACACCGCCACGGCCTCCCCGGGCGGGCGCACCTGCACGACGACGGACGCCACCACCTGCCGCATCGGCAAGCTCTCCGCGGGCACGCCGTACACGGTGACGGTCGTGGCGCACGGGCCCGGCGGCTCCTCGACGGCCTCGGCCCCGTCGGCGTCGGTCACGCCGTCCGCCGTCCCCGGGACCCCGGGCGTCACCTCGCTCGCGGTCTCGGCGGAGACGCGGTGCTCCGCGGGCGGCAAGGCCGTCCTCGTGGTCCGCGCCCGCAACAAGGAGGCCGTCCCGGCCGACGTGCTCATCACCACGTCGCTCGGCGAGGTCAAGGTGACCGCGCTCGCCCCCGGCGCTACCCACACGGCCCGCTTCACGGGCCGCACGGCGGAGCTGGCGGCCGGCGAGGCCACCGTGGCGGGCTACACCGTCCGCGACGGCGCGGGCGCCCGCACCGTCTACCGGGCGGCCCACCCGGGGTCGCCCTGCTGACCCCGCGCCCCTAGGGGCACCCGTACGGCGCGAGCCCGGGACGGCCGACCGGCCGTCCCGGGCTCGTCCGCGTCCGGGGCGGGGCGCCCGGTGTCAGACGTCCTCGCCGCGGGCGGCGGCGAGGTCGAGCGCCGCGACGTCGAGCCCGGCCTCGGCGTCCCGCCACGCGCGGACGGCGTCGTCCCAGGCGTCGGAGCGGACGGCGGACCGCTCGGCCGAGGAGACCGCGCCGGCGAGCGCCGCCGTGTCCGGGGCCGGCGGACGGCGGGCGCGCGAGCGGAGCGCCCGCCCCAGCGCGGTCGCCTCGTCGACGACCGCGTCGGCCCGCGGGTCGCCCCCGGCGGCGCGGCCCTCGCGCCGCGCGGTGTCGGCGAGCGCCGCGACGGCGTCGGCGAGGGCGGCTCGGGCGGTGGCGAGGGCCGCCTCCTGGGCGGAGACGTCCTCGCGGTCGGGGCGCTCGACGGGGCTCACCCGCCGCATCCTGCCGCGAGACCGGGGACGCCTCGACCGGGCCCTCGCGTGGCGCCGCCGTGACCCGCCCGTGGCCCGCCGGTGAACATCCTGCGAGATGTGCGCGTCCGGGCCCGTCCTGCGTGCCGGGCGGCCGGCGCCGTCCTACCGTCCTCCGTGAACGCCCGACCGGCCGCGGTGACGAGGTGCCGCCGCGGCCCGGGACGCCGACCGAGGGACCGACCCCGCATGACGACCACGACCGGACCGACGCCGGGCGCGACGGGGGCCGGCGACGACCTCCCCGGGTCCCCTCCGCGCCCGCGCGCGCCCCTCACCACCGCCGCCGCCCCGGCCGCCGTCGTCCCCGCGCGGGTCCCCGGCCACGTCACCGGCCGTCCCCTCGTGCACCGCGCCGTGGGCGCCCCGCCGGCCGTCGTCGCCCACCGCGGCAGCTCCCTCGCGCACCCCGAGAACACGCTGCCCGCGCTCGAGGCCGCCCGCCGCGACGGCGCCTCGTGGGTCGAGGTCGACCTGCGCCGCACCGCGGACGGCGTCGTCCTCCTCCTCCACGACCCCGCGCTCGACCGCACGACCGACGGCCGCGGCGACGTCGCCGGCACCCGGTGGCGCGACGTGCGGCACCTCGACGCCGGGACGTGGCACTCGGACGACCACTCGGGGGTGCGGGTCCCGTCCTTCCCCCAGCTCCTCCGCTGGGCCGTCGGCGCCCCCGGCACCCACCTCCTGCTCGAGATGAAGGGCGTCTGGGACACCGCGTCCGCGGCCGACGCGGTCGCCGTCGTCCGGCGCTACGGGCTCGCGTCCCGGACCGTCCTGCAGTCCTTCCAGCCGGCCACCGTGGCCGCGGTCGCCGCCGCGGCGCCGGAGATGGCCCGCGGGCTGCTCGTCAGCGCCGAGGGCGTCGGCGAGCTCGGCCCCGCCTCGGAGCCGGGCCACGCCGAGGCCGTGGCGGACCTCGTGCGCCGCCACGGGCTCTCGCTCGTCAACCCCGGCGACCGCCTCCTGGCCGCCGACCCGGACCTCGTCGCCCGCCTGCAGGCGCTCGGCGTCGCCGTGTGGCCCTGGACGGTGGACGCGCCGGCCCGCTGGGACGCGCTCGTGCGGGCCGGGGTCGACGGCCTCATCACCAATCGCCCCGGCGCCCTCCTGCAGCACCTCGCGGCGGGGCGCGCCGCCTAGACCGGGCGTGCCCCCGCGTCGGTGCCGCCCCGCGGCCCCCGGCGCAGGCCGACGGCGGTGAGGGTGGCGGCCAGCCCCACGAGCACGACGACGTGGAGCAGCCAGCACCACAGCAGGGCGGCCACGACCCCGCCCACCGCGGCCGAGCCGCCGAACGGCGCCCCGATGTCCACGGGCAGGGCCACGAAGAGGACGATCCCCTGGATGAAGCCGGCCACGAAGGCGCCGGTGCAGAAGCCGCCCACGAGCGACGCCCGCCACGACAGCTCCTGCGGGGCGCTCGTCCGGAACGTCCAGGACAGCGGCAGCGAGACGACGACCCAGACGACGTTGAGCGCCAGGTAGACGCCGAGGGCCGTGCCGCCGACGCCGCGGGCGAAGAGGTCCGCCAGCAGGGGCGTCACGCCGAGGACGACGAGCAGGAGCAGGGGCGCGACGGCCAGGACCGGCAGCAGCGTCGCCCGGGCGCGCCAGCCCGGGCCGAGCCGGGCCAGCAGGCCGCGCCGCCGGGTCGCCCCGTCGTCCGCCGCGGGCAGCGGCGCGGACGTCCCGTGGGCGGGCCGGGCCCCCGTGGCCTCGCCCGCGCCGTCGCCGAGGGCCGCGTACGCGCGCCGGAGGCCCTCGCCGTAGAGGCTCGCGGGCAGCAGGCTGAAGAGGACGACCGGCCAGGACACGGAGAGCCCGTAGGCCACGACCCGCTCCGCCAGGACGTCCGCCCCCATCGCCGAGGGCAGGGCGGCCCGCATGCTCTCGCCGAGCGCGAGGACCCGGTCCTCGCCGACGGTCCAGCCGAGCACGCGGAGGGCGATGAGCACCGACGGGACGGCGGCGAGCGCCAGGTAGAAGGTGAGGCCCGCGGCGGTCAGGGGCAGCTCCCGGCGGGCCAGGAGCCGACGGGTAGCCGCCGGGAGGCGCCGGGCGACGTCGCCCCGGGACGGGGACGCGTCCTGCCCCGCCGCGGCGGGCGGACGGGACGAGGGGGTGCTCCCGCCGGCGGGCGGTCGGGACGGCACGGGCACCGCGGGGGCTGGTCCGGGCGGGTGCACCGCGGCAGCGTCGCACGCCCCCGGCGCGGCGTCCCGCCGGACGGGGACGGGCGGGTGCCTCAGGCCACGAGGCCGAGCCGGCGCAGCTCGACCGTGAGGTCGTGGGGCCGCGACGCCGCACCCGTGGCGCCCTCGAGGTCGACGACGCCCTCGCGGAACAGCTGCACGAGGTGCTGGTCGAACGTCTGCATGCCGTAGAAGCCGCCCTCGGCGACGATCTGCTCGATCGACGCGGTCTTGTCGGGGTCAGCGACCGCCTCGGCGATGCGGCCGGTCCCGACGCAGACCTCGACGGCGACCGCCCGCCCCCTGCCGTCCGCCCGGGGCACGAGCCGCTGGCAGACCACGCCCCGCAGCGACGCGGCGAGCGACAGGCGCACCTGGCGCTGCTCGTCGGCGGGGAAGAAGTCGATGATGCGGCCGACCGTCTCGGTGGCGTCGGTCGTGTGCAGCGTGCTCATGACGAGGTGGCCGGTCTCGGCGGCGGCGAGCGCCGCGCGCACCGTCTCGGCGTCGCGCATCTCGCCGACGAGGACGACGTCCGGGTCCTGGCGCATCGCGGCCCGCATGGCCGCGGCGAAGTCGGCGGTGTCGAGGCCGAGCTCGCGCTGGTTGACCATGGCGAGCTTGTCCTGGTGGAGGACCTCGATGGGGTCCTCGATCGTCAGCAGGTGCACCTCGCGGTGGGTGTTGACGTGGTCGACCATCCCGGCGAGCGTCGTCGTCTTGCCCGACCCGGTGGGGCCCGTGACGAGGACGAGCCCGCGCTTCTCCAGCGCGAGGGTGCCGAGCACGGCCGGGACGCCGAGGTCGGCCAGCGGGACGGCGCCGACCGCCACCCGGCGGACGACGAGCCCCACCGAGCCGCGCGCGCGGAAGGCGTTGACGCGGAAGCGCCCGAGGCCCGGCACGGAGTGGGCGAAGTCGGCCTCGTTGGTGCGGTCGAAGACGGCACGGGCGTCGTCGCGCATGACCTGGCGCAGCAGCGCCTCCATGTCCGCCGGCGAGAGCGGGCGGTGCTGGAGGCGGCGCAGCCGGCCGTCGATCCGGACGCGCGGGGGCGAGCCCACCTTGCAGTGCAGGTCCGAGCCCTCCAGCTCGCAGAGCGCCCGGAGGAAGGGGTCGATGTGCAGCTCCGCCGACGCCTCGTCCGCGGCGGGCGGGGCGGCGGACGGCGGGGCGTCCGGGACGGCGGTCTGGCTCACGCCCCCGTCATCGGCGGGCGGCGCCCGGCGCTTGAGCCGCACCGCCGGCGGCCTCGAGCACGACGAGGAGGTCGCCCTCCTGCACGACGTCCCCCGGCCCCACGGCCACGCGCACCACCCGGCCCGGTCCCTCGGGGACCACGGGGATCTCCATCTTCATCGACTCGAGGAGCAGGAGGGTCTGCCCGGCGGCGACGACGTCGCCCTCCGCCACCTCGACGCCGAGCACGCCCGCCACCATCTCCGCCCGGACGCTCTCCACGCGCGCAGCCAACCACGGCGACCCGGACCGCGGCAGGCCGTGGCGGGCCGCCGGGGCGACCGGCCGCCGCGGCCGGGTGTGGGACGATCGGGGCGACCGCAGGACCGAGACCCGGAGGGAGGAGCCGCATGAGCAAGCGAGCCCGCAAGCGCCGCTCCCGCAAGAAGAACGGCGCCAACCACGGCAAGAAGCCCAACAGCTGACCTGCCGGCGGACCCCGCGTCCGCACCGCACGACGACGAAGGCCACCCCGCGCGGCGGGGTGGCCTTCGTCGTCGTGCGGTGCGGCGGGGCGTCAGCCGCGGGTCGTCGTGATCGAGGTCATGATCCGCACGCGCAGCGACTGCGGCGCGTGGTCGCCGGCGCAGGCCCGTCGGACGACCTCCCGGACGACGACCTCGACGTCGCGCTCGCGCAGGCACGGGGCGCACTCGGCGAGGTGCCGCTGGATGCGCGGCACGTCCACCTCGTCCTCGGCCGACAGCTCCTCGTCGAGGAAGGCGTAGAGGCGGTCGATGACCTCCTCGCAGTCCGTCTCGCCGGAGCGCGCACGCCCCTCGGGAGCCGCGTCCCCGCAGCGGCCGCCGCTCACGCGTCGGCCCCCCGGCCCGCGCCGACGACGCCGCGGTCGCGCGCGTAGTCCGCGAGCTGCTCGCGCAGCTGGCGCCGGCCGCGGTGCAGCCGGGACATCACGGTGCCGATGGGGGTCCCCATGATCTCCGCGATCTCCTTGTAGGCGAAGCCCTCGACGTCGGCGAGGTAGACCGCGATGCGGAAGTCCTCCGGGATGTTCTGGAGGGCCTCCTTGACGTCGGAGTCGGGGAGGTGGTCGAGCGCGTCCGTCTCCGCCGACCGCAGCCCCGTCGACGTGTGCGACTCCGCCCGCGCGAGCTGCCAGTCCTCGACGTCCTCGGAGTGGGACTGCTGGGGCTGCCGCTGCTTCTTGCGGTAGGTGTTGATGTAGGTGTTCGTGAGGATGCGGTACAGCCAGGCCTTGAGGTTCGTGCCCGGGCGGTACTGGTGGAAGGACGCGAAGGCCTTGGTGAAGGCCTCCTGCACGAGGTCCTCCGCGTCGGCCGGGTTCCGCGTCATGCGCATGGCGGCCGAGTACAGCTGGTCCAGGTGCTGCAGGGCCTCCGCCTCGAAGCGGGCCACCCGCTGCGCCGCGGACTCCGCCTCCGGGGCCCGCGAGCCGTCCTCGCCGCTGCCCTCGCCCACCTCGACCTCGGGCGCCTCGGCCGTGACGTCGGTCCCCGCCGGGGCGTCCGCCGCGGGGGTGGGGCTGTCGGTGCGCTCGTCTGCCATCACGGCCGAGCGTAGTCCGGCGGGCCGGGCGGTGCCCACCGCCGGGCACCGCAGCGGCGTCTCCGCGCGGTGGTTGTCCTCGAGGACGACCAGCATCGTGCCCTCCTGCTCTGGTCTGCGTCGGTACCGGCACCTCGCGGCCGGGGGCGTCGTGCCTCCCGGCGGTCCGGTGCGTGTCCCCCGCGTCAACCGCCGTCGCGCGGCGGCTGTTCCTCGCCCGCCACCGGCCCCGCCGGCGCCCCGTCGACGGGCCCGGCGGGACACCCCGCGCCGGTCGTCCTGCGTGGTGGGTGGGCCACCGATGCGGTAGACCAGCAGGCATGTCCCTCATGCGACGCCTCGCCCGCCCGCTGATCGCCGCCGCCTTCGTGGACCAGGGCGTCCAGCTCGCCCGCCGCGCGCCCGCCCACGCCGACGCGTGGTCGCCGCTCGTCGAGCGCGTCCGCTCCCCGCTGGGCCTCGGCGACACGCCCACGGCCACCGTCGTGCGCGCCGACGGCGCCGCCATGGCCGTCTCGGCCCTCCTCTTCGGCCTCGGCCGCCTCCCCCGCCTCTCGGCCGCGGTCATGGCGGCGAGCCTCGCGCCGGCCGCCCTCTCCGAGCACGCCTTCTGGAAGGCCGACGGGGTCGACGAGCGCAAGCGCCAGCGGACGCTGCTCCTCAAGGACCTCGGCCTCGTGGGCGCCGCCCTCGTGTCGGCGGTGGACACCGACGGCAAGCCCGGTCTGTCGTGGCGCTCGCGCCGCGCGGCCAAGGACGCGGGCCGCGCCGGCCGCGCCGCCGGCAAGCTGGCCCGCCGCGAGGCCCGGCACGCGGCCCGGACCGCCGACCGCTCCGTGCGCCTCGCCGGGCACCGCGTGGGCGACAAGATCGGCGTCTGAGCACGCACCACCCGCCCGGCACGCCCGGGCGGTCGTCGGAGGGCGGTCGGGGAGCACCCCGGCCGCCCTCCGTCGTCCCGCGGCGGGGGCGGTGACGGGCCCCGCCCGCCCGGTCGCGCGAGGTCGGCCGGCCACCTCCCTACGCTGGCGCCATGGAGCTCTCCCGGTGGCCGGCCCCGCACGCCGACCGGCCCGTCGACGCCGTCGTCGCCCTCCCCGGGTCGAAGTCGCTGACCAACCGCTACCTCGTCCTCGCCGCGCTCGCCGACGGGCCGTCCCTCGTCCGCGCGCCCCTGCGCTCGCGGGACACCCTCCTCATGGCGCGCGGGCTCGAGGCCCTCGGCGCCCGCGTCGAGGAGGTCCCCGGCGCAGCCGGCGGCACGGACTGGCGGGTGACGCCGGCCGCCGCCCTCACCGGCGGCTCCGTCGACGTCGGCCTCGCGGGGACCGTCATGCGCTTCGTCCCGCCCGTCGCCGCGCTGGCGACCGGTGACGTCCGCCTCGACGGCGACCCCCGGGCCCGCGAGCGGCCCCTGGCCCCGGTGGTCGGGGCCCTCCGCGACCTCGGGGTCGAGGTCGACGACGCCGGGCGGGGCGCCCTCCCCCTCGTCGTGCACGGCCGCGGCGCGGTCCCCGGGGGCGAGGTCAGCCTCGACGCCGCCGCCTCGAGCCAGTTCGTCTCCGGGCTGCTGCTCGCCGCGGCCCGCTACGAGCGGGGTCTCGTCGTCCGCCACGTCGGCCCGCCGCTGCCCAGCCAGCCGCACGTCGCCATGACCGTCGAGGTCCTCCGGGACGCCGGCGCGGTCGTCGAGGAGCGCGGCGAGGACGTGTGGGCCGTGGCCCCCGGCCCGCTGCAGCCGCTCGACGTCGACGTCGAGCCGGACCTGTCCAACGCCGCCCCCTTCCTCGCCGCGGCGGCCGTCACGGGCGGACGGGTGCGGGTCGTCGGCTGGCCGCAGCGCACGACCCAGGCCGGCGACCTCCTGCGCGACCTGCTCGACGAGATGGGCGCGGAGGTCTCGCTCGACCGGGACGGCCTCGTCGTCCGCGGCGGCGACCTCTACGGCGTCGACGTCGACCTGCGGGAGGCGGGCGAGCTGGTCCCCGTCGTCGCCGCGCTGGCCGCCCTGGCGTCCTCCCCCACCCGCCTGCGCGGCGTGGCCCACCTGCGCGGGCACGAGACCGACCGCCTCGCGGCGGTGGTCGCCGAGATCACCCGGCTCGGCGGCTCGGCCGAGGAGACGGCGGACGGCCTCGTCGTCCGGCCGGCCCCGCTGCACGGCGGGCTCGTGCGCACGTACGCCGACCACCGCATGGCGCAGATGGGCGCCGTGCTGGGACTCGCGGTGCCGGACGTCGTCGTCGAGGACGTCGAGACGACGCGCAAGACCCTGCCGGACTTCCCCGGCCTCTGGGCGGCGATGCTCGCCGGGGAGCAGGCCGGCGCCCCGGCGGCGGGGGCCCCCGGACGGTGAGCCGGCGAGCGCCCGACGAGGACGACGTCCGCAGCCGCCCGAACCCCCGGGGGTCGCGGCCGCGGACCAAGCAGCGCCCCCGGCACGAGGACGCCGTGCCGGGGCTCGTCCTCACCGTCGACCGCGGCCGCTCCACCGTCCTCGTCGACGGCGCCGAGGTGACCGCGGTGCGCTCGCGCGAGCTGGGGCGCACGGGCGTCGTCGTCGGGGACGCGGTCCACCTCGTCGGCGACACGAGCGGGGACCCCGGCACCATCGCCCGCGTCGTCCGGGTCGACGAGCGCCGCACCGTGCTGCGCCGGTCCGCGGACGACGACGACCCCGTCGAGCGGGTCCTCGTCGCCAACGCCGACCAGCTGGCGGTCGTCGTCGCGGCCGCCGACCCGGAGCCGCGGACGGGCCTCGTCGACCGCTGCCTCGTCGCCGCCCTCGACGCGGGCATGGACGTCCTCCTCGTCGTGACGAAGGGCGACCTGGCCGACCCCGCGGCCTTCGTCGCCGGGTACGCGGCGCTCGACCTGCCGTCGGTCGTCCTGCGCCGCGCCGCCCGCCCCGACGGCACACCGGTGGTCGACGACGAGGGACGCCCGCGGCACGACCCCGCCGGGCTCGCGGTGCTGCGCGAGCGGCTCGCCGGCCGCACGACCGTCCTCGTCGGCCACTCCGGCGTCGGCAAGTCGACGCTCGTCAACGCCCTCGTGCCGGACGCCGCCCGCGCCACCGGGCGGGTCAACGACGTCACCGGCCGCGGCCGCCACACCTCCTCCTCGGCCCTGGCGCTGCGCCTGCCCGCGACCGCCCCGGGCGACGGCGGCAGGGACGGCGGCAGGGACGACGCCAGGGACGGCGGCACCGACGACGGGCCCGCGGGGTGGGTCGTCGACACGCCCGGCGTCCGCAGCTTCGGCCTCGCGCACGTGCGGCCGTCCTCCCTGCTCGCCGCCTTCCCCGACCTCGAGCCGGGCGAGGAGGGCTGCCCGCGCGGCTGCTCCCACGACGAGCCGGAGTGCGGCCTCGACGCCTGGGTCGCCTCGGGCGCGGCGGGGCCCGCCGGCCCGGCCCGGCTCGAGTCGCTGCGGCGCCTCCTGCGCAGCCGCGCGGGCGGCGAGGAGGCCGGCGGCGCGCCCGTGCGGCCCGACGTGCCCGCCGCGGGCAGCCGGTAGCGACGGCCGGCGACGGGACGGGCGGTAGCGTCCGCCCGGTGAGCCCGACCTCCGCCGACAGCCTCCGCCGGGCCCGCGGCGTCGACGACGACCTCCGCCTCGCGCACGTCGTCGCGGACGCCGTCGACGGCCTGACGACGTCCCGCGCCGGCGCCCTCGACCTGCAGGTCGACACCAAGCCCGACCTCACGCCCGTCACCGACGCCGACCGCGCCGCCGAGGAGCTCGTGCGCTCGCAGCTGGCGCGGGTCCGTCCCCGCGACGCGGTCCTCGGCGAGGAGGGCGGCCTCACGGGCGGCGGCTCCCGGCAGTGGGTCGTCGACCCCATCGACGGCACGAAGAACTTCGTCCGCGGCGTGCCGGTGTGGGCGACGCTCCTGGCGCTGCTCGTCGACGGCGAGCCCGTGCTCGGCGTCGTCTCCGCGCCCGCGCTCGGCCGCCGCTGGTGGGCCGCCACGGGCACCGGCGCGTGGACGGGCCGCTCGTTGGCGTCGGCGCGGCAGATCCACGTCTCGGAGGTCGACGAGCTCGCCGACGCCTCGCTGTCCTTCTCCAGCCTGACCGGGTGGGAGGAGGCCGGCCGCCTCGACGGCTTCCTCGACCTCACCCGGCAGGTGTGGCGCACCCGCGCCTACGGCGACTTCTGGTCGCACGTCCTCGTCGCCGAGGGCGCCGTCGACGTGGCCTGCGAGCCGGAGCTGGCCCTGCACGACATGGCCGCGCTCGTCCCCGTCGTCACCGAGGCCGGCGGTCGCCTCACCTCCCTCGCCGGCGTGGACGGGCCGCACGGCGGCAGCGCCGTCGTCACCAACGGCCGGCTGCACGAGCGGGTGCTCGAGGCGCTCGCCGCGCGCGGGGACGCCTGAGCCGCAGCCCGGACCGTCCCGGACGCGGCTCTCGGCGCGCGCCCGCCGCACCCCGCGCGCAGGATGGCGGCATGACCTCCCCCAGCCCCGACCCGGACCCGAGCGACACCCCCGGCCTCGAGCCGGGCGGCGGCGTCCGCCCGGGCGACACGCCGCCGTCGGAGGCGGGGACGTCCGGTCTCTCGGACAACAAGCCGACCGACCAGAAGCAGCCGTCGGGCGCGGTCAACAAGGCGGTCCCGATCGCGATCATCGGGCTCGTCCTGCTCTTCGTCCTCTTCTTCGTCGTCCGGGCCATCTTCTTCCCCGGCTGACCACCCGCCCCGCACGCACGGAGCCCCGTGGCCGTCGGCCACGGGGCTCCGTCGTGCACGGGGCGGGTCAGCCCTCGTCGTCGTCCCGGCTGCCGCTCCCGCCGAGCAGCCAGCCGCCGGGGCCGGCGAGCTCGTCGGCCGCCGCGGGACCCCAGGAGCCCGGGGCGTACGGCTGGACGGCGGGCCGGTCCCGGAGCACGGGCTCGACCCGCGACCACGCGGCCTGCAGGCCGTCCGAGCTCGTGAAGAGCGACCGGTCGCCGTGCAGCACGTCGTGCAGCAGGGCCACGTACGGCGGCAGCGGGTCGCCGCCCGCGACGTCGCACAGCTGCAGGCGCGCGCTCGAGCTGGTGAGCACGAGGTCGGGCCCGGGCTGCTTGAGCACCATGCCGATGTCCAGCGCTCCCGAGCCGGAGATGTCGACGGTGAGGACGTTGCCCTGGACCGGCAGCGACGGCAGCGACGGCGCCTCCGGCCGCCGCAGGACGAGGCTCACCCGCTGGGCCTTCTGCGCCATCCGCTTGCCGGTGCGCAGGAGGAAGGGCACGCCGTGCCAGCGGTCGGTGTCCACCCACACCCGCGCGGCGACGAAGGTGTCCGTCGTCGAGCCGTCGGGGACGCCGTCGATGTCGGTGTACCCCTCGTACTGCCCGAGGACGACGTCCTCGGGCTGCAGCGGCCGGACGGCGGCGAGCACCGCCTCGCGGGCGGTCTGCAGGTCCTCGGCGGACGACGACGCCGGCGCCTCCATGGCCACCTCGGCCGTCACCTGCAGGAGGTGGGTGACGAGCATGTCGAGCAGGGCGCCCGTCTCGTCGTAGAAGCCGGCCCGGTCCGCGACGTCGAGGTCCTCCGGCACGTCGACCTGCACCTGCTCGACGGAGTCGCGGCCCCAGACGTTGCCGAAGAGCGCGTTGCCGAAGCGGAGGACGTGGAGGGCCTGCGTGCCCTCCTTGCCGAGGAAGTGGTCGATCCGGAAGACCTGCTCCTCGTCGAGGACCTCGTGCACGAGCGCGTCGAGCTCCCGGAAGGACTCGGGGGAGGTGCCGAAGGGCTTCTCGTAGACGACCGTGGCGCCGTCGGCGAGGTCGTGCTCGCCGAGCGCGCGCGTCGTCTCCTCGAAGGCCGACGGCGGGATGGCGAGGTAGTGGACCAGCTGGGCCTGCTCCCCCAGCTCCGCCATGTCCTCCCGGGCGTGCCGCAGCACGTCGAGCAGGCTCCCCGGCGAGTCGGTCGTGAAGCCGCCGCCCGCGAAGAGCAGGCGCTGCGAGAAGTCCTCCCAGGGACCGGAGTCCGGGTGCGGGCCGAACTCCTCGAGCACCTCGCGCACGTGGCCGCGGAAGTCCTCGTGGGCGACGTCGCCGCGCCCGTTGCCGACGAGGCGCCAGTCCTCCGGCATGAGCCCGCGGCACGCGAGGTCGTAGAACGCCGGCAGCACCATCCGCCGGGCGAGGTCGCCCGTGGCGCCGTAGAGGACGAAGACCGTGGGGGCGGGTCGGGCGGCGGGGTCGGGGCGCGCGTCGTCAGCCATGCGCTCGACGCTAGGCGCGCACGTCCCCCGGTGCGCGCCGGGGCCGGGCGGGCACGGGCCCGGCCGTCAGCCCCGGCCCGCCTCGGGCACCCACACGCGCATCGTGCCCGGCCCGCGCTCGGCCCAGCGGTGGTACGGCACGAGGGGGACCTCGACGCGCACGCCCTCCCCCTCCGGGGGGCGGTCGCCGTACGGCAGGTCGCCGCCGACCGCGGGCACGGCGCGCAGCCGACCCGCCGCCACGGCGCCGTCGCCCGCGCGTCGCAGCGGGACCCCGGTGTCCACCTCGAGGAGGTCGAGGTCGGCGCCGTCGGGGAGGTCGGGCTGCTCGACGCACAGCACGAGCGGGCCGGCCTCCACGGCCACGCACCCGCGCACCGCGTCGACGCGGGGGTCCGCCCGCGACCAGCGCGGCGCCACGGGCAGGCGCAGCAGGAGCCGCTCCCCCTCCACCCAGCGGCGGGTGACCACGGCCAGCCCCGGGGCGACCGCCGTCGTCGTCGGGCCGTCGACGAGCTCGGCGCCCGTGGCCCAGGCGGGGACGCGCAGCGCCAGCGCCACCGCCCGGCCCGGCTCCTCGACGACGTCGACGACGACCTCGCCCTCGACCGGGTAGCCGGTCCGCACGCGCAGCCCCAGCACGCCCCCGTCGTCGAGGGCGACCCGCACGTCGCAGGAGGTGTGCTGGAGCAGCTCCACCCGGTCGCCCTCGACGGCCACGGCGTACGCCTGCCAGGACGCGAGCGTCCGGGCCACGTTGGTCGGGCAGCAGGAGACGTCGAACCACGGCGCCCGCGCCCCACCCTCCGCCCGCGGGTTCTCGGCGTCCTCGGCGACGTCCGTCCCCGCGACCCGCTGCTGGAGCGGGTTGGCGTAGAAGAAGGCCCGGCCGTCGCCGCGCGGGGACGTCGCGACGACGTTGTAGAAGGTGCGCTCGACGAGGTCGGCGTACCGGACGTCGCCCGTGGCGAGCGAGAGGCGCCACGACACCATGACCGAGCCGACGCCGGCGCACGTCTCGCAGTAGGCCCGGTCGGGCGGCAGCTCCCAGTCCTCGCCGAAGCCCTCGTCCTGGTGGCGGGAGCCCATGCCGCCCGTGATGTAGGTGCGGCGGGCCACGCTCCGCTCCCACTGGCGGCGGACGGCGTCGAGCAGCCCCGCGTCCCCCGTGTCGACGGCCACGTCGACGGCGCCGGCGGCGAGGTAGAGCGCACGGACGGCGTGCCCGCGCCAGACGTCGGCGTCCCGCACGGGGACGTCGTCCTGGAAGTACGCGGGTCCGAGGAGGGGGATCGGCCCCAGGCGGCCGTGCCCGCGCCGCTCGACGAAGAGCGCCGCCTGGGCGGTGTAGCGCGGCTCGTCGAGGAGGCGGCCGAGCTCGGCCAGCCCCACCTCGATCTCCGGGTGCCCGCAGACGCCGTCGCGCCCGTCGGGGCCGAACTCCTCGCAGACCTGGTCGGCCGCCCGTCGGGCGACCTCGACGAGCAGGTCGGCGGGGTGGGTGCGCCCGCGGGCGACGGCCGCCTGGAGGAGGTGGCCGACGCAGTAGAGCTCGTGCCCTTTCTCCAGGTCGCTCCACCGGGGCGGCAGGCCGGGGTGCCCGAAGGCGGTGCTGAGGTAGCCGTCCGCGTCCTGGGCCGCGGCCACGCGCGCCACGAGCCGGTCGTGCAGGGCCTCGAGGTCCGGCGTCGGCGCGGCGGCGAGCTGCCACGCGAGCGCCTCGAGCAGCTTGTAGACCTCGGAGTCGGAGAACTGCCATCCGGGGCGGTCGGGGCCGGTGGTGCCGTCGGCCACGCGGTCGAAGTTGCGCAGCCAGCCCAGCCGCTCGACCCAGGCGACGCAGTGCTGGACGGTCTCCCGCGCGTTGGTGCGCTGGCGGTCGGCCCAGAAGCCGTCGACGAGGGTCACCTCCCGCAGCCCGGCGCCGCGCCGGGCGCCGGAGCGGGGGACGACGGGGCGGGCCGCGTCGGCGGGGGCCCCGGCGGTCGTGGACGGGCTCGGGAGGGTGGTGGTCACGGGATCAGTCCTTCACGGCGCCGGCGGTGACACCGGCGGCGACGTAGCGCTGGGCGAGCACGAGGAGCACGGCCGCAGGGACCGACGCGACGACGGCGGTCGCCATGACGGCGTTCCACTGCGTCGTGTTGTTGCCGATGTAGGCGAAGAGGCTCAGCGTGATGGGCACGAGGTCGCCCTGCCGGTTCAGCGTGGACGCGAAGACGAAGTCCGACCACGCCCACAGGAAGGCGAAGAGCGACACGGTGATGACGGAGTTGCGGGACAGCGGCAGGACGACCGCGACGAAGATGCGCCAGGTGCTCGCGCCGTCGACGCGGGCGGCGTCGAGGAGCTCGTCGGGGATGCCGGACATGAAGGCCGTGAAGAGCAGGACGGCGAAGGGGACGGCGATCGTCGAGTCCGCGACGACGAGCCCCCACACCTCGTTGAGCAGCCCGAGCCGCACGTAGATGCTGTAGAAGCCCATCGCCATGACGACGGCGGGGATCATCTGCGCCACGAGGAGGGCGAAGCTCAGCGCGCCGGCCCCGCGGGGTCGCATCTTGGCGAGCGCCCAGCCGGCCGGCGCCGCCACGACGACCGTGAGGACGACCGTGCCGAGGCCGACGAGCAGGCTGACCCCGAGGGCCTGCAGCTGCTGGTCGAGGACCGCCTCGTAGCCCTCGAAGGTCGGCGCCAGCGGCAGCAGGCTCGGCGGTGTCCGCCGCAGGTCCTGCGTCTGCGTGAGGGAGACGTTGAGGATCCAGTAGACCGGGAAGAGCATGACGGCCGTCAGCACGAGGCCGAGGGCGGTGCGCCACCAGGCGACCTTCGGCCGGCGGACCGCCGGCGGTGCGGGCGGGCGCGGCCGCCCGGCGGACGGCGGCCCCCCGGCCGTCGGCCCGCCGTCGCGCCGGGGCGTCTGGAGGGCGCTCACGACCGGGCCTGCCGGCGCTGGAGCCAGAGGTAGAGCAGGCCGCCGGCGAGCGCGACGAGGATGAGCAGGTTGCCCACGGCCGCGGCGGGCGAGAAGTCCGGCTGCCCCGTCCCGAAGGCCTCGCGGTAGGACCAGATGGCGAGCGTCGTCGACGAGGACCCGGGGCCGCCCGTGGTCATGATCCAGATGATGTCCACCACCTTGAGCGTGTAGACGAGCCCCAGCAGCAGGGTGATGGCCGAGACCGGCGCCAGCAGGGGGAGGGTGATGCGCCAGAACTGCTGCCGCCCGGTGGCGCCGTCCAGCGAGGCGGCCTCGTACAGGTCCGCCGAGATGTTCTGCAGGCCGGAGTAGAGGATGACGAGGTTGAAGGGGATCCCGAGCCAGATGTTGGCGAGGGTCACCGACACCAGCGCCCACCCCGGCGAGGTCAGCCAGTTCACCGTCGGCAGGCCCACCGCGGCGAGCGCCGCGTTGACGACGCCGTTCTCGCTGTTGAGCAACCACGACCAGGCCGACGCCGAGACGATGAGCGGCAGCAGCCACGGCACGAGGAAGAGGGCCCGCAGGACGCCCGACAGCGGGAAGCTGTGGCGGAAGAACACGGCCAGGGCGAGCCCGAGGGCGAACTGCGCCACGATCGAGACGCCGGTGAAGACCGCCGTGTTGACGACGGCCTGGCCGAAGGTCCGGTCGGCGAGGATCTCGCGGTAGTTGTCGAGACCGACGAAGTCGGCGGTGCCCGTGATGAAGGCGCGGATCGTGTAGTCGCGCAGGCTCAGGTCGACGTTCCGCAGGAGCGGGTAGACGTAGAAGGCGACGAGGTAGACCAGCAGCGGCAGCAGGAAGAGCAGCGCCGCCCGCCGGCTGCCTCCGGGCCCCGCCTCGCGTCGTCGTCGGCGGGGCGGCGGGGCGGCTGCGCCGGTGCGGGTGCCGCTCGGGGCGGTCACGGTGCTCGGGCTCATGGCCACGGACCTTCCTCGGGTGCTGGGGCGGGTGGGGGACGACCCGGCCGGGCTCGTGGCTCGGCCCGGCCGGGTCGTCGTCGGGCGGCCGGTGCGGTGCGGGGCGACGGGGTCCGCCGTCGCCCCGCACCGCGCCCGGCGTGGGCGCGGGTCAGCCCTCGACCGCGGCGGCCGCGTCGGCCTGCGCCTGCTCCAGCGCCTCCTGCGGGGAGGCCGTGCCCGAGAGGGACTCCTGCACAGCGGTCCACAGCGCCTCGGAGATGAGGGGGTAGTCCGTGCCGAGGTCGTCGCTCGTGCGGCCCTTGGCGGAGCGCACCGCCTCGACCCAGGGCTCGAGGGTGGCGTCCTCGGCCAGCAGCGCGTCCTGGCCGGCCTCGGTCGGGGGCACGTAGTACGCGAAGGTGTTCGCCGTCTCGACGGCACCCTCGGTGCTCGTCATGCAGTCGATGATCGCCGCGGTGGTCTCGTAGCGGGAGGCGTCCTCCTGCACCGGGGCGATGGCGAACTCGCCGCCCGTCGGGGCCTCCGCGACGCCGCCGTCGCGGGCGGGGATCTGGATGATCCCGGTCTCGAAGTCCGCGTCGAGGGCGCTGTTGACCTGCCAGGTCCCGTTCTCCGCGAAGGCGAAGGTGCCGGTGAGGAACTCCTCCCAGACGGTGTTCTGGCTGTTGCTGATGACGGTGTTGGGCGCGAGCCCCTGGTCGACCCAGTCCGTCCAGAGCTGGAGAGCCTCGACGGCCTCCGGGGAGGAGAGGTCGGTCAGCTCGGCGCCGGCGCCCCAGAACCACGGGAGGAACTGGAAGGACCCCTCCTCGGTGCCGATGCCCGAGAAGGTGATGCCCCCGTTCCCGGCGGCGGTGACGGTCTCCAGCGCGGTCGTCAGCGAGGCCCAGTCGGTGATGGAGGCGGGGTCCACCCCGGCGGCGGTGAGGATGTCCGCGTTGTAGTAGAGCGCGAGCGTGTTCGCGCCGACGGGCACCCCGTAGGTCTCCCCGTCGATCTGGCCGGCGGCGAGCAGGTTGGGGTCGATCGACGAGGTGTCGAGACCGAGCTCCTCCGTCGTCGTGACGATGCCCGTCTCCGCGAGCGTGGAGACCGCCGGGTTGTCGAGCAGGATGACGTCGGGCGACGTCCCCTCCTGCGCCGAGAGCAGCGCCTGGTTGGTGAGGGCGGTCGTGTCGTAGGCGGTGCGCTCGATGGTGACCCCGGCCTCGTCGCCGCAGGCCTCGACCCGGTTCTGCCAGTCGGAGCCGGCCTCGTGCTGGGGGTACGGGTCCCACCAGGTGTACGTGCCCCCGGCGGCGTCGTCGCCCCCGGTCGGGGCGTCGTCGCCACCGCAGCCGGCGGCGAGCAGGAGGGTGAGCGAGGCGCCGGCGGCGAGGGCGACGCGTAGGGATCGGGTGCGGCGGGAGCGGTTCACGGGTGTTCCTCCTCGAACGGGGTGAACGGTGCGGCGGTGCGGCCCGGCCGCCGCAGGGCGACCGGGCGCAGGGCGGGGCGGGTCAGGGCAGGGCGGACCAGGGCAGGGGGCATCGGGGCGGGTCGGGAGGGGGCGGGCCGGCGCGCGGGGTGGGGCGCGACGGTCGCGGGGTCACGCGGCCGGGGTGCCGGCGGGCGTGCGTCAGGGGTGCGGGGCGGGGCGGGGCGGCCCGGTGCTCCCCCGGTCCAGGAGGACCGGTGACAGCAGGCGGACCACGTGGGGCTCGTCGTCCGCCGCGCGCTCGATGCGACGGACGAGCTGGCGGACGGCCATCTGCCCCAGGCGGTCGGGGGCGCTCTCGACGGCCGAGTACGGGAGCGAGAAGGTGCGGGCGAAGTCGTCGGAGTAGCGCCCGACGACCGACACGTCGTCGGGGGCCCGGAGGCCCCGCTCGGCGAGGACGCCGGGCAGCGCCGAGGCGGCCGCCTCGTTGTTGAGCAGCACGCCGGTCGCCGCCGGGTGCGCGTCCAGCAGGCGGTGCAGCGTGCGCCCCACCTCGGGCTGCGAGGACTCGGCGAAGGCGGTGTGCAGCACCATGTCCCGGCGCCGAGCCTCCTCGAGCGCCGCGTCCTGGAGGCGCCACACGTAGGCGCCGCCCCGGGCCACGACGTGCTCGGGCTGGTTGACGAGGACCGCCTCGCGGTGCCCGAGACGGTGGAGGTGGTCGACCATCTGCCGACCGGACTCCTCGAAGTCGAGGTCGAAGACGTCCACGCCGGTGCAGTCGGCCGGCAGACCCACGAGCGCCCCGGGCTGCTGCGCCGCCCGGAGGACGGGCAGCCGGGCGTCGTCCTCGGCCACGTTGAGCAGGACGACGCCGTCGACCATCCGGGAGGACAGCACCCGTCGCAGCGACGCCGGCCCGTCGGGCTCGTTGACGAGCAGCAGGTCGTAGCCCAGCTGCCGCGCCGTGTTCGAGACGCCGAGGAAGTACTGCATCATCGCCGGCGCGAACTCGTCCTCGAGGAACTGGGCGAGGAGCCCGAGGACCTTCGTCTGCGAGGTGGCCAGCGCCCGCGCCCCGGCGTTGGGCGTGTAGCCCAGCTCCTCGACCGCCTCGGCGACGCGGCGGCGGACCTCGTCGCTCAACGAGCGCTTGCCCGAGAGGGCGTAGGACGCCGTGCTGCGCGAGACGCCCGCGACGCGGGCGACGTCACCGATCGTGGCCATGGCGAGTGCACCTCCTCGAGCACCGTAGGGCGTCGAGCACCTCACGGGTGCTCCCGGCTCGACGTCGAACCGGTTCGCTGTTGCTGGGGCACATGCCAGCACGTGCAGCGAGCCGCCGTCAAGGGACGTGACCGCTTTGTGTCGAACCGGTTCACCACAAGGGCGGCCGCACCCCAGGGAGCCGGCTCGCGCAGGCGTCCGCGGACGGGCGAGGCCCCCGCACGCGGGGCGTGCGGGGGCCTCTGCCGCCGGGAGGCGGCGGGCGGTGCGGGACGTCAGGGGGCACGTCGGCCCCGCACCGCCGTCCGTCAGCCGAGCCCGACGACCGTCCCGACGGCGTGGCCCACCTGGGCCTGCCCGCGGTTGAGGTCGAGGCCGGCGGGCCGGGTGGCGACCACGTCGCCGTCGGCGTCGAGGAACGACACCGTGGTGCCCTCCACGCGGACGGTCAGGGTGGTGCCCGCCGCCGTCGTGAGCGTGCGCCCGTCGGCGCGCAGGACGCGCTCCGACGTCAGCGTGGTGCCGGGCACGACGTGGCCGAGGAGGACCTGCTCCAGCAGCTCGACGCGGACCTGCGACCGGGAGCGGAGCACGTCCGCGGCCCTCACCTCGTTGCGGAGGTCACGGCCGGCGACCTCCTCGAGCGCCGCCGTGAAGGCGGTGTCGTCCGGCATGAGCACCGTCGCCCGCCGGCCCGGGTCCGCCAGCACCGCCACCGGGGAGCCCGGTCGCTGACGCAGGACCCGCTCGACCGCGACCCGCAGGAGGTCGAAGTCGTCACCGTCCGCGCGGCGCAGCTCCGGTCCGGAGCGGTCCTGCCGCAGCAGGTCCAGGGCCGCGACGTCCGTCGCGACGTCCGGCTCGGGGTCCGGCTCCGGCTCGGGACCGGGACCCTCCGCCACCGGCTCGCCGGACAGCGGCGAGAACGTCAGGCGGTCGAGCACCGGGGCCAGCTCGGGGCGCAGGTACAGGCCCGGCCACAGGTCCTCGATGTAGGTCTCGCCGTCCCAGTTCGGCTGCTCCTCCGAGGAGAAGGTCACCGTGTTCGTCCCGGCCTCGAGGTCGAGGACCACCGTCCGCTCGAAGAACTGGTTCTCGTGGAAGGACGGCACGAACCACTCGCGCTGCGGCGCACCGCCGTTGACGGCGATGTCGGCGAAGCGCCCCATGGGGTTGGGGTTGTAGTGCGTCGCCGGGACCTGCTCCGGGTTGGAGAACCGGACGGCCACCGCGTGCGGCCCGGCCTCGGCGGCCTCGACCTGCACGCTCAGCGTGCTCCTGTTGCCCGGGGCGCCACCGATGCCGTCGACGGCGCGGCCGCCCTCGGCCAGGCCGAGCTCGACGACGCGGGCGTCCCCGGCGAGGACGCCGTCCTCCGCCTGGACCACCGTGGTGGGCAGCGCGTCGGCGTCCTCGGTGACCACGAGGCGGTCGAGGTGGAGCGGCGTGCCGCCCGTGCCCCGGACCGTGATCTTGTTGACACCGCCCGCGAGGGAGACGGGCAGGGTCGCCGTCCCCTCGACGGACCCGACGACCCGCTCGCCGAGGAGGACGTCGGCCGCGCCCGTCCCGGCGACGTCGACCGTCACCGACGCCGGGCCGTCGACCGCGCCGTAGGCCCAGAAGACGGCCTCGTCGCCCTGCTCGAGCACGGCGGTGCCGGCGCCGGAGACCCGCGCGTCCGGGGCGCCCGCGGGCGCCGCGTAGGACGGCACCGCACCGTCCAGCTCGGCCAGCTCGGCCTCGTACACCGACGAGCCGGCCGAGGGCGTCGGCTTCTGCAGCACGATGCGGTCGACGATGGCGTCGCCGCGGGTGGCGCCGGTCCCGTCGAGGCTGCGGGCCGCGAGCGAGATGGTGTGCCGACCGGCCGTCAGCTCGACGGTCGTGTCGGCGTGGTCCCAGACCACCCACTTGTACGACAGCGGCAGGAAGATCTCCTGCTCGGCCGCGCCGTCGACGCGGACGAAGACGTTCGTCGGGCCGTCCTCGCGCACCCGCTCGAACGTGTTGAGCGTGCTCGCGAAGACCTGCAGGTCGTACGTGCCGTCCTCGGGGACGTCGACGGTGAAGTCCATGACGCCGTCCGAGCCGGTGCGCAGGCCGCCCACGTCGCGCCCGCCCGAGGTGTAGAAGCCGCCCTGGTTGGTCGGGCTGCCCTCCGGGCCGTTGACGGTGAAGCCGGCCCCGGTGGTCCGGGCGTCCTCGGCCTCGTAGCTGCCCTCGAAGGAGAGCGGCTGCTCGGCGGTGGTCTCGCCGACGCCGGCGGGCGTGACGACGACCTCGTAGGCAGACGCCTCGTCGAGCTCGGGCAGGTCGGCGCCGCCGAAGTCGAGCCCGACGGCGCCGTCGACGACCGGGACGACGAGCTCGGCGAGGTGGCGCGGCTGCGGCGAGTTGCCCAGCTGGCCGGTCCAGGGGATCTCGCGGACGGTGACGCGCACCTCGTCGCCCATGACGTCGGCAGGCACGTCGCTCACCTGCACGTACGAGGGGCCGTCGGCGCCGCCGAGGATCGCCCGGACGGTCCGCCGCTCCTCGTCCAGCGTGGCGACGCCCTGGTGGGTGTAGCTCTGCCCGGGCGACGGCGGGGTGACCGCGACCGTGTCACCGGTCATGCGGGAGTAGGCGTTGTACAGCCACCACTGCCCGTTGCCGCGGTTGCTCTGCACCGCGGAGTCGGACAGGTTCCCGTTGATGTTCCAGAAGGCGATCATCGCCTGGACCTTCGACTCCTCGATCGCCGAGATCCACTGGATCATCTGGCCCGGCACCGAGGTGTGGTAGTTGAAGGCGTACTCGTTGATGTTGATGGGCGTCTTGACACCGTCGTAGGCCGTCCCGGCGTGGACCTCCCGCTCCCACGCGCGGTAGCGCGCGACGGAGCTGCGCACCGTGGCGGGGTCGGACAGCTCGTGCCACGTGATGACGTCCGGCGCGGTGCCGGCCTCGACCGTGTGCTCGAGGAAGCCGCGGTTCTGGCCGAAGAGGATGCTCGTGCCGGGACCGGCGATCCGCACCCCGGGCAGCTTCTCGGTGATGAGGGCGTGCGCGCGGTCCCAGGCGGCGAAGAAGTCCGTGGGGTCGTCCAACCAGGAGGTGCGGTCGTAGGACCACTCCCCCGTGCCGAACATGTTGCCCTCGGGCTCGTTGAAGGGCTCGATCACGACGTTCTCGAGCAGCGCCGGGTCCAGCGCGGCGATCTCGTCGAGCTTGTCGGCCATGACCGTGAAGTAGCCCTCGAGCTTCTCCTCGGGGGTGTCACCCGGCCACTGGTACGGGAAGCCCCGGTAGAAGTCCGTCGTGCGGACGTAGATGTCGCCGTCGGTGGTGCGCGCCAGCTGCGGCAGCACCTCGAGCGCGTCGGAGCCCGGGTGCTGGGCCCCGTCCTGGGCCTTCGTGGCCACGGTCTGCACGCCCATGCCCTCGATGAGCTCGTCCGTCGGCATGCCGTCGGCGTAGAGGCCGTAGAGCAGGCCCGAGGCGCCGCCGGTGAACTCCCCGGTCGTCTCCCCGAGGTCGATCTCGAGCTGGCCCTCGCGCACCACCGTGACGGTCGCCGTGACGGCGGTGCCGTCCGCGTCGCCGCGCACGGCGAAGGAGCCCGCCTGCGCGTAGCGGTCGGCGGGGACGGCCTCCCAGACGACGTCGACGGGCCGGGCGTACCCGTCGGAGAAGGCCGCCGGGAGGGTGGCCGGCAGGGCCGGGGCCGTCCCGATCACCGTGCGCAGGTCCAGGGACGCCTGCGCCAGGTCACCGCGCGTGGGCACCTCACCGGGCACCAGCTCGGCCACCTGCTCGTCGGACAGCGCCGCGTGGAAGACCTGGAAGTCGTCCACCGCGCCGCGGAAGAGCGGGTCGGCGTAGAAGGACCGGCCGATGTATCCGCCGGTCGTCCCGGTGCCCTGCCGGAGGTCCGCGGCCGTGACGGTCGTCGGCGTGCTCCCGACCTCGGCCCCGTCGAGGTAGGTCGTCAGGCGGTCGGCCGTCGTGTCGAGGACGGTCGTCACGGTGACCCAGCGCTCGGCGGGCAGCGCGGCGCTGCCGGTGACCCGGTCCTCGGTGGGCCCGCCCGTCGTCGTGACGGCCGACCGCAGGAGCGAGGCGTCGTTGGAGGGGGTCGTGAAGAGGTAGCGGGAGCCACCGGCCCCCAGGGCGCTCGTCCACTGCCAGGCGCCGCCGGTGCCGTCCCAGCGCACGCGCTGGGAGACCGTGACGTCGGTGGCGCCCTCCAGCACGGACGCCGGGAGGGCCACGTGGGCACCGGCCGAGGCCGCACCCCCCGGCAGCCCCAGGGCCTGCCCCTCCACGCCGGCCACGCTCGTGGCCGTGCCCGGGTTGGCCAGCGTGCCGTCACGGCCGGCACCGCTGACGTCGCGGACCGTCGCGCCCGGTGCGTCGTCGAAGGTGTAGTGGACCGCGGGCGTCGGCAGCTCGGCCGCCGCGGCGGCCGGGAGGGCGACGAAGGAGCTCGCCAGGAGCCCTCCCGCCGCGGTGGTGACGGCGGCGGCCCTCGTGACGGAGGACCCCCTGCCGCGTCGATCGGGGTGCAGCCTCATCGCTTCCCTCTCCGGTCGGCCGTGACGGCACCGGGTGGTCCGGGCCGTCCGGGCCTGCACGACGTCGTCGCAGGCCCTTCCCCGAATCATCGAACCGGTTCGACACGACGATGCGCCGTCACGGATCGGGCAGATCGGGGAGGAGCGCGACATTGCCCCACGCCGCGGCGGCTCGTCAAGGACATCGCCGCACCGACGTCGAACCGGTTCGGTGATGTCCACCACGCCGCACGTCTGTCGACCGCGCGCGCAGGGCCCGGACCGAGCGGTCCGGGCCCTGCGCGGCGTGGCGGCGTCTCAGCCCGCCGCGCGGGCGCGTGCGGCCACCGGCGCCGCGCCCGCGGGAGGACGCGCGCCCTCCTGCGGCGACGGGGGGACGGCCGCCCGGCGCCGCCGCAGCACCCGCTGCAGGGCGGTCGGCCGGCCGAAGCCCGCCGTCAGCCGGTCCAGGAGCACGGCGAGGAGGACGACGGCCAGCCCGCCCTCGACCCCGGCCGCGACGTCGAGCTGTGTCACCGCCCGCACCACGACGGCGCCGAGCCCGCCGGCGCCCAGCAGCCCGGCGGTGACGACCATCGAGAGCGCCAGCATGATGACCTGGTTGACGCCCGCCATGATCGAGGGGAGCGCCAGCGGCAGCTGCACCTCCCGGAGCACCTGACCGCGCCGTGCCCCGAAGGCGCGCGCGGCCTCCACGACCTCGCGGTCGACCTGGCGGATGCCCAGCTCGGTCAGCCGGACCCCCGGCGGCACCGCGAAGAGGACGGTCGCCACGACCCCGGGCACGACCCCGACGCCGAAGAAGAAGACGGCCGGGATGAGGTACACGAAGACCGGCGTGGTCTGCAGGAGGTCGAGGACCGGCCGCAGGGCCAGGCCGACCGCCCGGTGCTGGGCGGCCAGCACGCCCAGCGGGACGGCGACGGCCGTGGCGACGGCGGCCGCCACGAGGACGAGCCCGAGGGTCTCCATGGTCGCGACCCACAGCCCGAGGGACAGGACGAGGCCGAGGGCGACGAGGGTGTACGCCGCCAGCCGTGGGCCGCGCACGGCGAGGGCGGCGAGCGTGAGCAGGACCAGCCACACCACCGGGGGCGGCGACGCGAGCGCCTCCGTCAGGGCCCCGACGACGAGGCCCAGCACCACGGAGACGGCGTCGAAGAGCCCCGGCGCGCCGGCGAGCAGCCGGTCGACCAGGGAGGAGACCACCTCCCCGACCGGGACGTGCGGGATCACGCGACCCTGCCCGCGGGGCGCGCCGCCGACAGTGCGTCGAGGACGGCGGCCCGGGGCACGACCCCCAGCAGCCGCCCCTCGGCGTCCACCACCCCGAGCGGCACGGCGTGCCGGCCGACGAGGTGGACGAAGTCCACGACCGGGCGGTCCGCCGCGACGGTGACGTGGTCGTCGACGAGCTCGGCCCGGCCGACCGGCCGGCCCTCCCGGGCCGCGCGGACGAGGAGGTCGTCCCGGGCCACGCCGAGCACGCGCCCGTGGTCGTCGAGGACGTAGGCGCTGGTGGCCTCGGTCGCGCCGAGGGCGCGGAGGACGTCGCCGGGCGCGTCCCCGAGCCGGGCGGTGAGCCGCGGCTCGCGCACGAGGTCGCCGGCCGTGAGCACCCGCGTCCGGTCGACCCCGGCGGTGAAGTCCGCGACGTAGGCGTCGGCGGGGGCGGCGACGAGCTCGGGCCCGGTGCCCAGCTGCACCGTCCGGCCGTCCTTGAGCAGGAGGACCCGGTCCCCCAGCCGCACGGCCTCGTCGATGTCGTGCGTGATGAAGACGATCGTCTTGGACAGCTCGCGCTGCAGGCCCTCGAGCAGCGCCTGCATGTCGCGCCGCACGATGGGGTCGAGCGCCGAGAAGGGCTCGTCCATGAGGAGCACCTCGGAGTCCGCCGCGAGCGCCCGGGCCAGCCCGACGCGCTGGCGCATCCCCCCCGACAGCTCGGCCGGCAGGGCGTCCGCCCGGTCGAGGAGGCCGACGGTCTCCAGCGCCCGGTCGGCGCGCTCGCGCCGCTCGGCCGCCCCGACCCCGCGGACGGCGAGCGCGTAGCCGGCGTTGTCGCGCACCGACCGGTGCGGGAAGAGGGCGAAGTGCTGGAACACCATGCTCATGCGCTCGTTGCGCACGCGCCGCAGCTCCGCGTCGTCGAGCGCCCGCAGGTCCCTGCCGTCGAGCTCGACCGTCCCCGCGCTCGGCTCGACGAGCCGGTTGAGCAGCCGGACCAGCGTCGACTTGCCGGAGCCCGACAGCCCCATGACGACGAAGAGCTCGCCGCGGGCGACCGTGAGGTCGACGTCGTGGACGGCGAGCGTCGCCCCCGTCCGCCGGTGGACCTCGTCGCGCCCGAGCCCCTCGTCGGCCAGGCGCAGGGCCTCCTGCTCCCGGTCGCCGAAGACCTTCGTCAGGCCGGTGACGCGCAGGACGGGGTCCGCCACGTCAGCCGACCCACCCGTCGACCTCGTCCGCGTGCGCGTCGACCCAGTCGCGCGCCACGACGTCGACCTCCTCGCCGTCGACGTCGACCCGCTTCTGCATCTCCTCCATCTCCGGGACGGAGATCCGGAGCTCCGCGAGGAGCTCGACGAAGGCGGGCGCCTGCTCCCGCAGGTCGTCGCTCGCCGCCACGTTGGCGCTGTAGGACGGCATGGCGCAGGCGCCGTCGCCGTCCTCGGCGAGACACCCGTCGCTGTAGGGGGTCGGCTCCTCGAGCTGGACCATCTCGTGCTCCGCGAAGACGGCGTGCGGGTGGTACAGGTACAGGACGATCGGCTCCTCGCGGCTGTAGCTCGTGCCGAGCTGCGCCAGCTCGGCGGCCTCGCTGGAGACGACGTGCTCCAGCGGGACGCCGTACCCCTCGAGCCGCTTCGCGTTCTGCTCCGTCGTGATGTAGCCGGGGTCGGCGTCGTAGAACTTGCCGTCCAGCTGCTCCGCGTAGTCGCCGAGCTGCGTGACGCTCGTGAGGCCCTCGAGAGGCCCGCCCGGCGCCACGGCGTAGGCGGGCACGAACCAGCCCTGCGACGCGTCGCCGTACGTCTCCGACACGACGTCGACGCGGTCGGCGGCCTGCGCCGCGAGGTCGGCCTGGTTGGGCAGCGCCACCTCGGTCAGCAGGTCGAGGTCCCCGCGCTGCGCACCCGCCCACGCCGCGGCCGGGTCGAGCTGGGTGGTCTCGATCGACGCGACGCCGAGGTCGGGGTGGTCGGCGGCGATCGCGGCGAGGATGCCGTTGGTGAGGCCGGCGGCCGTCCAGCTGAACTGCGCGGCGCGGACGGTGACGCCCTCGGCGTCGCCGCCCCCCGCCCCGGGCTGCTGGCTCGTGCAGCCGGCCGCGGCGACGACGAGGACGGCCGCGAGGGCGGCGGTACGGGCCGGCGTGCGGCGGGTCGTGCGGTGCATGGGTCCTGCTCTCTCGGGTCGCCGGACCGGTCGGTCGCGGCGGGGCGGGCGCGCGTCGAGGCGCAGGCCCTCGGGGCCTGCGCCTCGACGCGCGGAGGTGCTGGGTGGGGCGGAGGGGGCCGGGGCCCGCCGGGTCAGGCCCGCGGGGGGCCGACCGGCACGTCGCCGCGGAGGGTGATGCGGTGCATGACGCGGCGCTGGTCGCCGTAGTCCCGGTTGGCGTAGTGCACCGTCGAGCGGTTGTCCCACATGGCGACGTCGCCGACGGACCAGCGGTGCCGCACCAGGTGCTCGGGCTTGGTGATGTGGGCGTAGAAGAGGTCGAGGAGGTACCGGCTCTCGGCGTCCGAGACGCCCTCGAGGTGCGACACGAAGCCGGGGTTGACGAAGAGCCCCTTGCGGCCGGTCTCCGGGTGCACCCGGACGACCGGGTGCCGGGCCGGGACGAGCTCGCGGTACTCCTCGCCCTCCCACTGCGCGCGGGCCTCGCTCTGGGAGAGGTAGTAGCCGAACTCGCGGGTCCCGTCGTGGACGGCGACGAGCTCGTCGGCGAGCCGCTGCACGGGCGCGCTGAGGGAGCGGTAGGCCAGCTCCAGGTCGGCCCACTGCGTGTCGCCGCCGCTGGGGGGCAGGACGACGGCCCGCAGCACCGACCCCAGCGGCGGTCGTCGGACGAAGGTCACGTCCGTGTGCCAGACGTCGGCGAAGCCGCCCGTCGAGCTGTCGAGCGCGTAGATCTCCGGGTGCTCGTCGTCGACGCCGGGCACGACGGGGTGGGACTCGGTGACCTCGCCGAGCCGGCGGCCGAGCGCCACCTGGCTGTCCGGGTGGAGGTCGTGCTGCCCCGCGAAGAAGAGCACCTTGTGCTCGGCGAGGGCCGACCGGATCGCCCGCACCTCGGCGTCGGTGGCGTCGGCCAGGTCGACGCCGTGGACGCGCACGCCGATGGTCGGCCCCAGCCGCTCGAGCTCGAGCGCGTGGACGGCGGGCGGGGGCGCGACCGGAGGTGCGGCGGGGGCGGCAGGGGCGGCGTCGAGGAGGGTCACGCGGGGCTCCGAGGGGATGCGGGGGGCGGTGGCTCGGGCGGCGGCAGGCGTCGGACGAGTCCCCGGTCGGTTGTTCCTACATACTCGACCAGGTTGGTCGGAAGTAACGTAGCGGCGTCCCCTCCCCCACGACAAGGAGTGCCGCCGTGCCGCTTCCCGGGTCCCTGCTCGTCGACGGGACGTGGGCGTGGGCCCGCACCGGCCGGCGCCTGCGCGTGCTCGACCCCGTCGACGGGTCGCTCGTCGTCGAGCACGACGCCGCGGGCGAGGACGACGTCGACCGCGCGGTGGCGGCGGCCCGGGCGGCCCTTGCCGGCCCGTGGTCGCGCACGACGCCCGGCGAGCGGGCCGACCTCCTCCGCCGCACGGCGGACCTCCTGCTCCGCGACCGCGAGCCCGTGGCGGCGCTGGAGACCCGCGACACCGGCAAGACGCTCCGGGAGTCGCGGGCCGACGTGGACGACGTCGTCGCCGTCCTGCGCTACTACGCAGACCTCGCGGTCGTCGACGTGACCCGGGTCGTCGACGCGGGCCCCGGCGTCCGCAGCCGGGTCGTCGTCGAGCCGGCGGGGGTGTGCGCCCTCGTCACGCCGTGGAACTACCCGCTGCTGCAGCTGTCGTGGAAGGTCGCGCCGGCGCTGGCCGCGGGCTGCACGGCGGTGGTCAAGCCGAGCGAGCTCACCCCGCTCACCTCCGCCCACCTCGTGGGGCTGCTGGCGGAGGCCGGTCTGCCGCCCGGCGTCGTCGGCCTCGTGCTCGGGGACGGCGCCGTCGGCGCCGCCCTGGTGCGGCACCCCGACGTCGACCTCGTCAGCTTCACCGGTGGCACGGCCACCGGGACCGACGTGCTGCGCGCGGCCGCGGGGACGGTCAAGCGCGTCGTGTGCGAGCTCGGCGGCACGAACGCCAACGTCGTCTTCCCCGACGTGGACGTCGACGTCGTCGTCGACAACGCCCTGCACGCGGCCTTCCTGCACGCCGGGCAGGTGTGCTCGGCGGGCTCCCGGCTCCTCGTCCACGCCGACGTGCACGACGCCGTCGTGGCCGGCCTCGCCGCGGGCGCGGAGGGCATCCGCCTCGGCGACGGCCGCGACGACCGGACGCAGAGCGGGCCGATGATCTCGGCGGGGCAGCGAGCGCGGACCGAGGCCGCCGTCGCCGGGGCCCTCGCCGAGGGGGCGGTCCTGGCGGCGGGCGGGCGGCGCCCCGAGGAGCCGGCGCTGCGCGACGGCTTCTTCTACCGGCCCACCGTCCTGACCGGCTGCCACGCGGGCATGGCGGTCGTCCGGGAGGAGGTCTTCGGCCCGCTGCTCACGGTCGAGACCTTCCACGACGAGGACGAGGCCGTCGCGCTCGCCGACGGGCCGCAGGCCGGTCTCGCCGGCGCCGTCTGGACCGCCGACGTCGCCCGGGGCGAGCGCGTGGCCGCGGCCCTGCGCTGCGGCACCGTGTGGGTCAACGACTTCCACCCCTACGTGCCGGGCGCGGAGTGGGGCGGCCGGCGTCGCTCCGGCACGGGGCGCGAGCTCGGCCCCACCGGCCTGGCCGAGTACCGCGAGACGAAGCACGTGTGGCGGCGGCTCGAGCCCGTCCGCAGTGGCTGGCTGGGGTGAGCCCGCGGCCGGGCGCGGCACCGCGCCCGGACCTCCCGTGCGTCCGGGCCCGCAGTGCCCCGGACGCACGAGAGGCCCGGACCGTGTGGTCCGGGCCTCTCGACCTGGTAGCGGGGGCAGGATTTGAACCTGCGACCTCTGGGTTATGAGCCCAGCGAGCTACCGAGCTGCTCCACCCCGCGTCGCGGCGCCAACACTACGCCATGCCGGGCCGGCGGCCGACCGGGCCGGCGCTCGACACCCACGCCGGGGAGACCCCCGAACCCGGACGCACGAGAGGCCCGGACCGTGTGGTCCGGGCCTCTCGACCTGGTAGCGGGGGCAGGATTTGAACCTGCGACCTCTGGGTTATGAGCCCAGCGAGCTACCGAGCTGCTCCACCCCGCGTCGCGGGATGAACAGTACGCGCCCCCCGGGTGAGCACCAAATCGGCTCCCCCGCGGGCCGGGTCAGCCGTCGGCGGGGTCCGCCGGCGCCTCGGTGGCGGTCGGGGCGTCGGTGGCCGTGGCCGCGTCGCCGTCCGCCGGCGTCTCGGTCCCGTCGATCGTCGCCTGCGCCTCGACGGCACGGCCGACGGCGTCCGCCAGCGCCTCCTGCTGCTCGCCGTAGGTGGCGAAGTCGCCGGTGGCGAGCGCCTCTTGCCCGGCGGCCAGCGCCTCCTGGGCGTCCGCCAGCGCGGCCTGCAGCTGCGCCTGCACGTCGACGGGTGCACCCGGGTCCGCCGGGTCCTCGGGGTCGCCCGTCCCGGTGTCCCCGGCCTGCGCCCCGGAGTCGCCGCCGAAGACCTGGTTGAGGGCCTCGTCGAGGCTCTGCGCGAAGCCGATCTCGCTGCCGAAGGACACCAACGAGTACTGCAGCCGGGGGATCTGCGTGCCGCCGGAGCTCTGCACGTAGACGGGCTGGACGTAGAGCAGCCCGCCGCCGACCGGGAGCGTCAGCAGGTTGCCGAAGGCGACCTCGGTGTTGTTCTGGCTGAGGAGGTTGAGCTCCGTCGAGATCGTCGGGTCGGCGTCGAAGTCGTTCTGCACCTGGCCCGGGCCGTTGATGACGACGTCGCGCGGCAGCTGCAGCAGGCGCATCTGGCCGTACCCCTCGGCCACCTCGCCGTCGGTCCCCGTGCCGGCGTCGCCGTCGACCGCGAGGAACCCCGTGAGGATGTTGCTGGCGCCCTGCTGCGTCGAGCTGGGGATGTACGTCGACGTCAGCGAGAAGGCCGGCTGCTCCTGGCCGGGCATCTGCAGCGTGAGGTAGTACGGCGGCTGCAGGGGCGGCGTCTGCCCCTGCGCCGTCTCGGCGGTCGGGTCCGCCGGCACCTGCCAGCGGTCGCTGTTCTGGAAGAAGACCGCCGGGTTGGTCACGTGGTACGCGCCGAGCACGGTGCGCTGGACCTTGAAGAGGTCGTCGGGGTAGCGGACGTGCGCCAGGAGGTCGGCGCTCATGTCCGACGCCGGGGTGAGGGCGCCCGGGAAGATGGCGTCCCAGGCCTGGAGGACCGGGTCCTCCTCGTCCCACTCGTAGAGGACGACCTCGCCCGTGTAGGCGTCGACGGTCGCCTTCACCGAGTTGCGGATGTAGTTGACCTCCTCCGGCGGCAGCGTGGCGATGGTGCTGGCCGCCGCCGCCCCGCCCGCCTGGCCGCCGTCACCCGTCGCCGCGGCCGCGGCCGCGCGCTGCGAGTCGAAGGTGGCGGCGTCGAGCGGCTGCCGCGCCGAGTACGGGTACTGGTTGCTCGTCGTGTAGCCGTCGACGATCCACAGCACCTTGCCGTCGACGACCGCCGGGTACGGGTCGCCGTCGAGGGTGAGGAAGGGCGCGACCTTCTGCACGCGGTCGCGGGGGTCGCGGTCGTAGAGGATCTGGCTCTCGGGGTTGACCGCGTCCGAGAGCAGGATGTTCTGCTCCTGGAACTTCACCGCGTAGAGCAGCCGCTGCCACCACGCGCCGACGCCGGGGCCGCCGTCGCCGTCGTAGGTGTTGTTGGCGACGCCGTCGCCGCCCTCCTCGTCGGTCGGGTAGTCGACCTCGCGGGGGTCGGCGCCCTCGGGGGCCCCGACGATCGAGTAGTCCGGCGAGCGCTGGCCGAAGTAGATGCGGGGCTGGAACTCGCCGAGCGGGCCGCTGGTGTTGATGCCCGACGCGAAGTACGCGGGCAGGCCGCCCTCGCCGCGCTGGTTGCCGTAGGCGGCCACCACGCCGTACCCGTGCGTGAAGATCGTCGCCTCGTTGACCCAGCTCTGCTGCTGGTCCGACAGGCCGGAGAGGTCGAGCTCGCGGACGCCGATGACGGCGTCCTCGGTCTGCCCGTCGATCGTGTAGCGGTCGACGTCCAGCGGGTCGGAGAACGTGTAGTACTGCCGCTGGCGCTGGTCCTGCTGGAACGCCGGCTGGACGATCGCCGGGTCGAGCACGCGGATGTTCGCGGTGGTCTCGGCGTCGTCGCGCAGGGCTCCCGCCTCGGCCTCGGTGCTCGCCTCGTAGTTCGTCACCTCGGCGTCGACGAGGTCGTAGGCCGCACGGGTCGCGTCGATGTTGTGCTGCAGGTACGGCGACTCGCGGGTGAGCGCGCTGGGGTCGACCTGGAAGCGCTGGACGACGTAGGGGTAGGCCCCGCCGACGACGACCGCCGACACGAGCATGACGACGACGCCGAGCGCCGGCAGGCGCCAGCTGCCGCGGAAGGCCGTGACGAAGAAGAGCACCGCCACGAGCAGCGCGATGACGGCGAGGATCGACCGGCCGGGGATGACGGCGTTGACGCCCGTGTAGGTGGCGCCGAGGAAGCGGCCGCCGCCGTCGGTGAGTGCGGTGTAGCGGTCGATGAAGTAGGACCCCGCCTGCAGCAGGACGAGCAGGCCGGCGAGCACCGAGAGGTGGACCCGCGCCGTCACGGTCGTGCGAGGGCCCTCGCCCTGCAGCCGCAGGCCGCCGTAGAGGTAGTGCACGAGCGCCCCGGCGATGCCGGAGAGCAGCACGACGGCGGTGAGGAAGGAGACGAGGAAGCCGAGGAACGGCAGCGTGAAGACCCACAGGGCCACGTCGCGGCCGAAGATCGGGTCGTCGACGCCGAAGGGCGTGCTGTTGAGGAAGAGCAGCGCCTGCTCCCACTGGGCGGACGCGGCGGAGCCGGCGAAGAGGCCCAGCACGGCGGGGACGGCCACGGTGAGCAGCTTGCGCAGCGGCTCGAGGCTCTCCCGGTACCGGTCGAGGTTGGCCGACTCGGCGTCCACGGGCGCGTAGACCGGCCGGGAGCGGTAGGCGATCCGCAGGCTGGCGAGCACCGCCGCCGCCATGAGCAGCGCGGCGACGACGAAGAGCACGGCCTGGGTGGCGATCCGGGTCGTCCAGACCTGGCTGAAGTCGAGCTGGTCGAACCAGAGGAACTCGGTGACGACCTGGCTGGCGCCGACGACCGCGCCCACGAGCACGACGAGGACGACGACGGTCGGCAGCAGGGCACCGCGACGACGCGGCGGGGAGACGGTGGAGCTCACGTCAGGGGCACCTCTCGTGGGCGCCCTCTCGGCGCCCTGTGACGTCGTGCGGTCGGCTGGTGGTGCGGGGCGGGCGGTACGGCGGGCCCGCGACGGACCCAGGGTCCCACGGGCGCCCGGCGCACCTCCCGGCGCTCCGGCCGCCGCGGCGTCGGGCACCATCGGCGCGTGGACGCAGCCGCAGCCCCCCGCCCCCAGGACGAGCCGGACGCGGCCGGAGTTCCTCCGGCGCCGCCCGAGCCGCCGCTGGCGACCCTCGAGCGCACCGCCCTCGAGGTCGAGCGCCACGTCGCGACGGACGGGTGGGGCGCGCCGCCCCGGGTCTTCGCCCTCGTCCGGACGGCGCAGGCGCTGGCCGCGGACGCCGCGCTCGCCGCGCACCTCCCGCCCGAGGTGCTGGCCGAGGCCGAGGCCGACCCGGAGCACCTGACGTCCGTCGAGCAGGACGAGCTGCCGGAGGGCTCGCTCGAGGAGGTGCTCGCGCAGATCGGCTGGCCCCCCGCGGTGGCGGGCGCCGCCCTCGCCGTCGAGCGCGTCGTCGTGCCGCCGGACGTCGACCTGCCGGAGGACCCGGCGGCGGCCCTCGCCGTCGTCGACGCCCACCCGGACCGGCACGAGGTGCGCATCGCCGTGGCCGTCCTGCGCGAGGAGGGGCCCGGCACCACGGGCACCGTGGTGAGGCGCCGCGAGGACGACGACGACCTGCGTGTCGTCGTCGGCGAGGACCTCGTCCCCGGGCTCGCCGCGGCCCTGCGCGCCACCTTCGCCTGACGCGCGTCCCGGCCCGCCGCGGCGGGCCGGGACGGCGCTCAGCCGGCGGCGTCCGCCCGCAGGTCGCGGACGACCTCGTCGCACGTGGGGGCGGGCGAGGAGCCGTCGAGCTCGGCCAGCGCCTCGTCGAGCGTCCCGACCGCCCGGACCTCGAGGCCCTCCGGGACGGCGCCGACGACCTCGCCGCAGTTGGCCCGCGGCACGAGGACGAGCTCGGCGCCCGCCGCGTCGGCGGCGACGAGCTTCTGCCGGACGCCGCCGATCGCGCCGACCTGCCCCTCCGCGTCGACCGTCCCGGTCCCGGCGACGTGCCGCCCGCCGAGCAGGTCGCCCGGCGTGAGCAGGTCCACGATCCCCAGGGCGAAGACGGTGCCGGCGCTGGGACCGCCGATGTCGTCGATGCGGATGTCGACGTCGAAGGGCACCTCGACCTCGGGCGCCAGCAGGACGCCGAGGACCGTCCGGCCGTCGTCCCCCGCCGCGGTCGTCACCGGCACGTCGCGCGGCTCCCCGTCGCGCTCGACGCCCACCACGACGGGCTCCCCCGCCGGCACGGCCTGCAGCGCCGCCTGCAGCTGCTCCGTCGTCCCGACCTCCCGAGCGTCGAGCGCCGTGATGACGTCGCCCTCCTCGAGCCCGTCGGGCAGCACCGCGCCCTCGGGCGCCCCGGCGACCCGCAGGAGGACGTCGGCGGGGATGTCGAGCGCCGTCAGCGCGGCCGCCGTGGCCGCCTGCTGCGACGACGACATCTGCACCTCGCGGGAGGCGTCGACCTCCTCGCGGGTCTGCGACGGGTCGAAGACCTGGCCGACCGGCAGGACGTCCTGGACCGGGTCGAGCCAGCCGCGCACCACCTGCGCGAGGACGACGTCGCGGCCCGGCCCGCCGGAGGTGCTCACCGTCAGGAGGTCAAGGCGCCCGGTGGTCGGGTAGGTCTCCCGGCCCTCCACCTCCACGAGCGGCTCGCCCTGCGCCGTCTCGCCGAGGACGTCCTGCACCGGGCCCGGCGCCTCGACGGCGTAGGGGGTGCCCGCCGACCCGAGGAGCGCCAGCCCGCCCAGCGAGGCGAGGAAGGACACCACGAGGGCGCCCGTGGCCGGCCGCAGGCCGGACGTGCCGCTCATCTGGCTCCCCGTGCTGCTCGTCGTCGCGCGTGGCCGCGCCGGCCGCCCGTCCCGTCCGCTGACGGCGGACGGCGTCCGCCGCCGGGATGATCCTCCCCCGCCGCTCGTTACCGTGGTCGGGCGGGTCCCCGGGACCCGCCCGCTCGGCCCCACCACCGCCGCGCCCCGCGCAGGAGGACCCATGAGCCCCACGCCCCCCACCGGTCGTCCTGACGACGGCGACGGCAGCAACCCCCTCGAGGACCTGCTGCGCCAGCTGATGGGCGGTGCCGGCGGCGGCCTCGGCGGTCCCGGCGGCAACCCCCCCGGGAACCTCGACCCGGCGGCGCTGCAGGCGCTCGGCCTCCCCGGCGACCCGGCGGCGCTGAGCCGGATGGTCGCCCAGGTCCAGCAGATGATGGCCGGCGGCGGGGACGGGCCGGTCAACTGGGACCTCGCCCACCAGGTCGCCCGCCAGGGCGCCGTCTCCGAGGGCGACCCCAGCGTCGGTGACGCCGCCCGGCGCGCGACCGTCGAGGCGCTGCGCCTCGCGGACCTCTGGCTCGACGAGCGCACGGCGCTCGGCTCGGCCGGGGCGACGTCGCGGGCGTGGTCCCGCTCGGAGTGGGTGGAGGCCACCCTGCCCACGTGGCGGGTGCTCGCGGAGCCGGTGGCCCACTCGGTGGGCGACGCCATGGCCGCCGCGATGGCGGAGCAGGCGCCCCCGGAGGTCAGGGCGGCGATGCAGGCCGCGGGCGGGATGGTCCGCTCCGTCGGCGGCGCGGTCTTCGGCATGCAGGTCGGCCAGGCCGTCGGCGAGCTGGCCCGCGAGGTCGTCTCCGGCACCGACATCGGCCTGCCGCTCGCGCCCGAGGGCACGACGGCGCTCCTGCCGGCCAACGTCGAGGCCTTCGCCGAGGGGCTCGAGGTGCCGCTCGACGAGGTGCGCCTCTACCTGGCGCTGCGCGAGGCCGCCCACGCCCGGCTCTACACCCAGCGCCCGTGGCTGCGGGCCCACGTCCTCGGCACCGTCGAGGCCTTCGCGGCCGGCATCCGCATCGACACCGAGCGGATCGAGGAGGCCCTGCGCACGGTCGACGCCACCGACCCCGAGGCGCTGCAGCAGGCGCTGGGCTCGGGGATGCTCGAGCCGCAGCGCACCCCGGAGCAGGAGGCGGCGCTCGCCCGGCTCGAGACGGCGCTGGCCCTCGTCGAGGGCTGGGTCGACCACGTCGTCGACACGGCCGCGACGGCCCTGCCGAGCGCCGGCGCCCTCCGCGAGGTCGTCCGGCGGCGGCGGGCCGCGGGCGGTCCGGCCGAGCACACGCTGTCGAGCCTCGTGGGGCTCGAGCTGAGGCCGCGCCGCCTGCGCGACGCCGCCGCCCTGTGGGCGCTCATCGAGGACGCCCGCGGCGTCGAGGCCCGCGACGCGGCGTGGGCGCACCCCGACCTGCTGCCGACGGCGGAGGACCTCGACGACCCGGCCGGGTGGGCCGCCCGCCGTGGCGCCGCCCAGGCCGAGGACGCCGACGTGGACGCCGCGCTGGCCCAGCTCCTCGACGGCGACCTGGGCGAGGCGCAGCACGAGCCCTCGGCCGACCAGCGCAACGCCGAGGACGGCCCCGGCGGTCCCGCGTCGGACGGCCCGGGGGGCACGGACGGGGACGGGTCCTCGGGCCCCGCGCGGCCGTGACCGCGGCGACGCCCGCCCGCGGCGCTGCCGTCGACGCCGTGCGGGCGTGCCTGGAGCGCTGGCCCGCCGTGGCGACCGCACCCCTGGACGCGCGGCAGGAGGAGCTGCGCCGGCGCTACCTCGCCCACCTCGAGGTCCCCGGTGCGTTGGCGAAGGCCGGGCCGCCGGACCACCTGACGGCCAGCGCGCTCGTCCTCGACCCCTCGGGCTCGAGCACCCTGCTCGTGCTGCACCGCCGCGGCGGCTTCTGGGTGCAGCCCGGCGGCCACCTCGAGGCGTCGGACGCGTCGACGCGGGACGCCGCGCTGCGCGAGCTGGTGGAGGAGACGGGCGTCCCGGCCACGCTCGGGGACGTCTCCGAGGTGCCCGCCGACCTCGACCACCACGAGCTCCCGCCCGCCTTCGGGCGGTGCCGCTCGCACCTCGACGTCGCGCACCTCGTCGTCCTGGACCCGACGTCCGCGCTGGCGGTGAGCGACGAGAGCGACGACGTCGCGTGGTGGCCGCTCGACGCGCTGCCCGACGGCGCGGGCGGCGGGCCGGCCGTCGTCCCGGACCTCCCGGCCCGCCTGCGCCGGGCCGCCGCCGCCCTGGCGGGCTGAGCGCCCGTCGGCCGGAGTCAGTCGTCGGCGTCCTCCGCGGGCGCCGGCGCGCCCGTGCGGGCCGCCTCGGCCGTGGACCACCCCTCGAGGAAGCCCCGCGCCCGCTCGGAGCGCGGGTAGGCCGCCAGCAGGGCCCAGAAGTCCTCGCCGTGGCCCGGGACGAGCAGGTGGGCGAGCTCGTGGAGGAGCACGTAGTCGACGACCCAGGCCGGGAGCCCCTGCAGCTGGGTCGAGAGGCGGATGCTGCCGTCCGCGGGGGTCGTCGAGCCCCACCGGGACCGCTGGTTGTCGACCCAGCGGACCGACGTGGGGCGGGCCCGGCCGTCGAGGTAGCGCTCGGCGAGCCGGGCGGCGCGCTGCTCGAGGTCGTCGTCGCCGAGGCGTCGCCGGCCGTCGCGCGCGGCGAGCCTGGCGAGCATGCGCTGCACCCACTCCGCCTCCTCCGCCGCCGTGAAGCGGGCGGGGATGCAGACCACGACGCCGCCGTCCTCGCGGTAGGCGGTGACCGTCCGGCGTCGGCGGTCGCTGCGGCGCACGCGCACGGCGACGTCGCCCCCCGGCGCCGCGGCGGGGGTGCCGCCCGCGGCGGGGGTCGCGGCGGAGGGCACGGCAGCACGGCGAGGGGCCGCACGGCGACGTCCCGGCTCCACGGGCGCACCGTAGCGGGGCGGTCGCGCCGCCCGGGCCCCGACGCACCGCGGCGGCGGCGCCTGTGGACGCCCGCCCCGCGGGGCACCGGCCGCTGGCAGCCTCCTGGCCGCCGGAGGGCCCGGCGGGGCGGGGGTGGCGGCGGTGACGACGGCGCTGAGGATCCGGCCGGGGCTGCCGCTGCTGTGGCGGGCGGTAGGGACGGTGCAGGTGGGCGACGACCCGGCGGTCGCGGTCCTGCTCGAGCGCCTGGACGCGGCGGACGAGGCGCTGCTCGACGACCTCGTCGCCGGTGCGGGGCGCGATGTGCTGCGCGCACGCGCCCCGGGCCGCGGCTCCACGGCCGAGCGGGTGGACCACCTGCTCGGCCTCCTCGACGGCGCCGGGGTCCTGGAGGAGCGGTCCGCCGCCCCGCCGCCGGTGCCCGCCACGGCGGCCGAGGCGCGCGCGGCCGGCCTGGTGCGGGGCGGCGACGGCTGGGCGGCGCTCGGGCGCCGGGCCGCCGTGGCCGTCCGTGTCGTCGGCGCGGGGCGCACGGGCACCGCGGTGGCCGCCGGCCTGCTGGAGGCGGGCGTCGGCGACGTCGTGCTGGAGGACGCCCCACGGCGCCGGGTCCGGCGCGACGACGTCGCCGTGGGCGGCCACCGCGCCGTCGACGTGGGGCGGGGACGTGCCACCTCCGCCGCCGTGCTCCCGGGCGGGTGGGCCGCGGCCCTGGGGCGTCCGCCGGCGCAGGGCGTCGCCCGGCCGGAGGCCCTCGTCGTCCTCGTCGCCGACGGCGTCGTGGCGCCCGCCGGCCCGGCAGCCCTCCTGCGCGAGGACCGGCCGCACCTGCCCGTCGGCCTGCGCCCGGCCTCGGCCGTCGTCGGGCCCCTCGTCCGGCCCGGCCGTGGGCCGTGCTCCCGCTGCGTCGCGCTGCACCGCACGGACCGCGACCCCTCCTGGCCCGCCGTCGCCGCCCAGCTCGCGCACCCGGCCCGGGCCCGCGACGGCGAGGACGCCGCGCTCGCCCGGCTGGTCGCGGCCGTCACCGTCGTCGTCGTCCTCGGCGCCCTCGACGTCGGGGCGCTCGACCCCGCCGCTCCCGGGCCCGACGGGGACGCTCCCGCCCCGCCGTGGTCCCCCGGGAGGGACGGGACCACCCCCGGTCTCACCTGGGACGTCGCCGTGCGGCCCTACCCGCTGACGACCGCACGGCGGTGGACGCCGCACCCCGCCTGCGGCTGCACGGCCGTGCCCGCGGTGCGCGACGAGGCCCCGCGTCCCTCCGGGCAGGGGCCGGACGGCGTCCCCGGGGGGCAGCGTCCATGATGAGGAGGTGAGCGAGCTGCCGCGTCGTGCCCTCAGCCGTGGAGTGCGGCTGGCCGGTCTGCCCGCGGGCATGGCCGGGCGCACCGCGCTCGGCCTCGGCAAGCGGCTCGGCGGGCGGCCCGCGGAGGTCGTCGCGGCGGAGATGCAGGCCCGCACGGCCGAGCAGGTCTTCTCCGTCCTGGGCCAGCTCAAGGGCGGCGCCATGAAGGTCGGCCAGGCCATGAGCGTCTTCGAGGCGGCGCTGCCCGAGGAGGTCGCGGGCCCGTACCGGGCCACGCTGACCCGCCTGCAGGACGCCGCCCCGGCGCTGCCCCCCGCGGTGGTGCACGAGGTGCTCCGCTCGGAGCTGGGGGACGGCTGGCGCCGGCTCTTCCGCGACCTGGAGGACGTCCCGGTCGCGGCCGCGTCGATCGGGCAGGTGCACCGCGGCACCTGGGCCGACGGCCGGCAGGTCGCCGTCAAGGTGCAGTACCCCGGCGCGGGCAAGGCCCTCGTCTCCGACATCACGCAGGTCTCCCGGGTCGCCCGGGTCGCCGGCGGCTGGATCCCCGGCCTCGAGCTGGGACCGGTGCTGGCGGAGATGAAGGAGCGCCTGGTCGAGGAGCTCGACTACACGGTCGAGGCCGCCTCCCAGCGCGCCTTCGCCGCCGCCTTCCGCGACGACCCGGACTTCGCCGTCCCCGACGTCCTCGAGGCGACGGAGCGCGTCCTCGTCGCCGAGTGGATGGACGGTGTCCCGCTGTCGACGGTCATCGCCTCGGGGACGCAGGAGCAGCGCGACCTCGCGTCGCGCCGCTACCTCGAGTTCCTCTTCCTGGGGCCCTCCGAGGCCGGCCTGCTCCACGCGGACCCCCACCCAGGCAACTTCCGCATCACCCCCGACGGACGCTTCGGCGCCCTCGACTTCGGGGCGGTGAAGCGGCTGCCCGACGGGATGCCCCCGGCGATCGGCCGGCTCCTCACGGTGGCCCTCTCCGACGACGCCGACGGCGTCGTCGAGGGGCTGCGGCGGGAGAACTTCATCCGGCCCACCATCGACGTCGACGCCGAGCAGCTCCTCGACTTCCTCACGCCGTTCCTGCGGCCGGTCCACACGGAGCTGTTCACCTTCGACCGCGCCTGGCTGCGGGAGCTCTTCGCGCGGGTGCAGGACCCGCGGACGCCCGCCTGGGCGCTCGGCCTCAAGCTCAACCTGCCGCGCGAGTACGTCCTCATCCACCGCGTGTGGGCCAGCGGCCTCGCGGTGCTCTGCCAGATCGGCGGGACGGTCCCCTGCATCGAGGTCCTCGAGGACCACCTGCCGGGCTTCGCCGACGAGGGCTGACCGCACCGCGTGCGGCCGGCCCTGCCGCGGTCGGTCGGGTCATCACGACCGCAGGACGACGCCGTCGTCGACCTGGTCGTGGACGCAGGAAAGGGGCCGCAGGCACGAGCCCCACCCGAAGGCAGAACACGTAACCCACGACCCCTCACCCACAAAAGATGTCCGGCGGCGACCTACTCTCCCACCCAGTCCCCCAGGCAGTACCATCGGCGCGAACGGGCTTAGCTT